>DATIZH010000023.1:0-91044 GCA_035517195.1 Nitrospiria bacterium | reverse complement strand
CCGGAACGTCTCTCCGCGATATTTACCGATTATGGCACTACCAAACGAAAGGGACTGGGGCTTGGCCTGGCCGTTACGAAAAAAATCGTTGAAGAACTAGGGGGTACAATTTCCGTCAGCAGTGTCGTGGGACAAGGAACGACCTTCACCCTCTCCCTGAAAGCGGCCCTGAGCGCCGCCAGCGTATCCCATTCTGCCTGACGGCCATCGTCCGGCGCCGCGCTGGCACGTTCTTTGCCTCTCTTTTTTCCCGAATCACGACAGGAATCGGTTCACAACACCTGGGCGATGGGCGGGACCGACCCTCTCGGACGGCGCGGCGACAGGAGGTGCTCCATTTTTACGACCTTGGTTGAAGCAAAGTGGATAGCCTTCGACAACGACATGTATCTAGTGAATTTTTTCAAGCATCACAATGGGGACGGCCTGTCGACCTACAGTCTCGAGGTCAGGCTCGATCCTGACGACACATTGGTGATCGACGCCACCTCCCTTGAACAGCTTCGGCACAAACTCCACAAGATCCTCCCCGCCGCCCTCTATAGCCGGAGGGTCGTGGCCATGCATTAACGGCCATGATGATGTACTCATTTGCCACGTGCCTGATCGTCCTGCGGAACACGGTGTAGATGGTCACACCGCTTCGTTTGCTGTTGATCAATGACTCCGAGCAGGAGGCACAATTCATTGTCGACATGTTGAGTGGCCACGGCCTGACGGTCACGTATGAGCGCGTCGACACATGGGCCGGCATCGAGCAGACATTGCACGACAGCACATGGGATCTCGTCATCTCCAATTCCACGACGCGTCAGTTGACCGCGCTGTCCGTGCTCTTGCATTTGCGGGAGATGGGACTTGACCTGCCATTCATCATCCTGACGGACGCCATCGGCGAAACACTCGCGGCGGAAGCGATCAAATCGGGAACACACGCGTACATCGCCAAGGGAGACTTGGTGCGCCTCATTCCGACCATCGAGTCGGTGCTCTGCGCTCGCACGAGTCATCGAGAGCGCAATCGGATCAGAATTGGGCCGCCGCAACAGGAGAAGTATTTCCAATCACTGATCGAGAACTCCAGCGACGTGATCACCGTCGTCGATCTCATGGGCACGATTCTTTACGACAGCCCGTCCGTGGAGCGGGTCCTGGGTTACCGGCAAGGCCAATTGGCGGGAGATTCTGTGGTCAATTATATACACCCCGAGGACATTCCCCGTGTAACGACCATTCTGAAAAACGGCATCAAAGAGATCGGCAAATCACACGTGGTTGAGTTCCGGTTTCGCCGGATCGATGGTCTGTGGTGCCTGCTTGAATCACTGGGAAGGGGATACAGAGTCGACGGCGGTTCGATCGTCGGAATTTTCAACTCCCGTGACGTGACGGCACGCCGGCAAACGGAGGAGCGATTAAAACAGGCGATCAGTCGGCTGACCGAACGCGAGCAGGAGTTGCTTCGGGCGCTGGAGGCATTGAAGCATTCGCATGAAGCGTTAACCTCGACCCAATTGCAGCTCTTCCAGGCCGCAAAGCTGGAATCCGTCGGGCGGCTGGCCGCCGGCGTCGCGCACGAGGTCAGAAATCCGCTGGCCGTGATTTCCATGGGCACCCAGTATTTGGCCAAACGGGTCACCACAACCGATGACAAGATTCAGGAAGTCCTCCATGACATTGACGTGGCCATCAAGAGGGCGGATTCGATCATTATTGGATTATTGGACTTTTCCTCCTTGCAGGCGATCAATCCCGTCCTCCTCGATGTCAATTCGGTTGTGGAGCAGGCTCTCATGTTGCTGAAATACGAGCTGGACAGGCATCACATTACCGTCTCCAGATCGCTGGGAAGTTCACTCCCACCGCTCAAACTCGATAAACAGAAGATTGAGCAGGCCCTGATCAATCTCTTCCTGAATGCAATCCAAGCGATGCCCAACGGCGGAGCGCTGACCGTCACCACCTCCGTTGTGCCGGCGGAGCAATCTGTGCTCCCTCTGGGGCCGGATGTCATGAAACGATTTGCCGCCGGAGAGTCCGTGGTGCTGGTCGAAATCGAGGATACTGGATCGGGGATTCCCGAAGCCGATCTCCCAAGGATTTATGAACCGTTTTTCACCGGCCAACCGGCTGGGAAGGGCACCGGGTTGGGGCTCACCGTGACACGGAACCTGATTGACATGCACAAGGGGATGATCCATATCCAGAATCGGGAAAGCAGAGGGGTCAAAGTCGCCATCGCACTGGGTATTCATGAGGAGAAAAGTCATGGGGAAAAAAAGTCAGATTTTAATTGTTGATGATGAGATTCTGTTTTCAAAGTTACTCAAATTGCACCTGGAGGAAAACCCCGAATACGAGATCTATCTGGCCAACAACGGAAAGACGGCCATCGAGTTTGTGAAACAGAACAAGCCGGATCTTGTCCTGCTTGATATCATCATGCCGGACATGAACGGCCTGGAGTGTTTGAGGCAAATCAAGGCCCTGTCACCCAATCTGCCCGTGACGATGATCACCGCGGTCTATGACGAAGAGACGGGGAGGCGGGCATTTCACGCCGGCGCGTACGACTACATCACCAAGCCGGTGGACGCGGAATATTTGAAAATGGCGCTCCAAGTCAAATTGTGTCAATGAACAGCTGACCCTGTCTCGAACGCTCGATGCGGGCGAAGTCTTCTCATGACAGGGACCTTTCGATAGCGAACACAGGCTCGCCGTTGAGCACACCGCTTGAACCGGTTGACAAGAAGGTGGAAGCAGGTAAGGTTGAAGGGCCGGCCCCATCGACGTTCTCCCCATGACGAGCGACGTGAAAGAATTGCACGACCAGCGGCTGCAAAGGATTGAGCGGCACGAAGGGCAATTATGGCTGATGGCGGTCCTCGTCATCATCGCCTTCACCATCACGATGTTTGTCAAACACGCCGCCGAATTGATCGAATCCCCCGATTATTTCAGCCTGGAGTCGATGACCTATCTCCTGGGCCTCCCGCTCATCTCGTCCTTATTCTGCGCCTACGTTCTGCAAAGCAGCAATCGTCTTCGGACCATCAAGGGCCAGCTCTTTGTCACCATGCAGGAAAAGACCCAGATACAAACACTCCTCGAAGAGGTCAAGGCGCAATCGTCGGAACTTCTGGCATTGAACAAGCAACTCGAAACTGAAATATCAGATCGGGAGCAAGCCGAGGCGCGTTTGGTGCAAGCCAACGAGAAGCTGGTGAACCGCGAGTCAAAATTGCTGTACGTGCTGCAGCAGCTCAGGCAGTCACACGATGAGTTGAAAGCCGCTCAGCGGCAGTTAATCCAGGCCGCAAAGCTGGAATCCGTCGGGCGGCTGGCCGCCGGCGTCGCGCACGAGGTCAAAAATCCTCTGGCAACGATTCTCCTCGGCACCCAATATCTGACCAGTCAATTGGCCACAGACAATGTCACAATTCGTGATGTCTTGCAGGATATGAGCAAGGCCGTCAAGAAAGCTGATTCCGTGATTATCGCACTGATGGATTATTCTGTCTCCCAGGCGGTGACCTTTACCGCTCAGGATTTCAATCCAATCATAGAGCAAGCCCTTGTGCTGTTGAAATATGAGCTGGACAAATATCATATCGCGGTTAAGACATCGATGGACCTCTCACTCCCGCAGCTGAAACTCGACCGGAGGAAAATCGAACAGGCGCTGGTCAATCTCTTCCTCAACGCAATTCAGGCGATGACCAATGGCGGAACGCTGACCGTCACAACGTCCGTTGTGCCGGCGGATCGGACATTGCACGCTCTGGGGTCTGATGCCACGAAGCGTTTTGCCGCCGGAGATTCACTGGTCTTGGTTGAGATCGAGGACACAGGATCGGGCATTCCCGAAAATTATCTCCCCAGCATTTATGATCCGTTCTTCACCGGACGGCCGCCCGGGAAGGGGATCGGTATGGGATTAACCGTTACCCGGAACATTATTGAGCGGCATGGGGGCGTCATCCACATACAAAATCTAGATACGGCGGGCGCTCGAGTTGTCATCGCTTTAAGGATTTGAATCAGTCCCGCCATGGCGTAAATACGAGGGACATCGAAATGCAACTGCGGGATGAATCGATGACGAATAAGAAAGTGAAGGTTCGTGTGAATTTATCAGGATCTCGTTATGTCGGTTACGTATCGGTCTATGCTCCCACGCTGCGCGTGTCAGACGTCCTCAATGATGCAAAGCAGTTTATGACGCTTTCAGAGGTTGACTCGATTGATCCAGTCGCCAAGGATATCAGTTTAGTTGTGAATAAATCGCTGATCGTCTATGTCCAAGTCATTGAGGAACCTAAGTGGACATCTCATGGAGGGCACACGGGCGACTTTATAAGGGTCAAAATCAGGACACGGGGCCATCACATTGAAGGCGACATTTACGTGGCGACCGACATGGTGGCCGAAGACCGGGCGGAGTTATTAAATCGCACCCCTCATTTCTTGAATGTCCGGAATGCGGAGATTATCGGGACCAAAGAACGGTATGACTTCCTGGCGATCTCAACAGGCCAGATCCGCTCGCTTGAAATCGGCATACAGTAAATCATCAACATTCGTTCAGTCGGAATACTCACGATATTGATTCAGCCAATGAAAAGAAGCCGGATCTTGGGGATGATGAGTTTCTTGCCGGCACGATGCCGATCTATTACCACCTTTATTTTCAGTGACCTGATGATCGCAGACAGGATCATGAATTAGCGACCCGAGCCCGGACATTCAGACAGTTGCATAATGAATTCAGGTCGGGTTTAAGTCAAATCATGGGATTTTGACCCATGAAGTGATCAGCAACGCGACAAACGACTCAACACGCCTCCATTTCATACACCCTTTACTCTTCCATGTGTGATTTCACTTTATCGCGAACTGTCTGGATCGGCCGGTCCAACAGATAGATCAACGCAGTCGATAGGATGGTGATCACGACCATGGAGATGATCAGGCTCAATATTCCCTGAGGCGAACCCCCTCTCAAAGGAGCACCAAACACAAGGAACGAAACCAACAACCCCACGCCCCAATGCATCAGATAGATCGGATAAGACAGGTCTCCGATGAATCGGTCGATGCGCGCTCCGATAAATGCCACCCTGCCCCCCATGATGATGCTGAAGATCAATCCGGAGCACAGGAGGAGATTGATATAGAACCCCAGCTGACCGTACCGCCACAACTTCGACACAACATGCATGTGTGCCATGGAGCCTTGATACAACGATATCCAGACAATTACATTTATGATCATGACCGCCAGGAGCAGGTTCGTGGAGAGCTTCGTCCTCATGTACAGAGACCGGATATCGGCGTTGTTTGAGAAGAAATACAGCAGCCCCCCGATTGAAAAAGGCAATGACGCGGCAGCAATCGGATAGTACCGATAGTCGACGGGTGCGTGAACATAATAGGTGAGACCGACATAGAAGAGTGAGAGCACAAACCACACCATGGTCCTGACGAAGGTTCTCGAGACGCCGATACAGATCAACACATAGAAGCACATCTCGACCGTCAATGACCAGGCCTGCGGAACGAGCCTGGGTTTGACGGTATTAGACAGCCATGACGGAAAAATGAACAGGGCGTTCTCAAACACACTTTTCACATCCGCAGGAGCATACATGTCCGGATTGAACTTGACGACCGATGCCGGGTCGATCAGATGAATCAGGATGAGCGTCAACACAGCCGCCGCCCAATACATGGGATATAATCTCAGGGCCCGGTTCATGGCAAATTTGATTCGGCCTCGCGTGTGAAATCCATACGTCTGATGCATGATTAACGTCATCAGATACCCGCTCAGGACATAGAACCCATACACGGCATAATTGCCAATTAAATTGGGATAACAAAGGTGGGAGACCATCACACAGACTGCCCAAAAGATTCTTACCACACCAAACATGGGTTGCTCCTATGGCCGAGGCGGAGATTATGTCGAGCTGACGAGAGTCCCAATTGCCCGTCACACTTCATTCGCACACAATATTTGCGCCTCACTATTGAACATCCGTCAACCGCGCCCTCAAGAGATATAGAGCGGGAACAGCCCGTCTCCGGCACGGTTACAGGAAGTGCATGCCATGATGACAACGATTCATCGGGCATGTCAGAACATGTTGTTTTGACCCCTCCAAAGAATAGGTCAAATTTCCCGAATAAATCAATAAGCGGGCCCTGTGTGTGATAGAGACAGGTATTTGAATTCGGTGCCAGAAGTGAAGCTTGAAGGATTTATCCCGCACACCAGGCTGACTCCATGATCGGTGGTCCTCCGGGCATTTTTGATCAAGCCTGCCGATGGCCGCGGCCATAACCGGCAACAAGGTGGCGGATCTATGGATGCCAGGAACCGGGCGCGGACACCAGATAAATTGCCATGGCCAGTCCGACCAGAGCCAGCAGCAGCGCGACAAGAATGGCCGACGCCGATGGACGGGCGGGTGCTGGCCCTCCCCGGTTCAGCTCCCGGACAAGACGAAAATGGTGCCAGGCGGAGAACACGTTCACCAGCACTCCCAGCACGATGAGCGCTGTGCCGAACCAGAGAGACCACCCATAAGGCGCAACCGAGGGAGCGTGTTGGAGGAACTGGATTTGCTCCAGGAACAGGCCGAATCGCGCCACGACGAAGCCGAATCCCATCATGGCCAGGCTGGTGCGAATCCAGGCGAGAAAGGTGCGTTCGGCGGCCAGGGAATCGCGCAGATCGGTCCTTGGCGTGGTTGCCGACGGAGCGATCATTCTACTGTCCCGTGCCGGGACGCGCGAATCAGTCCCACTCCCAAGCTGGGCACTGAAGCCGCCATCATGCAAGAAGCCTCGGGGTCAGGCGGGTTTTCCCCATTCAAGACCACCTTTGATCGACTAAAAATATACGCGTGGCTCCAGTTCATTCTGATCATTGTGTTTCTTCATCGTGTTGAAAGCCCGAACAAGAATAGGTCAAATCCTTCGAAAAAATCAATGAGTGTGCCTTGGAGAGTAGACGAAGTTGTTAAACAGTGCCTCACACCGATTCTTCACGAGGCAGACAGACGCGCCGGAAACAGATTTAGTTCCAGTCGCCGGGAAATCTCCCGGCCCTTGATTTTCATTTGTAAATTTTCTGTCCACGAAGCCTATTGGGCTTACAAGCCGTCTTTTCTGCCCCGCCCGTGCCTTGACGCCACCCAAATCGTTGGTATCCTTGCAATATCGTCAGTTTCCGGGGAGCCGACGCGATGGAAAGCACAAGCACCGATGAATTAAGAGAAATCGAGCGAAAGGAGTGGCACCTCTGGTTTTTGACGCTCGGACTGCTGGTACTCTACACCGGCATCATCATCGCCACCTACTTCGTCATTGTCAGCCAGACCTATGAAGACCTCGAGGGCCTGGAATCGACGGTGTACAAGGCCCTGGCCGGCCTCACCATCCTGACCGGCCTGTTCAGCGCCTACATCATTCACACCCGCTTCACCTTTCAACGGGTGAAGAACATCGTTCAAATCCATGCCATTCGTGACTCCCTGACCGGCCTCTACAACCGGTACTATTTCGAAGAACGGATCAAGGAGGAGATCCAACGGGTCGACAGAAGCCATCACTGCCTGTCGGTGCTGCTCTGCGACATTGACCGCTTCAAATGGGTGAACGACAACCGCGGCCACCAGACAGGAGATCAAATCCTGAAAAAGGTCTCGGAAGCGATCCAGGAGGCCACCCGCGGCATCGACCTAGCCTGCCGGTGGGGCGGGGACGAAATGGTCGTGGTGATTTCCAATGCCACCCGCGAGGGCGTCCTGATTGCCGCGGACCGGATCAGAAAACGGGTCCAGAAGGTCGGCGAGGACTTCGCGCTCCCCATCGACGTCAGCATCGGCGTGGCCTTGTATCCCGAGCACGGACGGGACGCCGATGAGCTTATCAAAATGGCCGACCGGGCGCTCTACATCTCCAAAAAAGGGGGCGACAAGGTCCATATCGGCGACGAGGAATACCGGCTGGATGACCACGCGGTCAAGATCGCCTTTCAACCCATCTTCGAAACGGGATCCGGCACCATTCTGGCCTACGAAGCCTTGAGCCGGGATCCGCAGGGCAAGTATCCCATCCTTGAATTGTTCAAGCGCTATCAGGCCGTCGGACAATTGAAGGAACTGAAAAACCTTTGCTTCGATCTGCAGCTTCGCAAGGCGAAAGCGCTCGGTTTGAAGACGGTCTTCATCAACGTCGATTTCGACGTGCTTCATGCCATAGAGACCGCCCCGTCCACCGACGGGGTGGAGGTCATCCTGGAGATCTCCGAGGCGGAGGCACTGCACGACGTGGAGCGGCTCCTGGAGACGACCAAGAAATGGCGCGCGTGGGGATTCAAGTTCGCCATCGACGATTTCGGCGCGGGCTTCATTTCACTGGCGTTTGTGGCCAAGCTCCTGCCCGACTACCTGAAGCTGGACCGGTCGGCGATTGTCCATGCGGTGGCATCCGAGCAGTTTAGAAAATTCCTGACGGAGCTCATTCTGGCCTTTAAGAACTACACCAGGGAAGGCATCATCGCCGAAGGCATCGAAACGGAGAAGGAGCTGCAGTTCGTCAAGGAAGCGGGCGCCTATCTGGTTCAGGGATATCTCATGGGCGAGCCGAAGGAGTTGGTGGCGGTTGCGGCGCCGCCGGCGGGATGACCCGCCGGGGACACGGGCCGCCTGATGTCTGATGCCGCTCAGCCCATCGCAGCCGAGGTCCGGAGGGATCTACGGTGTGGGATGATACAGGTTCTCCCGACCAACCTCCAGTTTCGCGGCAAGTTCCTTGCGCCGTTGGTTGAATTCACCCCAGGTGATCTTTCCGTTCAATAAATCCAGATAAACGTTGTCGACATCTCCTTGCAGTGAGACGATATAGTTCGCATATTGTGCGTCAATGTCGGTCCCATGCGCACGCAGCTCATTCGCGAGCGCTTTGTACAGGGCTTCCATCTCCGTCCGATAGCGGATCAGCAGTGGTCTCTGGTCTTGCGTAATCGAGGAGCCATCCGCCATCAATTGAAACGTGATCTCCTTGACCTGACATGGGGTTTTTGCAAACAACGCCGCAAACTCCGGTTGCGAGCAGAGCACGCGTTTCTTGTCGTCGAACGCCTTGAGGGCCGCCGGCAACACCGACTGCGCCTGTTGGAATTCCTCTGTGCTTTGCGCAAAGAGATCCTGCAGCGCGTCACGATCGTGCAAGCTCCAGCCTTTCGCCGTCATGCAGGACTGAAACACATCCCAGTTGGTGATCACCCGTTCCTTGGCAAACCCGCCGTGGTAATGGACCGCCGGCTCGCCGGATTCACGTTGCGCTTGTTGCAGACACTCGTACTCGTCCTTGTCCAGATCGCTGACGGTCGCGTGAGGTTTATACCACACCTTTGGAGCACACCCCGACAGGACGAACAACAACAGCACCGAGATGTGCACGCCTATGAGGAGTGGCCGTTTCATCGCATCCAGTGAAGGACGACGCAGACCTTCCTTGCCTCCTTGCCGCCCGGACCGCAACCGCAGCCGCGCGGACGGAGTTCTATTATAGTCCAAATTTTTCAAATCCGAACCAGATTCTTCCGTCCGCTTCGGCTGGATTCTCGGCGGGATCTCGGTCGCCGACTGGTGTGATGCCCCGCACCATCCCCTTCACCATTGCCTCGCCTTCGCGGGTGGAACCGAACCGCTGTCGACCCTCCCATCTTGCGCCTTGACGATTGAAGGCGGTAGACTTTCTTTACACACAACCTGGAGCCTCACATGACACCATCCCGATTCTGGATTGCAGTATGTCTCTGGTTGGGATTGGCGGCATTTGCCTCCTCCGCGGAGGCCGCCCGTCTCGCCACGATCAACGGCGCTCAGCTCGAGGCGATGCAGGCCGACGGCCGGCCGCTGGTCATCGTCGACGTGCGGGAACCGGAGCTCTTCGCCCAGGGCCACATCACAGGGGCGATCAATATCCCCTACGACGACGCCAGGCCCCGGATGTTGAAAGAACTCTCGCCGAAGGACCGGATCGTCTTCGTTTGCCACAGCGGCCCGATGGGTGACAAGCTCGGCCATGTGCTGGTCAACAAGGGATTTCCTACCGTCTTCAATCTGGCAGGCGGGATGAAGCAGTGGAAGGGGCCGGTGGTTCGGTAACGGACGGAAGGAGGAGGCGCAAGGAGCGAGGGGGCGGGATGACGATCACAGAGGTCAAGCGTGATCACTCCCCCCTTCTCACCGTGCTCCGGTCGAGCGCGTCGTTGATCGGGCAGTAACCCAGCGCCCAGGTGATGATGCCGCCCGCCGCCACCACGCCGAAGACGATCTTGAGCAGCAGTCGTCGGTTGCCACCACCACGGACAGGGCGGGAAAGCCGATGCCGATCCGGAATGCCCGGTCGATTCCGCCGACGTTGCGCTTCATTGCATCCTCTATATAATCCGATCACGGCGGGAAGTCAAATAGATGCCCCCGGGTGAGCCCGGGGTGCTTGACTGGATGCGCACTTCGTGCGCGGCAGCTGTATTCACCCCCGCCTCAAGGCGGGGTTCCCTGCCTCGCGCCGCCCGGGGGCGGCTATCCAGCGAGCACCGTGAGCGAGAGGAGGAGGCTCCACGGGCGGGGGCGACGCGAGCCCCTACATTGGAATTCTCCCGCTTACGTTCGTCGAAGGATGGCGCGTCGGCCTACTTCACCTCCACGGAAATCGGGAGGTCCTGCGTGGAGGCGACGGGACGGCCGTCCCTGAGAGCCGGGAAAAAGCGCCACCGGGACAGGGTTTCGATCAATACTCGATTCAATGTGGGGTTGCGGGTGGGCGTCACCAACTCCACGGTGGCGGTGCCGTCAGCGCCGACATGAAAGCGCGCCACGGCGGAGGCAGTCAACGCTTCCGCACGGAGATCTTCCGGAATGACCGGCGTCGGTTGATAAATGGCCCGGGCCCCCTGAACCGCTCCGGGTAGTGGATTCGGTGAGGGCATCGTGGGCACCAAAGCCGAAGAAGGCACCTCGGGCGCAACTGGCTGCGCTTCTGGCTCGTGCCTCTCCGGTTGCGGCATCGCCGGCGGGGCCGGTGTCGCCGGCTCCATCGGGTGAAGCTCCGGCGGCGCTTCGTGAGGGTGCACCGGCGACGTGTTTGCCGGTGACGGCTTGACCGGTGAGGGCTGGACGGGCACGGCAGGAGCAGGCGGCTGTTCAGGAGCAAGCAGCGTCACCGTCAGCGACGGCGGCTCTGCCGCCGGAGGCAGCACAATTCCGGAGGAAATGATGACCAGCACTGTCCCGATAGCCGCATGCAACAGGAGCGAGGTCAGCAGCGCGCGAGCATCGAGGTGACTCGGCGTCATGCCGCTCCACGCGCTCACCGGTTGAACGGATGTCATCGGTACGTCACCGCTCCGGCGGTTAAAACGCCAGATTGACGCCTCCATAGATAGCCCGCCGCGTGGCGTATTGCGGCGCGCCCACGCCGATGCCGGTTCCGTCGCGGAGCTCATTGACCTTGTCGAACAAATTCAGGACAGTGAGCCGCCCTTCCAGCTCACCCACGTGGGGGATGGTGACCCGATGGGTCACGCCAAGATTGAACTGAAGATTGTAGGGCAGCGTGCGGGTGTTGGCGAAGCCGCGGCGCAGGCCGCTGCCGTACAGGGCATCGACGCTGTACGTCGTCGCCCCCCAGCGATAGGCCGCCCCGCTCGACGCGGTGACGGTTTGATCGTGATCCAGGTGCACGTAGTGGGTGGCGATATAGTCCAGCTCGTCCTGCTCAAAGTTGTATTGGCTGGAGACGATCTCTTTGCCCATGGCCTTCGAGTAGGCCGTGTTCAAATAGGTGGACAGATTACCGCGCGTATAGGCGCCGGTGAACTCCACGCCGTAGACTTCGCCGTTCCGGTAATTGAACACGGTGGGAATCAACGATTGGCCGAAGAAGCCTTCGTCCAACAGCTCCCGCGCGAGTTTGTAATAGCCGTCCAGCCCCAGGCTCAGCGAGGGCGTCAGTTGATGCATGACGCCGAGATCAAAATAGTGAGACCGTTCGGGTTTGACGGAGGCGTTGCACGGCCCGCTGGTCGGACAGGTGGCCGCGTTGCTGGTATCCTGAAACAACGCCAGATCCGACGGCGCAACCAGCTCGGTGGGAGGGGGCGTAAAATAGCGCGCATAGGCGGCGTGCAGTTTCGTCTTCGGGGTGGCTTGGTAGACGACCCCTACGCGGGGGCTGACTTGACTGCCGTCGACATAGGCCTGCATCAGATCCGCGCGCGCGCCGTAGTTGACGGTCACTTTCTCGAACGGTCGCCACTCGTCTTGCAGGTAGACGCCATACAACCAGGCCCGCGTGGCGTGGTTGTCTGCGATAGTTTCGGTCGGGCAGGTTGTCGCGGTGGGATCGCAGCCGAGAGTGGAATAGACCGACGAGGTCGAGTTGCTCGTGGCCCGTTCCATGCTCACGAAGAATCCCGTGCGGACCGTGTGCACGTCGCTCAGCCGGTCGCTGCCGTCGCCTTGCAATCCATTGGCAAAACTGATCCGGCCCACGTTCGACGCCACGCCGTTGAAGACCAGATCCCCGGTCCAATCCGGCACGAATACGACTTTGGAAAAGCGGCTGAAGAAAGCAAGCTGATAGTCGATCTGCGATCCCGCCGACCCCTGCAACGCCAGAATCCCGTAGCGGTTGGATTCGCGCTGGTTTTCATCCAGTCCGGCCGACGTGACGCTGCAAGGACCCGGCGGCGACGGCACCGTGCAAACGCCGGCAAGGTTGTACACGGGGGGTTGCCCCGGATTATTCGGGATCTCAAACGTCCCCTCGACGTCCCCGGCGATGAGGCTCAGCCGCAGGGTGGGATTCAATAGATAGGAGAAATAGCCAAACGCCTTGCCCTGCTGTGTCTGGTCATGGAGCGGGTTATGATCCGGCGTGGGCGATTCGACGCCGAAGTCGTTTTGCACATAGGACGCCGTCACATAATAACTGAAGGCGCCGACAGAACCGCCGTATTCCGCGCTGGGCTCGATATGGTGATAGCTGCCCCCATAGACGTCCACACGCCCCCCGTTGGCAAACGAGCCTTCCTTGGTGTGGATGTCCACCACGCCGGCGGTATAGTAGCCGTACTGCGCGGGGAGCGCTCCGGTCAGGAGATTGACGTGGTCGAAAAAGCGGGTATCCAGCGCCTGGCCGAAGCCGGTGATCCCTTCCGGCAGAAAGATGCCGTTGAGCCGGTATTCGAGGTTGGCATGCTCGCCGCGCACGTGCACCTGGCCGTAGGAGTCCTGCGCCACCCCCGGCGCCTGCAGCAGCACCTGATTGACCGGCGTCTGCGTGCCCTGGGGCAGGGTTGTGATATCGTGCTGGTCAAACCGATAGACGCTGCTCCCCGTCTCCGGCAACAAGCCGTTGCGGGCTTGATTCAACCGCTTCGCGATGATTTTCAACTCCTCCGCTTTGCCGGCCGCCAGTGTCAAGGTCGTCTCAGCCCCGGCTTCGGCCGTCAAGGTCACGATGGCCGTGCCGGATTCGTACCCCTTCTTCTCGGCGATCAGGGCGTAGGTGCCCGGCGCAATGTGTTGAAACGTGAACCGGCCGTCGTCCTGACTTGTCGTCCGACTCACCACCGTGCCCTCCGCCGTGTGCAGCCGCACCGCCACGCCGGCGAGCGGTTTGCTGAAGCTGTCGGTAATCAGTCCGCGCAGTTCTCCCGCCGGCGGTTGTTCCCTGGCTTGGGTGTGACGATCGGGCATCGATTGTTCCTCCGCCCCGGCCGGACCGTTCCAGCCGAAGACGCAAAGCAACAACAGAACGAACAGGATCATCCGCATGGGACACTCCACCGACCCGGCGCGATGTCAATCCGCCGTGGCAGTCACGTCAAGATGTGAAAATAATGTCAGACCGGACTTACGGGAGGACGATACAGGGAGGGCCGCGCAGCAAGACCGTGGCAGACAGACGAACGGCGCGGACGCGTTGGTCCACCAGTGCACGGAAGAGCAACGGACCCAGAGAGACGGAAGGGAGGATCACAGCGAAGAAGACGATCTGGGCGTGTTGCACCCACTCGCCGATCTGGCAGCCGTGCGAACTGGCGAGCTCATTCTCGGCGTACACATGGTACAGCGCGAAGGCGGAAAAGCAGAGCAGATAGGCCGACAGCCCCAGAACGAGGAGCGAGCGGCGGTTCGTCTTCATCGGCAGTTCCCGCAGCGCCCGAAGAATTCGATCAGATGAGCGCTGACCTGAAACCGCCGGCGACTGAGCTGACGTTCCATCCTGACGATATGGGCTTCGAGATCGACATGCTCGATCCGCCCGCAGCCCTCGCAGATGGCGTGATGATGATGCGGCGTGCGGGCCAGTTCATACCGGTCCTCCCGGTCCCCCAGCGCGATCCGGCTGATCAACCCTTGCCGGATGAAGAAGTCGATTTCCCGGTAGACGGAGGTCTTGTGCGGCGCCATTCCCCTCGTCTTCAGCCGCTTCGTCATGTCGCGGGCGGAGAGAAGTCCATCCGACGCCCCCAACTCCTCGAGCATGGCCTTTCTGAGCCGTGTCAGTCGGCCGCCGCCGGCCTTGACCCGTTGAAGCAGATCGGCGCCCGTGTTCATCACGGCGGCAGTATATGCAACTTAGTTGCGTATGTCAACTGCATCCGACCAGAATCCACCGATGTGACCACTCTAGACCTGGATGGCAAGATCGCGGATCAACGGCTTCCACCGTCCGGCCTTCTGCGCATGGCGCCGGCCTGGCGCGGCACGGCGGCCGCCGCGATCAACGGCGCTCCCCGGTCAGGAAGCGGCCTGTTCCGGAAAGAGCGTATGGATCAAGGGAAACAGCTTGGTGGTGATCTCAGACTTGCCAAGGAAACCGTCAGCGCCCGTTTCGCGGGCCTTGGCGCTGTATTCGGCATTATTGAACAGGGTGAGGATAATGACGCGGGGAGGCTTCGACAGGGACTTGAGCTGGCGGACCGTGTCCAGCCCGTTCAAGCCGGGCATCATCAAATCCAGCAGGACGAGATCGGGCGGCTTGGCCTTTACCCGCCGGAGCGCCTCCTCGCCGGAGGCGGCTTTGGACATGACTTTGACGTGCGGGAATTTGGCCAGATAAAACGCAAGCGTCTCCATGAAATCCGCATGATCGTCCACCAACAGGATTTTTACGGGCGCCGGCATGTCACGTCTGGTCTTTGTTCCTCGAATCGCCGCTTCGTACGGGTCCGTCGGTCGTTGCCCAATGAGACGACGGGTATCATACTGATGAGAGCTTACAGAAAAATCGTGCCGTTGACCATCGGGGAAAGCCTGAAATAGACGGTGAAATTACCTGAGCGGGCGGAAGATGCCTGTCGACAAAACGCTCTGTACCGGTGTTACTGGGCCTGAATCAGGCCGATGCGGATGGCGTACCTGACCAGACCCGGCACGTCGTGGATATTCAACCGCTTCATGAGGTGACCGCGGTGGGTCTCGACCGTTTTGACGCTCACGTGCAGCCGGTCGGCGATTGACTTGGTGGTCAGCCCCTCGGCGATCAATTGAAGAATTTCACGCTGGCGCGGCGTCAAAAGATCCGCCGACGTTTCGCCAGGGGCGAGACGCTGCACGTACCCTTCGATCACTTGGCGCGAGATGGCTGGTGTCAGGTAGGTGTCGCCGCGGCTAACGGTTCGAACGGCCAGCTCAAGTTCGGCGGGGGTCGCGTTCTTCAACAGGTAGCCCGACGCCCCGTTGCGCAGCGCCTGGAGCACGTACTCTTCCGCTTTGTGCATCGACAGGATGATGACGCGCACCTGCGGGAACTCCTTGACGATGCGCGACGTCGCTTCCAGTCCGTTCAATCCCCGCATCGCGATGTCCATCAGAACGAGATTCGGCCGGTGCGTCCGCACCAACTCGACCGCGCGCAACCCATCGTCCGCCTCGGCCACCACCTCCACGCCGTCGAGCGCCTGCAGCAGGGATCGGAAGCCGGCACGGACCAGTTCGTGATCATCCGCCACCAGGATGCGGATGGGACTCATGACGACCGTGACCGTTCCCGGCCCGAGGGCGGAAGTCCGGCCTCCGGCAACGGAATCTCGAGCATCAGCTCCGTCCCCTTGCCGGGCGCCGTCCGCAGGGCGATCCGCCCATTCACCAGCGAGGCTCGTTCCTCCATCCCGACCAATCCGAGGCTTTTCCCCCGCAACGCTTCGGCGCGCGCCGCCTCGGGATCGAAGCCGATGCCGTCATCCACGATCAGCAGCGTCATGACATTCTTCCGCCGGGAAAGCTCCACCCGGACGCTCCGGGCGTTGGCGTGCTTGATCACATTGGTCAGGGCCTCCTGGGCGATCCGAAAGGCGGTGCTTTCGATCTCCGGCGGCAACCGCTCGTCCATGCCGCGGGCGACGCACTGCGTTGTGAATCCGGCTTCGCGGGCCCGCCGGTCGAGCATCCAGCGCAGCGCCGCCGCCAGCCCCAGGTCATCCAGGACTGTCGGGCGCAGATCTGATGACAGATTGCGGACCCGGTCGAGCGCCTGATCGATCAAGGCAAGACTGTCCGCCTGCAGCTTGCCGAACGACGCGGGATCGGATCGTTCCGGCAGCGTCTGCAGATAAATCTTCAGGCTCGTCAGGATTTGTCCCAGTTCATCGTGCAGCTCCCGTCCGATCCGGCGCCCCTCCGCTTCCTGCGCCTCCACGAGCTGCCGGGACAGCATCTGCATCCGTTCGGCGTGCTCCCGCAACGCCGCCTCCGTGCGCTTGCGTTCGGTCATTTCCCAGACGGTGGCGAGCACGCCGATGATCCGGCCCTCCGCGTCACGAAACGGGCCGTACCGGACCGACGTCCAGCCCGTCTCGCCCGACCGCCTGAATACAATCGGCACTTCCAGGGACGGGACGATTTCACCGGCCATGGCTCGCGCAACCGCGGCCTCGATGCGCTCCATGGTCTCCGGTTCCATGACCAGTCTCGCGTGCTCGACCTCGTACAGGGCCGGCAGATCGGTCGGCCGCTTTCCGAGCACCCGGTCGGCCTTCAGGCCGGTCAGCTCCTCCATGTACGGATTCCAGACCGCGTAGCGACCCTCACGGGTGTAGACGATGATGCCTTCGCGGGCGTTGGCGATGATCTGTTGATTCAGACGGCCCGCCTCCCGCGCCGCCTCCTCCGCCCGCTTGCGGTCGGTGATGTCCCGCGCAAAGGCGCAGTTGTACTCAGACCCGCCGTATTCCAGATAATTCGCATTGATTTCGACCGGGAAGATCCGTCCCGATCTGGCACGATGACGGGTCTCCAGGGTGAGCGAGCCGAGTCGTTTGAGCTCGTTCCATGCCGCCGGCCAGTCCTGACGGGTAAAGTCGGGATCGATGTCAAAGACGGTCATGGCGAGCAGTTCGTCCTTGGTGTAGCCGAGGATGCGGCACGCCGAATCGTTCACGTCAACGATGCGCGCGTCCGATGTCAGCCAGAAGACGGCGTCGCTGGCCCGGGTGACCGAGAATTGCATGAACTTCAATCGCTCTTCAATACGTATGCGCGCGGTGATGTCCCGGGCAAACACCTGGATGGCCGCGCCGCCCGCAAACGGCAGCACGGAGGCGGTCTCCTCCACGTGGACCGTGGACCCGTCCATTCGGACCCATCTCCGTTCGGTCAACGGCATCTGCCCCCCCTGTTCCAGCAGCCCGCGGATCAGCTCGCGCACCTCCTGGTGATGATCGGGGTGAAGGTAGTCGAACGGAGATTGACCGATCAATTGTTCGACCGTGTCCGCCCCCAGCAATGTCACGCAGGCGGAGTTGGCAAAGACGATGCGGCCGTTCTGATTGATGTAAATCGCCTCGGGCGACAGCTCCACCACGTTGCGGTAGCGCGCCTCGCTTTCCCGAAGCGCACCCTCGGCCCGCTTGCGGTCGGTGACGTCCTGCGCCGTGCCGTACATCCGGGCGGGCTTCCCTCCCGCGTCGACCTCAACCGCGCCGCGCGAGTGGTAGACGCGGACGGTGCCGTCCGGCCAGACCACCCGGCGGTCGTGATCAAACGGCCGGCAATCCTGCAACGCCGCATGTGTGACGCGGTTGACCTCATCCCGGTCCTCCGGATGGATGCGGCTGAGAAAGGTTTCATACGTGATGGGCCCCTGTTGCGGCGTCAGGCCGAACATCCGGTACATTTCATCCGACCACGTGATGGTGTTCGATGAAATCTCCCAGTTCCAGTTGCCGATGTGCGCCACCCGCTGGGCTTCGGTCAGCAGCCATTCGCTCGTTCTGAGCCGGTCCTCGGCCCGTTTGCGATCGGTGATGTCCTCGACCACGGCCAGGTGGAAATCGGGTTCGGCCGGCTTGGTCCAGAGCGGCAGGACGGTGAGGCGCGCCCAGATCACGGCGCCGTCCTTCCGGATGTACCGTTTCTCCATCTGAAAGGTGCCGAGCTCTCCGGCGCGGAGCCGCGCCATGTTGTCCAGATCAGCCTGAAGATCGTCGGGGTGGGTGATCGACTGGAAATCCTTCTGGAGCAGCTCGTCGCACGTGTAGCCCACCATGTCGCTGTAGAACCGGTTGACCCTGACGAACCGTCCCGTCCGGCTGTCGAGCTGCGCCACCCCGACGGCGGATTGATCGAAGAGGGCGTTGCCGTGGCGATCGCTGTCTCGCGGCGCCGGCTCCGCCTGTCGTCCCGCGTCGATCGTCGAACCACCCCTGCGCCCCATAGGGGCCAGTCCCGCCACCAGCAGGATGGAGATGATCATCGCGAGCCACTCCGAGACGACATCCGATGGATCGGGAAGGGACTCGGCAGAGATGCCCATCAGCAGGACGCCGTTGCGGACCGCCAACAACACGATCGCCCCGGCGATGAGGAGCCAAGCCGTCCGCCAGCCCGACCGATACGCGATCCGGATGGCGAAATAGGAGGCGAGGCACTGCAGCGCGATGGAACTGGCCAGGAACATCTCGACGATCATGATGATCCCCCCCTCAGGGAGCGCGCACCGCGGGCGATCCGGCCCCGGACGACCGGCGACCCGAGCGCAGTATATGTCTGTGGTCGGTAAAGATCAACCGCCGCTCCGGCCGTTGATCAATGGAAACCCGCCGTGCTACGATTTGGCCATGTCGCCGTACGACGCGCCGGACCGAGAGGGAACACAGGAGCAGCAGTATCATCCCTGCGAGCATTGCGGGATCGATGACGAACCGACCCACCCGGTTCAGACCGGAGGCGGCATACTCACGCTCTGTGCCCTATGCCGGTCGGAGGTGGTGGGGGGGAGTTAGGTCGTCCCCCTCCATCCGGGCCTATTTGCTCTTGAGGCTGTTGACGGCACACAGGATGTCCGGGTCGTCCGGGTCCCAGATTCGCGCCGCTTCGAACTGTTCCAGCGCCCGCTCGGGAAATCCTTCCTCTCTGTAGAACTGTCCAAGGTGGCAGTAATACTCGGTCCGGGCCGGTTCGAGCTCGATCGCTTTTTTAAAATGCCGCTCGGCGTCCCGTTTTCGCTGGGGCAGGCGTGACAGCGCCTGCGCCAGCAGATCGTGGAAGACGCTTTTCTCGGGTCTCATCTCCACCGCCCGCTCAAGGTAATAGACCGCCGTCGTCATCTGCCCTGCCTTGAGCGCCTGCCGGCCGAGCTGCGCTTCCCGTTCGACGCCGTTGCGGCCCGCCTGCTCCTTCTTCGCGAGGCCGAGTTTGCGGACCGACAATTCAAGGTCATACTCGCGTCGGTGATCATCGGATGAGAGCACCCGGTAGGCTTCATTGATCCGGCAGAAGAGCGACTTGACCCGCTCCGCGGCCGCCGGATCCGAGAGGTGATGATGACGGTCAGGATGGTACAGTTTGGCCACTGCATAGTAGGCCCGTTTGATCTCACGCGGCGTAGCCGTCCGTGCCACACGCAGGACCTGATAATGATCCTGACTCGTCGACTCCTCAGAAGCCTGCCCGATCGTCTCTGCACCACGCCCCCGATCCGTGTCCGTCGACGGCGCGCCCGGCTCCGCGCCGTTAACCGGCGCCGCCGGGGTTTTTACCGATCCCCGCCTTGCGGCCATCTCCAGCGAGTTGATGAAGGCGGCATAGGAGTCGGGAACTTGGTTCAGGCTGATGGCGATGCCGGCTTTCCTCGCCTGACGGAACAGGGAGGGAGAGACCGCCTTGGCCCATTTCACGATTCCCAGCAGATTCACAGTGTTGGAGTCGGAGAGTTTCAGCTCGATCACCAACGGCGTGCCGGACTGAAACACCACATTGGATTTGATGAACAACCCCTCTCTCGACAGATCTTCGGTGTAGCCGATGTAACGCGGCACCGGAGAGCCGAACCGGACGAACAACCGTCTGGAAAATCTGACGTATTTTCTTTTGTCCATCAGCCCCTCACGCACAGCCGCAAGGCACGGATGCGCCACCAATGCCGGATTCCAATGCCGGAAGTCCTGTGAAATGGTAACAGACCTTGAAGTCCTGTCAATCGACTCGAATCGTGTGCAGGGAGATGGAAAATCTGCTACAGTTATACTGATCGGCATCCACTGCGGAGGGTGGCCCATGCTCGTCGCCGGGATCATACTGTGGCTGCTGGCCCTCTGGTGGCTGGCGACGGTGCGCGCGCCGGCGATCATCTGGACGGTCGCGCTGGCCGTTCCGCTGGCCGTCTGTCCGGCGGCCCGCGGGGCGGATCCCTCCCATCTGGCGCTCTGGGCCGTCTATCTCCTCGTCACCCTTCCGTTCAATTTCCCTCCCCTGCGACGTCTTCTGATCAGCGGTCCCCTGCTCCGCCTGTTCCGGAGACTGATGCCGCCGATGTCCGACACGGAGCGGGAGGCGCTCAACGCCGGCACCGTCTGGTGGGACGGCCAGCTGTTCAGCGGACGACCCGATTGGCGCGCGTTGTTCGCCACGCCGGCGCCGTCGTTCTCGGCCGAGGAGCAGGCCTTTCTCGACGGCCCGGTGGAGGAGCTCTGCCGGCTGCTTGACGACTGGCGGATCAACGAGGTCTGGCGTGACCTGCCGCCGGAGGTCTGGCGCTTCATGAAGGAGAAGGGCTTTTTCGGCATGATCATCCCGAGACACTACGGCGGGCTGGAATTTTCGGCGCTCGCCCATTCGAGCGTCGTGATGAAGATCGCCAGCCGGAGCATCACCGGGGCGGTGACGGTCATGGTGCCCAATTCGCTGGGGCCAGCCGAGCTGCTCCTGCACTACGGCACGGAGGAACAGAAGCGACATTATTTGCCCCGGCTCGCCCGGGGGGAGGAAGTGCCCTGCTTTGCGCTGACCAGCCTGGATGCGGGCAGCGACGCCGCCTCCATGACCGACACGGGCGTCGTCTGCCGGGGCGAGTTCGACGGGCGGCGGAACGTCCTGGGCATCCGGTTGAACTGGAGCAAGCGGTACATCACGCTCAGCCCTGTCGCGACGGTCCTGGGCCTCGCCTTCAAGCTCCTGGATCCGGACCATCTGCTCGGCGACCGGGAAGAGATCGGCATTACGGTGGCGTTGATACCGACCAGCACGCCCGGCGTTGAGATCGGCCGGCGCCACGCGCCGCTGCACAATTATTTTCAAAACGGCCCTACGAGCGGCCGGGACGTGTTCATCCCCGTCGACTGGATCGTGGGCGGCCCCGCGCGGGCCGGCCAGGGCTGGCGGATGCTGGTCGAATGTCTGGCCGCGGGCCGGTCGATCTCGCTGCCCGCACTCGCGGCCGGCGCGGGGAAGGTGGCAAGCCGCGCGACCGGCGCCTACGCGCGCGTGCGCAAGCAATTCAAGGTTCCGATCGGCCGGTTCGAGGGCATTCAGGAAGCGCTCGCGCGAATCGGCGGCCTCGCCTATTTGATGGACGCCGCCCGCGTCATGACGGTCGGCGCCCTCGATCGGGGGGAGAAGCCGTCGGTCATCTCCGCCATCGTGAAATACCACCTGACCGAACTGATGCGCCGGGCCGTGGACGATGCGATGGACGTGCACGGCGGACGGGGCATCATCATGGGGCCGCGCAACTACCTGGCCCGCGTCTACGAGGCAGTGCCGATCAGCATCACGGTCGAGGGGGCCAACATCCTCACACGCAATTTGATCATCTTCGGCCAGGGGGCGATCCGGTGCCACCCCTATTTGCTCAAGGAAATCGAAGCGGCCGGAATGGACGATCCCGCGCGCGCGGCGTCCGCGTTCGACCGGGCCTTCTTCGCCCACGTCTCATTCGGATTGAGCAACGCGGCCCGTGCCCTCTGGTACGGGCTGACCGGCGCGCGCTTCTCGCCGGCGCCGCCGGATCAGCCCCTGCGCCGCTACTGTCAGCAGCTGACCCGGGCGAGCACGGCGCTCGCACTTGCCTCCGATGTCGCGATGGTCACGCTGGGCGGCTCGCTCAAACGGCGCGAGGCGCTTTCAGCCCGTCTGGGCGACGTCTTGAGCTATCTCTATCTGGCTTCGGCCACAGTGAAACGGTTCGCCGACCAGGCGCGTCCGGCTGACGATTTGCCGCTGGTGCATTGGGGCTGCTGGTACAGCCTGCATCTTATCCAGCAGCGGCTGGACGAGCTGATGATCAATCTCCCCAGCCGGACGGCGGCCTGGCTGTTGCGACGGCTGATCTTTCCGCTCGGCCGTCCCTTCCGGCCTCCGGAGGATCGGGTCGTCGAGCGGGTGGCCGCGCTGCTGATGGAGACCGGCCCCGTCCGGGATCGTCTGTCCGCCGGCATTTATCTGCCGAACGATCCCACCGACCGGCTGGGACGGTTGGAGTCGGCGCTGACCGCGGTAATGGCGGCCGAACCGGTGGAGAAAACGCTAAGAGCAGCGCTCCACGAACGCCGGCTTCCGGCCCTGGAGGGCTCCGCGTTGCTGGATGAGGCGGTGCGGAGGGGCGTGATCAGCGAGATCGAGGCCAAATCGGTCCGGGAGGCGGAAGAACGGAGGCGGGAGGCCTTGCGCGTGGACGACTTCGGACCGGAGGAGTGGGCGGCGCTGCGCTGATTATTCAATGTGGGGGCCTGTGCAAGAATGAATCAGGGATCAAGGATAAGGGGGTAAGGGAGAAGGTTGATTCATGTTCATTCCTACCCCAAAATCCCTCCCCTCATTCATCCCGACCCCCAAGCTCTTCTCTTCGAAATCCACTATCAGCTATCCACCGCCTTCAATCCGGAACAGCGGCGGGCTGATCCCCTCATGACGGCACCGGGGACAACGGCCCGGCGTCGACAGCCGGTGACGGCCTGGAAAGGCAAAGCCGCAGTGGTGGCAGGAGGCCGGTGTCATGACCAGCCGGCGGGGCGGTTTGAGGCTCTTTGCGACGTGCTCGAGATGGCCGGCGACCTCTTTTTCCGGCAGCCCCAGCGCCTGAGACAGGTCGCGCGCGGTCATCGCGCCCCGCTCCAGCTCGTCGATGATCCGTTGTCGCGGCGTGGCGGTCGCGCCTTGCGGAACGATTTCGCCCTTGGGCTTGCCTGTCGTCCGGCCCATCAGCGAGCGTGACGGGGGATCGGCCGCCTGCCGACAACCGGCGGTCTCACACCTCGCCGATCGACAACAGCAGGACTTCGCCCTTCATGTTGGGGTGGATGTCGCATTGAAACGTGAATCGGCCCGGCTTGTTCGGGGTAAACCGGATCGTGACCGACGTTCCCGGGTCGATGTGCACCCCTTTGATTCCCCTCCCGTAGGTGGTGACCCCTCTCGTTTCGACCTCCACATCCTGCAGACCGAGCAGCGGCGACATGAAGCCGTGGGTCACTTTGTCGGCATTTTCGATCACAATCACCACCGGCTGATCCGGATTGAGGACCCCACCCTTGAAGAGATAGGTGTAATTGCGGATGGTTACGTCGAGCCGGTTGGCTTGCTGCGCCAGCGCAGGCAGGTGCAACGCCACAACCAGCCCCACCCCCAACGCCAGACCAATCGCAAACCGTCGAACCTGCGCCATGCCATCCTCCTTTGCCCTGAGTCCCGTAGATTCCCACGGGCAAGCCCGTGGCACTTTTCACCATGCACTCCGTGCACAAAACCGCATTCACCCCCGCCTGAGGGCAGGGTCCTCTGGCTCGCGCCGCCCGTGGGAATCTACCCAGCGAGCACTTCGAGCGTGAGGGGGAGGCTCCACCAGCTTTTTCCGGTGGAGGGGGCGACGCGAGCCCCCGCAATAAACCGCCTCATCAGAAAATCGCCCGGGCGAGCTTTTCCCGGTACTCCTCGGTCAGCGGCGCCCGGGCGCCGATCAGTTCGAAGAGCCGGAGCATCATCCTGCGCGCGCCGTCATCGCGGAAGCGCCGGTCCCGCTTGACGATCGCCAGCCATCCCTCGAGCGCGTCGCGGTACCGCTCCTCGGCGGCGGCGCGCAGCGCCAGTTGATACCGCGCCTCGCAATCGTCCGGTTGCGCCTGTATTCGCGCCTCCAGCTCCTGCCTCGACGGCCCCTCGGCGGCGGCCCGCGCCAGCTCCATGGTCGTCTTGATCGCCTCGACCTCTTCGGTCACCTGCAGCGGACCGGGGCAAGCGTCATAGGCCGCCTGCGCGTCGTCCCAACGCCGCAGGCGCGTCAGCGAGCGCAGCCGCCCGGTCAGCGCGGCGTGATGATCGGGCTTCATCGCCAGCGCGGCGTCGTAGCCGCGCAGCGCCTCCTCCCACCGGCCGGCCGATTCATGACCGAGGGCCTCCCGAACGAGCCGGTCGGCCTCGGTCGGCAGAAACCGCTCCAGAAAGCGTCGCAACTGCGCTTCCGGCAGCGCGCCGACGAATTCGCCGGCGATCTTCCCGTCCACGAAGACTTTGACGGCTGGAATGCCCTGGATGCCGTAGCGCATGGCCAGTTCGGGCTCTTCGTCGCTGTTGATTTTCGCCAGGGCGAGCTTGCCGTCGCCCCGCCTGACCGCCTCCTCGAGCATCGGGCCCAGCAGGAGGCAGGGTCCGCACCAGGGGGCCCAGAAGTCGACGATCACCGGCGTCCGCTTCGACCGCTCGATCACCTCGCGCTCGAACCCGGCGGCGGTGACGTCGAAGATCTGTGATGAGGACTGCGTGGTCATTGGAGATCACATGTAGAATAAATCATTGACGGCGGTCGCGTCCAGCGAAACCCGCCGGTGCCCGTCATGCGGTCACGATCCTGGCCATCAGGTGAAAGAGCGCTAGTCATTTGCTCCTGGGGGAGAAGCCCTTCTTCCCGTCATCATCTGTGGGAGCCCGTGCGGTGCAGTGGCAGCTTCTGAGGGCCATTCCCCAAAAGCCTTGCTTTTGGGTTGGCGATGCCCCCACATTCCCTGGCCCACCATGACCATACGCGCACATCCGGGCATCGTCAAGCGTTCGTCATCCTCATGGCGCCAAAATAATCGCCATCAGCTTGAAGGTGGCCAGCCCCTCGTCCGCCAGCCGTCCCTCGATGATCGCGGGGTGGTCGAACGGCAGACAGCGGTGCAGCTTGAGAAACGGCCTCCGAACCAGCGCGCCTTCGACCACGGCCCGATTGTCGCGCCGCAGGGGCAGCAGATAATGTTCATCCCGACGCCATTCCCACGGGGTTTCGGTCATCAACACCGCCAGCTCACGATCGGCCAGGTGGTCGTAGGCGGCCAGCAGGTTCGCGGTGTAATGGGCTTGATGCCGGCCCTGGAGCATGAGCGCAAAGACGACCCCATGCCCCCACCAGACGAGGGCGCGGTAGGTGCACATCTCTCCCGGCTTGAAGAATTTGGGGAAATCCAGATAGTGATACGGAAAATCGAGCAGGTGTTCGCCCCTGACCAGCTGCCCCTGCTGAAGATCGGTGCCGGCCGGCATGAGCAACCGGGCCTCCTCAAGCTCCACTTTCATCAGATCGCGCAGCTCCGTCAGCCAGCACGCGATCTTGACGGCCATCGCCGCCTTCATCGGGAACAAGGTCGTGTCCTGAAGCAGCCGCCGTTCCTGATCGGTGAGCCTGAGGGCCGTCATTATTCCTCCCTCAGAACCGTCAACGGTTTCCGGCCGAGCAGGCGGTAGGTCGCCAGAAAGCCGGTCAGGATCGTCAGCAGCAGCGCGCCGGACGCGCCCGCCGCCAACCGGACCGGCTCCAGGCTCCACGGCAGGTCCAAAAAGAAATGCAGCAGGATGAAGGCCAGCAGGCTCGCCAGCGCGGCGCCGATCAGGCCGGCCGTGGCGCCGAGGCAGGCATACTCCACGGCGAAGATCCGGACGATCACGCCCCGCGTGGCGCCGAGCGTTTTGAGAATGACCGCCTCCCGGAGCCGGCGATAGCGGCTGGTGGCAATGGCGCCGGCCAGCACCAACAGGCCCGCCGCCACGCTGAATAGCGCCATCAGGCGCACCACCCGGCCCAGGCGCGTCAGCACCGAGCCGATCGCGTCGAGCACATAGCGGATGTTGATGGCGGTGACATTGGGGAAGGCCGCGACGACAGCCTGCTGAATCGTCTCGTCTTCGGAAGGCGGCACACGCACGGTGGCGATCGACGTCATGGCCGTCTCATCAAGCGCCCCAGGCGAGAAGATGACGAAAAAATTGGTCGTCAAACTCCCCCAGTTCACCTCGCGCAGGCTCGTCACCGTCGCCTTCACCATCTGGCCCTGCAGATCGAACGTCAGAGTGGAGCCCACCGTCACCCCCAGATGATGCGCCGCGTCCTCTTCGACCGAGACCTGGGGCGACGCCGGGGTTGCGCCGTCGTCCCACCACTGGCCCGCGATGATCCGGTTCCCCTTCGGCAGCGCCGACTGGACCGTGACCACGTATTCGCGCTGGAAAAACCAGGCGTCGGGACGCCCCTCCAGCTTCATCGCGTTCACGGTCTGATCGTCCACGGCCTGCAGCCGTGCCCGGGCAATCGGAGTCAGTTCCGCCGGCAGGTGGCGGTCGGCGAAGAAGCGCGCGAACGCGTCGCGCTGATCGCGCTGAATGTCGATGAAGAAAAAGCTCGGCGCCTGGGTCGGCAGATTCTCCTCGATCTGGCGCATCAGGCTGGCCTCCACCACGACAATCGCCACGATGACCGTGACGCCGACGCCCACCGACAGGATCGCCGTCGCCGCCTGGCTGCCGGGCCGATAGAGATTGGCCAGCCCCTGCCTGATCGCCAGCGACCGCGGCGCGGATTGCCCGGCCCACCGGCTCACCAGCGCGATGACGCCGCGCGCGCCCGCGGCCAGCAGCAGCAGCGAGAACGCCAGCACGCCCAGAAAGGTGGCGCCGATCCGGAGGGATCCGATCTGCCAGAGCAACAGCCCCGCCAGCGCGATGACGATCACCAGCGCGGCGAGCCATCGCGATCGATCCCTCCAGAGAGAGCGGCCGCCGGTCCAGGCCTCCCCCTCCTCCCCGCTCACCTCCCGGCGGAAGAGCCGGGCCGGCGGCACCCGGCGGATCCCCAGCAACGGCCAGAGGGCGAAGAGCAGGGCGGTCAGGATGCCCATCGCCGCGCCCCTCGCCATCGACAGCGGCGACAGGCTTCGTTCGATGGTCACGGGCAGCAACCCGCCCATCAAGCCGGGCAGCCGCGCTTCAACGCCCAGGCCGAGAAAGATACCCGCCAGACTGCCGAGCGCGCCGAGGAGCAACGTCTGCAAAAGGTAAATCGTCACCAACGTCCGCGAGCCGGCCCCCACGCACTTAAGGACGGCCAAGGTGTCGACCCGCTCCTTCATGAACGCCTGCACACTGTTGGCCACGCCGATTCCGCCGATGAGCAGCGCGATCAGCCCGACCAGCCCCACGTAGGTGGTCAAGTTCGCGAGAAACCGGCGCAACCGGGGCTGCGCGTCGTCATAGGCGTCCACCTCGGCGCCTTCCGCCGAGAGACTGTGCTTCAGCTCCTCGGCCAGGGCGGTCGCGCGTTCGCCGGCCGGCAGCTTGAGCAGATAGCGGTAGCGCACCCGGCTGCCCGGCTGCACCAGCGCCGTGGTGGGTAGCGCGCGCTGGGCGATCATCACCCTTGGGCCGAGACTGAAGGCGCCGGCGATCCGGTCCGGTTCCTTGGTCAGGACGCCGGCGAGGGTCAGCTCGGTCGTTCCCAGTCTGATCCGGTCCCCCACCTTGAGGCCCAACCGCGCCAGCAACCCCTGCTCCGCCAGCGCGGCGCCGGAATCGGCGAGCCTGCCGACGGCGCCGGCCGGCTCCGCGGCCAGCCGCCCGTAAAAAGGATAGCCGGGCCCCACCGCTTTGAGTTCCACCAGCTGGGTCGCGCCGGTGCGGGGATCGGAGGCCATCGCCACCATCTCGCTGACGGTGGTCCAACGAATCCCCCGCGCGCGGAGCGACTCCAATTGTGCAAGGGCCGCGTCGCTGAGCGGCCGGTTCGCGCGCACCTCCACATCGGCCGCCAGCAGGGCGCGCGCCTCCCGGCGGATCGTCTGCTCCAGATCGGCGGAAAAGCCGGTCACTCCGACGAGGGCGCCGACGCCCAGGGCGATGCACACGAGGAAAAAGAGAAAGTGGCGGAAGCTGCCGCGCGTCTCCCGCCAAGCCAT
Organism: Nitrospiria bacterium; assembly: GCA_035517195.1. GTDB lineage: Bacteria > Nitrospirota > Nitrospiria > JACQCE01 > JACQCE01 > JACQCE01. Next base: position 62,534 of record DATIZH010000023.1, on the reverse strand, counting down.
TGCCAGCAACGTGCGAAGACGGGGGCGGCGGTTGATGTGATGTGGGGGCCCGTGCTCAATCATTCCCCAAAAGCTGCGCCGTTGGGTTGGCATTTCCCCCGCACCCCTAGCCGCCACTGTTGTCCCCATTGGCCACATTGTTCCCACTTGTTCGGGGCCCGAAATCGCTTGCAATCCGACCGTCGATGATCGTGATCACGCGATCCGCGAGCGACGCCAGGGCGGCGTCGTGGGTGACCAGCACCAGCGTCGTCCCCTGTTCCCGGCGGATCCGCGTCAGCAGCTCGATGACCACCCGGCCGGTCGCCTGGTCGAGATTGCCCGTCGGTTCGTCGGCCAGCAGAATCGGCGGCCGGCAGGCAAAGGCTCGGGCGATCGCCACCCGCTGCTGCTCACCACCCGAGAGTTGCGCGGGATAATGGCGCGCCCGCCCCTCGAGCCCCACGGCCTTGAGCCATTCCCGGCCCCACGCCTCGGCGTGCCGTTCGCCGGCCAGCTCCAGCGGGACCATCACATTCTCCAGCGCCGTCAGCGTGGGAATCAGATGATAGGACTGGAAGACGACGCCGACCAGCCGGCCGCGCAACAGCGCCGCCTCATCTTCGGAAAGGTCGTTCAGACTGACGCCGTTGAGCTCCACGGTGCCCGACGTCGGCCGGTCGAGGCCGGCAATGAGCCCCAACAGTGTCGATTTGCCGCTGCCGGAGGGGCCGATCACCGCTACGAACTGCCCGGACGGGACGTCAAGATCGATCCCGTCAAGAATCGTCACCGATCGTCCTCCGCCGGTCAGGCGCATCGACAGACCCCGCACCCGGATCAAGCCGTCTGAACGGTCATGAGGTTCGGGTTGCAGGGACATCAATGGGTATTATACGCTAGAGGAATTCGTCAGAGGCACAGGTGGGTGATGCGGCTGGGATTCTTCGTATGCATGGTGCTCGTGGTTGCCGTCGCGGGAACGTCAACCGCCTCGATGGCACAACCCCCTCCCTCCAATGAAGAGCGCACCCGTCCCGTCATCGTCGCCTTCGGCGACAGCCTCACCGCCGGACTGGGTTTGCCGGCCGAGCAGGCCTATCCGGCGCAATTGGAGCGGCGTCTTCGGAAGGCCGGCTATTCCTATCGCGTCATCAATGCGGGCGTCAGTGGCGACACGTCGGCCGGCGGCGTGCGTCGGGTCGATTCGGTGCTGACCTTGCATCCCGCGTTCGTAATCGTGGAATTCGGAGCCAACGACGGGCTGAGGGGTTTACCGCTCTCCCAGACTCGCACGAATCTGGCCGCCATCCTCGACCGGTTCCGCTCGGCCCGCGTGCCGGCCGTACTGGCGGGCATGAAGCTGCCGCCCAACTACGGCCCGGACTATACTGCACAGTTCGCCGCCATCTACCCCGAGTTGGCCCGCACCTACGGGGCCACGTTGATCCCCTTCTTTTTGGAGGGGGTCGCCGCCGATCCCGCATTGAATCAGGAGGACGGTATTCACCCGACGGCCGAGGGGTACCGCATCATTGTTGAACGCCTGCTGCCCATTCTGCGCCCGCTGCTCAATCGCCGCGCGCACCTGCCCTGATCCCTGGGAGATCGATGGGCTTTCACCTCTCAGACCATCCCCTGCTCGCCCTCGCCGGACTGGTCGCCGGCCTGTTCAGCCTCTACTCGGCGGGCCACGCGCTGCTGAACAAGCGCGATCCACGGTCGGCGTTGGGCTGGGTGGCCGTCTGCCTCCTGTTCCACCCTGCGGCCGGGGCAGTGCTCTACTGGCTGTTCGGCGTCAACCGCATCCAGACCAGGGCGCAACGGTGGCAGCGGCGCGGCCACTGGGGGCTGTCGCCGCACATCAGTCAGTTGTATGACGTCCGAACTGTCCAGATGCCCGATGACTTGAAACGGGAGGTGGCCTGCCTTGTCTACGTATCGGACCGGGTTAGCCACCGGCCGGTGCTGGGCGGCAACCGGGTCGCCATGCTGCAGAACGGCGAGGAGGCCTATCCCGCCATGCTGTCCGCCATCGGGTCGGCCCGGCGGTGCATCTATCTCTCCACCTACATCTTCGACACGGACGACGTGGGGACGCAATTCATCGGCGCGTTGGGCGCGGCGGCGGCGAGGGACGTCGACGTGCGGGTCCTGGTGGACGGTCTGGGCGCGCTCTATTCCCTGCCGCCCGCGCCCGGCCGCCTCCGCAAAGCCGGCGTGCGCACCGCCTGGTTTCTGCCGATGACCAAGGGCGTTCATATCAACCTTCGCAATCATCGGAAGCTACTGGCGATCGACAACGCCGTCGGGTTCACCGGCGGGATGAACATCGGCAACCGACACCTGGCCATGGACGAATCGAATCCGCACCGCGTGGCGGACCTGCACTTCCGGATCGACGGGCCGGCGGTCATCCAAATGGAGGAAGTCTTCCTGGAGGACTGGCAGTTCGCCACGGACGACGCCGGATCGGCGCCCCCCCCGGCCGCGCCTTCAGCCGACGGCCACGCCTACTGCCGGGGTATCAGCGACGGGCCGAATCATGATTTTGAGAAGCTCCAGTGGGTCATCATCGGCGCCCTCTCCGCGGCCAGGAGCCGGGTGCGGATCATGACCCCCTATTTTCTGCCCGAAGCGCCGCTCATCTCCGCCCTGACGGCCGCGGTCTTCCGCGGCGTCGAGGTCGAGATCATCCTGCCGCAGCGGAACAACCTGCCCTACGTCGCGTGGGCCGCGCAGGCGCTGCTCTGGCAGCTGCTGCAGCACGGCATCCGCGTGTTCTACCAGCCGCCGCCATTCGTCCATTCCAAGTACCTGCTGATCGACGCCGGCTACGCCCTGGTCGGTTCGTCCAACCTCGATCCGCGCAGCCTGAGATTGAATTTTGAATTCAATCTGGAAATCTACGACCACGCCACCGTCGCCGCGCTCGACCGTCATTTCAGGTCAGCGCGACAACACGCAAGACCGGTCACGTTGAAGGGGCTCGACGCCCGCCCCTTTCCCATGAAGGTGCGGGATGCCGTCGCCAAACTGGCCGTGCCCTACTTGTAGGAGAGGAGCCCTTCGCCGTGTCACTTGCCGAAGGCACGGATGTAGTCCAGCACGTCCTGCATCTGTTCCGGGGACAGGGTCCCCTTCCACGCCGCCATCGGCGTGCCGGGAACGCCCGACTCTATCGCGTTGAGGAGCTGGGTGTCCGATTCTTTTTTGACCTTCTCGCCGGTGAAGTCGGCCGGTTTGGGATTCATCATCGCGCTGGCCGGGCCGTTTCCCTTACCCACCGCCCCGTGACAAATCGCGCAGTGCCTGTCATACAGCACCTTCCCCTTCGCCGCGTCTGCGGCGAAGACGGGGGTCACGGTGAACAAGAGAACGCCACACACACACACCGCTGTCATGCCGTTGCTCATGATCCTCCTCCTGTTAAATGGGGGGGCATCCCATTGACATTCACTCGCCATCATTTATAATCATCCACACGGTTTCACGCATTGTTATACCACAATCCGATTAGGTTCAGACAACACACCGCGCCATCGCCCCCGAGGATGACAAGACATCATGAAGAGGAGAGATTTCATGAAACCATCCATCTCCTGCTGTCTGCTGCTGATCATAGGCCTGTGGCTTCCCGGGGTCGTCACCCCCGCCGCCGCACAGCCACCCGCGACCGACCTCCAGGCTGCGCCTGATGTCGGCGCCGATCAGGCCGAACGTCCCGGCCGGTTGATGCGGACCCCTGCGGGTCATCTGCTGTTCGTGCCCGGCAGCAGCATTGAAGAACAGGCGGATATCGGCGTCCGGGCGCATACCAACCATTTGATCCACGTTAACGGGCGCGCCGCCTCCTCAGCCGTCCCATCCGGCCATTCGCCGGACGACATCCGCGCGGCCTACGCGCTGCCGTCAGTCGGCGGTCAGGGCGCCATCGCCATTGTCGACGCGTATGATTATCCGACGGCGGAAAACGATCTAAACGTGTTCTCGGCCCAATTCGGCCTGCCGGCCTGCACGACCGCCAACGGCTGCTTTGCAACAATCTACGCCGCTGGCACCAAACCGCGAGCGAGCTGCAGCTGGTCGCAGGAAATGGCCCTCGATATCGAATGGGCCCACGCCATGGCCCCCAACGCCCGGATCGTCCTGGTGGAGGCCGCCTCCAGCACGTTGTCGAATCTTTTTAAAGCCGTTAAAACGGCCACTGCGATGGCGGACGTCACGGAGGAATCCAACAGTTGGGGCGGAAGCGAATTCCGGCTCGAGAAACTTTATGATTTTGTCTTTTTGGCACGCCCTGGAATCGTCTACTTTGCCTCCTCCGGCGACACCGGAGGCAAGACGATCTATCCCTCCACCTCTCCCTACGTCATCGCCGCGGGCGGCACGTCATTGAACTCCATCAGCCCGGTCGATGAAACCGCCTGGAGCGACAGCGGAGGGGGGATGAGCAAGTATGAACCCCGTCCGTCCTACCAGAATGGCATTCAAGGTCTGACCGGCGCCTCACGTGGCGTCCCCGATTTTTCCGCCGTCGCGGATCCCAATACCGGCGTCTCCGTTTATGACAGCACCCCCTGCGCTGGCATGAGCGGCTGGATGGTCTTCGGCGGCACCAGCGTCGCCTCACCCGTGCTGGCGGGGATCGTCAACCTGGCCAACAATGTGACACCAACCTCCACGACCTTCTCAGAGCTGACGACGATCTACACGGCCGCCGCCATCGCCGGAACGGACCCCGACTTCCGTGACATTGTCGCCGGCACGGCCGGAAATTTCAGTGCCCAGACCGGTTGGGACTTCATCACCGGCGTGGGGAGCAATATCGGTCTGAACGGCAAGTAAACGGGAAGTAACAGAACCACCGAGGACCACACCAGGGACACGGCCAATCACATTGGGCCGTGTCCCTGATTTTTCTTCTGGTCTGGAGCCTTTCTATTTCTCTCCCCTGCTAAACGATCAGTTGGTCTCTTTAAATTTTTTTCTTATTTCCTCCTCCCACCTAACTGGCGATCAGGGCGGGAAGGTGAGCCGCACAGTCTTGGAGACCGCCACCTGCCAATAAATTGTCTTTGTCCCCATTTCTATGCGGCTTTTGCTTTTTGCCCTCCCCCCCACAGGCAATCAGGGCGGGGCTGTTGAGGAGGCCGTCTCGCAGGTCGCTTCTCAAGAAAATAGTGTCTGTCCCTATTTCCAAATCGCCCTATCTTTTTTCTTTTCCCCTCCCTTCCCCTTGTCAAGCAACCAGGATGGGGGTGGTGAGGAGTGCCCTCTCGGAAGCCGTCCCTCAATGGCTTCAATTAATGGGACGGCTGAGAGCGGAAGGCCGCTGAGTGCCGAAACCCGAAGCGAGCCTGTGCCGACGAGCCACCCCCACCCTGGTTGCATGAATTCACACGGTTGCCTTGACTCTCCCCCCTGCGCCTCGCTAAGATTGCCGAACCTCATGAATCTCGAACGCATTCACCAGACTTTCGAAGAGAGCGGCCGGGTCAAGCTCCGGTTTGCCGAGGACCACAATAAAATGATCGCCGACGTGGCAAAGCGGTGGGTCGCCGCGCTCAAGAAAGGCCACAAGCTGCTCTTCTTCGGCAACGGCGGCAGCGCCTGCGACGCGACCCATCTGGCGGCCGAGCTGGTCAACCGGTTTCACCGCGACCGGCCGGCGCTGGCGGCGATCTCGCTGGTCACCGACACGGCCGCGCTCACCAGCATCAGCAACGATTACGACTATGATTCCATCTTCTCCCGGCAGATCGAAGCCTTGGGGCAGAAGGGCGACGTCGCCGTCGCGATCAGCACGAGCGGCAACTCTCCCAACGTGCTCAAGGGGGTGGAGGCGGCCAAGGCGCGCGGGCTGCTGACGATCGCCTTCACCGGCAAGGACGGCGGCAAGCTCGCCCCGCTGGTCGATTACGCCTTCATCGTTCCCTCGGATTCGACGCCGCGCATCCAGGAGACTCACATCACTCTCGGCCATCTGTTGTGCGAGCTGGCCGAAGAGGAGCTGTACGGCTGATGGTGAAACGGCGCGACCTGCCGAACCTTGATCTGCGCCGCCTCAAAACCTACCGGCTTGCGCAGCGCAGGAGCAAGGTCAACACAAAGCTCTTCGCCTCTCCCCTGAAGAAGGGCGCGTCGTTCCGGCGGTTTCTTGACACGCTGCCCGCCATTCTGGCCGCAGCCGATTTGCACCGCGTGATCGACGCGGTGATCACGGCGCACCGCCGGGGACGGCCGGTGTTGATCGGCATGGGCTCCCATCCGATCAAGGTGGGATTGAACCCCCTCTTTATCGAGCTGATGGAACGGGGGGTCGTCACCGGCGTCGCGCTCAACGGCTCCGGGATCATCCACGACGTGGAGCTCGCGCTGCACGGCCAGACCTCCGAAGAGGTCGAGGCGGGAATCGACGACGGCAGCTTCGGCATGGCGGAGGAGACGGCCACGATCATCAACCGGGCGGTCAGCGAAGGGGCGCGGGCGGGCCTGGGCATCGGCGAGGCGATCGGCCGGCTCCTGACCGACCGATCTGCATTCCCCCGCAATCAGTACAGTCTGCTCGCCGCGGCGATCCGATGTCGCGTGCCCGTCACCGTCCACGTGGCCATCGGCACCGATATCATCCACATGCACCCCTCCTGCGACGGCGCGGCGGTCGGCGCGGCCAGTCTCCGTGATTTCCGACGGCTGACGCAGCTGGTGGCCGGACTGCACCGCGGCGTCTATCTGAACATCGGATCGGCGGTCATCCTGCCCGAAGTCTTTTTGAAGGCCGTCACCATCGCACGCAATCTCGGGTTTCCCGCCCGTGAGTTCACGACGGTCAACATGGATTTCATCCAGCAGTACCGTCCCGTCACCAACGTCGTTCGCCGCCCCACGCAGCGCAGCGGACGCGGCTTCACGCTCACCGGCCATCACGAGATCATGGTACCCCTGCTGGTCGCCGGGATTCTCGACAAGCTTCCCTCCCCTCATGACCGCCGCTAAGCCCGCCCGACGGAAGATCGTCACGCCGCGCGCCTTGCAGACGGAGGTCAGAGCGGCGCACCGGCGGCATCGGCGCGTCGTCTTCACCAACGGCTGCTTCGATCTCATTCACGTCGGCCACGTCCGCTATCTGGAGCGGGCCAAACGGCTCGGCGATCTGCTCGTCGTCGCCGTCAACACCGACCGCTCCGTCCGCCGGCTCAAGGGCCCACACCGGCCCATCGTCCCGCAGGCGCAACGGGCCGAGGTGGTCGCCGCGCTGGGCTGCGTCGACTACGTCGTGCTCTTCTCCACGCCGACGCCTCGGCCGTTGATTGCCGCGGTGCGGCCTGATATCCTGGTCAAGGGGGCCGACTGGGCGGTCGATCAGATCGAGGGCAAGGCGGAGGTGGAAACCGCGGGGGGACGGGTGAGAACAATTCCCCTCACCAAGGGCTCGTCGACAACGAAGCTCATCAAGAAAATTAGAGCCCTGGGGAGAAGGGCGGATGAGTGGAGAAAAGGCGGATTAGAGAAGCACAACCGGATTAGAGAAGAAAATGCGGATTAAGGGTTGACGGAGAACAAGCGAGAGAAAATATCACGCGTGCAGTGTTCCCCTTAATCCGCTCTTGCTCCACTAATCCTTAATCCGCACTTTCTTAATTAATCCGCTTTTCTGCCCCCATTCCCACAACAGCCATGGCATCCAAAGACCTTCTCACGCTGCGCGACGCGCTGCTCCATCCGCCGGAAGACCGGCCGCGTGACATGACCGTCACCGGCCTGACGACGCAGGGCAAGGCGCCACTGCTCGCCCTGTTGCTCGCCCCCCTGCCCGACCGATCAGAGTCCACACCATCCCGTCCGGCATTGATCGTCACTCCCGACGAGGAGCAGGCCTCCCGGCTGGCCGAAGAACTCCACACACTCTGTTCGCTGCAGAGTACCGCCGCACCGCTCGTCCGATGGCTGCCGCCACGTCCCGAACCCTCTCCGGAACCGGGAGCCTCCGGCTCACCGCCTCCCCCCGCCCCGCCGGACGAACAGGCCGGCACCCGCATCGCCGCCCTGATCGCCCTGCTGACCAATCCCACCGCCTGTGTCGTGACCACGCCGGCAGCACTGTTGCAGTCCTCGATGGCCCGCCGGCGATTGCGGTCGGCCGTGATTTCACTGCGGGTGGGCGATGGGATCGACCGGGGCGAACTGCTCCGACGACTGGTCGATCGCGGCTACCATCCGGCCACCCGCGTCGATCAACCGGGTCAGTTCGCCGCGCGCGGCGGCGTGATCGATTGCTTCGATCCGGGGCAGGAGACGCCATGGCGGATCGAGCTGGCCCCATCGGAGCGCGGTGACCTGCCCGATCAGATCGAATCCATCCGCAGCTTCGATCCCGCCACGCAGCTGTCGCTGGCCCATCTGCGCGAGGCCGTGATCGCGCCCGTGAAGGAATCGCTCGATGAGACGGAACCGACCCTCGACTATCTGCCCGCCTCGACGACCCTGATTCTCGATGAGCCGGCACAACTGTCCCGCGTCATTGAGGAGGCCGAACCGGCGTCTTTCTCAACGGACTGGGCGTCCTTCATCGAACAGAGCCGCCGCAATCGATCAAGAAGCCGGCTCACGCTCTCCAGCCTGGGGCTCGAAACGACCCCCGAGGAATCCGGCGCTCTCTCTTTCGACGCTGCCGCCGCCCCGCCGCAGGCCGACGGGCTGGGGCTGACGGGCACGCCATGGACCACCACGATCGAACGGTTGAAGCACCTGGCTGAAATCAGGCGGGTGCTGATTCTGGCCCACAGTCCCCTTCAGCAACAGCGGTTGCTCGAACTGCTCGGAGAGGAGGAGGTGCCGTCGGATCGATGGACGACCCGCCCGTTGTTGTCCCCCTCACCGCCTGAGGACGCGAAGGGCGGCGTCTGGGTTGCGGTCGGATCGCTCTCCGGCGGCTCCCGCCTCGGCGCGGCCAACTGGTTGCTGCTCACGGAAGAGGAGTTGTTCGGCAAGCCCTCAAAAGAGCGGCCGCTGCCGCCGTCGCGGCGGGCAAAGCTCTCCGCCGTGCTCTCTTCGCTCGAGGAGCTGAAGCTGGACGGCTACATCGTTCACCTGCATCACGGCATCGGCCAGTATCAGGGATTGCAACGGCTGTCGATCGGCGGCTTCGAGAGCGACTTTCTGGTCATCCGCTACGCGGGCGGCGACAAAGTGTACGTGCCGCTCGACCGGCTCGATCTGGTCCAAAAATATATCGGCGTCGAGGGCGGCCAGCCGAAACTGGATCGATTGGGCGGTCCGGCCTGGGCGCGCACGACCCGGAAGGTCAAACGGGCGGTCGAAACGCTCGCCAAGGACCTGCTCGCGCTCTATGCCACCCGAACGGTCGCCGCCGCCCACGCCTTTCCGCCCGACGGGCCGCCCGCCGAGGCGTTCGCCGCCGGATTCGAATATGAAGAGACGCCTGACCAGCAGCTCGCGATCGAAGCGGTCGGCCGGGCACTGGAACAGCCCCATCCGATGGACCTGCTCGTCTGCGGCGACGTCGGCTACGGCAAGACCGAAGTCGCGATGCGGGCGGCCTTCAAAGTCGCCATGGAGGGAAAGCAGACGGCGGTGCTGGTGCCCACGACGCTGCTCGCCCAGCAGCACGCCCGCACCTTTGCCGTGCGCTTCGCCCCCTTTCCGATCCGCGTCGGGCTCTTGAGCCGGTTTCGGACGGCGGCCGAGCAGAAAGAAATCCGGCGCGCGCTGGCGACCGGCGAGATCGACATCCTGATCGGCACCCACCGGCTGCTGCAGCGCGACGTCCAGTTCCGCGATCTGGGGCTGTTGATCATCGACGAAGAGCACCGGTTCGGCGTCCGGCAGAAGGAGCGGATCAAGACGCTCAAGCAGTCGGTCCACTGTCTGACGCTCTCGGCCACGCCCATTCCGCGCACGCTGCAGATGAGTCTGTTGAACCTGCGCGACCTGAGCCTGATCGAAACCCCGCCGCCTGACCGGCGGGCCGTGCAGACGCGGCTGGCCCCATTCGACAAGACGTTGATTCAATCGGCCATCCGCTTCGAGCTGGCCCGCGGGGGGCAGTGTTTCTTCATCCACAACCGGATCCAGGAGCTGGAGCGGATCGGCCGGATGCTGACCGAGCTGGTCCCCGAGGTCAGGATCGTGATGGCGCACGGGCAGATGCGCGCCTCGCAACTGGAGGCCGCCATGGAGCGATTCCTATCCGGTCACGCCGATCTGCTCCTCTCGACGGCGATCGTCGAATCGGGCCTCGACATCCCCCGAGCCAACACGATCATCATCCACCGGGCCGACCGGTTCGGCCTCGCCGACCTCTACCAACTGCGGGGACGGGTCGGCCGGTCGGCCGTGCAGGCCTTCGCCTATCTGCTCGTGCCGGATGAAGCCGTCCTGACGCCGGCCGCGCGGGCTCGGCTGGAGGCGATCAGGGATTTCACCGAGCTGGGCGCGGGTTTCAAGATCGCCGCCCGCGATCTGGAAATCAGGGGGGCGGGCAATCTCCTCGGCCCGCAGCAATCGGGCCAGATCGCCGCAATCGGGTACGAGCTCTATCTGCAGTTTCTCGACGAAGCGATCCGCGCGCAGCGGGGCGAGCGAATCGAGGAGGCGCCGGTGGAACCGACCCTCGCGCTCAAGCTCTCCGCCTATCTGCCGGATACCTATGTCCCTGACAGCCACCAGCGTCTTGCCTTCTACAAACGGCTCGCTTCGGCGGCCGACGAACCCTCGCTCCGGCGGATCGAAGCGCAACTGGCCGATCAATTCGGACCGCCGCCGCCCGAAGCCGCGCGGCTGATGGAGGTGATGACGCTCAGGCTGCTCGTCCGACAGCTCGGAGTGCAGAAAATCGAATCGATCGAGGCGAGCAACGGCGGGGGGCAGGGCCTGATGCCCGGGACGGAGATCTGCCTGCACTTCGACCGGCGGCGGCCGCCGGCTCCTGAGGCGATGGAGCGTGGAATGCCAGCCGGCCGGCCGTGGCGCTTCGTGGGTGAGTGGAGCATGGCGGTCCGCTACCCGACTGCCGACTGGACGTCGCTCTATCCACTCGTCAGGGACGACTTGCAGCGCCTGGCAGGCTGTGTTAGAACCTGACCAGAGATGCGGGTACTCCTCGTCGCAATCGGGCGTCTGTCGGGACTCGTCGGGTGCTGGGGAACCGTTCTGACGCTCACCGCCGGGTTCGCCGGCGCGGAAACGCTCGCTCCCCAGTCTCAACCGGTGACGGAGCAGGAACGGCCGGTCGCGCCACAGGCGCCGCCCGGCTCCCCGCCGCCTCAGGCACCTTCCCATGCGCAGCCGGTCGTGCTCCAGACAACGCCGGTATTGATCGACCGGATCGCGGCGGTGGTCAATCAGGAGGTCATCACGTTGAGCGAGGTGCAGGAGGCGGTCCTGCAACAGGCGGTCGCACTCGCGGCCTCACGCGGAGAGACAAAACCCAGGGCGGGTGACCCGGCGTTCGCCGCGTCGACGCTCACACCGCAGGCGATCTCGCTCCAGCTGCATCGGCTGGTCGACCGGAAGCTCCAGGAAGAGGAAGCGGCGCAAAAAGGCATTGCCGTCACCGAGGCCGAACTCACGCGGGCGCTCGAGGATATTAAAATGCGCAACCGGTTCGCGTCCGACGCCGCCCTGGCCTCGGCCCTTGCGACGGAAGGGTTGACCATGGAGCAATACCGGCGGCAGCTCCGCTCGGAGCTGTTGGCGGCCAAACTGGTCAGTCGGGAGGTGCGGAGCACGGTGGTGGTCGCGCCGGAGGAAGTGCGGCGGTATTACGATCAACACCAGGAGGAGTTTTCCCTGCCGGAACGAGTCAAACTGCGGCAGATTTTTTTCGCCGCTCCCGCCGGCAACGAGGAGGCACGCGCGAACAAACGGGCCAAAGCCCAGACTGTCCTGGATGAATTGAAGCGCGGCGCCGATTTCGACCAACTGGCGCGACGCTATTCCGATGGCGCGGAGGCCGGTGAGGGGGGGGAGCTTGGCTGGTTCACGCCCGGGACCTTGATGGCGCCATTGGACCGGACCGCCTTCACGCTGCAGGATGGCCAGATCAGCGATCTGATCGAATCTCCGCTGGGATGGCATATTCTCAAAGCGGAGGCCCACGAGGGGCACCGCCAGCAGTCGTTCGACCAGGTCAAGGACCAGGTACATGAACAGCTCCTCAATCATCGCACGCAGCAGCGGTACGAGGAGTGGTTTTTGGAATTGAGGCAGAACGCGTATGTGGACATCCGGCTCTGATCTGCTATACTTTTTCTGTCCGCGCGTTGAGCGCGCGTGACCAGGCACAGCGAGCAAAGATTGGCGGGTTCGTGACCACTCATGTTGAAGCGGCCCGTCAGTCCAGGCGGGCTTCAACGCGGAGGCGGGTATGCTGACACCTCTTCACAGATTGATTCCACTCATCGCGCTGCTCGGAATGGTCGCCGGGGCTGGGACATCACCCGTCTTGGCGCAACAGTCCCAGCCGGCCGATCCCCCGGCTTCCGCCAATGCTCCGGCCGCCTCGTCCGACACCGTCGCCGCGTCGTCTGCCGCGACCGCGGCCGTTCAGTCGGCGCCTTCGGCCGATATGGCTGCCGCGTCACAAACCGCCGAAGCGCCAGCCGCGCAACCCGCCGGGTCTCCGGCTTCGTCTGGATCAACGGACGCGCCGGCCAACCCGACGGCAACGCCACCGGCCGCATCGGCCGAGCCGGCCGCTCCGCCGGCTGCTTCTGAGGAGACGCCGCAAGCCCAACCGGCATCTCCGCCCGACACGACCGCGTCCCAACCGGCGGCCCCGTCCTCCCCGTCCACTCCACCGGCCGCTTCAGCGGAGACGCCGCAAGCCCAACCGGCGTCTCCGCCCAACGCCACCGCGGAGCAACCGGCCCCATCATCTCCGTCCACTCCACCGGCCGCGTCTGCGGAGGCGCCACAAACCCAACCGGCGTCTCCGCCCAACGCCACCGCGGAGCAACCGGCCCCATCAGCACCGGCAGCCGCCTCCGCGGCGGAGCCGTCGCTGACCCAGGCGTTGGCGGCGTATCAAAAACAGGATTTCGCTGCCGCGGTCGAAGCGCTCAAACACGCCATCGACGCCGACCCCACATCGGTTGAAGCGCATTACTACCTGGGGTATGCGTTGTACAAGCTCAAACGGTTTGACGAGTCGCGGGTCGCCTTCGAAACGGCCTACAAACTTCGGACCGACTACCTCCCACCCATCCCTCCGGCCAAGAAGTAATCCAAATAGGCAGGTGATACGATAACCCAGACCGGCTCTCCCGCCGGTCCTGCCTCTTGTCTCTTCCTGTTCCCTCTTCGGTGGTATCCGCTCGCTCATCCGCCTCAGGCGGACAGGGTGAGCGGTGCGTTCCGACCCGGCATGGCTCATGGCCATGTCGATGACCCAGCCGGCCGGCAGGGTTCCGCCTTCACCGGCATGACCGGCGAGGCTTCACTCACACTTCCCGGACGATTCACTTTGGAGGATACCGCCCCCACATCCCGGTCCCCCTCTTGGCTATACACACCCCGCTGATTACAGGCGTATCGCTCCATCGAACATTCTGCATCCAACAATCAATGGGGGCAAGGGGGGAGATATCGTCTCCCCCCCTAATCGAATAATCGGATAGTTAAGGGCGAGTGACGTCTCTCCCTTGACTACATTTAATCGTGGGGAATTTGGATTCTCTCCTTTCAAATTGACACCCCAGGCGGTTTGTTGTAGAGTCCCCTCGCGCGGCGCCGAGGGGTCTCCCTCCACCCATGCGTCCATGCCTGATCAACTGCTGAGCATCGACCACCTCGCCACCTACATCGAGACGGCGGACGGCGTCGTCAAGGCCGTCAATGATGTCAGCCTGACCGTTCCTCCCGGCCGCGTCTTGGGGCTGGTGGGCGAGTCCGGCTGCGGCAAAACAATGACAGCCCTGTCAGTCATGCGGATCGTCCCTCCTCCCGGCCGGATCACCGGTGGCGCCATTCGATTCCAGGGCGTCGACCTGCTGGCGCTGACGGAGCGGGAGATGCAGCGTGTGCGCGGCCGTCGCATCGCCATGATCTTTCAGGAGCCGATGACGGCCCTCAACCCCGTGTTGACCGTCGGGGAGCAGATCGCTGAAATGCTCCGTTATCATCTGGGTATGAACCGCGGCGACGCACGGTCGCGCGCGATCGAGTTGATGCGGCAGGTGGGAGTCCCTTCCCCGGACGAACGATACCGCGCCTACCCGCACCAGCTCAGCGGCGGCCTGCGCCAGCGGATCATGATCGCGATGGCGATCTCGTGCGATCCGGCACTGATCTTCGCCGACGAGCCCACGACGGCGCTGGACGTAACCATCCAGGCCCAGATTTTGGATTTGCTCCGGCGTTTACAGCGTGAACTGCACCTGTCCGTCGTGCTGATCTCCCATGATCTGGGCGTGATCGCCCAGATGGCGGACGAGGTGGCCGTGATGTACGCGGGGCGGATCGTGGAGCGGGCGCCGACCGCCAGGCTGTTCGGCGAGCCCCTGCATCCCTATACCCAGGGGTTGATGCATTCGCTGCCACGACGGGCGCCCCGGGACCGCCAACTACGTTTGACGGCGATTCCCGGCTCCGTGCCGCGTTTGCAGCAGTTGCCGGCCGGCTGTGCGTTTCATCCCCGTTGTCCGGTCGCCATTTCCCGCTGTTCGACTGAAGAACCCGCGTTGAAACCCCTCGCCCCCGGCCACGACGCCCGCTGCTGGGTGGCAGAGGCGCAACGTCTGCAGACCGTCTGAGATGCAGTCCGCTCCCCAACCAGCCCCCCCGGCACATCCGGGGCTTGCGGACCGCCCAGACGGCCAGCCGTTGTTGGTCGTCAAGGCATTGACCAAATATTTTCCCGTGGAACGAGCCCGGCTCGCGCGGTCCTCAACACCGGGCGCCCACAGCGCGCAGGGTCCCGCCGTCGTCCATGCGGTCGACGGCGTCAGTTTCACCATCCGGCCGGGCGAGGTCTTGGGATTGGTGGGCGAATCGGGCTGCGGCAAATCGACGGTGGGGCGCCTGATCCTCCGGCTGCTGGAGCCGACAGCCGGCGAACTCTGGTTTGAGGGCAGGAATCTGTTGGAGGCCGGACGGCGGGAGTTGTTCACCATGCGGCGGCGGATGCAGATCATTTTTCAAGATCCCTATTCGTCCCTCAATCCCCGCATGCGAATCGGCGCCGTGCTGGAGGAGCCGTTGCTGATCCACCGGATCGGATCGCCGGAAGAACGGCACCGGCGCGTGATCGAGTTGCTCGCGCAGGTGGGACTGGACGATTCGGCGCTCTCCAAGTATCCGCACGAGTTCAGCGGCGGCCAGCGGCAGCGGATCGGCATCGCCCGGGCGCTCGCGCTCCGGCCCGCGTTCATCGTCGCCGACGAGCCGGTGTCATCGCTGGATGTGTCCATCCAGGCCCAGATCATCAATCTGCTCGAGGAGCTGCAGGCATCCTATCATCTTTCGCTGCTCTTCATCGCGCACGATTTGCACATGGTCCGGCACGTCAGCGACCGGGTGGCGGTGATGTACCTCGGGCGGATTGTCGAGCTGGCCGACACGGAGACGCTGTTCTCCCGCCCCGCCCATCCCTACACCCAGGCATTGCTCGCCTCGGCGCCGGTTCCGGAGCCGCCCTCCGCATCCCCGTCGGGCGGGCCGGCGCGCCCGCGCCTGCTGCTGGAGGGGGACCCGCCCAGTCCGATCGATCTGCCGGCCGGCTGCCGCTTCTACTCCAGGTGCCCGAAGCGGATCGACGAGTGCCGGCGGCAGGATCCGCCCTTGATCGAAATTTCTCCAGGCCGTCAGGCCGCGTGCATCCTCGCCCAATGAAGGCGGACCGGTCGACCGGTCCTGACAGGGCTGGCCGGCCTTGCACGGCGTCGTGACCCTCCCAAGGCTTCCCCCTGCCGACCGGCTTGACAGTTCACCCGTCCCTGTTACAGTTAATAGAGGAGGGGGATGTCACTCTGTCCGTGAGACGGATGGAATGAACTCCACAACTGAGGGGATTAGTACGTGGCTGAACAACAACTTCGCGGCAAGAGTCTCTCGGCCATCGCCAAGGATGTCGCAGACGGCTTCATTACGTTCAACCCCCTGCTCATCAAGCGCATCGACGGGACGGCGGCCAAGGAGCTGCTCCTGCAACTCAGAAAAGCCCAGCAGGAGGCGCGCGCGGCGAAGTTCCCGCTGAACGATATTGACGGCATCCGGAAGCGGAACATGCGCCTGCAGCGGCTGAATCAGGCGATCGCCATCCTCGAGCATGAGGCCAGAGAGCGGCGCCTTTCTCTGGTCTGACTGGTCTCCGTTCCCGGCGCTTCTTCGTCCGGCCTAGCTTTTTTTCTCGGGCACCGGCGCGACCGTCGCCACAAACGGATGAAGCTTTTCCTTCGTCGCGAGGCGCTTCGCCACGCGATCGGCTTCCCCTCGGGTCGCAAACCGGCCCACTCTGACCCGGTACGTCACGCCGTCGGAAGACGACGCCGTTGCCAGGTAGGCGTTGTGACCTTTCTTGTTCAAGGCCTTGATCATCTGCTCCGCCATGGCCTGCTGGCGGAATGAGGCCACCTGAACGGTGTAATGGAGCGTGCTGATTCCCGCCGTGGTGGTGTCGATGACGCCGGACTTGGACGCGGCCGGCTTTGGAGCGGCGGCCGGCTTGGACGGGGCTGAATCAACGGCGGCCGTTTTCGTCGGGTCCGGCTTGGACGCCGGTCTCGACGCAGCGGCATGAGGCGTTAGACCAACCGTGGCCGCCGGATCATGGGGCGGCTTTTTCAACGTCTCATAGAAGGTATATTCAGACGGCGCCGCCGGCGTCCGAGCGGTTGGCTTTGAACCGGCCCGGGGCGGCAGAGACGGCCCCGACACCGACGATGCCGCCGGCGCCGTTTTGCCCGCTGGACCACCGGGGGACGGTTTTCCACCCGGCGGGGGGCCGATCGTAATTGCTCCGGGCTTTGGTTCCCGATTGGTCGATGAGGAATCCCCGGCGCCTCCGAGCAGGAAATTCAAACCAACCAGCAACCCGATCACCACCAGCAGGCCGATCAGAAGAAATGGCTTCAACCCGGCTAGCGACGAGGCCGGTCGTTTGGCATGGCCGGAAGCCCGGCCAGTCGGCCGCGGCTCTTTCTGCGGATCGTCTGTCATGCGCGCCCGCCGGTGCGTCCTGTTCGGATAAACATGGCATCTCCGTAACTGTAGAACCGATACCGCGCCCGCATCGCCGTCCGGTAGGCGGCCAGCAGCCGTTCGAGGCCGGCAAACGCGCCCACCAAGCAGAGCAGTGAGGACTTCGGCAGATGGAAATTGGTCAGCAGCGCGTCGACCGCGCGGAAGCGATGGCCCGGGGTGATGAACAGGTCGGTCCATCCGCGCAGAGGCGCGACCAGCCCGTCCTCCACGGCGGCGCTCTCCAACGCGCGCACCGTGCTCGTCCCGACGGCGATCACCCGGCCGCCCCGTCGTCGGGCCGCCGCCACCGCCCGGACGACCGAATCATCGACCTCGGCGTGCTCGGCCGCCATCCGGTGCGAGGTGATCTCATCGGAGCGAATCGGTTGAAACGTGCCGATGCCGATGTGAAGCGTCACACGCGCCACGGGAATGCGGCGCCGCTTCAGCTCCCGCAGCTGCGCGGTTGAAAAATGGAGGCCGGCCGTCGGCGCGGCGACCGAACCCGGCACCGCGGCATAGACGGTCTGGTACCGTCTCCGGTCCAGTTGCGCCTCGGCCGGGGTGCCGGTCCTTCTGATATACGGCGGCACCGGCACGCGGCCGATTCGGGCGAGCCATCGCATGACGTCCCCCTGGCCGTTCGATTGGACCGTCCACCGGCCGTCGCCTTCATCGACCACCACCGTCACGCCGTGGCCGTCGGAACAGCGCACCTCCTGCCCTTCGCGCAACGTTCCCTTCGCCAGCACGCTCCAGCGTGACGCACCGACCGGGTGAAGGAAGAGCAGTTCCACGCACCCCCCCGTGCCGGATTTTTCGCCGACCACGCGGGCCGGCATCACCTTCGTGTGATTCAACACCAACAGGTCATCGGAATCCAGCTCGTTGAGAAAATCCTGGAAGCGGCCGTGCTCGAACGCGCCCGTCTCACGGTCGAGGAGCATGAGACGAGACGTGCCCCGCCGGGCCGGCGGCCGCTGGGCGATCAGTGATCGATCGAGCGGATAGTCGAAGTCGGACAGTTTCATCTATTTATAGGGGCTCGCGTCGCCCCCTCCCTGTTGGGGACAGATTTCAAATCTGTCCCCGCTCGGGGAGCCTCGCGCTCGCGTTGCGAGCTGGGCCAATTCCCACCGATTTGCCAGTGGGAATCGGCCGAAAGCATTATACGCCGCGACGGATGATCGTTCAACAACGGATGGGCGATGATCACCGCCGGCTGAAGAGCCAGAGCAGCAATGAGAGCACGATGCTGATGATCAGGCTGGTCGCCAACGGAAAATAGAACGAGAAATTCCTGCGCTGGATGACGATGTCGCCCGGCAGCCGGCCGAGCCACGACGGCGACTTGCCTGTTGCCATCAATATTCCACCGACGGCGACAAGAAGAATTCCAAAGACAACTAGCAGCCGACCAAGATCCTGAATCATCCGCAATCATTCTATCCCAATGTTCTGAAACCGCACAAGTCGCTGCTCCTGGTTATGATCCTTCTTCGGAAAAATGCGCTCTTCACATGCAGGCCGATCAAAAAGCTCCAGCTGCAAGGCCGCAGGGAGCGAGGAAACCGGAGCGTACTGTGTCGTGCGTGAGGATTTCCGAGCGACTGAGCTTGTACCGAGAATCGATCAGGCCTCTCATCTTCGACTCAAGGCAAACGCCGCAGATGGACTTTATCACCGGCCTGCTAGCGGCCGTACGTGGCGGTCATCGTCGCCTTGGCCAAGGCGTTCGCATTCAAATAGAACCCCACCATCGCGCCGCTGGCGGTCTCTTTGAGCGGGAGCTGGTCGACTTTGAGCGCGTAGACCGTGAAGATATAACGGTGAGGCTTGTTCCCCACCGGCGGACAGGGGCCGCCGTAGCCCGGCTGACCATAATCGGTCACGCTCTGAATCGCACCGGCCGGCGCCAGGCCGCTCCCCGGCTTGCCGGCATTGGCCGGCAGCTTTGTCACGGACGGGGGGATGTTGAACATCAACCAGTGCCACCAGCCGCTGCCCGTCGGCGCGTCGGGATCGTAAACAGTCACGGCAAAACTCTTCGTCTCCTTGGGGGCGTTCCGCCAGATCAATTCCGGCGAGACATTGCCGCCCGTGCAGCCGAAGCCGTTGAAGACCTGCTCCATCCCGACCTCCCCCTTGTTTTTGACCACGGGGCTCGTCACCTGAAACTCCTCCGCAATTGCCGGACCAGCCATGAGAATCATCGCCACTGCTATCCAGAGTCGAGACATGGTGTTCTTCCTTTCGTTTAAGAAGCTCGAGATCAATGCTCCAATGATGCGCGAGCATTCTACTGCAAGGTTCGACCACACACAAGAGCCCAAACAACTTTCACGTGGATTCTTGTATACAAACTTATGCGAGCCACCTAGACCGGAATGCCCCACTGCATAATCATTCCACTAGGCTGCTCAAAAAGATCCAGCTACGAGGCCGCAGGACGCGAGGAACCAGAGCGTACTTTGTCCGCACGTGAGGAATTCGAGTGACCGGGCTTGTACCGAGAATCAGATGTTCCTCTCATCTTCGATTCGAGGCAAACGAAGCAGATGGACTATTCAGCTGCCTAGCCTAGTGCCAGCATCCGGTCAATCGCCTGCTTCGCTCTCACACGGATCTCCTCCGACACCGCGACGACATGCCGCATGTCCTCCAACGACCAGAGGAGCTTTTCCAGCGTGTTGACCTTCATGTGGGCGCAGTCGCACCACTGGCAGGCGGCATAGACTTTCTTGCCCGGATTTTCCTTTTCGATCCGGTGAAGAATGCCCGTTTCGGTCGCGATGATCACTTCCTCGGCGGGAGAGTTCTTCACGGCCCGGCAGATGCCGCTGGTGCTCGCGACTTGATCGGCCATTGACGCCACTTCGGACGTGCATTCGGGATGGGCGAAGACCTGCGCCCTGGGATGGGCCGCCTTCGCCTGATACAGATCGGCCGCCATGATCCGGACGTGGGTCGGACAGTAGCCATTGTAGAGGATCATCTTCCGGCCCGTCTTTTTCATCACGTGTTCGCCGAGGAACTGATCCGGAATGAAGAGGATCTGGCGGTCGGCCGGAATCGATTCCACCACCCGAACGGCATTCGACGAGGTGCAGCAGATGTCGCTTTCGGCCTTGATCGCCGCCGTGGAATTGACGTAACAGACGACCACGGCGCCGGGATGCTTGGCCTTGAAGGCCCGCAGCTGGTCGACCGTGATCATGTCGGACATCGAGCAGCCGGCTTCCAAGTCGGGGATCAGGACAGTTTTGTCCGGGCAGATGATCGCCGCCGTTTCGGCCATGAAGTGGACGCCGCAGAAGACGATCACCTCGGCGTCGGTCTTGGCCGCCTGCTGGGAGAGCTCCAGCGAATCGCCGACGAAATCGGCCAGGTCCTGGATCTCGCTGACCTGGTAATTGTGTGAGAGAATGACCGCCATCCGCTCGGCTTTCAGCTTCAGGATCCTCTCGGTCAACTCTTGTTCAGTTGAAGTACTCATCGTGTCCTGGGTCCCGGCTACTGGACCCTGGCCCCTTTTATTAATTCTTCCGCGATCTGAATCGCATTCAACGCGGCCCCCTTGCGCAGATTGTCCGAGACGATCCAGAGATTCAGGCCGTGCTCGACCGACCGATCCTCCCGAATGCGCCCGACGTAGACGGCATCCTGGCCCGCCGCCTCCAGCGGCAGCGGATAGACGGCCCGCTTGGGGTCGTCGAGAACGATGACGCCGGGCGCGGTCGACAATACCGCGCGCGCTTCGCGCGCGCTGAGGGGCCGCTCCGTCTCGAGGTTGACCGATTCGGAATGGCCGCGGAAGACCGGCACGCGGACGGTCGTGGCGGTGACCCGGATCGTCTGATCCTCCATGATCTTCCTGGTCTCGTTGACCATTTTCAACTCTTCCTTGCTGTCACCCTCGTCGGTGAAGTCGTCGATGTGGGGCAGGCAGTTGAAGGCGATCTGGTGCGGATAGATCTTTCGCTCCACCTCCTGAAAATTGAGTAGCGCCTTCGACTGCGCCAGCAGCTCGTCCATCGCCTCCTTGCCGGTGCCGGAGACCGACTGGAAGGTCGTCACGACGATCCGGCGGATGCGCGCGGCGTCGTGCAGGGGCTTGAGGGCCACGACCATCTGGATCGTCGAGCAATTGGGATTGGCGATCAGCCCCTGATGGCGGGTCAGCGCGTCGGGATTGACCTCGGGCACGACCAGCGGCACCGACGGTTCCATCCGGAAGGCGCTGCTGTTGTCGATGACGATCGCGCCCTGCTTGACGGCGACGGGAGCGAAGCGCCGGCTCACGTCGGCGCCGGCCGAAAAGAGCGCGAAATCGATCCCGGCCAGCGACGCATCGGTCAGGACACCGACCTCGTACTCCTTTCCATGAAAGGTGATTCCCTCGCCCTTCGACCGCTCCGAGGCGAGTAGACGCAGCTCATCGACGGGGAATTTCCGCTCCTCCAGAATCTCGACCATCTCGCGGCCGACCGCTCCGGTCGCGCCCACCACCGCCACGCGATAACGGTCTTTGCGTTTAAGCGACATGCGCGGCTCCCTTGTGCTCGATCTGTTCGATCACCAGCCGGCCCATTTCGGCCGTTCCGATCGGCGTGGTCCCCGGCCTCGCGATGTCGGCCGTCCGACGGCCGGCCCGCAGGACGGCCATCACCGCCTGTTCGACGGCCGCCGCCGCCGGTTCATGGCCGAGCGTGTAGCGCAGGAGCATGGCTGCCGACAGGATCGTAGCAAGCGGATTGGCCATGTCGCGGCCGGCGATGTCGGGCGCGCTGCCGTGGATCGGCTCATACAGCCCCTTGCGCCCCCCGCCCTTCCGGCCGAGCATCGCATCGCCCAGGCTGGCGGACGGCAGCAGGCCGATCGACCCGACGACCTGCGCCGCCTCGTCGCTTAAAATGTCTCCGAACATGTTGGTCGTCACGATGACGTCGAACTGCCTCGGATCCTTGATCAGCTGCATCGCACAATTGTCGACGTACATGTGACGCAGCTCGACGTCCTGAAAATCCTTGTGCACTCCGTTGACGACCCGGCGCCACAGCTCGGACGATTCGAGCACGTTGGCCTTGTCGATCGACGTGACCCGTTTGCGCCGCTTCCGGGCGATTTCAAACGCCACGCGCGCAATCCGGTCAATCTCATGGGTGGTGTAGACTTCGGTGTTGACGCCCCGCTCTTCCCCACCCGGGCCGCCGACCGTTTCAACGCCCTTGGGCCGGCCAAAATAGATCCCGCCGGTCAGCTCGCGCACGACCATGATGTCCGTCCCCTCGACCAGCTCCCGCCGCAACGGCGAGGCGTCGATCAGCTCGGAGGCCAGGACGGCCGGCCGCAGATTGGCGTAGAGGCCCAGCGCCTCCCGCAAGCCGAGCAATGCCCGTTCCGGCCGGACGGCGTAGTCCAACCCCTCCCACTTCGGCCCGCCGACCGCGCCCAGCAGCACGGCGTCGCTGGCCTTCGCCAGGGCCAGCGTCTCCGGTGGCAGGGGCCGGCCGGTGGCGTCGATGGCCGCGCCGCCGACGGGCGCTTCCTTGAACGCAAAGGGGATGTCGAATTGCCGGCCGACGGCTTTCAGCACCTCGACGGTCGGCGGCATGATTTCCCGACCGATGCCGTCGCCTGGCAGGACGGCGAGTGTAACCGGGGACTGGATGGCGGAGCCGCTCACCGGACGCTCAGGGACGGCTCTTGTCGTTGGACGGCAGGACACCGATCCTGCCCCGCTGCTGCCAGTAGGCTAGTTTGTTGAGCGCGTTCAGATAGGCCTTGGCCGAGGCGATGATGATGTCGGTGTCGGCGCCCTGACCGATGGCGGTGCGGCCGTCCTCCTCGACGCGCACGGTCACCTCCCCCTGCGCGTCGGTGCCCCCGGTGATCGCCTTGACGATATACGCCTGCAGGCGGCTCTTGGTGGCGATCATCGCGGCGATTGTGCGGTAGGCCGCGTCCACCGGTCCGTCGCCGTGGCCGATCTGCCGGCTCCGCTGTCCGTCGATCTCCAGCTCCACCGTCGCGGTCGGGCGCGTGCCGGTGCCGCTTTCCACCTGCATGGCGACCAGCCGGTACCGCTCCGGAATCCGGAAGATCTCCTCGGCGACGATGGCGTCCAAATCCTCCTCGAAGAGCTCCTTTTTCTGGTCGGCCAGATGCTTGAACCGCTCGAAGGCCTTGTTCATCTCGTTCTCGGACAGCTTGTAGCCCATCGATTCCAGTTGCGTGCGGAAGGCGTGGCGGCCCGAATGCTTGCCCAGGACGAGCTTGCTCTTGACGATCCCGATCGTCTCGGGCCGCATGATCTCGTACGTGGTCTTATCCTTGAGCAGGCCGTCCTGATGAATGCCCGATTCGTGCGCGAAGGCGTTGTCACCGACAATCGCCTTGTTCGGCTGGACCACGATGCCCGTGATGGTGCTGACCAAGCGGCTGGCCCGATAAATTTCTTCGGTGACGATCTTCGTATCGGCATCGTACCGGTCGCGGCGCGTGCGGAGCCCCATCACGATCTCTTCCAGCGAGGCATTGCCGGCCCGTTCTCCAATGCCGTTGATGGTGCACTCCACCTGGCCGGCCCCCTCCAGCACGGCGGTCAGCGAGTTGGCCACCGCCAGGCCGAGGTCGTTGTGACAATGGACGGAGATGACCGCCCGTTCGATGTTGGGCACCCGCCGGCGGATCTGGGCGATCAACGCGCCGAACTCCTGCGGCGTCGCGTAGCCGACGGTGTCCGGAATGTTGACGGTCGTGGCGCCCGCGGCGATGACGGCTTCGAGCACCTCGCAGAGGTAGGTCGTGTCTGAACGGGTGGCGTCCATGGGGGAAAATTCAACGTCGCTTACATACCCCTTGGCCCGCTGCACCATGTCCACCGCGCGCGCCAACGCCTCCTCCCGCGTCATCCGGAACTGGTATTTCAGATGGATGTCCGAGGTGGAAAGGAAGGTGTGGATCCGGACAGCGGCCCCGCCCCGCAGCGCTTCCCACGCGCGATCGATGTCTTCGGATTTCGCGCGGGCCAGACTGCAGATGGTCGGCCCCTGCACCTCGTTCGCGATCCGCCGGACCGCCTCAAAATCCCCCGGAGAACTGTAGGCGAAACCGGCCTCGATAATGTCGACGCCCAGCCGGGCGAGCTGCGTGGCGATCGCCAGCTTCTCTTCCGTATTCATGCTGGCGCCGGGGCATTGCTCCCCGTCGCGCAGTGTGGTGTCAAAGATTTTGATCATCCGTGTCATGGCGTCATCCCATTATATGTGGGGGCCCGTGCGGAAGCAGCGGAGATTGATCCTCCGATGCCCCCATGCCCCGAGCCTCCTTGCTTCTCCCATTGGCTGCATTGGGCCCCTGGATTTCTCTTGCCTATAAGCGTATTGCGCCTCCTTACCTCCGACGTCAACCAATCAATGGGGGGGGCGGTGCGGGGAGATAGCGTCTCCCCACGCATTCAATCAATGCCCCTGCGGAAAGTGCGGGAAAGGTCCTCCGATGCCCCCACATCCCGGGCCCACCTTGTCGGCCCATTGGCCTCAGTCTACTGTACTATTCTCCTCTTCATCACATCGTGACATCGTTGACAAAAAAGCCCTCGTCCTGTCGGCAGAGGGCCCATGAAATCGTCCTGATGGACCGATCACCGGGCCCGATGCTCCCCGCCCTCCATGAGCGGCGGCCGCCGGGCCTTTCTGGCCAGCAGCAGGCGCAACGGCGTCTCCACCAGGCCGGAGAGCGCATAGATGACAAACACCGCAAAGAGCATCACCTGTGGCGCCAGGGTGAACATGATTAATGTTAACACTGCCCCCACCAACAATTCAAACAGCCTCCGCTGGGGCAGTTGCACCACCTTGAATGCGCGATAGCGCACCCGGCTCACCATCAAAAACGCCAGCGCATAGGTCATCAGCAGAATGATGATGGGGCGCAGTTCCTTCCCCAACCGGAGGATATGATCGTCCAGCAGCACCGTGGCGGCGATCAGGCCTGCAGCCGCCGGAATGGGCAGCCCCATGAAGTAGCGACCGTCCCCAGAGCCCGCCTGCACGTTGTACCGGGCCAGCCGCAATGCGCCGCAAGCCACAAACAGAAAGGCGGCGACCCAGCCCAACCGGCCGTACCCGGTCAACGCCCAGGTGTAGATCAACAAGCCCGGAGCGATCCCGAAGGAGACCAGATCGGCCAGCGAATCATACTCGAGACCGAACCGGCTCGACGTTTTGGTATACCGGGCGATTTGACCGTCCAGGATGTCGAACACGACGGCGACGAAGACCGCCACGGCCGCGCGGACGTAATTCGCCGACATGATCGAGACGATTCCGTAAAAACCGCTGAACAGATTGCCAGTCGTCAGCAGATTCGGCAGCAAATAAATGCCGCGCCGGCGATGAGTCGGTTCACTCATGCCCACTCCCCCACCACGCTCTCGCCGGCCCGTACCCGCTCCCCGACCCTGACCCGCACCTGCACCGACGGCGGCAGGTAGAGGTCCACCTTCGAGCCCAGGCGGATCAGCCCGAACCGCTCGCCGCGCGCCAGATGATCGCCGCTGCCGACCCACCCTTCGATGCGGCGGGCCAGAAAACCGGCGATCTGCACCACCAGCAGCTTCATCCCCCTATCCGACTCGATCACCATCACCTGATGCTCATTCTCCGACGAGGCCTTCGGATGATACGCCATCAAATACCGCCCCGGAAAATAGTGGATCGCCCCCACCTTTCCCGCACAGGGCATCCGGTTGACATGGACATCCACCGGACTCATGAAGATTCCCACCCGGGTCATTTCCGTCTGGAGAAACCGCTCCTCCATGCAGGCATCAATCTCCACCACCTTGCCGTCGGCGGGAGAGACGAGGAACTGATCGCCCTCCGGCGGAATCCGCCGCGGATTGCGAAAAAACCAGGCGAGGAAGAGCGCGCCAAGCACGCCGACTGCGGTGACGAGCAACAGGCCGGTCAGCCACCCGGCGATAGCCACGGCCGCGGCCATTCCGATCATCGGCCATCCGGCCCGAACGATGGGCCAGTCGGATCCGACCCGGCTCACCCGCCGGGGCGACTCAGTTTTTATTGCGGTCAACCAGCTTTCCTTTGGCCAGCCACGGCATCATGTCGCGCAGCTTCTTGCCGACCTCCTCGATCGGGTGCGACTCCCCTTGGTTGGCCAATGCGTTGAAAACGGGACGGTTGGCCCGGTTCTCCAGGATCCACTCCTTGGCGAACCGGCCGCTCTGGATCTCCGACAGAATCTTCTTCATCTCCGCCCGAACCTCCGGCGACACAATCCTGGGTCCGCGGGTCAGATCTCCGTACTTGGCGGTGGTGCTGATTGAGTAGCGCATGTTTGAGATGCCGCCCTCATAGATCAGATCGACAATCAGTTTCACTTCGTGCAGGCACTCGAAATAGGCCATTTCGGGCGAATAGCCGGCCTCAACCAGCGTCTCAAAGCCCGCCTGAATGAGCGCCGTCAGGCCGCCGCAGAGGACCACCTGTTCACCGAACAGATCGGTCTCCGTCTCTTCGCGGAAAGTGGTCTCGATGACCCCGGCCCGTCCGCCGCCGATGGCGGACGCATAGGCCAGTCCGACCGCCCGCGTATTCCCCGACGGATCCTGATGAATCGCCAGCAGCGACGGGACCCCGCTTCCCTTCTGATACTCCGATCGCACCAGGTGGCCGGGCCCCTTGGGAGCGACCATGAAGACATTCAGGTCAGGCCGCGGACGGATCTGGCCGAAATGGATGTTGAAGCCGTGCGCGAACGCCAGGTAGCGGCCCTCGCGCAGTTTCGGCGCCAGCTCCTGTTCGTAAAGCATGGGCTGATCCGGATCGGGCGCCAGAATCATCACAATGTCGGCCTGCTTGGCGGCGTCGGCCACCGGCATGACCTTGAACCCGGCCTTCTCGGCCTTCTGCCAGGACGATCCGGGTCGGGCGCCGATCACGACCGTCACGCCGCTGTCTTTCAGATTGCTGGCGTGGGCGTGCCCCTGGCTGCCATAGCCGATGATGGCCACCGTCTTGCCGGACAGCAATCCCTGGTCGGCATCTTTGTCATAATAGATCTTCATCGCAATTCACTCCGTGTCAAGGTGCCTGTTCAATTCTCCGTTTTTCCTGCTGGACGCCGGCCCGGAACTCCTCCCGGCCGATGGCGATGCGTCCCGTTCGCACCAACTCCTTCAGGCCCAGCGGCCGGAGCAGGTTGATGATCGCCTCCACCTTTTCCGTGTCCCCCGTGACCTCGATAGTGTAGGTCATCGGCGAGGAATCGATCACCCGCGCGCGGAAAATGTCGGCGATTCGCAGCGCCTCGGCCCTGTCCTCCGGCCTGGTGTGCACCTTGATCAGGGCCGTCTCCCGGTCGACGTGCCGGTGCTCGGTCAGATCGACCACCTTGATCACGTCGATCACCTTGTTGAGCTGCTTTGTGATCTGCTCGATGATCCGGTCGTCGCCGTGAGTCACGATGGTCATCATGGAGACGGACGGATCGACTGTCGGCGCAACCGACAGGCTGTCGATGTTGAAGCCGCGACCGCTGAACAGGCCGGCCACGCGGGAGAGCACCCCGAATTTATTTTCCACCATCAGCGAGATGATGTGTTCCATCGTGTCAGCAGGCCGCCGAAAAAGTCCATCTGCCGCGTGTACCTCGAATCGGAGGTGAGAGGCATGTCCGATGCTCGGTACAAGCTCGGCCTCTCGGAGTCCTCACAAACACCGTGAGTATGCTCCTGGCTCCTCGGAGCCTTCGGGCCTTGCATCTGGAGCGTTGTGAACGGCCTGCACCTCAGTCAATTCTCCCTGTGAATGAAGGGTGCCGGTGCGCGCGCCCGTCAGGCCGGCAGGGCCGACTCTTTATCCGTCTCCCGGGAGGGCTGGACCTGATCCGGGGCCGGATCGCCCAGGATCATCTCATTGATCGCGCCGCCGGCCGGCACCATGGGATAACAGTTCTCGTACGAGTCGACGATCATGTCGATGATCATCGGCTGCCGATCCTCGAACGCCTCCCGCAACACCGGCTCCACCTCGTCGGGCCTCGACGCCCGCAACCCCTTCAATCCATAGGCTTCCGCCAGCTTCACGTAGTCGGGCGAATGATCAAGCCGGCTGCAGGAATACCGGCCGCCGTAGAAGGTCTGCTGCCACTGGCGCACCATCCCATGGTAGCGATTGTTGATGATGACCACCTTAACCGGCAGCTGATAGGCCGCCGCGGTCGCCAGTTCCTGCAGGTTCATCTGAAAACTCCCGTCACCGACGATCGCCACCACCAACCGGTCGGGGAAGGCTCTCTGCGCGCCGATCGCGGCCGGGAAGCCGTAGCCCATCGTCCCGAGCCCTCCGGAGTTGAGAAAGGTCCGGGGCCGGATAAACTGGTAGAACTGTGCGGTCCACATCTGGTGCTGCCCCACATCCGTGGCGATCACCGCCTCGCCGCGGGTCAGTTCGCTGATTTTTTCGATGACAAATTGCGGCTTGATGATCCGATCGGACGGTGTGTAGGCCAGGGGATGCTCCCGGCGCCAGTGTTCGATCTGGTCGAGCCACGGTTTGCGCACATCCCTCATTTCGCCGTTGGCGCGCGCGCGCAGCAAGTCATTCAGATCCCGCAGGACGTGCTTCACGTCGCCGACGATCGGGATGTCGACGTGGATGTTCTTGCGGATGGAGGTCGGATCGATGTCGATATGAATGATCTTGGCGTGGGGCACGAACGCGTCGATCTTGCCGGTCACCCGGTCGTCGAACCGCGAGCCGACGGCGATGAGCAGATCGCAGTGGTGCACCGCCATGTTGGTCGCGTACGACCCGTGCATGCCCAGCATACCCAGCGACAGCGGATGGGTGCCGGGGAACCCGCCCAGCCCCATCAGGGTCATCGTCACCGGCACCTGGGTCAGCTCGGCCAGTTCGCGGACCTCCTCGGCCCCGTCGGAATTGATGACGCCCCCGCCGATGTAGAGGATCGGTTTTTTGGCCTTCACGATGGCTTCGGCAGCCTGTTTGATCTGCCAGCGGTTGCCCTTGTAGGTCGGATTGTAGCCGCGGATGTAGACGCTCTCCGGATAGACGAAATCCGTCTTCGCCATGCTGACGTCCTTGGGGAGGTCGACGAGGACCGGCCCCGGCCGTCCCGTGGTGGCAATGTAGAACGCCTCCTTGATCGTGCGGGCCAGATCGGTGACATCCTTGACTAGGAAGTTATATTTGGTGCAGGAGCGGCTGATGCCGACGATATCCGCCTCTTGAAACGCGTCGTTGCCGATCATGGAGGTCGAGACCTGGCCGGTGAACACAACGATGGGGCAGGAATCCATCCAGGCATTGACCAGACCGGTGACCGTGTTCGTCGCGCCCGGGCCGGATGTGACCAACGCCACGCCGGCCCGACCGGTGGCCCTGGCGAACCCTTCCGCCATGTGGATGGCGGCCTGTTCGTGACGCACCAGGACCAGTTCCAGCTCCTTCTCGCCGTGGAGCACATCAAAGATTTTGAGCACGACGCCGCCCGGCAGGCCGAAGACAGTCTTGACCCCTTCGCGCTTAAGCGATTCGATGAAAATTTCCGCACCGGTCAGCATGGCCGCCTCATTCTGTTCAATAAAAATGCTCAGTGATACCGTGGAAACCATCACCACGATAGCACAATCTCCCGCGGCAAGTCAATTTAAAAACCCCTTAGGTTTCAGTATGTTGGGATGTCTGGCAGGAAGGGAACTGAGTCCATGCGGACGCGTCAGGGGCCCGAACGCGAATTCGTCGGCAGATTAGCGTTCGATGCGATCGCCAAGCGCGACCGTTTCCGAGGTGCTCGTCAACACCGCCGTGGCCGTCTCTCCCTGCACGTTGAGAATTTCAAGCTCGCCGATCTGACGGTCCGGCAACTGCACATTGGCAACCGGCGAATAGGCGGGGGACCGTTGCCCCCTCCTGTAGACCCGGAAGTGATCCCCGACCACGACGCCCGAGGATTCCCCCCGGTCGATATAGACGACATTGAACTGTCCGGCCATCTCCTGATCGTTCTGGATGGCCAGGATCAAGCCGGACAGCGACCCGCCCGCGCCTTCGACCACCGGCGTCGACGGGGCCGCTTCAACCGTTCGGGCCGGCATGAGGCTATCACCGGGCTCGATCGGAGCAAACGATCTGAGCACGACACCCGTTGCCACCTGACCGATCTCACGAACCTCCACCTCTCCCAGGATCTGGATCATATCGCCGATCACACGTCTCGTGATGGGATGCACCACCTGCTGGAGACGACGGTAGACGGTGTAGCGCCCGTTCTGTTCCAGGGAGGAGCCGGAATTCGATTGCAGGTAGATGGTGTCATGAGCGCTCAGCATGGTCCGGTTGTCATATGTGCCGACCACGCGGGCCGTCACGGGCAAGTCCTTGGCGATGAAGCCACTCGACTGGGCCAGAAGATCCTTCGAACGCGTTGTAGGAGCTTCCTCTTCAACCTTCGGAGCCTCCGGTTCCGTCACCTCGTGCTTGGCGACGGCGGGTTGCTCCTCTGGCGCCGGAGGCGGGGCCTCCTGCTCGGCTGGAGCGGGCGGTGTTTCTTCCTTCGCCGTCTCTTCAGGTTTCGTTTCTGCTGGAGGCGCTTCGGCCACCGGCGGGGCAGGCGCCTGAACGGTTTCAACCGGCTTGCCGTTGGGCAGCGTCAGCACGTTGCCGGGATAGATCAGATCGGGATTGGCGACCGATGGATTGACATTCCACAGCTTCGGCCAATTAAAGGGATCGGATAAGTGCAGCGAGGAAATTGACCAGAGCGTGTCGCCGGGCTTGACCGTATAGGTGGGCGGAGCCGTCGGAGCCGTCGATTGCGCAACTTCAGCGGCGGACGGAGCCGTGGACGTGGGGGCAGCGGCGGTCGCCGGTTGGGACGGAGCTTCGGCTTCGGGCCCCGGGGCGGCCGGGGGAGCCGGCGGGGTTGGAGATTCGGCCGACGGAGACGGAGCCGTCGTGGATGCGGGCTGGGTTGAAGGCTCGGATGCGGCTGTCGGACCAGCGGCAGACTCTGACTGAGTCGGCGTCTCGGCCGTAGTGGTTGGAGCGGATGGCACCGCAGCGGTGGACTGGTCCGCACTGGCACCGGCCGTCCCCGAGGGTTGGTCGGCTGCGGAGGGCTGGACAGGCTGGGCCGGCGGCTCAGCCGGTTGTTCCGATGGAGACGGCGTTGATGGCGTCGATGGCTGGGTCGTTTCCTGGGACGCCGCATCGGCCGCCGACTCCGTAGCGGTGGCACCGGCGTCCATCCGTTGCTGGACGATGCTTTCTACGGATTGCGGAGTCGCAGCCCTCGCGCCGTCCGCCATCCACAACCCGCAACACACTGTGATCACGCCCGTGATCGCCTCAATCCGGATCAGCCAATTCTCCATCGTGTGCTTCTCCTCTTGCCGGCGGTGACGCATTGAATCCGGCGGCCTGCTCATCTCTCTGTAAGATAACAGAGAAAGGGGAATTGTCAACAGATTCCTCCCGTGCTATGCTGACGCGGCATGTCGACAACCCTCCCCCTCGAATGGCACCACGGTCTCCGGATGTCCGGTCACCCGTTGTGGATGGATGCCACGCGCCCCAAGGCGCTCTCGTTCGTCTCCCATGCCCACGGCGATCATTTCGCCCGCCACCAGAAGATCATCTGTTCGCCCGCCACGGCGCGCCTGATCGGCCACAAGGTCAGCCGCGCATCGCTGGAACCGCACTCCTACCGGGAACCGTTCGAGCTGTTTGATCTCCGGCTTGAACTGCGGGCCGCGGGCCACATGCTCGGCTCCTCCCAGCTCGTCATCGATCG
This sequence comes from Nitrospiria bacterium, assembly GCA_035517195.1. GTDB lineage: Bacteria > Nitrospirota > Nitrospiria > JACQCE01 > JACQCE01 > JACQCE01. The sequence goes on along the minus strand of DATIZH010000023.1, from coordinate 30,509 downwards.
TCACGGCCGCCGGATCGTCTATACGGGAGACTTCAAGTTGCGGACCAGCCTCACCGCCGAACCGGCCGAAATCGTGCCGTGCGACGTGCTGATCATGGAATGCACGTTCGGCAAACCCCATTACCGCTTCCCTGACGCGGAGGCGCTGACCTCCAGGTTGGTGCAGTTCATCGAACGGACGATCGAAGCCCGTGAAATCCCCGTGCTCCTGGCCTACCAGATGGGGAAGGGGCCCGAAATTGCCAAGTTACTGGACGACCTCGGCTATACCGTGGCGCTGGCCGCACAGGTGCATACCGTGGTGGAGCGGTATCGGGAGTTGGGGGTTGCCTTCCGCCGGTGTGAGACCATGAATGGCGGCAATTATTATGGAAAGGTGCTGCTCCTACCGCCCTATTTGAACCGCAGCCCGCTTGTGATGCGACTCACCCGCCGCCGCACCGCAATGCTGAGCGGTTGGGGCATGGACGCCGACGCGCGCTATCGGTATGGCACGGACGAAGTGATCCCATTTTCCGATCACGCCGATTTTGACGAGCTGATCAGCTATGTCCGCCAGTCCAAACCCTCCCTGATCTACACACTGCACGGCCCGCCCGAGTTTGCCGCCCATCTAAGGTCGCTGGGCTACAACGCGCGCCATTTGGAACCAAGGACGCAGTTACATTTGTGGGAAGAGTAAGAAAACAGGGCCAAGGGTCAAGCAGCATGGATCAAGGGATGCACAACTGATTTCTCTGACCCCTGGCCCTTGCCCCTTGACCCCGTTTTTCAAACAGGAATCAAGCTCACCGCGATCGTTCTTTCCCTCGGCCCGTCGAACTCGACAAGAAAGACCGACTGCCACGTTCCCAGGAGGAGCCGACCATCACTGATGCGCAGCGTTTGGGCCGATCCGAGGAGCGTCGCCTTGATATGCGCGTGGCCGTTGCCATCCGGATGGGCGTAGGAGGGATCGACCGGCACGAGCCGGTCCATGGTTCTCAACAGATCACCAAGCAGTCCAGGCTCGGCTTCATTGACCACCAGGGCCGCGGTGGTATGCAACACCGATACATGACACAATCCGGATTCAATACCTGATGCTTGTATTTCGCGATTGAGCCGGGCCGTCAAGTCGATCAATTCATCCCGCCGACGGCTCTTGACCTCGATCCGCCGCTGGAAGGCCCGTCCGCCAACAGGCTGGGCATCAGAACCCATCCCCTAGCTCCACATACACGGCGCCGCTGTGCACCGTGACCGGATAGGTTTTCACGCTGAAGGCCCCCCGGTTGGTCGATTGCCCGGTCGTCAGATCGAACTGCCAGCCGTGCCGCGGGCAGGTGATGATCGTGCCCTTCAACGGTCCGGTGGCAACCGGTCCGCCCTCGTGAGGGCATCGATTTCGTATCGCATAAAATCGTCCCTCGATATTGAAGACGGCCAGCCCGATTCCGGCCAGCGAGAGCAGCTTCATCCCGCCGGGCTGTAACTCTGCGACCGACGCGACTTTAAGTTGGCGGGACATGTGTTCTAAAGTTTGAGCTGATGGGTGACGATAGTACAATCAACGGCACGAGACTACCGCTTGCGACAGTTGATCGGCGGTACGAATACGGTGATGGAAACAAGAATCCTAACCCCTCGCTGACGCTCGGGTAAAAGGCCTCCGCTCATGGCAAATCCCCTCTTCGACACCCTCCATTCTAGGAATTTATAGCGTTGCACAGAGCGCCAAGTCTGGGGATTTGACCATGCCACAGCGCCGCAGGCGCCGATGATTCAACGCCGAAGGCCTCCACTCATGGCGAATCCCCCCTTCGGCACCCTCCACTAGTACGTTATAAAAACAATGGTGCCGAAGGGGGGATTTGAACCCCCACGGGCTCACGCCCACTACGCCCTGAACGTAGCGTGTCTGCCAGTTCCACCACTTCGGCACGGACATCTGTTCACAGATCGGAGATCACGTCAACACATTGCCAAAAACGGGCCGTATCGTAACAGAGGGTCGGGGGAGTGTCAATCCGACACTGAACTCGACGGAATCGACAACGGCGCCGCCGGCGGATTCTGCGCGACGGCAAAACTGGCGGCCGTATACATCGGCCGATACCGCTCCTTCGCCTTCCGCAACGGGAGAAGATCGCAGTCATCCATCACGTTGACCAATTCGTACCGCTCCCATTCCCGGCACCATTCGCGAAACAGCCACGGGCCGAGACCGGAGCAGGCGGGATCGGCGATTTCATGCAGGATGAGCATCGTGCGGTCGTTCAGCGGCGCTCCAACGGTGTAGGCGCGAATTCGTCCCTCCACACGGGCCACACGCGCGGCCAGTCCCCAGTCGTCCGCGTGCGCCAATGCCTGCCAATGCGCATAGAAGCCGTCGGACATCAAGGCGGCGGCATAATCGTCGGATCGACCACCCCATTCCTTTCTCCGACGCCACCCTGCGTAGAGACGCAGACAGTCGATCAGATCGCCGGGGCTGTAGGGGCCGTACGTCGGCCGGAACCTGCGGGCCGCCTGATTGCAGTTCCATCGCTGACTCTTGTACGCATCACCGCGCAGCGCGGCCAGCGCCGACCGATCATACAGGTATTCCTCGCCTTCGGGCCGGCAAACCATGCCGGACTCCCGCAGCACCCGGCACTGCGACGGGCCCAGCCGTTCAATCCGCGATGCCGACGGATTCGCATTGAGCCGGTTCAACAGCGCGAGCATGCGCCGGCAGACCGACGCCAGATCACACCCCGGATCCGGCCGCGGCGGCACGGGGGCGAAATAGGTGGAGGCCTGTCGCGCCAGCAGGGCCGTCCCCTCCTCCAGGTCTGCCCAGTAGAGCGACATGATCGGACGCCACATCAGGAGCACGGCCGGATGGCCGGTCGACAACGGCGGCTCCACGGCGTCGAGGAGAAACCCCTGCAGCCGCTCGATCTCGTTGCGGTCATCCTCGACCGGGAAGAACCGGACACCAGGCAGAACCGGCGGCGATGCCGGCGGCGTCTCGACCCGATTGATCGTCAACGGCTCCATCATCCAAACCGATGCCTGAAACGGACCGACAAAGCCGGGGTCATCCTCGAGTGGCGACGGCGCGTCGGATGGGCACAACCATTCCGCAACGATCGGGACCGTCTTCAACGGCAGCATTGGATCGGCTTCCTCCCGCAAATAGGGGCAGAGTTGGTCCCAGCCCAACAGCGGCCGCCCCCCCTCCGGCGACCGAATGACGACGAAGGGATAAAGACGGCAATCGAGGGGGCGGTCGTCATAGATGGCGCACCGGTTGGTCCCGACGTCAAACGCCGGACAGACGAAGCCTTCGCCGGCCGGATGGGGCGTCAACGCGACGCGCCCGCCGGAGCGTTCGGGAAAGTACTCAACCGGCACCCCGCGCGCGATTGCGGCCTCGATCTCCGCCGCCGTGAAGTAGGGCCGCATCGGACTGCCGGCGTCCGGAAACCGGCAGCAGACGTCGCACCGAAGGCAGCGGAGATTGGGGATGATTTGCGGGATCGGCTCGGGGGCCATGCGCCGATTCTACCCCGCCTGTTTATTGGATGTCCACGAGCATCACCCCATCGGACACGTCCCCGCCCGCGGTGACCGGCCCGCCACGCGCCGCGCGATATGCGCGCAGATCGCTCCCGGAATACTGCTTGACATATTCGATCGAGTGTCTGTATATTGAAATACAATTTCAATGAAAACCCCGGCCGGCTCACACAAGGAACTCGTCTTCTTCCCCAGCTACGTCGCGGGCCGCAAGGGCTACGCGCTGCGGGTGCGGGAGGTGTTTCAACACTACCTGAAAACCCGGGAGCTGGTCTTCACCACCCAGCGGGCCGCCATCCTGGATCACCTGCTGGCGGCGGAGCGGCACCTGAGCCAGGAGGAGATCTATAGCGCCCTCAAGGGGCGAGGCATCGGCAGGGTGACGGTCTTCCGGATGCTGAAAATGCTTGAAGAGTGCCGACTGGTGGAGCGGGTGACGGATTCCCAGGGCCGGTCCCGCTACGAAGTCGAATTGGAGCGGCCCCATCATGACCACCTGGTCTGCGTGGAGTGCGGACGGATCCAGGAGATCCAGTGGCCGTCCGTTGAACGAACACAGGAAAAAACCTGCCAGGAACTGGGCTTTGAGATCCTGTATCATCGGCACGAAGTGTTCGGCCGGTGCCGCGGGTGCCGGACCAAGCACGGCTGATTTTTTTGTGAGCTGATTGAAATATAATTTCATTAACAGAATGACATCGGCCGGGCGAGGAGACCGTCCCCGCCGGGTGTTTTGTGATTCGACCACTTCAATGACCGTATGGGAGTCGGCATGATGATGAGCAGATCTATGTGTCGCAGCCTGTCGCCGCTTGCGCTGGCCGCCGTCCTGTTGGCCGCGCCGGCCGCCGCGCTCGCCGGGGAAACCGAGGACATGGAAGGGGGAGGGATCAGCCAGAAACTTACCTTTGAAGGCTACGGGGAATTGCATTTCAACATCCCAAACTTGCCCGAGGAGGGGAATCCGGCGCCCACGAAGGGCGACCCGGCCACGGCGGATTTCCATCGTATGGCGCTGGGATTCGCCTACCAGTACACCGATCGGATCTCGCTGCACGCTGAACTCGATTTTGAGCACGCCGCCCAGGATATCGAGCTAGAGTTCGCCTATGTCGATTTCATGATCGGGCCCTGGCTGACCGTTCGCGGCGGAGCGGTGCTAGAGCCGATCGGTTCGCTCAATGAATTTCACGAACCATTGTTCTTCTATAGCGTGGAACGGCCCTACATTCAGACTCTCCTGATTCCGACCACCTGGGGCGGAGCCGCGGCGGGCATCAGCGGCGAGTGGCAGGATATTCGCTACCGCATGTACCTAACCTCCGGATTGGATGCGAGCGGCTTCACCGCAGCAGGAGGAATTCAGGGCGGTGTCCGACAGCTCGATCAGGCGGCGTCCGCGGGCCTGGCTTATGCGGGCCGGCTCGAATATGTCGGCTTCCCAGGATTTATGGCCGGGGCGTCGGCCTTCATCGAGCCTCAGGCCAATCAACGGAATGCGTCGCCGCCGCTGGACGCCAATCCCGGCGTGCGGCTGTTCGAAGGCGACCTCCGGTTCAGAAAAGCGGGATTCGACCTCCAGGGCACCATCGTCCAGACCCGGATCAAGGACGCGGCGACGCTGAGCGCCGACCTGAGCGAAAACATCGGCGTCATCGAGTTCGGCTGGAACGTGGAGGGCGCCTACCATGTGCTCGACCTTCTTGCACCAGAGTCCGACCAGGATCTGGTCATCTTCGTGCGGTACGAGCAGTTTGACACGCAGGCGAAAATGCCCTCAGGCTTTGTCGCCGATCCGGCCAATAATCATGATGTGATCACCGCCGGTCTTTCCTATATGCCGATTTCGCATATCGCGATCAAGGCCGATCACGAAAGCTGGGCGGACGGCCGGTCCGACCACGAACACCGGACGAATCTGGGGCTGGCGTACATGTTTTAATGTTGCATGCCACCCCCCTGTCAACATGAAACCCCTGTATGCATGCCATCCCTGCATGGGCAGCCGGTTGGAGATCACGCTCCATCATCCAGATCTCCTTCGGGGACGCGTCGCGCTGGACGCCGCGCGGGCGGAGGCCGATCGTCTCGAGAGGCAACTGAGTCCGTTTCTCCCGGACAGCGAGTTGTCCGCCCTGAACCGATCCGCGGCCCGAGGGCCGGTGTTCGTCGGTTGGGAGCTGAACGATCTGCTGCGGTACGGCCTGGCCGTTGCCCGGCTCACGGGCGGCGCGTTCGACGTCACGGTCGCACCCCTGATGGCACTCTGGAGCTTTCGGCAACAGGCCGCCGGGATCACCGCACCTTCCGACGAACAGATCGAGGCCGCGCTTTGCACCGTGGGATACCACCGCGTGCGTCTCGATGAAGAACACGGCATGGTCACCTACAGGACGGCCGGGGTCCGGATCGAATTCGGCGCCGTCGGCAAGGGGTATGCCGTCGACCGGATCGCCGCCGTCCTCACGCAGCACGGGATCACGGCTGCGCTCGTCAATTTCGGCAGCACGGTGTACGGGCTCGGCGCGCCGGCCGGACAAGAAGGCTGGCGCGTCGCCATTCGACACCCTCGTGATTCGGGACGGTCGATCGGCGTCGTGCCGCTCAGGGATCGCGCCCTGTCGACCTCGGGTGATTATGAACAGTGCCTGTGGATGAACGGCCGACGCCGCGGTCATCTGCTCGACCCGAGGAACGGCCGTCCCGTCGAGGGGATGGCAAGCGCATCGGTGGCGGCGCCGACGGCAATGGCGTCGGACGCCTTGTCCACCGCAGCCTTCGTGCTGGGGACGACGGAAGGGATCGGAATGCTGGAGTCCCAGGCCGACATCCAGGGATTGCTGATCGGCGAAAACCGTGACGGGGCGCTGGTGTCGTATAAAACACGCGGGTGGGACGCCTCGTGCGCCCCGAATCGGCCGGCGACACTGCCGGGTCGACGGCGGTTTCTGACCGCGGCCCTGGTCGTGGCGGCGTGGCTTCTGCTGATGCCGTCCCTCCCCAGCGAGGCCATCGTCTATCTGACCCGGGAGGAGGCCCTGAAAAAGTTGCTGCCGGACGCGGACGTCCTTCAGGCGCAGGCCGTTGCGCTGTCGCCCGACCAGAAACGGGCGGTCGAGGGGCTGGTGGGGGGGACGATTCGTGATGCGGAGTATCCCTTCTGGATCGGGAATCGGGGAGGTGCGCCGATCGGATACGCCGTCCTGCTGGATGTCATCGGCAAGGAGCAGCCGATCACCTTCATGGTCGCGGTCGGTCCCAAGGGCGAAGTAATAGGAATTGAGGTGCTTCTCTACCGTGAATCGCGCGGCTCGGAAATCCGGTCTGGGCGATTCCTGCAACAGTTCATCGGGAAAACAGCGGCCGCACCCCTGAAACTGGGGCGAGACGTCGAGGCGATCAGCGGGGCCACGCTTTCATCGCGGGCGACCGCCTATGCCGTGAAGAAGGCGCTGGCCCTCGTGAACGTCGTGTACCTCCACGTGAGAACAGGCGCCCCATGAACGACTTCAAAAACCGAGGTTTTCGAATCGCCAACAGCCCCTTGGAGGTCAGGCTCGCCTATACAGGATTTTTGCTCTTCGCGGCGATCGGCTACCTCACTATGACGCTGATGGGTTTTGTGCGCGTCGGCCCCGGCGCGGCGGCCGTCGTCATCCACTACCGGGGTTCCGGCGGCGAGGAGGCGTTCCCGCGGGCCGTCGGCCAGATGCTCGAAGAGGCTCATTTTCACGCCTTCATTGAGGGGATTGTTCTCCTGGTCCTCGCGCACCTGTTTGTCGCCACCAGCATCAACCGCAGGATGAAAATTGCGGTGATCGGGCTGGCCTATGTGTCGACGCTGCTCGATCTCGCCTCCCCCTGGCTGGTCAAATATGTCGCCCCGGGGTTTGCTTACCTGCAAATCGGCTGCTGGAGCGTGATGCTCCTGACGGCGGCGGCGCTGATCGGCGTCCCGCTCTATGAGATGTGGTTCACAAAGGAGAATTGATGATACGAAGGATGCTGCTGCCCGCCTGTCTCCTTCTGGCTGCCCCGGCTCTGGCCAGCACGGTCTGCGCGTCGGGCGACGAACCGGAAGTCCCGGCCGCACCGGCGCGGCAGATCACCGTGAGATTGTCGGAATACCAATTTGCTCCATCGAAGATCGTACTGAAGGCGGGCGAAACCGTCGAGCTCACATTGATCAACGAAGGCACGGTCACACATGAGTTCGTCACCCTCGCGCTCTCCAGCCTGGAGGTGACGGTCACCACCGCGGGCGTCGAAACGGAAACGGTCGGAGTCGTTGAGGTGGAGCTGCAACCCCGCAGCCAAGCTCAACTCCGGTTTACCCCCGACACAGCCGGCGAGTACCCCTTCGCTTGTCACGCCAACAAGCCGGCCGATCACGCCACACTGGGCATGATGGGGACGTTGATCGTCAAGTAGGGGCGGTTCGCGAACCGCCCCTACGCTGGTTTAAACACCATCGCCGCCGAATTCATGCAATACCGCAGGTAAGTTGGCGGGGGACCGGCATTGAAGTCAGGGGCACAATCCGCTGTCCCCCTGACAACCCCCTTCGGGTTCTCAGCGATTTTCTTGGGTCTCCCATCAAGCTGGTTTGAACACAAGTGCAGCGGAATTCATGCAGTAGCGGAGATAAGTCGGCGGGGGACCGTCCTTAAACACATGACCCAAATGGCCGCCGCAGCGGGCACAGTGGACTTCGGTTCTGGGATAGAGCAGTTTCCAATCGGTTTTCGTGCCGATCGCCGTTGGAGAGATCGGCTCCCAGAAGCTCGGCCAGCCGGTGTGGCTCTCGTATTTGGCTTTTGAAGAAAAGAGCGGCAGCTCACAGCCGGCACAATCATAAATGCCTTCTTTTTTATTATCGTAGTAGGCGTTTTTGAACGGTTTTTCCGTCCCCGCTTCCCGCAGGATGTGATACTGCTCCGGCGTGAGAATTTTTCGCCACTCCTCATCCGTCTTGGTCACTTCAAACCCTTTGCCCATATCATCCGCCTCCGCCAACGGCAGCCAGGCGCGACGGATCAGCAGCACCGCTCCAGCCGCAGCCGCAATCAACAGCAGTGTTCGGCGTGTCACATTAACATTGTATGCTCCAGCTCGATTGAGGTGCAAGCCTGGGGCAGGAAGCCGCATACTTGAACCCGGACAGCGAGCGCAGACCCCGCCTGTGAGGGCGGGGTTCTTCAACATCAACGCTGCGGAATTGATGCCGTAGCGTTGATAAGTCGTGGCCGAGGCCGATATTGAAGTCAGGGGGAGGTGCTTCGACACGGCCATGGCTGAGCCATGGCTTCGTGCTCAGGTTCCGCCTTCGCCGGTGGTGCCGACGAAGCTCCACTCCGATCCCCCCTGATGCTCCCATCGGTTATTCATCTCCCACATTGGATATCTCATGTCGACGGGTTGAACACAAGAGCCGCGGAATTGATGCAGTAGCGTTTGTAAGTCGGGGCAGGGCCGTCATCAAATACATGCCCCAGGTGGCCGCCGCATCGGGCACAGTGGACTTCGGTCCGAGGATAGCCGGCTTTAAGATCAATTTTTGTCCCGATCGCGTCGGAGAAGATCGGCTGCCAGAAGCTAGGCCAGCCGGTATGGCTGTCAAATTTCGTCCGCCAGGAGAAGAGCGGTTGATCGCAACCGGCGCAGTGATAGACGCCCTTTTCATGGTGATCGTAATATTTGTTCTGGAACGGCGGCTCGGTCGCCTCCAGCCGGAGGACGCGGTACTGCTCCGGCGTCAGGATCGCCTGCCATTCCTCCTCAGTCCTGGTCACTTCAAAATGTTCGTCCGCCGAAACCGGCGACGGCATCGCTCGACCGGCCGCCACCCGCACCCCCGCCGCAGCGATCAACAGGAGAAAGAGCCGGCGCGTCATCGTCATGAACGTCATTCTATGCCCACCGTCGCGGTATTGACAACCCCTTCGGCCGTTGCCTAGAATCCTCTACCGTTTTCCCCGTCACAATTCGGACGAAGGTGACGTTCTGTCTTGATCGCGGAGGCCCGCATGCCACAAGCGCCCGACATCGAATCGGTCCTGCACGAACGCCGTCTCTTCAAACCGCCGAAGGCCTTCAGCGCCAAGGCCCACATCAAGAGCCTGGCCCAGTACAAAAAGCTGGCCAAACAGGCCGAGAAGAATCCCGAAAAATTCTGGACGACGATCGCCAAAGAGCTGCAGTGGGATAAGCCCTGGAAAAAGACGTTGATTTGGAAACCACCCTTCGCCCAGTGGTTTGTCGGCGGCAGGCTCAACGTCACGACCAACTGCCTCGACCGCCACTTGACCACCTGGCGACGGAACAAGGCGGCGCTGATCTGGGAGGGGGAGCCCGGCGATTCTCGGACCTTGACCTACCAGCAACTGCATCATGAGGTGTGCAAATTCGCCAACGTGCTGAAGGGCCTCGGGGTACGGGAGGGAGACCGCGTCGCCATCTACATGCCGATGATCCCCGAATTGCCGATCGCGATGCTCGCCTGCGCCCGGATCGGCGCCACCCACAGCATCGTGTTCGGCGGCTTTTCGGCCGAGGCCCTCAAGGACCGGATCCTGGACGCAAAGGCCACGCTGGTGATCACGGCCGACGGCGGCTACCGGAAGGGGGCCGCCTCACCGCTCAAGCCCCATGTCGACGACGCGCTCTCGCACTGCCCCGGCGTCGCCGCCGTCATCGTCTGCCGCCGCACCGGTTCGCCGGTCGCCATGCGGCCCGGCCGCGACCACTGGTGGCACGAGCTGATGGACGGCGCGTCGGCCGAGTGCCCGGCCGTCCCTCTCGACGCGGAACACCCGCTTTTTATCCTCTACACCAGCGGCACGACGGGCAAGCCGAAGGGCGTGGTCCACTCAACCGGCGGCTATCTGGCCCAGGTCGCCATCACAACGAAATGGGTCTTCGACCTCAAGGACGACGACACCTACTGGTGTACGGCCGACATCGGCTGGGTCACCGGTCACAGTTACATCGTCTACGGCCCGCTGGCCAACGGCGCGACCAGCGTCATGTACGAAGGCACACCGCTCCACCCCAACCCCGACCGCTTCTGGTCGATCGTGGAAAAGCTGCGCGTCACGGTCTTCTACACCGCTCCGACGGCGATCCGCACCTTCGTCAAATTCGGGCGTGAATGGCCCGACAAGCACGATCTGTCGAGCCTGCGGCTCTTGGGCACCGTGGGCGAGCCGATCAATCCGGAAGCCTGGATGTGGTATCACGAGGTCATCGGGGGCGCGCGCTGCCCGATCGTCGACACCTGGTGGCAGACTGAGACGGGCGCGATCCTCATCACGCCGCTGCCCGGCGCGACTCCGACCAAGCCCGGTTCCGCCACCTTTCCCTTCCCCGGCATCGCGGCCGAGATCGTGACGAAGGAGGGGAAACCCGCCGGACCGAAGCAGGGCGGCTACCTGGTGATCAAAAAGCCCTGGCCCGCGATGCTGCGCACGGTCTACGGCGATCCGGACCGCTACGTGAAGCAATACTGGAGCCAGCTGCCGGGGGTCTATTTTACCGGCGACGGCGGCCGCCATGACAAGGACGGCTATTTCTGGGTCATGGGCCGGATCGACGACGTGATCAACGTGTCGGGCCATCGCCTGGGCACCATGGAGATCGAAAGCGCGCTGGTCAGCCACCCCGCCGTGGCCGAAGCGGCCGTCGTCGGCAAACCGGACGCGATGAAGGGCACGGCGATCGCCGCCTTCGTGACGCTGGAAAGCCACCACAAGGCCGACGCCGGCGACACACTCAAACAGGCGCTGCGCGCCCACGTCGACAAGGAGATCGGGCCGATCGCCAGGCCCGATGAGATCCGCTTCACCGACGCCCTGCCCAAAACGCGCAGCGGCAAGATCATGCGGCGCCTGCTTCGCGACATCGCGGCCGGAAGCGCCACGTTAGGCGACACCACCACGCTGGAGGATATCTCGGTGCTCGCTAAACTTCGCGAGGACGAGGAGTAACGGCGGCGCGACCGCGCCGCCGGCCCACCCGGCAGACCGTCTGCAGGACGCAGCGGAGGCAGCGTGTCGTCACGGGTCTGGCGGGGCACTCGCCGCTCATGCCGAAATGGCACAGCGCGAAATCGTATTTGACCGGATCCTCCGGACAGATCCTCCGCAAGCCGGCCGTCACGTCCTGCGCCATGAGCCACCCGGCGCTTGTCCTCCTCGTCAGCCCCAGATATCGGCTCAATCGCGCCACGTGGGCGTCAAGCGGCACGATCAATCGTGACGCGCCGATGGCGGGCCACACTCCCAAATCGACGCCGTCGTCCGGCCGGACCATCCACCGCAGAAACATGCAAAGTCGCTTGCTGGCGCCCCCCTGAGCCGGGCCCGAAAAAAGGTGGCGCAGGCCGGGCGGTTTCCGGAGGTGTCCGTAGACCGCGCGCGTGTCAACCGCCAGCGCCTCGTCCACATAGCGGCAGATCAGCGGTCCGACATCTGGGTCATTGGATTGTGCGAGCGATTCAAACAGCGTCCGCAGCGATCCATACCGGTTGATGAGCGTGCGCAAGATCAGGAAAAAAGCCCGCAGGTCCCGTGAATCGCTAAAACGGTAATAGAGCGGCCTGAGACGCGGCCGCTCCCGGCGCAGATCGAACGCGCGGAGATAGGCCGCAGGAGAGGGGCCGGCCAGGGCCAGCAACCGTTCAACGGCCGGTCGAAAGGCGTTGACGTGGCCGTAGGCGAGCGAGGCGGCGATCAACCCCGCCGCGGCCTGATCTTCGGGATCGCGATATCGGCGGGGAAAGGCGATCGGATCGTGTGGGATGCGTCCGGTCAGATCGCGCGATCGATGCCATTGTTCCAATCGTTCCGCCAGATCGCTCCGCATGACGTCTTGTGCTAGCACAGTCAAAGGATTGATCGCAAGTCATGGCAAGAATAGACTCTTACCAAGCACAACGATGCCCGGCGGACTGCAATTTGACGATCGTCAAGGACCGAGCGCCGATTTGACGCGCGAGCCATGGGGGTCATGCGTATGGGCGATGGGGGGTTGTCAGGGGGGAGAGGAGCATATCCCCCCTGACTTAAGCGCGCAATCCGCGCAAGCGGATTGCGCGGCGGATTGGAACCCGTTATAATGGCCCCCGATTTGCTTCGCACATCGACAGACATACAGAAGGAGTTCGCATGAAGGCGGTTCTTTTTTACGAGCACGGCGGCCCTGAAAAGCTGGTCTACGAAGACGCGCCAGAACCGGTTCCCGGCGAGGGACAGGTCGTCATCCAGGTCAAAGCCTGCGCGCTTAACCATCTGGACATCTGGGTCCGACAGGGCATTCCGTCCTACAAGCTGACCCTGCCCCACATCTCCGGCTGCGACATCGCGGGCATCGTGCACGCCGTAGGCCCCGGCGTCACCTCCGTCGTCATGGGTCAGAAGGTGTTCGTCTCGCCGGGGCTTTCCTGTTGGAACTGCGACGCCTGCCTTTCGGGCCGCGACAACCAGTGCGTCACATACCGGGTGATCGGCGCCGCGATCCACGGCGGCTACGCCGAATATGTGGCGGTCCCCGCCGTCAACTGCCTGCCGATTCCCGAGCGGCTGTCGTTCGACGAAGCCGCCGCGTTTCCGCTCGTCTACCTGACGGCGTGGCACATGCTGATCACCCGGGCCCGCCTTGCGCCTGGGGAGACGGCCCTGATCCACGGTGTCAGCAGCGGAGTCGGCAGCGCGGCGTTGCAGATTGCCAAACTGATCGGCGCAACCACCATCGTCACCGCCAGTCAGAACGAAAATCTGGACAAGGCGCAGCGGCTCGGCGCCGATCACACGATCAACTACACAACCAGCGACGTGGCCAAGCGGGTGCGCGAGCTGACGGCCGGCCGCGGCGTGGATGTCGCGTTCGAGCATATCGGCCCGGCCACGTGGGAGCAGAGCGTACAGTCGCTGGTCAAGGGCGGGCGCCTGGTCACCTGCGGGGCGACAACCGGCCCCCAGGTCATGCTCGATCTCCGGTATATCTATTCCAGGGAGTTGACCGTGTTCGGGTCCTATCTGGGCACGCGCGCGGAGCTGCTGACCATCTCTCGGTTGATCGGCAGCGGAAAACTTTCACCGGTGATCGGCGGCACCTTCCCCTTGCGGGAAGCCAGATTGGCGCAGGAGCGGATGTTGCAGCGGCAGTTCTTTGGCAAGCTGGTGCTCAAACCATAGCAGACCGTTGAAAAAGTCCGTCTGCTTCGTGTACCTCGAATCGAAGATGAGAGGAATCTTCGATTCGAGGTACAAGCTCGGTCGCCCGGAATCCTTCCCTACAGCACAGTGCGTTCCGGTACCTCGCTCCCTGTGGCCTTGCACCTGGAGCGTTTTGATCGGCCTGTGCAGAGAACGTTTTTCCGGCTTTGACCAACAGCTATAATTTGACAAGAATCCGGCCGTCCTGGATCCTGACCGGATAGATTTCGATCCGTTCCTCGTCGTTGATGTCGCACTGCCCTGTCCGCACATTGAAGGACCACATGTGCCACGGGCATGTGATCATCTCCCCCCGCAGCGTCCCCTTTCCCAGCGGTCCGCCCGAATGCGGGCAGCTGTTGTCGGTCGCGTAGACGGTTCCGGCGACATTGTAGAGCGCGATCAACCGATCCTCGCCACTCCGGTCCGTCAACCTGACCATCCGCGCCTCGCCGGCCGGCAACTCCTCCACCAGGGCGGCTGCCACATAACCGTCGTCGGTCAGCGGAAATATTGGCGGCGTCATTGAATGCGGGGGAAGGTTCCGATTCCTCCCCCCGCCCCCTCATCGGATTTACACTCTAAGCTCGTTTCGTACATCACTAACAGTGTATTATTATCGGATTGACTGTGTGCGGGGGAAGGTTCCGATTCCTCCTCCCCCCCCATATCGGAATTACACTATAATCTCGTCAGGTACATCACTCATAGCGTATCACCATCGGATCTATAACTTGCGACCAGCGGTCGATGCCGCCGGCGAGATTCTGCGCAAGGCAAAATCCCTGCCGACGCAGCCAGACAACAGCTTGATAGCTGCGCACCCCGAGATGACAGTAGACGACCAGCGGCTTCTCCGGATTTAACTCACCCGCCCGTTCCGGCAGGTCCCCTAGCGGGACCAGTCTGGCGCCCTCGATCCGGGCGATCTCGTGCTCCCATTCTTCACGCACGTCGAGCAATTGCACCACCTCCCCGGCCTCAAGCCGGCGGCTGAGCTCCTCGGGACCGATCTGTAGAGGCAATTCTTCCATGTCGGAATAACAGTGGAACAGCATACCACAACCTGGGAAACCTATGCGTAGATCCATCGTACCCATGAGTCAAAGAACCAATGGGGGGCTCGGGGGGAAGATAACGTCTCCCCCGAATTCAATTGATGGAGGTTGTCAGTGGGAGATCGCGTCTCGTCATTAATATCATGGGAGGTGCTCCGGCACGGCCATGGCAATTGCCCCGGTCCCGCTCCCTGATAACCCCCATCGAAGGTGCGCACCAAGACCGATCCAGGTGTACTGATCCATGCTGTCAACACCCGTTTGCTTGACACCCTCTCAATCTGCCCGTATAATTTTTTTGAATTTTCCAAATAGAATTAGAGGGTTGGCGGCAGCGCAAGTCCTGGCAATGTCCCTGGCCATGAGACCGCCAGACATCCAACATGTCGCCGACGTGGCGGCTCGGTCGTCCTTCCGGCATTGCCGCAAGCACAATGCGGCTCAACCCCTGGACGACGTGACAGGACACCCATGAATCATGCGGCGGTCATCGGAGGAGGCGCCTGGGGCACCAGCCTGGCCTGGTTGCTTGCGGAGAACGGCCGCACGGTGCGCCTCTGGCTCTACGAGAAGGAGCTAGTTGAATCGATTCTTTCTAAGCGGGAGAACGACCGCTATCTGCCGGGCGTGACGTTGCCGCCTGCCGTGACGCCGACGGCCTCGCTGAAGGAAGCAGTGGACGGCTGCGGATTCGCCGTGTTCGTTGTGCCATCTCACGTCGCCCGCGCGGTCTTCTCAGAAATGCACGCCCACCTGCCGGCGGATGTCCCGATCGTCATCGCCACCAAGGGGATTGAGAACGACAGCCTGCGGCTGATGACCGACGTGCTGCTTGATGTCGACCGGCGTCGGCGGCGGAGCTCGATGGCCGTCCTCTCCGGCCCCAGTTTCGCGAAGGAGGTCTGCCAGCGGCTGCCAACCGCCGTCACGCTGGCAGGCGCTCCGGCGCTGACCGCCATGCTGCAACCGCACTTCACGACCGGTTTTTTCAAACTGTTTCTCAGCCGGGATGTGATCGGCGTGCAACTGGGCGGCGCCGTCAAAAACGTCATCGCCCTCGCCGCCGGCGGCGCGGACGGCCTGGGTTTCGGTCACAACACGCGCGCCGCGTTGATCACCCGCGGCCTGGCCGAAATCATCCGGCTCGGCCGGTCGATGGGCGCGGAGGTCAGGACGTTCCACGGCCTGTCCGGCATCGGCGACCTGATCCTGACCTGCACGAGCGACTTGAGCCGCAACCGCACCGTCGGATTTCAATTCGGCCAGGGGCGCCCGCTCGACCAGATCCTCTCCCAGATGCAGATGGTCGCCGAAGGCGTCAGCACCGCAAAGGCGGCCTATCAGCTGGCCAAACGGCAACGCGTTGAAATGCCGATCGTCAATGAAGTGTACGCCGTCCTGTTTGAACGCAAATCGCCGCGTCGGGCTGTCGAGGATCTCATGGCCCAGCATATTGGAATCGAGTTTCCCAACAGCCGGGGATGAACGGATCGGAGGTGCCTGGCAGGTGAGCCAGACAGACGACATGCGCGCAATGCTCGACTGGGGTGCTTAGGGGAGCCCCTCCCCGGCCTCAACATCCATGCCCTCGTCATCCTTCATCAGCCTGTTTGGCGGTCTTTGCCTTCTGCTGTACGGGCTGAGGCTCGCCGGCGATGGGTTGCAGGGCGTTGCCGGCGGCAAGCTGCGCGGCCTCCTGCAATCGGTCACACACCACCGGCTGCTGGGCCTGCTCTCCGGCGCGACCATGGCGGCCATCCTTCAAAGCAGCGGGGCCACGCTTGTCATGCTGGTGAGCTTCACCAGCTCCGGTTTTCTGACGCTGCACCAGGCGCTGGCGCTGATGCTCGGGGCCGACATCGGCACGACGTTGACGGCGCAGCTGCTCGCGTTTCAGCTCTATGATTATGCGCTGGTCGTGGTCGGGCTCGGCGCGCTCTGCTGGCTGCTCGGCAAACGGCGGCTCGTCAAATCGCTGGGCCAGTCGCTGCTGGGCTTCGGCTTCATCTTCCTCGCGCTGAAACTGCTGGTGGACGGCCTGCTGCCGATCCGGGAGAATGTGGCGGCGCAGGCGTGGCTGCTCGAAATCAGTCATTACCCGGTCCTGAGCCTCATCACGGCGGCGTTGATCACGGCCGCCATTCAGAGCAGCCTGGCGACCATCGGCATCCTGATCGCGTTTGCCACCCACGGACTGCTCTCGATGGACGGCGCCCTGCCCATGATTCTGGGCGCCAACATCGGCACCTGTTCACTGGCGCTCATCTCCTGCATCGGAGAACCGCCCGACGCCAAGCGGGTCGCCATCGCGCACGCCACGGTCAAGGTCGCCGGCGTGCTGGCGGTCTTCCCGTTCATGGGGCCGTTCCAGCAACTGGTCGCGATCACGGCCGACACGTTGCCCCGTGAAATCGCCAACGCGCACCTGCTCTTCAACACCGCGCTGGCGCTGCTCTGCCTGCCACTGACCGGCCCGTTTGCCGCAGTACTGAAGAGGCTGGTGGCCGAACCGGCCAAACTGGGGCAGCCGGGGCAGCCGAAGCATCTCGACCCCTCGGTGCTGAACACGCCGGCGTTGGCCATCGGACAGGCGACGCGGGAGTTGTTGCGGATGGCGGACATCACCCAGGAGATGTACAAGGCGACGCTGGTCGCCTTCACCCGCGATGACGAGGACGTCGTGGACCATATTGAGGAGCTGGAGAATCATCTCGACGGCCTCAACCAGGCGATCAAGCTCTACCTGACCCGGATGGCGGAGACGGCGATGACGCCGGCGCAGCACCGGGAGGAACTGGGCATCCTGACCATCATCAACGAGATGGAGAACATCGGTGACATCATCGACAAGAATCTGATGGAGCTCGCGAAGAAAAAAATTTACAAGGGGCTTCGGTTTTCCGTCGACGGCCAGAAGGAGATCATCGCGCTCCACCAGATGATCAGCCGCCATCTGGAGATGGTGATCAACGCCCTGACCACCCGGAACGCGGAGCTGGCGCAGCAGGTGATCGAAGCCAAGAGCCGGGTCGCCCACGAGGAACGGCAGCTCAAGCAGGCTCATATCAAGCGGCTGCACGAGGGGTTGGTCGAATCGATCGAGACCAGCGCCATCCATCTGGACGTGCTGACCAACCTGAAGCGGATCAATTCGCACATCACCAACATGGCCTACGCGGTGGTCGAGCCCAACTTTTCATGACGGCGTCTGGTATGATCTCGTCGTGCATGATCGCCTCCGGCCGGATCGCCCGACGCTTCCATGTTTGAGCCCCGCCTGCGCTCCCTTCTGACGGCCGTGCGGTGCGGCCGTCTGTCGCTTGAGCAGGCGGTGGACGCCCTCCGACACCTGCCGTACGAAGATCTCGGGTATGCCCGGCTCGATCACCACCGGCCCCTGCGGCAGGGTCTGCCCGAAGTCATTTTCTGCGAGGGCAAGGCGCCGGAGCACGTGAGCGCGATCCTGGGGCGGATGCAGGAACGGGAGAGCCCCGTCCTGGCCACGCGCGTCGCGCCCCAGCTGGCCGCCTACCTCAAACGCCGCCATCCAGGGCTCGTCTACCACCGGCTGGCGCGGCTGGCGGTCCTGCCGCCCCGGTTGCTTACGCATCGCCAGGCCGCGAGGCCCCGCCGCGATGCGCCCCTCATCCTGGTCATCACCGCGGGCACCGCCGACCTCCCGGTGGCCGAGGAGGCGCGTCTCTCGGCCGAGACCTTCGGCCACCGGGTCGACACGCTCTACGACGCCGGCGTCGCGGGCTTGCACCGGTTGACCGGCCATCTGCGCCTGCTGCAGAGGGCGGACGTGCTGATCGTCATCGCCGGGATGGAGGGCGCGCTCCCCAGCATCGTCGGAGGCTTGACCGGCCGGCCTGTCATCGCCGTGCCGACCAGCCGGGGATACGGGGCCCACTTCGGCGGTCTGGCGCCGCTGCTGACCATGCTGACGAGTTGCGCGCCCGGCCTGGCCGTGGTCAATATCGACAACGGATTCGGCGCCGCCGCCCTGGCACACCGGATTCTGATGTCGCCCGTTCGGCGGCGGACAGTCGGAACCGTCCGCGTCCGCCGGCCCGAACCGCGCCTCTCGTCACGCCGGAAGCCGCCTCGGGCATGAGCCCAAGAGCTCAACTCGCCCATCTGGACTGCTTTTCCGGCGCCAGCGGCGACATGCTGCTGGGCGCGTTGCTCGATGCAGGCCTGCCGATCGGGGCGCTCAAACGGGATCTCGCGCGCCTCCGGTTGCCTCCGTTCGGCCTGACGGCGAAAACTGTCCGGCGCGGCTCGGTGAGCGCGCGCCTGGCGACCGTCGCGATTCGCCGACCCTTTCCGCGCCAGCCGACGTTTGCCGGCATCGCCTCCCTGGTCCGGCGGAGCCGCCTGCCCTCTTCAGTTATCGAGCGGGCGCTCGCCTGCTTGCGGGCGTTGCACGAGACCGAGGTGGAGCTGCATGGTCGCGGGGAGCTGCCCGATGCCTTTCGCGGCGTCGCGCTCCTCGATACGCTCGTTGACGTCGTCGGTGTCGTGGCCGGCTTCGAGCGGTTGGGCATCACCAGCGTCACGGTCTCGCCGATTAACCTCGGGCGAGGGATGATCGGGCACGCAAGCGCGCCTTCGTCGGCGCACCACGGCCCATTGCCCGTCCCGGCTCCGGCCACGGCCCGCCTGCTCAGGGGATTTTCCATCTTCAGCGACGGTCCGGCCGCCGAGCTGACCACGCCGACGGCCGCCGCGCTGATCCGGACCCTGGCGCGGCCCTCTCCCACGGTGCCGCTGATGCGGCTGACCGCGGTCGGCCACGGTGCCGGCCACTACCGTCTCGACCCCTGGCCCAACCTGGTGCGCCTGCTGGTCGGTCACGCGCCTTCCATCCCGGCAACGACGGCGCCGCCCCACTCCGTCATGACCGAAGAATCGCTCGTCGAGATCGAAACGACGGTGGATGATTGCATTCCTCAGCTCTTCGACCATCTCCGCGACCGGCTCTTTGCCCGAGGGGCGCTGGACGTCTATCTGACGCCGGTCATCATGAAGCAGGGACGGCCGGCGACGCACATTTCGGTGCTGGCAGATCCCGCGCGGGCGGCCGACCTGATTCCTCTGCTCTATGAGGAGACGCCGACGCTCGGCGTCCGCCTGCATGAAATCCGCCGCTGGATCCTGCCGCGCCGCCAGGTCAGGCTCCGGACGCAGGATGGAACCGTCCGCGTCAAGCTGGTCCGCACGCCGCGCGGATGGGAGGCGAGACCTGAATATCGGGACGGGCGCGCCATCGCCGAACGGACGGGTGAACCGCTTCGTGCGGTCCTGAAACGGCTCGAATGGCTGGCCGAGCGGCGTTTTGCCCTGCGCCGCGGGGGACTCAGCAGCACCCGCCGCAGGCGATGATGACAGTCGCCTGGCTCATCGGCTCGCTGTTGCTGGTCCTCATCTCCGCTCACCTCTTTACCAACAGCATCGAATGGCTGGGCAGGCGGCTCGGCTTCTCGCATGGCGTCATCGGAAGCATTCTCGCCGGTGTCGGCACCGCGCTGCCTGAAACCGTCGTTCCCGTCATCGCCATTCTTTTCAGCGGGGGCAAACCGGATCATGTGGCGATCGGTGTGGGAGCCATCCTGGGCGCCCCCTTCATGCTCACCACCCTAACGCTGCCGTTGCTGGGGGCCGCGACGCTCGGGTTTGCCGCGTTCAAACGCCGCGGCCCGGCTCTCCATCTGAAGCCGGTCTTCGTGCAGTTTGACCTGACCTATTTTCTCATCGGCTACGGCCTGGCCATTGCAGCGGCCCTGATCCCCGTGACAGGCTTCCATCGATTGGTCGCGCTCTTTCTCCCCTTTCTCTACGGCCACTACCTCTGGCGGCTGCAGCGGATGGACCGGCAGCACGCCGTCGACCACGGCGACATGGAGCCGCTAATTTTTCTCCGCCGCTCCGCCAGGCCCCCGTTCGCGATGATTCTTGTACAGGTGGCTGCGGGGCTGGGCGGAATCATCGCAGGGGCCGATCTGTTTGTCGATGCCGTGGAGGCCGAGGCGGCCGCCCTGATGGTTTCTCCGCTTCCGCTCTCCCTTCTGATCACACCGATCGCAACGGAATTGCCCGAGAAATTCAACAGCCTGATCTGGCTCTTCAAACGAAAGGACGCGCTGGCCGTCGCCAACATCACGGGCGCAATGGTCTTTCAAGCCACATTTCCCGTCGCGGTCGGTTTGATCGGCACCACGTGGCGGCTCGACTGGCATGGCTGGACAACCGGCTTCTGCACTCTGGCCGCAGCGGCGGCCTATCTGGCGCTTCTCCTTCACCAACGGACCTGGCAGCCCTGGCAGCTGATGGTCGGTGCGACGCTGTACGTCGGGTTTGCCCTCGCACTGGCTGCGGCATGACGGGAGTCGCAGGGCTGGAGCGACCCGGCCCGCCATCGTTGCATGGCCTCCGCATTTTTGACACCCATGGGGTTCGATGCTACACTGAACCTCATGGCGGGCCCACAGGCCCCACGCCATTCGCTCGACGGCAGCGGTCGCAGGACGGATTGAGGACAGCTTGGGGGAGGGGTGAGGGGTGAGGGAAGCGGGGATGGATATCCTGATTGCTGACGACGAGCCCTATATCTTGCGCTCGCTCTCATTCGTGCTGAAAAAAGAGGGATACGCCTGCGAAACGGCCAGGGACGGCGAGGAAGCGATTGAGAAGGTCAAACGATTTCAACCGAAGGTGCTGTTTCTGGACATTATGATGCCGAAGAAAACGGGCTTTGAGGTCTGCCGCACCCTCAAGGCGGATCCGGCCTTTCGGGAGACCAAAATCATCATGCTGACCGCCAAGGGTCAGCAGCACGATTTCGAAGAAGCCAGATCAAGCGGGGCCGACGATTACGTCACCAAACCGTTCAGCCCCAAAAAAGTTCTCGAAAAGCTGTCGGACCTCATCAAACCAGCCTGACCGGTCAGGGACGAATCTCGCCTCCCTCCTTCTCGCCAGCTCCAGGGGCTGGAGATGAGGCTCCGTCCACTCGCGCCGCCCACTGCCGGCATCATCCTCAGCGAGCCGCTCAACCGATTCCTACCCGCTAGAAGGAAGGTTCCCGTCTGGGCTCGCCGACGACAGTCCCATCGGTGTTTTTGACAAGTCCGTCATCGGCCGTTATAATGAAAGTGTTCTCCCTCCTCATGGCTCGGGGCCGGTCGCAGCGATGAAGCAAACGTATCGGCTGACACCCAAGCTGGTCACCCTGATTGTGGGCGCTGGCCTGCTGTCCATCACCATCGCCCTTATGATTGTCTATTTCGTCCAGAAGGGAGCCCTGACCAATTCGATCGGCCTGCAGTTTAAGACCGTGGCGACCGTCACGAGCGCCCGTCTGGCCGACCTGCTGGACCAGACGCTCAATGAGGCCAACCTGTTGGCGCTCCACCCCGCCGTCACCCGCGCCGTCATCAACGCCAACCGGCGTTATAACGGCCGCACTCTCGAGCAGGTTCAACAGGACATCCGGCAACTCGACCAGCAATGGGCGAACCACTCCATCCCGGTGGAGATCCGACAGCGCTACGAGAACAACGAGGTGGCCCTCTACCTCCGGAGCTATCTTCAGCAGCCGATCATTTTCGACCGGTATTTCATGATTCTGGTGACCGATATGCACGGTCTGCTCGTGGCCAGTCCGACCCCATCCAAGGCGGTCAACTTCGGCGGCCAGAATTGGTGGACATCGGCCTACCAGGACGGCAAGGGCGGAAACTACATCAGCGACGTGTCGCTGGCCCCCCCCACCAACGAATTCGGAAAAACCTACGCCATTGAATTTGCCGTACCGATCCGCGACCCGCAGAACCACCGGGCCATCGGTGCGCTCATGATCGTCAGCTACATCAGCCATCTCTTCACCGCCGTCACCGAGGTCCAGGTGGGGGCGACGGATCACACGATGCTGGCCAATTCGCAGGGCGAGCTGCTCTTCTGTCCCGTGTTCCTCATCAAGCAACACACCCTCAAACCTCAACTAGTGAACGCCCTGACCCGGTCTGAGGAACCCGGCTGGACCAGCACCTATTACGACGTCCACTTCAGCGGGTCGAGATCGATCAACGGCTACGCACCGGTCATACCAACCACACAGCTCAGCCCCTCCAGTTTCGGCGGCCATCATTGGTTTATTTTTACCAGCCAGAACCCCGCAGAAACCTACGCTCCCCTGACCCGGCTGCTGACGTGGGTCTCGGTGGCCGGCTTCGGCGGTCTGGGGTTGCTGGCCGTTGTCGCTACGCTCTTCGCCCGCCGGTTCACCCAGCCGATCCGGGAGCTGCAGGAGGGGGCCAAATTGATCGGATTCGGCAACCTGGACTACCGGCTGACCATCCCGACCGGCGACGAGATCGAGGAATTGTCGTACGAGTTCAATGAAATGGCCAACAAACTTAAAACCGCCTACACCAATCTTGAGCAACGGGTCGCCCAGCGCACCCGGGAGCTGGAGCATCGCAACCGCCAGCTCTCCATCCTCTACGCCATCAGCTCCAGTTTGAGCGCCGCGACCGAACTGAATGGGCTGTTGTCGACCGTCCTGGCCACCGTCACCCAACAACTGGGCTCGTCCGTCACCTTCATCCATCTGCTCGATCTGACCCCCCCGCTCTACAGCAGCGATGACCGCTCCGGATCCGACCGAGAATCCCTGGAGCGGGAGGTGCTTGACGCCTGCAAGAAATGCATGCAGCCGCCGGCTCAGGCGGTTCAGCTGAAGCAGATGCTCGCTCATGGCGGCGACGGGCCCGGCGCATCGCCCGGCAACGGGGCGCATGACAACACGGGGCAGGCCTCCATGCTGCTCTCCATTCCGCTCGTGTCGAAGAACCGGATCATCGGCGCCATGGCGTTGTGGTATCGCCCGGACAGCGGGCTCCGGCTGGAGCATGACCGCCACCTGCTGTTGACGCTGGGCCAGCAGATCGGCGCCGCGATCGAGGCGGCCCAGCTGTTCGAGCAGACGAAAAAACTGGACAAGCTCAAATCGGAGTTCGTCTCCAAAGTATCTCACGAACTGCGCACCCCGCTCACCTCGATCAAGGGGTTCGGCGAGATTCTGGCTTCCTATGATGACATCGATCCCGCCAACCGGCTGGAGTTCATCCAGATCATCAATGAGGAAAGCGACCGGCTGACCCGGCTGATCAACGACCTGCTTGATCTGTCGAAGATCGAGGCCGGCAAGATCGAATGGATGATCCAGCCCATCGACGTGGGTCAGATTCTGCGCTATACCATCAAACAGTTCCAAACCGTGACCCTCAAAAAACCCCTGACCCTGACGCTCGACCTGCCGCCGGCGCTCCCCTTGGCCATGGGCGACCGGGACCAACTGGTGCAGGTCATGGAAAACCTGCTCAGCAATGCGGTCAAATTCACGCCGCAGGGTTCGATCACCGCCGGGGCGCTGTGGCCCCCGGCCGACGAGCCGGGCGCGGACCGGCAGACGCCGCCATTCCTGACGATTTTCGTGCAGGACACCGGCATCGGCATTCCTTCCGACAAGCTGACGGCGATTTTCGAAAAATTTCACCAGATCACCGACATCAATCTCACCCTTCCCAAGGGCACGGGCCTGGGCCTGGCCCTCTGCCGTGAAATCATTCACCACCTGGGCGGAAAGATCTGGGCCGAGAGCACGCTTGGCGGCGGCAGCCGGTTTCTCTTCACCCTGCCCGTGGCCATTCCGATCACGCTCCGACCGACCGTTCAGCCCCCCGCAGCCGCCCGAAGCGGTCCGACCTGACGGATGGCCGCCGTGCTGCCCGTCGCCCGTCAGGAAATTGAACACCTCTTCAAGGAAGCCGGGCGCCTGGGCGCTCTGTCCCTGGCGTTTCTGTCGAGCGACGGCGACCTGTCGGTCCGCTGGCCTGTCTCCCCGGCGGACGCGCACGGCGTCGGATGCCTGCGGCTGCTGGCGCCGATGACACAGGCGTTGAAGCCGGAGCATCCGACATTGTCATGGGTGTGCCCCCACGGGGTGGGGTTTGCCGCCAGCAGACTCTTTGTACAATCGTCTCCCGCGGGCGTGATTGTCACCTTTGGTGAAGCGTCCGAACAAGCGCTGACCGTCGCGCGGCTGCTGCGCCTGTGCCTGCAACAATCGATCGACCTGCAGCAGGAGATGGAAAATCTCTCGAATGAGATTTCCCGCAACTATGAAGAGCTCAACCTGCACTACGAGATGGCGGCCAGACTGGGCACGCATCCCAACGCGGGTCCCGTCTATCAGCACATGGTCGACCAGATCCGGCGCATGATCAGGTGCGACCACATCGCCATCCTGCTGAGTGACGAGCAGGGCGGTCTCACGTCCGTCTACGCCACCGACCGAGCCGGCCGTCAGCTGCCGCCGTTCCGTTTCGGTCCCAACAAGGGCATCAGCGGGGAGGTCCTCAAATCCGGCACGTCTATGATCGTCTGCCGCACTGACCGGGATCCCCGGTTCGTCGCTCCGCCCTACCCGGTGAGCGCCCAGATGTCCGTCCCGATGACCACAAGCGGCAAGGTGCTGGGCGTCATCAATTTGAGCGACAAGGAGGGCGGCGCCGAGTTCAGCACCAACGAGATGAAGCTGCTCGAAACCATCGCCCGGCAGGCGGCCATCGTGCTGGACAACTCCCGGTTGTTCACAGACCTCAGGTCGTTATTCCTGAGCGCGGTCAAATCGCTGGCCAGCGCGATCGATGCCAAGGATCCCTACACGCACGGCCATTCGTTGCGCGTCGCGTACTACTCAACCATCATTGCCGACGGACTGTCTCTGCCGCCCGATCAGCGGGAGGAGGTCTATCTGGCCGCCGTACTTCACGATGTGGGCAAAATCGCCATACCGGAATCGATCCTGCTCAAACCCGGATTGTTGACCGAGTCCGAATGGGAAAAGATGCGGCAGCACCCCCTGCACAGCGCGCAGATCCTCGGCACGGTCACGCAGTTTCGCGCCCTCTCGAACATCGTCCGCCACGAGCACGAACGGTACGACGGGAGCGGCTATCCGGATGGCCTGAAGGCGGCGACCATTCCGCTGGCCAGCCGGATCATCGCCATCGCCGACGCCTACGACGCGATGACCACCAATCGCAGCTACCGGCAGGGCATGGCGCCCGATCAGGCGATCACCGCGTTGAGCAAGGCCGTCGGCACGCAGTTCGATCCGAAGGTCTTCTCGCACCTTCAATCCGCTTTCGAGCAGGGCCGCCTCGCGTTGCCCCCCGACGTTCCCGCGCAGTTCAAGGTCCCCGAATAGTCCGTTCACCCCTCAGGATTCACAGGGTCACGGCAAATAGGGTACAGTGTTGGCATGGGTCATTCATCCGCTGTGAATGCACGTCGCGGGGCACTCGTCCCATGACCGGGCGTCAATCCGTACCGGGGCGATCGTCGAGAAATCCGCTCCGAGGCCCGACGCGGCCGGGCGGGACGGGGCGGCCTCGCATCGGCCTGACCATGGGTGATCCGGCAGGCATCGGTCCGGAAATCATCGTCAAGGCGCTGGCCGGGCCGGCGATCTTCCGTCGCTGTCGACCGATTCTCTTCGGCCATCCGGGGGTCTTTGATCACACCATCCGCCGGCTTCGCCTGCCGTTGCAACTCGAGATCGTGGACGATCCCGATCGGTGGTCCGTGTCGCCAGGCCGGCTGCCGCCCGGTTGTCTCCCCATTATTCCCGTCGAGACAGCCGGGGCGCTTCCCCGGCCCGGCCGGTTGTCATCGGCCGGCGGCCGGCTGGCCGCGCTGGCAATTGAGCGGGCGACCGCCTGGGCGCAGTCAGGCCGACTGGACGCGATCACCACGGGGCCGATTCACAAAGTCGGCCTGTCGCGAGCCGGCTATCCCTTCGAGGGCCACACGGAATTTCTGGCCGCGTTGACGGGAAGCGGCCCCGTCGGCATGATGATGGTCGGCGGCGGCCTGCGAATCATGCTGGCCACCATCCACCTCGCCATCCACGACCTGCCCAGGCGGCTGACCGCGCAGAAAATTCTGACCGCCATCCGCCTCACCCACCAGGCCATGCGGGACTGGTTCGGGCGGCCCAATGCCGCCATCGGCGTTGCTGCCTTGAACCCGCACGCGAGCGACCAAGGTCGGTTCGGCGACGAGGAAGCCCGGTTGATCGCGCCGGCGATTGCTCGCGCAAGGCGATCGGGCATCCGGGCGACCGGTCCCTATCCGGCCGACACGCTCTTTCACCGGGCCCACCGGGGAGAATTCGACGCCGCCGTGGCCATGTACCACGACCAGGCCTTGATCCCCATTAAACTGCTTGCCTTCGGCCGCGCCGTCAATTTGACGGTCGGTCTGCCCTTCGTCCGCACCTCCGTCGACCACGGCACAGCGTACGACATCGCAGGCAAAGGAATCGCTGACCCGGGTAGTTTACTGGAAGCGCTCAAACTCGCATCGGACCTTGCACGCCGACCCTCGGAGCGCAGGTAGTGCGTAAATCCGATGGGGGGATCGGGGGGAGGAATCGGCATGGAGCTTCACCGGCCATGCCGGTGAAGGCGGAATCTGAGCACGAAGCCATGGCCACGGCCATGGTCGTGTCGAAGCACCTCACCCCCGAATTTAAAGACATTGACGGCAAGGGAATTGCCGATCTTGGAAGTTTGCTCGAGGCGCTGGAGCTGGCGTCGAGGCTGGTGAAAAGGGTAAAGGGTAAGGGGTGACGGGTCAAGGAGCACAGCAATCCCATAGCACCCGGCGGCCGAAATATGGGCAGCATTTTCTAGTTAATCAGTCCCTCTGCCGTAAAATCGTCGACCTCGCTCAACTCACCCCCTCCGACCGGGTCGTCGAGATCGGACCGGGACGCGGCGCGCTGACCTCCTTGCTCCTCGAGCGGGCCGGGGACGTGTGGGCAATCGAAGTCGATCCTGCGCTGGCCGCACACCTTCGCGACCGGTTCGGGCATCGGCCTCGCTTTCATCTTATCGAACAGGACGCCCTCCGGGTGGAATTCGAAGAGTTGCCCGCCCCCTATACCGTCGTCGCCAACCTGCCGTACGCCGTCGCCAGTCCGCTGCTGATCCGGCTGCTGGAGGCGAGACGGTCAATCCCCCTGATGGTGCTGATGTTTCAGCGGGAGGTGGCGGAACGACTCGTCGCCGAACCCGGCGGCCGCGAGTACGGACTGTTGACCATCATCGCACGGCTGTACGCCGACGTGCGCCTTGCCGTGAAGGTCTCGCCGGGCAGTTTTCGCCCTCCGCCGAAGGTGGAATCGGCCGTCGTCACCGTCACACCCCGCCCCAAGCCGGCCGTCCCGATCGAGGACGAGGCCGCCTTTCTTCGGCTCATCCGCGTGGGATTTGCCCACCGCCGCAAAACGATGCGAAACAATCTGTGCCATGCGCACCTGACCGCAGCCCGGTGCGACGCGCTGCTGCGCAAGGCCGGCATCGATCCCGCGCGCCGGCCGGAGACGCTGGGTCTGGAGGAGTGGGGACGAGTGTATGAATGTTGCCGTACATTGGGCATACAGATAGGGGATTGGGTCAAGTAGCAAGGGTCAAGGGATTATTAACCTATTGCGCATTGGCTCATCCCCTTGACCTATGCCTCTT
This sequence comes from Nitrospiria bacterium, assembly GCA_035517195.1. Taxonomy (GTDB): domain Bacteria; phylum Nitrospirota; class Nitrospiria; order JACQCE01; family JACQCE01; genus JACQCE01. The sequence goes on along the minus strand of DATIZH010000023.1, from coordinate 2,090 downwards.
GCCCCTTGACCCTGCGGTTCCCTGTACTCTCCTTCCGGCATCTGCTACAATACCCGCCATGCAGAAGCTGGTGTGGCGCGAGCTGAGAGGATTGCTGCTCATCGCCGCTGCGTTTTTGCTCGGCCTGAGCCTGCTCTCCTACCACCCGACCGACGCGTCCCTGACCAGCGCGTCCACCACCTCCACCGTGCGGAATCTGGTCGGCTGGGTCGGCGCGTCAGTTGCCGACGGGCTGTTCCAGCTTATCGGCGTCAGCGCCTATCTGCTCCCCGTGTTGATCGGCATGAGCGGCTGGCGCTGGTTCTGGGCGCCGGCGTCTCCGCTTTCCCTCTCGCAGACGGCCGGTTGGGCATTGCTGACTGTCACGCTGATGCCCCTCGCCTCGATCCTGCTGCCCGCTCTGCCGCTGCTGGCGGACCGCCCTCTCATCGATGGCAGAGCCGGCGGCTGGCTCGGCGTTCTCCTGGCGCGGGGACTGCACACGGCCCTCGGGCCGATCGGCGGGGTGATCGTGCTGTTCACGCTGTTGGCCGCGTCACTGATGTTGATTACGGCCGTCTCGGTGCCGACGCTCATAGCCGCCGTGGCGCGCTTCGCGCGGGAGCTGACCGCCCAGGCGCAGAGCCTCGCCGTGATCCGGCGCGAACAAACCAAGCGGTGGCGCCACGAAGCGCAAGTGCGGGCCGCCCGCCTGGCGACGGGCGCGCCGGAACAGCCGAAGATCGTGGAGAACACGCCGCCTCCCTCCGCCGTCAAGGCCGAGCAGAAGGCGTTTGAATTCATGCAGACCTCTTCCAGCCGCTACCAGCTGCCCCCCTTCACGCTGCTGGCCGATCCGTCGGCCGCTTCGCGCAAGGCGACCCGTGATGAGTTGCTGGTCAACTCCCAGCTGCTCGAAAAACGGCTGCTTGATTTCGGTATTGCGGGCCGGATCACACAGGTGCATCCCGGCCCCGTGATCACCATGTACGAGTTCGAGCCGGCGCCCGGCGTCAAGCTCAACCGGATTACCGGCCTGGCCGACGATCTGGCCCTGGCGATGAAGGCGATCCGTGTGCGGATCGTGGCGCCGCTGCCGGGCAAATCCACCGTCGGCATCGAGATTCCCAACAGCGCGCGGGAGGAGGTGACGCTCAAGGAGATCCTGACCTCGACCGCCCACGAGGCCTCCCGCTCGAAGCTGACGCTGGCCGTCGGCAAGGACACGATCGGCGCGCCCGTCGTGGCTGACCTGGCCGCAATGCCCCACCTGCTCATCGCCGGCACCACCGGCTCCGGCAAAAGCATGGCGCTCAACGCGATGATCCTGAGCTTGCTCTTCTCGGCCAGGCCCGATGAGGTCAATTTGTTGATGATCGACCCCAAAATGCTCGAATTGAATGCGTATGACGGCATTCCGCACCTGCTGGCCCCGGTGATTGTCAACCCGAAGGAGGCGGCCTCCGCCCTGCAGCAGGTCGTCACCGAAATGCAGCGGCGCTACCGACTGCTGGCCGAACGGGGCACGCGCAACATCGACAGCTACAACAAGAGTCTGCAGTCGGCCGGTGGGACGCCAGCCGCCTCCTCTTCGCCGTCACCCGACGCCGACGAGCCGAGGGAACAGCAGGACGCCGCCCTGGCCGAACCGGCCGCGCCCCTGCCCTACATCGTGGTCATTATCGACGAACTGGCCGACCTGATGCTCGTCGCCACCCACGAAGTGGAGGACGCCATCGCCCGCCTGGCCCAGATGGCCCGCGCCGCCGGCATCCACCTGATCGTCGCCACGCAGCGCCCCTCCGTCGATGTGATCACGGGCGTGATCAAGGCGAATTTTTCCGCCCGGGTCTCGTTCCAGGTGTCCTCAAAGGTCGACTCCCGCACGATCCTGGACGCGAACGGCGCCGAGCAACTTGTCGGCAAGGGCGACATGCTGTTCATGATGCCGGGCAGCTCGGTCCTGCACCGCTACCACGGCGCCTACATCTCGGAGCAGGAAATCAAATCGGTCGTTGATTTCATCAAAAAACAGGCCGCGCCGAATTACACGCTGCGGGTCGAGTCGGCCTCGTCGGCCGACCAGGGCGATTCGACCGAACCGGATGCGC
>DATIZH010000022.1:0-15561 GCA_035517195.1 Nitrospiria bacterium | reverse complement strand
CCCGTCCGCCGCACTGACCACCAGGATCGCCCCGTCCATCTGCGCCGCCCCCGTGATCATGTTCTTCACGTAGTCCGCGTGCCCCGGGCAGTCCACGTGCGCATAGTGCCGGTTCTTCGTCTCGTACTCCACGTGCGCGATCGCGATCGTGATCCCCCGCTCCCGCTCCTCCGGCGCCTTATCGATCTGGTCGTAGGCCAAAAACTCGGCCATCTTCTGCGCTGAGAGCACCTTCGTGATCGCCGCCGTCAACGTCGTCTTCCCGTGGTCCACGTGCCCGATCGTCCCCACGTTGACGTGCGGCTTTGTCCGCTCAAATTTCGCCTTCGCCATTGCCCAGTCCTCCGTCTCGTTCCGGCGCGCAGTCGATTCCGGCCCGCGCCACCGCCCCCTTAGGCGGCCCCCCCTTTGCTCTTCCCGATGATCTCCTCGGCGATCTGCTTGGGAACGGGCTCGTATCGCGAGAACTGCATGCTGAACGTCCCGCGACCCTGCGTTTTCGAGCGCAGATCCGTCGCATAGCCGAACATTTCCTTCAGCGGCACGTCGGCCGTGATCACCTGCGCCCCGGCCCTGACGCGCATGCCGTGAATCTTCCCCCGGCGGGAATTCAAATCGCCGATGACGTCCCCCATATAGGCCTCAGGGACGATCACCTCCAGCGACATGATCGGCTCCAGCAGGGTGGGTATCGCCCGCCGGGCGGCCTCCTTGAACCCCATTGACCCAGCGATTTTGAACGCCATCTCGGAGGAATCGACGTCGTGGTACGAGCCGTCCGTCAACGTGACCCGGAAATCCACCATTGGATAGCCGGCCAGCACGCCGTCCTCTAACGCCTCGCGGATGCCCTTCTCAACCGCCGGGATGTATTCCTTCGGGATGGCGCCCCCAACGACCTTATTGACGAACTCGAATCCCTTCGAGGGCTCCAACGGCTCGATCTCAAGATAGACGTGGCCGTACTGGCCCCGGCCGCCCGTCTGCCGGATGTATTTGCCCTCCGCCTCGGCCTTCGACTGGACGGTCTCCCGGTAGGCGACCTGCGGCTTGCCGACGTTGGCCTCCACCTTGAACTCCCTCAGCAGCCGATCGACGATGATCTCCAGGTGCAGTTCGCCCATGCCGGACAGGATCGTCTGCCCGGTTTCCTCGTCGGTCGTCAGCCGCAGGGATGGATCCTCCTGTCCCAGCTTCTGAAGCGCCAGCCCCATCTTCTCCTGATCGACCTTGGTTTTCGGCTCAATCGCCATCGAGATCACCGGCTCCGGGAAGCGCATCACCTCGAGCAGCAGCGGCTTGTCCTCGGAGCAGAACGTGTCGCCGGTCGTCGTCCCTTTCAGCCCGACGGCCGCACAGATTTCCCCGGCGTAGACTTCCTTGATTTCTTCCCGTTTGTTGGCATGCATCTTCAGCAGCCGCCCGATCCTCTCCCGGCTGTTCTTCGTCGAATTGAAAATGTACGACCCGGCGGCGAGCGTGCCGGAATAGACGCGGAAAAAGGTCAGTTGGCCGACGAACGGATCGGTCGCGATTTTGAATGCCAGGGCGGCAAACGGACCGTTGTCGTCCGGGCGCAACTCCACCTCGGTCTCGGTCTTCACGTCGATGCCCTTCGCGGGGGGGATGTCGGTCGGCGCCGGCAGGTAATCCACGACGGCGTCGAGCAGCTGCTGCACCCCCTTGTTCCGGAACGACGCGCCGCACAAGACCGGGGTGATCGTCATGGCGATGGTCGCACGCCGGAGGGCCGCTTTCAGCTCTTCGTTTGAAATCGGCTGTTCGGCCACATATTGTTCCATCAGGTGGTCGTCGTGTTCGGCCACCGTCTCGATCAATTTGGCGCGGTATTCCTCGACCTGCTGTTGATATTCGGCCGGGATGTCGGTCACGTTAAATTTCGCGCCCAGGGTCTCGTCATCAAAGAAAATCGCCTTCCGTTCGATCAGGTCGATCGGGCCGCGGAACTCCGATTCCTTGCCGATCGGCAGCTGGATCACCACCGGCACGGCGCCGAGTCGGTCCACCATCGATTTGACACTCTCGTAGAAATCGGCGCCCATGCGGTCCATCTTGTTCATGAACGCGATGCGGGGCACGTGATATTTGTCGGCCTGCCGCCAGACGGTTTCCGACTGCGGCTCCACCCCCTGAACGGAATCGAACACCGCGACCGCCCCGTCCAGCACCCGCAACGAGCGTTCCACCTCGATCGTGAAATCGACATGCCCTGGCGTATCGATGATATTGATCCGGTTGTCCTTCCAGAAACAGGTGGTCGCGGCGGCCGTGATCGTGATGCCTCGTTCACGCTCCTGTTCCATCCAGTCCATGACCGTGTTGCCCTCGTCCACCTCGCCGATCCGATGCGTGGTACCGGTGTAAAACAGAATGCGCTCCGTGGTGGTCGTCTTGCCGGCATCGATATGAGCCATGATGCCGATGTTGCGGGTCCGTTCAAGTGGATAGAGTCGCGCCATACCGGCGATCCGTTACCAGCGATAGTGGGCGAAGGCCTTGTTGGCCTCCGCCATCCGATGGGTCTCTTCCCGTTTTTTCATGGCGCCGCCGGTCCGGTTGGTCGCATCAAGCAGTTCGGCCGCGAGCTTCTCTTCCATCGACCGCCCGCTCCGTGCATAGGCAAATTTCACCAACCAGCGAAGAGCCAGCGAGGTGCGTCGCGCCTGGCGGACTTCGACCGGCACTTGGTACGACGCGCCACCGACCCGACGGGATTTGGTCTCCACCACCGGCTTGACGTTCTCCACGGCGGTCTTGAACAGGCGCAGCGGTTCGACGCCGCTTTTCTCGCTCGCCATGGCCAGCGCCCGATAGCAGATCCGTTCCGCCGTGCTCTTCTTGCCCTTCCGCATCAGGGTATTGATCATCTGCCCGACGAGGGGGTCCTGATAGCGCGAATCGACGGAAGTTCTTCGCTTGATGATGATTTTTCGACGGGGCATAGGACGACTCAGGAGGCGGCTTTGGGTTGCTTGGCGCCGTACTTGGAACGACCCTGCCGGCGATTCTGCACGCCGACGGCATCTAGCGCGCCGCGGATGATGTGGTAGCGCACGCCGGGCAGATCCTTGACGCGGCCTCCGCGGACGAGCACGATGGAATGCTCCTGCAGATTGTGGCCGATCCCTGGAATATACGCGGTCACTTCGACCCCGTTCGTCAACCGCACCCGCGCGACCTTCCGTAATGCGGAATTGGGTTTCTTGGGCGTCGTCGTGTAGACGCGCACGCACACCCCGCGTCGCTGTGGCGCGCCCCGAAGCGCGGGGCTTTTCGTTTTACCACGAACCTTCTCGCGGCCAAAACGAACCAGTTGATTGATGGTCGGCACTCTTCCTCCGTCACTCTATCTTGTTCGGCCCACACTCGGGGCAAAACTCACATACTATAAGGAGATTTTCCTTCATTGTCAAGGGTTAAATTGCTTATTCGCCTCGCTCTTCGCCGATGGTGAGGGCCGTTCCCACCTCCGCGCCACCGGCCTCAGTCTCCTCGATGGCCATTGGCTCCTCTTCGACGGCCGACGCCGGCGGGACCACAAAGGTGTCGCGGTACTCGGCGAGCCCGGTGCCTGCGGGGATCAATCGGCCCACGATGACGTTTTCCTTTAACCCGCTCAGGCTGTCCAGTCGTCCGGTGATGGCGGCTTCCGTCAGCACCCGCGTCGTTTCTTGGAAGGAGGCCGCCGCGATGAAGCTGTCCGTGCTCAAGGCCGCCTTGGTGATGCCGAGCAGCACTGGCGTGCCCCTGGCCGGCTTGCCTCCCCCGCTGGTCACTTGCTCGTTCACCTCGCCGAAGACCAGGCGGTCCACCAGGTTGCCAACAAGGAAGTCCGTGTCCCCGGCGTCCTCGATGCGGATCTTTCTGAGCATCTGTCGGACGATGACTTCTATGTGTTTGTCATTGATCGAGACGCCCTGCAGTCTGTACACCTCCTGCACCTCGTCCACGAGATATTTTTGCAGCTCCTTCGCCCCCAGCACGGCCAGAATGTCGTGCGGGTTCGCCGAGCCGTCCATCAACGGCTCCCCGGCATTGACCCAGTCCCCTTCGTGCACGTTGACGTGCTTGCCCTTGGGAATGCTGTACTCTTTCATGATGGGCTGGCCGGATTCATCCTTGACCTCGCTTCGTACGATGACTTTCCGCATCCCCTTCACGAAGCCGCCGAATTCGACAAACCCGTCGATCTCGCTAATGACCGCCTGTTCCTTCGGTTTCCGAGCCTCGAACAGCTCGGCCACTCGAGGCAGACCGCCCGTGATGTCCTTCGTTTTGGTGGTTTCCCTCGGGATCTTGGCCAGCACGTCACCGGGTTGCACTTCCTGGCCCCGTTCGACCAGGATATGCGCCCCCACCGGGAGCAGATACCGGGCCACCGTCTTGGCATCGTCCTTGATCGAGAGCCGCGGCCGCAGATTGGCGCCAGGATGATCGATCACCACCGTCCGGGACAAGCCGGTCACTTCGTCGACTTCCTCGCGGATCGTCATGCCTTCGATGATGTCGCCAAACGCGACTTTGCCCCCCTCCTCGGTCAGGATGAGCAGTGAGTAGGGATCCCATTCCACCAGCTTTTGCCCAACCTCGACCCGATCACCGTGCTTGGCTTTCACCCGGGCGCCATAGACGACCGAATACTTTTCCCGTTCCCGGCCCGTCTCATCGTAGATGGCGATCTTGGCATTTCTGGACATTACCACCATGTCGCCTTCCTTGTTGCGGACGGCGATCGATGGCGCGATCACATCAATGTTCTTTTTTGCGTCGTAACTGAGATACTTGACCACTCCGTCGTGCTTGGCCTCCAGCACCGTCTGCTCGACCACCTTGCTGGCCGTCCCTCCGATATGGAACGTCCGCATGGTCAGCTGCGTTCCCGGCTCGCCGATCGATTGGGCCGCGATGATACCGACCGCTTCACCGCGCTCCACCAGGCGGCCCCGGGCCAGATCCCGGCCGTAGCACAGCGTGCAGATACCCCGGCGGGATTGACAGGTCAGCACGGACCGGATTTTGACCCTGTCGATTCCGGCCTCGACAACGGCCTTGGCCCGGGCTTCGGTGATTTCATCGTTTCGCATGCAGATGCTCTCTCCGGTAACCGGATCCTTGACGTCCTCGCAGGCGACCCGGCCTAGGATGCGCTCTTCCAGCGGCTCGATGATTTCGCCCCCCTCCACCAACGCCGTGACGTAAATCCCATCCATCGCCTGGCAATCGTGCTCGGAGATGATGACATCCTGGGCCACATCCACCAGCCGTCGAGTCAAATAACCGGAGTTGGCGGTCTTGAGGGCGGTATCGGCCAACCCCTTCCGGGCGCCGTGCGTGGAAATAAAATATTGCAGCACGGTCAGCCCCTCGCGAAAATTCGCGGTGATAGGGGTCTCGATGATTTCTCCGGACGGCTTGGCCATGAGGCCGCGCATGCCGCCCAACTGCCTGACCTGCTGGCTGCTGCCACGCGCCCCGGAGTCGGCCATCATGTAGATGGAATTGAAATCCCCCCCCCTGGCCTTGCCGGTCTTGATGCCGGCTTCCTCCTCGGACAGCTCCCGCATCATTTCACTGGCGACCAGTTCGGTCACGTGGGCCCACGTATCCACCACCTTGTTGTACCGTTCGCCGTTAGTAATCAATCCGTCGGCGTACTGCCGCTCGATTTCCAGCACGGTCCGCTTCGCCTGCTCGATGAGCTGTTCCTTGCGGGCCGGAATTTTCATGTCGTCCAGGCAAATCGACAGACCTGCGCGCGACGCGTAGGCAAAGCCCATGTCCTTGATCCGATCCAAGAGCAGCACGGTTTCCCGGTGGCCCGTTTCCCGATAACAAGTATCGATCAACTTCATCAGTTCCTTCTTGGTCATTTCCCGGTTGACCAGCTGGAACGGCAGTTGCGAGGGCAGCACCTCGCTTAACAGCACGCGGCCCACGGTCGTCGGAACGAGCCCGCCGTTCATGCGCATGGTGATCCGGGCGTGCTCTTCCACCATCTGGGCGTCGTACGCGATCCGGACTTCTTCGGAGTTGGTAAATACACCCCCGTCGCCCCTTGCCCCCGCACGTTCCTTGGTCAGCCAGTAACACCCCAGCACCATGTCCTGCGACGGCACCATGATTGGACGGCCGTTGGCGGGCGAAAGAATGTTCTGCACGGACAACATCAGCACACGCGCCTCGACCTGCGCCTCGATGGAGAGCGGGACGTGGACGGCCATCTGGTCTCCGTCGAAATCGGCGTTGAAGGCCGCGCAGACCAGCGGGTGGAGCCGGATCGCCTTGCCTTCGACCAGCACCGGATCAAACGCCTGGATGCCCAGACGGTGAAGTGTCGGCGCGCGATTCAGCAGCACGGGATGCTCCTTGATCACCTCTTCCAGCACGTCCCAGACCTCCGGGCGCTCCTTTTCCACCATCTTTTTGGCGCTTTTGATCGTCGTCACATACCCGCGTGCTTCCAGCTTGTGAAAAATGATCGGCTTGAACAACTCCAGGGCCATTTTCTTGGGCAAGCCGCACTGGTGCAGCTTCAATTCGGGGCCGATCACAATTACCGACCGGCCGGAATAGTCCACCCGCTTGCCCAGCAGATTCTGTCTGAACCGCCCCTGCTTGCCGCGCAGCATGTCGCTCAGGGACTTGAGCGGCCGTCGATTCGCTCCGCGAATGGCCCGTCCCCTGCGCCCGTTGTCAAACAGCGCGTCGACTGCCTCCTGCAGCATGCGTTTTTCGTTGCGGATGATCACCGCGGGCGCCCGCAGTTCCAATAACCGTTTGAGCCGGTTGTTCCGGTTAATCACACGGCGGTACAGGTCGTTCAAATCCGACGTCGCAAAACGGCCGCCATCCAACGGCACCAGCGGGCGCAATTCCGGCGGCAGGACGGGAATGACGTCCATGATCATCCATTCCGGCTTGTTCCCGGACTTGCGGAACGCTTCGACCACTTTCAATCGCTTGATCTGCTTCTTCTTGACGGCCAGCGACGTCGCCTGATCGATCTTCCGCTGCAGGTCCTTGTACTGGGACTCCAGATCAAGTTGTCGGAGCAGTTCCCTGATCGCCTCCGCCCCCATTTCCGCCTTGAACCGGCCGCCGTATTCCTGCGAGGCTTTCCGGTACTGCTCCTCCGTAAGCATCTCGCGATCCTTCAACGACGTGTCACCGTGATCGGTCACGACATACGATTCAAAATACAGAATCCGCTCCAGCTGCTTGAGCGTCATGTCCAGGAGGACGCCGATCCGGCTGGGCACCGCTTTCAGGAACCAGATGTGGGCGACGGGCGAGGCCAGTTCGATATGTCCCATCCGCTCACGACGCACCTTCGACTGGATCACTTCGACGCCGCATTTGTCGCAGACGATGCCGCGGTGTTTCATCCGCTTGTATTTGCCGCAATTGCATTCCCAGTCCTTGGTGGGACCGAAAATCTTGGCGCAGAACAGTCCGTCGCGTTCCGGTTTCAACGACCGGTAATTGATCGTCTCCGGTTTCTTGACCTCGCCGTAGGACCACGAACGAATTTTTTCAGGCGACGCAATCTTGATGCGAATGGCGTCGAACGAAATTGCGTCCTTGGCCTTGTCGTACGAGCTGTAGGGGGTCTCCACCATCACTCCTCCTGTTATTCCTTCGGCCTGATTAAATCGACATCCAACCCGAGGCTCTGCAGTTCCTTGATCAGGACATTGAACGACTCGGGCAGACCCGGCTCAAGGAAATTCTCCCCTTTGACGATCGCCTCGTAGATCCGAGACCGGCCGGACACATCGTCCGATTTCACCGTCAGGAACTCCTGCAGCGTGTGTGAGGCTCCGTACGCCTGCAGCGCCCACACCTCCATCTCGCCGAGCCGCTGTCCGCCGAATTGCGCCTTGCCGCCCAACGGCTGCTGGGTCACCAGCGAATAGGGGCCGATCGATCGGGCATGGATCTTGTCATCAACCAGATGGTGCAGCTTTAACATATACATGTACCCGACCGTCACCGGACGCTTGAACGATTCGCCGGTCTTGCCGTCGAACAGCGTGATCTGGCCGCTCTCCGGAAGGCCCGCCTGTCGCAACAATCCCTTGATCTCCGACTCGGTCGTCCCGTCGAAGACCGGGCTCGACACATGCAGTCCCAGCATCTTGGCGGCCCAACCAAGCTGGGTCTCGAAGATCTGCCCGACGTTCATTCGGGAGGGCACGCCCAGCGGATTAAGCACCACCTCCACCGGCGTGCCGTCCGGCAGATACGGCATGTCTTCGACCGGCAGCACGCGGGCCACGACGCCCTTGTTCCCGTGTCGCCCGGCCATCTTGTCGCCGACTTGCAATTTCCGCTTCATGGCGATGTAGACCTTGACCAGCTTCAACACGCCGGGGGGCAGCTCGTCGCCCCGCTTCAGGCGGCCGATCTTTTCGTCATACATCGTCTGGAGAAGTTCCATCTGCTCCTTCGCATCGCGGTCGAGCTCCTCCAGCAGCTCCTGCTCATCGACGTCGCTGAGGACCATGTGCTTGAGTTGCTCATCGGACAGCCGGTCCAGCACCTCCTTGACGACCCGGTGCTTCCGTTTCAACAGCACCTCGCCGGTCTCCGGGTCGACCACGTCCTTGGCAACAACCTTGCCCAGCAGGAGTTTGCGGGTCTTGCGCCACTTTTCTTCCTCGATAATGCGCAACTCGTCCTGATGGGTGTGGTGCAACCGGGACAGATCGTCGTTTTCCACGGTCAGCACCGGCTCTTCCTTGTCGGATCCCTTCCGGGAAAAGATTTTCACCCCAACAACCACCCCTTCGATGCCCGGGGGCACGGTCAGCGAGGCGTCCTTGACGTCCCCGGCCTTTTCGCCGAAGATCGCGCGGAGCAGTTTTTCCTCCGGCGTCAGCTGCGTTTCGCCCTTCGGCGTCACCTTGCCGACCAGGATATCGCCGGGCTTGACCTCGGCGCCGATCCGGACGATGCCGCTCTCATCGAGATTGCGCAACGCCTCCTCGCTCACGTTCGGGATGTCCCGTGTAATTTCCTCCTTGCCGAGCTTGGTGTCGCGCGCCTCCAACTCAAACTCCTCGATGTGGATTGAGGTGAAGCGGTCCTCGCGCACCAGCGCTTCGCTGATCAAGATAGCGTCTTCGAAGTTATAGCCGCCCCACGGCATGAAGGCCACCAGCACGTTTCGGCCCAGCGCCAGATCGCCGTGATCGATCGCCGGTCCGTCGGCCAAGACGTCGCCGACCGCCACGCGGTCGCCGACATCGATCACGGGTTTCTGGTTGATCATTGTGCTCTGATTCGACCGCTGGAATTTGATCATGGGATAGATATCGACCAGACTTTCGGAGGCACGCCGTCGGCCATCCGTTGGAGCCGCCTTTTTCCCCGTCTCCTCATCGACGCGCACCACGATCCGGTTGGCATCGACGCTTTCGATCACCCCGGACCGTCTCGCCAGCGTGATGTAGCCGGAGTCCCGAGCCACCACGTGTTCCATCCCGGTCCCCACCAGGGGCGCTTCGGTCTCGATCAGCGGCACGGCCTGTCGCTGCATGTTGGACCCCATGAGTGCGCGGTTCGCATCATCGTGCTCGAGGAACGGGATCAGGGCCGTCGCCACGCTCACGATCTGCTTGGGCGAGACGTCCATGTATTCGATGCGCTCCGCGGGAACCATCACAAAATCGCCAGCGTGACGAGCGGACACCATCTCCGCCTCGATCCGGCCGCGGCTGTCCAGCTTGGTGTTGGCCTGCGCAATGATGTACTTGTCCCCGTCGATCGCGGAAATGTACTCCACCTCGTCGAGCACCCGCCCGCCCCTGACCTTGCGATAGGGCGATTCGATGAAACCGAATTCGTTCACCCGGGCGTAGGTCGCCAGCGATGTGATCAGGCCGATGTTCGGACCTTCAGGCGTCTCGATCGGACAGATTCGGCCGTAGTGAGACGGATGGACGTCGCGGACTTCAAACCCGGCGCGCTCACGGGTCAACCCCCCGGGCCCCAGCGCGGACAAGCGCCTCTTGTGGGTGATTTCCGCCAGCGGATTGGTCTGATCCATGAACTGCGATAACTGGCTGCCGCCGAAGAACTCTTTGATCGAGGCCATGACGGGCTTCGCGTTGATCAGATCGTGCGGGAGCACCGTATCGATATCGAGCAGGTTCATCCGCTCCTTGATCGTCCGCTCCATCCGAACCAGGCCGATCCGGAGTTGATTCTCCAGCAGTTCGCCCACGGACCGGACGCGCCGGTTGCCGAGATGATCAATATCATCCACGTCCCCCCGACCGCTCCGGAGCTCGACCAGATATTTCACCACCGCCGCGACGTCTTTGCCCGTCAGCGTCCGGTGATCAAGAGGCAGATCGACCCCCAGCTTCTTATTGAGCTTCAGCCGGCCGACCGGAGACAGGTCGTAGCGCTTGGCCTGCAGAAACAGGCTCTCGAACAACAGGCGGGCCGATTCGGCAGACGGCGTTTCGCCCGGTCGCAGCCGTCGATAAATTTCAATCATCGCTTCGTCGGATGTCGCCACCTTCTCCGTGGCCATCGTGTCACGGATGACGGGCGGGTACTGAGCGGGATCGGCGTACAGGAGAAAAAACGTCGTCACATGAGACGCGGCGATCTTCGCCACGTGCTCGCTCGTGAGCTCCGAGTTGTGCTCGACGAGGATTTCGCCCGTCTTGGGATCGACGATATCCTGTAGCGTGATCCTGCCCACCAACTCCGTCGGCGAGAGGGGCAATTCCTTGATGCCTGCGGCCTTGAATCGCTCCAGCAACCCCTTGTTGAGCCGCTGCCCTTCACGCCCGACGATCGCCTTTGCCGACTTGTCCAGCAGCTCCGTGCCGACCTTTAATCCGACATGAATATCGGCGTTGAGACGCCGGAAATACTGATCATTTTTATGGCGGATCTCCTCGGCCGGGTGAAATTCCTTCAATAGTTGCTCATTGGAAAACCCGAACGCTTTCAACAGCACCGTGGCCGGAATTTTTCGTCGCCGGTCGATGCGGACATACAGCAGGTCCTTCGAATCGAACTCAAAATCCAGCCACGACCCGCGATAGGGAATGATCCGGGCCGAGAACAACACTTTTCCGCTCGCATGGGTCTTGCCCTTGTCATGGGTGAAGATCACGCCCGCGGACCGTTGCAGCTGGCTGACGACCACCCGCTCGGTCCCGTTGACGATGAACGTGCCGTGACGGGTCATCAGCGGAATTTCGCCGATGTACACCTCCTGCTCGCGGGCATCTCTGACCCGCTTGTTGCCGCTCCGCTCCTCCTTCTCCCACAGGATCAGGCGGACACGTATCTTCAGCGGCGCGGCATAGGTCATGCCCCGCTCAAGACATTCCTGGATGTCGTACTTGGGTTCGCCGATCGTGTAATCGAGGAACTCAACCACGGCCGTGTCGTTGTAATCCGACAGCGGAAACACGCTCGTAAACGCGGCCTGGAGCCCTACATCCACCCGCTGTTCCGGCGGCACATCCCGCTGCAAAAACCGCTCATAGGAATTCCACTGGATCTCGATCAGGTTCGGAACATCGAACTTCGCGGACAGCTTGGAAAAGTCCTTCCGTTGCCGCGCCGTCGTGCTGGTCGTTCCCGTTGAAGACATGCCCACTCCTCTTCGCTCAGGCGTTCGAATTAGAGCCGCTTACTTGATTTCAACTTTGGCCCCGACCTCTTCAAGCTTTTTCTTCATTGACTCGGCATCTTCCTTCGAGACCCCAGACTTCAGGGGCTTGGGCGCCCCCTCGACCACATCCTTCGCTTCTTTCAGACCGAGATTGGTCAGCTCCCGGACAACCTTGATGACCTGGATCTTCTTGTCCCCGCTGTTGGCCAGGACGACATCGAAGCTGGTCTTCTCCTCTGCAGCGGCCGCACCGCCTCCCGCGGAGGCCGTTGGCGCGGCAACCGCGACCGGCGCGGCGGCGGTGACGCCGAAGCGCGTTTCGATCAGCTTGACCAGCTCGGCCAGCTGCAACACCGGCATCTGCTCAACTGCCTTGACGATTTCTTCATTGCTCAACGTGGCTGATGACATGGCTGATGGCTCTCCTTTCAAACGGCGCCCGTTCCACGGGCGCAATGGGTTACGTGGCTGTGTGCCCTCCCGATGCCCGTGATGTCGACACGGCCGACACCGCCCTGGCAAAAGAGGCGGGAAGCGCTTGGAGCACCTGCGCGAATTGCGCGACAGGGGCGTTCAATCTGTTGACGAGCTGTCCCAGCAGGACCTCCCGTGAGGGCAATGAGGCAATGGCCACCACCTGGGCCGGATCGCAGGCGCGCCCTTCCACGACGCCGATCCTGATGCGCAGCTTTTCATTCTTCGCCGTGAAGGCCTTGAGCACCTTGGCCGGCAGGACGGGATCCTTGTAGCCGAGTGTCAGAGCCACCGGCCCCTCAAACGCGGCGGCGGCGGCGGCGATCGTCGTGCCTTCGGCGGCCCGCCGAGCGACGGTATTTTTGACCACGCGGAATTCACCGCCAGCATTGCGAATCTCTCGACGCAGGGTCTTCAACTCCTCATCGGTCATCCCGTCAAAGCGGGTCAAGATGGCCACCGTGGCCTTGCTGAACTTTTCGTGCAGCTCCTGGCACATGGTCTCTTTTTGCGCGCGCGTCTTCATTGAATGCCCGTCAACTCCCCTCTCCCCTATAATGTTTTCACAAGACCCGCCGCGTCCACCGGCACACCGGGGCCCATGGTTGATGATACCGTCAGACTGCCGAAATAGACCCCCTTAGCTGACGCAGGTTTGGCCCGCCACACGGACGACACGATGGCCAGGGCGTTCTCGTAGAGCTGGGCGGCCGTGAACGACGCTTTGCCGATCACCACGTGCACATTGCCGGCCTTGTCAACCTTATATTCGACGCGGCCCCGCTTCACCTCCTGAACGGCGCGTGCCACGTCAAACGTCACCGTGCCCGTTTTCGGATTAGGCATCAATCCCCTTGGCCCGAGGATCTTGCCCAGTTTACCGACCGTGCCCATGAGGTCGGGCGTGGCGATCACCTGTTCGAATTCAAGCCATCCGCCGTTGATTTTATCGGCATAATTTTCGGCCCCGACGTAGTCGGCCCCCGCCTGCAACGCTTCCTTTTCCTTCTCCCCTTTGGCGAACACCAGCACCCGCACCTTTTGTCCGGACCCATGAGGCAGCACGACCGCGCCACGCACCATCTGATCCGACTGTTTCGGATCCACGTTCAGCCGGGCCGTCAATTCCACGGTCTCGTCGAATTTGGCGAACGCCAATTGCTTGACCAAGTCGGTCGCCGCCTGCAGAGAATAGAGCCGAGCTTCCACCCGCTTCTTGGCCGCCTCGTATTTTTTACCCACCGTCTCCTCGCTCAATGCCGGCGCCCCGCCGCATGGGGGACGCGCCGAATATGATCCCACCGCGTCAGACGATCTGAATGCCCATGCTGCGCGCCGTGCCCTCGATGATGCGCATCGCACCGTCAACGTCCACAGCGTTCAAGTCCGGCATTTTCAGTCTGGCGATCTCCTCCAACTGCTTGCGGGAGACCGTCCCCACTTTGTCTTTATGAGGCACGGCCGACCCCTTGATGAGCCCCGCGGCCTTTTTGAGCAGATCGGCCGCCGGCGGCTTCTTCATCTCGAACGAGAACGACCGGTCGTTATAGATGGAGATAACGACCGGAATGGTCATGTCGCCCTGCCCTTGAGTCTTTGCGTTGAAGGCCTTGCAAAATTCCATGATGTTGACGCCGTGCTGGCCCAGCGCGGGCCCGACCGGCGGCGCCGGGTTGGCCTTTCCGGCCGGGATCTGCAGTTTGACAATTGCCGTGACTTCTTTGGCCATATGCGCCCCCTACAACCGCTCGACCTGCAAAAAGTGCAATTCCACCGGGGTCGATCGGCCGAAAATGCTCACCAGCACCTTGACCTTGTTGTGATCGGGATCGACCTCGTCCACAACCCCGTTGAAACCGAGGAACGGGCCGTCGATGATCCTGACATCGTCGCCCTTGGCAAAGTGCATCTTGCTCCGCGGCTGGGCCGAACCGCTCCCAATCTGCTGGAGCAGGGTCGACACCTCTTCTTCGCTCAACGGAGCCGGTTGCGCCGCCCCCCCGATAAAGCCAGTCACCTTCGGAGTCTCCTTAATCAGCTGCGCCGTCACATCGTCAAGATCCATCTCCACCAGCACGTACCCGGGAAAGAACTTTTTGGTCGACACCCGTTTTTTCCCCTCGCGGATCTCGATCACGTCCTCAGTTGGCACCAGCACCTGCCCGAACCGTTCGATGACACCCAACTGTTTGGCCCGTTCTTCCACGCTGGCCTTCACCCGATTCTCATACCCGGAGTAGGTATGCACCACGTACCATCGCTTCGCCATGACCCCCTCAACCGCTAATAAACTTCGTCACGAACCTGGAGAGCACCCAATCGGTGGATGCCAGAAAAACCGCCAGCACAACCACAAATGCGACAACGACGAAGGTCGCCCCAACCGTATCGTTTCGGTTCGGAAAAACCGTGCGGTGCATTTCCGTCTGCACTT
The DNA here is from genome assembly GCA_035517195.1 of Nitrospiria bacterium. GTDB lineage: Bacteria > Nitrospirota > Nitrospiria > JACQCE01 > JACQCE01 > JACQCE01. The sequence goes on along the minus strand of DATIZH010000022.1, from coordinate 988 downwards.
CCTTGAGAAATTCCCGTATTCGTCCGAACAGGTTCATCGCCTCGCCGTCCCTGTGCTCGCTACCATGCCGGCAACCAGGCAGGCCAGGAGGGATTCGACCATGCCGCTGCGCCGGAGGCGCAGACTCGTACTCCATCGCTGAAAGCCACCGCTCATGGCGAATCCCAACGCGCGCCACGCGTCACGTCTTTGGCAGGCCAGGAGGGATTCGAACCCCCAACCCGCGGTTTTGGAGACCGCTGCTCTAGCCGTTGGAGCTACTGGCCTATAAATTGCGGAGCAAATGACAGAGCCATGGAGCGATTGAGCATGTGAAATTGGATAAATGGGGCGATCCAATCTCAATTCTCCGATGCTCACTTCTCCTCCTTATGATCCGTGTGCTTCCGGCACCATTGGCAATATTTCTTCCGCTCCAGCCGATCCGGCGTGGTCCGACGATTCTTTCGCGTCGAATAGTTCCGTCGATGACAAGCCTGGCACGCCAGTGAGATGATCTCGCGCATCGGTTACTCCATGATCTTGGAAATGACGCCGGCACCGACGGTGTGGCCGCCCTCGCGGATGGCGAAGCGCAGCCCCTCCTCCATCGCAATCGGGGTGATCAGCGTCACTTCAAACCGCACGTTGTCCCCCGGCATGACCATCTCCACCCCGTCCGGCAACTTGACCACCCCCGTCACGTCCGTCGTCCGGAAATAGAACTGCGGCCGGTACCCCTGGAAGAACGGCGTGTGCCGCCCCCCCTCCTCCTTGGTCAGGATGTACACTTCCGACGCAAACTTCGTGTGCGGCGTGATCGTGCCCGGCTTGGCCAGCACCTGCCCCCGCTCCACCTCTTCCTTCTTCGTCCCCCGCAGCAGCAGACCGACGTTATCGCCCGCGCGCCCTTCATCCAACAGCTTCTTGAACATTTCCACGCCTGTCACCACCGTCTTGCGCGTGTCCTTGAAGCCCACGATCTCCATTTCCTCGCCCACCTTGCAGA
>DATIZH010000021.1:0-2066 GCA_035517195.1 Nitrospiria bacterium | reverse complement strand
TCCAAGGTCGATTGGCGGATCCAGCTGAACATCCGGAACCTCACCGAGAAGGCGCATCTGGTCCCGGTCAGCGTCGAGCCGGACGGCTCCTGGGCGCAAATGCGCATCGAAGAGGGCCAGACGTTCGAGATCTCCAACAAGTTCATGTTCTAAGCGCGGCGTCCCGCCCCGGCCTGTCAAATTCGACCGTCCGCCCCCGTGGGCCAGGTTCGCCAGAGGAACCGCGGCCTTCGGGGGCGGATTTTGTTTTCGCACCGATGACCCCGGCGACCGCCTGACGCCGGCGGATCGGCCGGGTGGGCGCCCCCGGAGCACGCTTGCGGCGCGGCAGGGCGCGGGGACCCCTCCCGGAGCCGACGTTTCACGCTAAATCGGTCCTGTTCATTTAATGCATTAAATGCGTGAAAAAAGCGGCGGAGACCCCATCCGGGAATTGAAAGGGGCCTCCCGATAGCGCTCGAATGGGCGCAGTCCAGTTCATGACGAGAGTGCCTCCAGCCCTCTCGTACCCCTCTGTGGTACCCCTCGTGGGCGTTTTGGCGTTCTTGGGCGGTGCCACGCAACCCAGACTCCAACTAACACGTATGAACAGTGACAACGGGCCCAAGGCCCAGACCATCCGTATTGCACGGGCGGGCATGTCGTATGCCGTTGCCCTTTTTGCTTTGGTGATTACGCCGCGGGCGCTCTGCCAGACGGCGGCAAACCCGCCGCCCGCAGCGCCGGCCGCCGCCGAAGAGGAGCAGGTGGTGAAGATGGATCCCTTCACCGTGACGACGGAGACCGAGGGCTACCGGGCGGTGGATACGCTCGGCGGCGCGCGCGTGGCGACCAAGTTGGTCGACACTCCGTCCGCCTTGTCAGTCATTACGAAATCGCTGATGGACGACGTGGGCATCACCAATGCGCAGGACCTCTTTATCTACACGACCAACACCGAGGTCGCGGGTCTGAACGGCAACTACTCGGGGGTCGCCTTCCGGGGCAACGGCGTCAACAGCAATGCCGAGGCCGGACGGCTCCAGAATCCGACCGGGACCAACCGGGCCCGCGGACTCAGCCCCATGGACAACACGCGGAACTATTTCGGGAGCGAGATCCCTTGGGATTCCTTCAACATCTTCCGGGTCGACATCTCCCGCGGCCCGAACTCATTCCTTTATGGGGTCGGCAGCCCGTCGGGTATCTCGAACTATTCCACCAACGAGGCGGTCTTCAAGGATACGGGATCGATCGAGACCAAGCTCGGCAGCTTCGGCACCACCCGGGAGTCCTTGGATTATAACCGGGTGCTCATCCCCGAGCAACTCGCGGTGCGGCTCGACGTGCTGAATGACGACACCCAGTACCAGCAGAAGCCGGCATTCAATCATTCGCAACGCGCCTATCTGGCCCTGCGCTACGATCCGAAGACTTTGGACACGGCCGCCAGTCACATGAAGATCGAGGCCAATGCCGAGGTCGGACGGGTGCGGTCCAACAACCCCCGCGAGTTGCCTCCGATGGACTTCATCTCGGGCTACTTTGACGGAGTGGTGAACAAGAAGGGGTACGATCCCTTCTCCTACCCCACGGGTTCGCAGCTCGGCGGCGTCGGTACCTTCTCGGGCCTGTCGCCGTGGGTCAACGCTCAGGATTATCACTATCTTTGGCCCGGCCCCAATGCCGCGTTTGTGTACGATGGAAGGACCGGGGCCTTGCTGCAGTCCATGACGACCTTGAACAGTGTTCAGAGCGTGGCCGGCGGTACTGTCGGTAGCCTTCCCCAGGCGGCCCCGATGTATATTTCGGGCTTCACCAATTACGCCATCACCGTCAACAACCGGGATCCCAGTAAGTACGTCGGTGCCTTTGCCGGGTCGATCTACTACAACAACAAGTCGCTGACGGATCCGTCGATCTTCGACTTCTATAACAAACTGATTGACGGCCCGAACAAGCAGGAGTGGCAGAACTGGAAGTCGTTCAACGTCACGGCCGAGGAGAGCCTCCTCAATGGCCGGGTCTCGCTTCAGGGAATCGTCGACCACCAGGAATTCGATCAGGGCCAGGTGTCGATGTGGGGA
>DATIZH010000020.1:0-32730 GCA_035517195.1 Nitrospiria bacterium | reverse complement strand
TGGCCGTTGCCGTTCAACCCCCAGCAGGCCACCGTGCCATCGGTCAGTGGCGCACAGGTGTGAAAGCCACCTGCAGCAATCGCGGTCGCGGCGGAAATCCCATTGACCGGGACGGGAGTGGAGGCATCTGTGGTTGTCCCTTGACCGAGTTGGCCGTAGAAATTATACCCCCAGCAGGTCACTGTGCCATTGGCCAGCAGCGCACAGGTGTGAAAAAAACCCGCGGCAATGGCCGTCGCGGTGGAGATTCCGCTGACCGGGACGGGAGTGGAGGCATCTGTAGTCGTCCCATTGCCGAGCTGGCCGAAGCTGTTATATCCCCAGCAAGCCACCGTGCCATTGGCCAACAATGCACAGGTGTGATAGGCACCCGCAGTAATGGCCGTCGCGGTGGAGATTCCGCTGACCGGGACGGGAATGGAGGAACCCGTGGTCGTCCCATTGCCGAGCTGGCCGAAGGTGTTATACCCCCAGCAGTCCACCGCGCCATTGGTCAGCACCGTACAGGTGTGACCGTACCCCGCGGCAAAAGCACCCGCAGGACTGAGCACCCGTGTAGAACCATCACTATAGCTCCCGGTGACGGTGAAAGGCTGGGTCTGCCCGACGTTAATAGTGGGATTGGTCGGCGTCACTGTGAGGCCAGTCAACGTCGCTCCCCATGCGTCTGAGAGAAGGGGAAGGATGAACAAAACGCTCAACACGATACCGACCTGACAGGACCGACGCATCTTCATGATTAACCTCCTGCAGACAGGAAGAAGTGGGTTGAGGGAAAGGCATCCTCGTATCGCTTCCTCATCACGACCTCAGACGTTAGTAAGAGCCCTCGTGTTCCACAACTAATACCCCCTATATAGGGGGTATCAATCAATAATCAATAGCACGAAGTTGCACATGGTCAAGGCCGCGACTCAAGATTTATTTCTTTATATTATCAATAGCTTCGTTGCTCATTCAGATATTTGTCGGATAAATACAAATTCAGTGTTGAAAGTTGGCGAGTGGAAAAAGCTTGGTATATATGATAATCGTGGCAATAATTAGTCGGAATCAACAAAGCTTAGATTTGCACTATCAAGAGTTGATTGGGACTGATGATGCGGGACTATTACCTATTTTCAGGAAGGCAGAGAGGAGAAAATAGGGAATGGAGAATAGGACTAGAGAAAAATGGCTGGGGGACGAGGATTCGAACCTCGGTAAGCAGAGTCAGAGTCTGCTGTCCTGCCGCTAGACGATCCCCCAAGCGCAAGCCCGTCTCTCTGATCTCCATATCCGCGCATCGGGATCGCGCAGAGATCGGAAATTCGAAACCAGAAATTAAATGAAAAAGGCCGACGTATATTGCGGCATTTTACGGGATTGAGTCAAGGGCCTTTCGAAGCCGAGCGAGCGACCGTTCCTTGCCCAGAATCGCCAGGACTTCGTAAATGCCCGGGCTGACCGTCCGACCGGTCAGCGCGACTCGGACGGGCTGAGCGAGCTGCGCCATCTTGAGCTGATGCGCGGCGATGATCGCTTCGAACGCCGCGGGGAGCGCCGGCTCGTCAAACCGCGGCACGGTGGACAGCTGTGTCATCAGATCGGCCAGCGCCGGTTTGACCGCGGGGGTGAGAAACTTTGCCGCGGCGGCCGGTTCCGGTATGATCTCCTCTTCGATAAAGCACATCGACAGGTCAGCCATTTCCGCCATGGTCTTGGTTCGCTCCTGCAACGCGCCCACGATCCGAATCATCTGGTCGTCGGGAACCGACCGGGCCGACGGCTCGCGGTCGGCGAGATAGTGATCGCGCAGGAGCCGGGCCAACCGGGCGGGATCGCCCGTTTTGATGTAATGGCTGTTGAGCCACAGGAGCTTCTCGGGGTTGAAGACGGCGGCCGAGGAGTTGACCTGCTCGATGTCGAATTTGTTGATCATCTCCTGCATGGAGAAGATTTCCTGATCGCCCGACGACCAGCCCAGCCTGGCCAGGTAGTTGAGCAACGCCTCGGGCAGATAGCCCATTTCCCGATAGACCAGCGTCGAGGTGGCCCCGTGGCGTTTGGAGAGGCGGGCCTTATCGGGTCCCAGGATCATCGAGACGTGTGCGAATTCAGGCGGAGGGTAGCCGAATGCGTCGTACAACTGCAGCTGCCGTGGCGTGTTGTTCAAGTGATCGTCGCCCCGGATGACGTGGGAGATGTTCATCTCGGCGTCATCCACCACGACGCAGAGATTGTAGGTGGGGATGCCGTCAGACCGGAGAATGATCAGATCGTCGAGCTGGCTGTTCTCGAAGACGACGTCGCCGCGGATCAGATCGTGCACGACGGTCTGGCCGGTCTGCGGCGCCTTCATTCGCACGGCCGGCGCGCGACCGGGGATCGGTTCCTTGCGGTTCCGGCAGCGGCCGTCATATTTGGGGGTCTGTTTGTTGGCCATCGCCTCGGCCCGCCGCGCTTCGAGCTCCTCCGGCGAGCAATAGCACTGATAGGCCTGACCGTTCTGCAAGAGTTGGTCGACGTGTCGGCGGTAGAGGTCGAGCCTTGCCGTCTGCCGGTAGGGGCCTTCGTCCCAGTCGAGGCCGAGCCATTTCATGCCTTCGAGTATGCCGTGAATCGATTCCTCGGTGGAGCGGCTGGTGTCGGTGTCTTCGATCCGGAGGATGAAGGTGCCGTTGCGATGACGGGCAAAGAGGTAATTGAAGAGAGCCGTCCGGACGCCGCCGATGTGGAGATGGCCGGTGGGACTGGGGGCGAAGCGGACGCGGACTGAAGTGGTCATGGGGAGTGATTATGGCAGCGGGCAAGGGAACGGGTCAAGGGCGCAGAGTGACACGGACAGCGGCTGGCCCTCCCCGGCTCCGAGGCGGGGGTGAGGCTGAAGCCGGCCGGTTTCGTCGGCACGGGCTCGCTGCGGGTTACGTCCCTCAGCGGCCCTCCGCTCTCAGCCGTCCCGACCGTTAAAGCCATTGATGGATGGCTTCCGAGAGGGCACTCCTCACCGGCCCGGTCTCAGCCTCTTCCTCTGCAAAGCCAAGTCGCTGTTCGGCCAGTTCTGCGCCCGCAAGTGATGGGCCGCCGGCGTCGGCTCCCTTGGGGTCAGTGGGAAGGGAAAAACCGGGAAATTTGCCGACGGGGCTGGTGTGTGCTACAGTTATGAAATCAATGGAAAATTTCATCAGGATGCAGTGGATGATCGCTCTGATCGTGTTTATCTTCGGGGCGGTGATCGGGAGCTTTCTCAACGTCTGCATCTACCGCATTCAGCGCAATGAATCGATCGTCTGGCCCGGCTCGCGCTGCCCGAAGTGCGGGAAGGCGATCGCATGGCACGATAATCTGCCGATCATCAGTTTTCTGCTCCTGCGCGGCCGTTGCCGAGCCTGCCGGGGGCCGATCTCATGGCGCTATCCGCTGGTCGAGGCGCTCAACGGCTCGGGCTATCTCTTGCTGCTCCGGCAGTTCGGTCTTGTTTGGCCGGCGCTGATCTATGCCCTTTTCCTTTCCGCGCTGATCGTGATCACCTTTATCGATCTCGACATTCAGATTATTCCCGACGTCATCTCGCTGCCGGGGATTGCGATCGGGCTGGCGGCGAGTTATTGGCTGCCGCAGGGATTGGTCAGCTCGTTGATCGGTTTTCTGGTCGGCGGCGGCCTGTTCTGGCTGGTGGCGGAAGTGGGCGCCCGCGTCCTGAAGCAGGAGGCGATGGGGGGCGGCGACATCAAACTGATCGCGATGGTCGGGGCATTCCTGGGCTGGCACAATGTGCTGCTGACGATTTTTCTTGCCTCACTGTCGGGCGCGACGGTGGGGCTGATGTTCATGGCGCTGAAGGGGTGGGGCCGCAGGACACCGATCCCGTTCGGGCCGTTTCTCGCGCTGGGCGCGGTGCTATCATTATTTTTCGGGACAACGATTGTGGAGTGGTATGTCGGACTGGGAAGGTAGGCACGGACGGCTTTCGCTTGGAGGCCTGTTTTTCCTCCTGATTGGCGTGGCCTTCGCGCTGCTGATCGGCCTTATCAGCGCGCAGTCCACCCAGATCGCCGATCTGCGCGCGGGGCTCGGCGAGCAGCTCCGGAACCATGCGGCGGCGTCCGCGCATGAAGCGGTCGAGGCGTTGTCCTCCCATCCCGACCAGGCGACGGCGGCCGAGCTGGCCGATCGGCTGACCGTCCATCGGATCACGCTCTGGAGCCGCGAGGGTGACATCCTGATCGATTCAATGGGCGATCATCCCGACGGAGCCCAAACACTGCCCGAAGAAGTCGCACCCCTGTCAGGGGATGAACAAGCTCGATTCTCGGGCGCCGGCCTGTTCGGCGCCCCGCGTCACCTGTCATCGGGCGCCGTGCTCCGGAGCTTTTGGCTGCCCATGCCTGATGCCTCCCATCCCGAAGAGCCGCGGCTGCTGGGGGTGACGGTCGAACTGCCGCCGGCCTTGAGCGAACGGGCTTCTGTCAGCGAGTCATGGCCGTTTGCCGTCGGCATCGGGACGGTGCTGCTGTTGCTGGCGTATGCCGCTGCGCAATGGATGCGGTCGTTCCCACGGGAGGAGCCGATGCCGGAGGCCGAGCCGACCGGCAGTCCCGGTCGGCGCCGTGAAGCGTTCATGGTGGGGACGTTTGCGGGGCTGATCCAGGAATTGAAGGAGAAGGAACAGGAGCTGGCGCGGTTGCGCAGCCAGGCGGAACAACGGGCCCGGCACGTGGAAACCTACAATGAGAACATTTTGCGGAGTGTCGCCAGCGGCGTGCTGACGGTCGATCAGGAGCTGCGGATCGCCTCGTTCAATGAAGCCGCCGAACGGATTCTCGGCATGAGCCGAGACCAGGTGATCGGCCGCCGGCCCGCGGAGCTGTTCGGGGCGGATCACCCGCTGACGCGGGTCATCGCCCAGACGCTGGAACGTCAGGAGTGGATGAGCCGGCAGGAGCTGGAGCTGGACGCCCCGACCGGACGGGTCTGGGTCGGGATGAGCACGTCGCTGCTGCACGACCAGGCGGGGGCGATGCTGGGGGCGACGGTCGTCTTCACCGATCTGACCGAAATCAAACGGTTGCAGGAGCAGGTGGAGCTGCGGCGCCGGCTGGCGGAGCTGGGCGAGGTGTCAGCGGGCATTGCGCATGAGTTCCGCAATTACATGGGAACGATCATGGGCTACGCGCGGCTGGTGGCCAAATCGGTCAAGCCGGACGATCCGGCGGCCCGGATGGCGCTGGCGATCAACGAGGAGCTCAAGGGGATGAACCGGTTGATCGATGACCTGCTGAACTTCGGCCGCCGCACCGAGCTGTCCATCACGGTCACCGATCTGCCCGGTTTGCTGACGCGCAGCGTCGCGCAGATGGCATCGCGGAGCGCCGAGCAGCGGGTGACGGTGTCGCTTGATCTGGCGCCCGATCTGCCTGTCGTCCGGGTGGACGAGGGGCTGCTCTATCAGGCGCTGTTAAACCTCTACGCCAACGCCCTCGACGCGATGCCGGAGGGGGGCGTCCTGACAATCCGGGGCAGGCTGCTCGGGACGCGCGATGTGGAGATCATCGTCCAGGACACGGGCGTCGGCATCGCACCGGAGCATCTCGACCGGATCTTTCTGCCGATGTTCACGACAAAGCAGAAAGGGACCGGCCTGGGGCTAGCCCTCGCTCACAAGATCATCCTGTCCCACGGCGGCCGGATCGCCGTCGAGAGCAAGGAAGGCGCCGGCACAACGTTCCGGATCGTTCTGCCCGTCGGGCAGGCCGTCGCGAGGGCCGGCGCCAGGAGCGCATGACGGTGGATCACGCCTGGGCGCTGTCCGGTCTTCCATTGTCCGACGCGGCGCGGATCTGCATCCGGCCGGTGACCGGCAGGGCGTCGAGCAGCACCGTTTCGCTGCCGTCCTGGTTGATAAAGGCCGCGCCGATCCGGATCCAGTAACTCTTGCCATTGCGCTGGGCGATGGCGAACACCTGGCGGGCGGTCTTGGCGGCGGGTGGTTTTTCTGTGGCCGGTTGGGTCATGGTGACTTCCTCCTGTGAAGGGGTGGCTGCCTCTGTGCAATGACGAAGCAGAATGTGTGCCAGCGCAATCACAGACCCTGTGATAGGCGGTGTGGGTGTTTGGGGCGCGGGTCTATGTCCCGGTGTTCAGTCGACGGGGCGCGGGGTGACCGATTGTTCAGGGTATGCTATACTTCGCGAGTTCAAGGGGAAAAAACTCAAACGAGACCACTGCACGGTGCAAGAAGATTGGCGAAAGCCAAACGTGGTTCTTTTGAACTGAACGACATTTGATCACGGCCGGCCTGGCTCGGGAGACTCAGAGAATGGTTCACGAACGGATGCACCATGGCAAAGATTCTCATCGCTGAAGATAAAGAGAGCATGGCCAAGATGCTCATGCAGGCGCTCGAGGCGGTCGATCATGAGCCTGTTTGGGCTAAAGACGGCCGCGAAGCCATCCAGCAGCTGCGGGACAACCGGTTCGATCTGGTGGTCACCGATCTGAAACTGCCCTATAAAGACGGCCTGGCCGTGCTGGAGGCGGCCAAGGAATTCAGCCCGCGCACGCCGGTGATCCTCATGACCGCTTACGGGACGATCGAAACGGCCGTCAAAGCGGTCAAGGAGGGCGCGTACGACTTCCTGTCCAAACCGTTCGATCCCGATCATCTGCTCCTGCTCATCGACAAGGCGCTGGAGAAGCAGCGGTTGGTGACCGAGAATGTGATTTTGCGCGAAGAGATGGCCAAGCACTTGAAGGTGCCGAAGATCATCGGGAAGAGCCCCGCGATGGCCAAGAGCCTCGAATCGCTGCAGAAGGTGGCGGCCGGCAATACGACCGTGCTGTTGATGGGCGAGAGCGGAACCGGCAAGGAGCTCTTCGCCCGCGCGATCCATTACATCAGCCCCAGAAAGGACGGGCCGTTCGTCGCGATCAACTGCGCGGCCATTCCGCGCGATCTGCTGGAGAGCGAGTTGTTCGGCCATGAAAAGGGGGCGTTCACGGGGGCCGTTGGACGACGGATCGGCAAATTCGAGCTCGCCGACCACGGCACGCTCTTTCTTGATGAGATCGGCGAAATGGATCTGGGGTTGCAGTCGAAGCTGCTGCGGGTGCTGGAAGAGGACGAGATCACCCGCGTGGGCGGGACCTCCAAGGTGAAGGTGGACGTGCGCGTCGTCGCGGCGAGCAACCGCAACCTGCAAGCCGCCATCGGACAGAAAGTCTTCCGGGAGGATTTGTTCTACCGGTTGAGCGTCTTCCCCATTGTCATCCCTCCGCTGCGGGAACGGAAGGAGGACATCCCGGTGCTGGCCGAGCATTTTCTCGACGTCTATTCACGCGAGCTGAAAAAGCCGGTCCGCATGCTCACGCCGGAGGCGGAGGCGGCATTGCTGAACCACAGCTGGTCCGGCAACGTCCGGGAGCTGCAGAATTGCATCGAGCGGGCGGTGATTCTTTCCGAGGGGGAAACGATCGGCTCAGAACTGCTCAACCTGAAAAGCCGCGAGCCGGCCGGCGAAGCGGCGGTGGTGCCGACCGAGGGGACGTTGCACGAGGTGGGGGCGGCGGCGAGCCGGGTGGCAGAAACGCGATTGATCCAAAAGGTGCTCAAGGAAACCAACGGCAACAAAAGCCGGGCCTCGGAGATTCTGCAGGTGAGCTATAAAACATTGTTGACGAAAATCAAGGATTACGGTATAGAGTGACGTGCGAGAGCAAGGGCTGGCTGCGCGGGCAGGACGCTTGAGGGGAGAAGCGACCAGGAAGGCTGTTCACCGCGCCTGCATGTGAGAACGTTGTAACTCCTCCATTAACTAGCGACGGGGTTTCTCATGGCATCCGGGGCCTGGGCCACCACGTTTTTGACGCATCAACTGTTGCGCTATCTCGACGCCGTCGCGCCGGAAGCCGTTCGTGCGATCGATTTTGACGGCCTGATGACGGGCGTCGAAGGGTTCGAACCGCCGGACGATCCTGTCGCCTTCCTGCGCGATCCCCACCACTGGCTTCCCGAACCGGTACTGCGGTGCGTGTTGACCGCCGCGGAACGAGCGTCGAGAAGGAAGGAAGTGGCGTACGAGGCCGCCCTCCATTCGTTCAGCCGCGGTCAAGCTGCCACTCCTTCCCTTCTCGAGTTGGTCGCGCTGGCCTTCGCGGATGTGGGCGGCATGGTCGCCCATTCGCATCTCTGGGCCGGGGCGTACACCACCTATCTGTCGCTGCAGGCCCTCGTACCACGCCCCGCCGAATCGTCGTTCTCCACCTCATCAGATGACGAGCGGCAGATCTGGCTGTTGAGCCGGATTGACCCCGGCGTGCCTTTGATCCTCTCCGCGCATCATTTTCTCCGCGGCAATTATGAGGGCTTTACCCGCCTTTACAACTGGGTGGAATCGGTCGCCTGCGAGGCCGATTTTCTCCAGCTGTCATTGGAGGAGATCGCGGCGGAATTTGCCGGCGCGGCGATCCGGTGGAACGGCGAGACGGTTCAGGTCTGCGACGCGTCCGGCGGCGCGATCGCCGAAGCCCGGACCATCCGGCTGGAGGAGGCGAGGATCGTGCTTCATCCCGCCGCGCAGCCCGGCGCAGAAGCGGCGGCCATCGCGCCGCTAAAGGAGAACACGGCCGCGTTGCTCAGACCCGCGCGGCGCGGAACAATCACGTCATCGGTGGCGTCAGGGGCGGCGTCGTCGGGCGTCTTGGCGGTGGAGATCGTGAAAGGCGGGACGTTGGTCGACGGAACGCTGCCCGCGTTGCAGCATCGTTTCCAAGAGGGGGAGATTTACGGCGCGCCCTATTCGTGCTACCGCTTTCGCTGGCGGGAGCGCCCTCGTCCGTCCGACACGGCGACGGCATCGGTGCGGCAACAATTTTCCTACATGATTTTGCAGACGTTGCAGCAGGTTCAGGCGGTGCGGCGGGAATTGTTGAGCGAAACAATCGGGCGGCAGAGACTCGCAACGGAAAATCTGCATCTGCGCCGGCGGCTCGGCCACCCGTCCGGCCATCCGACGATCCTGGGCCGCAGCGCAGCCATCCGGGCTGTCTGTCAATTGATCGACCTGCTGGCCGGAAGCGACACCACCGCGCTGATCATGGGCGAGACGGGGACGGGCAAGGAGCTCGTCGCGCAGGCGATCCACCGGCAGAGCGCGCGGGCCTCGGGGCCTTTTCTGGCCGTCAATTGCGGCGCGCTGACGGAGTCGCTGCTGGAAAGCGAATTGTTCGGCCATGAGAGGGGGGCGTTCACCGGCGCGGTCGGCCGTCGGCGGGGAGCATTTGAGCTGGCGCACGGCGGGACGTTGCTGCTCGATGAGATTGGCGAGATCCCCCCGTCCATGCAGGTGAAGCTGTTGCGCGTCCTGCAGGAGCGGGAGTTCCAACGGGTGGGCGGAGAACGCCCGATCGCGGTCGACGTTCGCGTGATCGCCGCGACCAATCAACCGTTGGAGCGGCGCGTGGCGGAAGGGCGGTTCCGACAGGACCTCTATTATCGGCTCAAAGTGGTGCCGGTGACCGTGCCGCCCCTCAGGGAGCGGCGCGACGACATCCCGCTGCTCGCCGAGCACTTTCGGGTCGAATACGTGAACCGGTTGAAGCGGAGGGTGGCGGCGGTCGGACCGGATGCGATGGCCGCGATGCTCGATTACAATTGGCCGGGCAACGTGCGGGAGCTGCGCCACGCCATCGAACGGGCCGTTCTGCTGGCCGGCGACCAGACGCTGTTAACCCGTTCGCTCCTGCCGCCGGAGATTCAATCGGCCGGGTCATTATATGCGGGGGCTCGTGCGGAAGGATTACATTTTCCCAAGAGCTCCGTTTTTGGGGCGGCGATGCCCCCACCCCCCGAACCACAGATGGGTGTCCCATCGGCCCCTGAGACCCACCCGGTCGCTGTCGAGCCGGCGAGCATTTATGCCGGCGTGGGCGATTGGACGCGCTGCGCCGAGTTGCTCAAACGCCACGGCTCGCTTGATGAGCTGATGGCGATGATCGAATGGCAGATTGTCACGACCGCGATGGCCGCGCACGGCGGCAACAAAAGTCGGGCTGCCAAGGCGTTGGGCCGCAGCTACCGGTGGCTACGCAAGCTGGAAAGCCGTCTTCAGTCTCCCTCGGATCGACGCACGCCCTCGGCGTGATTGATCCCTCATGCTGGACCAATTCTTGTCCTGAACGGCCGGGCGCAATCCACCCGCGCGATGTCTGAATAATCGTTCAGGTGCCGGATCGTCTCTTCCGAACCATTCCCCTTATCGCTCCATTGTCCGGTTGATTTATCACGCGAATTGCCTCCCCGCCTGGATTTGGCACGGCGCTTGTACAAATGCCTGAACAGCATGATCCGCGCGCCTCTCAGAGCAGGGCAAGAAGGCTGGTCGCTGATTGAACTGGTCGCCGTCCTGGCCGTTGTCGGGCTGCTGACATCGATGGCCCGCCCCGCATTTGACGGCATGACGACGCGGCTGCTGCTCCGGTCGGCTTCGATGACAGTGATCCAGACCTTGCGGACGGCTCGTTCCAGGGCGATGGCGGAGGGGCGTGCCTACGCTGTGGAGTTTGATATTGATGGAGAGGGTTATCGGGTGACGGGCGGAGACGCGCCCGCCGTGGTGGGGCTGCCGGCGCAAGTCCGGTTTGGGGCGGCCGCTGATGTGCTCGGTTCCCCGAGCTCTCCGACCACACCGCCGCCGTCGAACGGGGTCACGTTTCGACAGGCCACGGTGACCTTCCTGCCGGATGGGACACTCAGCCCCGGACCGGGGACGATTTATTTGACGGGCGGGGACGGACGGGCTTCCGTCACCATGGCGATTTCGGTGACCATTGCCGGCCATCCACGGCGTTATGCATGGGAAGGCGGGCAATGGCGGGCGTTGTGATGCTCGGCCACAGGATGGATCGGAGGCTCATGCCGCCACGGGACGGATCCGGCTTCAGCCTCATTGAGGCGATGTTGGCGCTGGCATTGCTCGCGGGCGGCTGTCTGGCGGTCATCGGTATGTTCGTGGTGGGCGACCGGGCGCTGGCACGCGCAGCGCATGTGGACGGGGCGCTGGCGCTTCTGCAGGGTGTGATGGAATGGAAGCGAGCCCTGCCGTATGAACAATTGGATGAGGACGACCGGGACAGTGATGGCCTGCCGGATGGACGCAGCCTCGACGGTACCGATGAGCGGGGGGCATTTCATCGGGCGTGGCATCTCCGGCGAGATCGGCCCTGGCCGGGATTCTCCATCATCTCGGTTGAGGTCACCTGGTCTGATGAACGGGGCATGCAGCGCCACGTCGCCTCGGCGATGTTGCGGGCGGACCCCCGAGCGGGAGACGGTTGATGGGTGGAGGGTTGTCGCAGCGGGGTGTGACGATCGTTGAAGCGCTTGTGGCGCTGGCGATTGCGGCCATGGCGGCGGCCGGAGCGGTGGAGTTGCTGACGGGACAGATCCGTCATCTGTCCCGGCAGGAAGCCTTGGCTGAGCAGCGGCAGGAGGGGCGGGCAGCGGTGGCGGTTCTGGCGCGTGAATTGCGCCTCGCCGGCGGGCCTGCGCCGGACGATCCCGCCTGCCATTCGATCGCCGGTGGCATCGAAGTGGAGGGATCCACCGTGCGGTTTCTTGCGGAGCTCTACGGCGTGGCAACCGTGATCGACGCCCCGGCGTCGGCCGGCGACACGACATTGCGGATACCCGATGACGATTCGGCCCGTGTCAGACAGGCGGCGGTCAGTCCGGGGCCGGCGTTTGCGGCGCATGACATCGTCTATCTCTACGATCCCGGCCGAACGGGTGACGGGACGGATGACCGGGTGGAATGTCACCGTCTGGATCGAGACGGCCGAACGGGTGTCATTACACTGGCGACCGGCGACGTGATCCGCCGTTCCTTCCCGGCCGGGAGCCGGCTGGCGGTGGTCAACGAGGTCCGGTATGCCTACGATGGAGAGCGGCACCGCTTAATGCGCACGGTCGATGGCGGAGCCCAGGCGCTCGCGGACCGTATCGCATCGGCAGAGTTCTCCCTCAGGCAGGGACGGGTGGCGGCGCGGATCATCTTCGAGCCCAGGCCGTCCGCCGCTGGCATCGGGGACCAGCGCGACGTGTGGGAAATGCTGGTGGCGTTGCGGAACGGGCCGGTGGCGGTGGAGTGAGACATGGGAGCATTGACAGGGCGGATCAACGAGAGTCGAGGCGGCGCGCTGGTACTTGTCTTGTTGGTTCTTCTGCTCTTCACGCTCCTGGGCGCCGCGGCGGTGCAGATGGGCCATCATGAACTGGAGCAGGGTGGACTGCAATTCGCGCAGCAGGGGGCGGGTGACTTGGCAGAGTCGGGAATCGAGTTGGCGATCGGCTGGTTTGCCAGGCCCGAGATGTTCATCGGCGCGATCACGCCGTCCGCCTCTCCTTGTCCGTCGCAGGACGGCGCACGGGAGTTGCTAGCCAAACGGTGCCGGCGTGTCAACGGCCGACCGAGCTTTTCGACGGACGACGGCGTGAGCCAATTTCAAGGCACGCCGAGTGAGCCCGACGGCGCGGTCCATCTGGACGCATCGATGCTGTTCCCCCCGGCGGTTGCGCCGGCCGCGGGGTCAACGCTTGAGGTGGCGGTGTTCGGGCCCATGACGGCCGGTGCGATCTGCACGGTGCAAGCGACCGGCCGGACCGCCGGCGGCGTCAGCCGGACGATCAGGATTGAACTCTACGAGACGGCGGTGCCGACGATAACGGCTGGGGCGGGCGCGGGGAGTGCCGGCCCTTCAATCGGTCCCGTTCGTATTCATTGGGGAGGGCTTCGTTATGACGGAGACGGACGGTTGCCCGCCGATCTGGATGACGTCCCGTTCAAGTCGCCGCTGGCGCCTGTCACAGGACAACCCTACGGTGCCGCTCCCCGGCTCGATCCATTGATGGAGGCGGCGATCGGCGGCCGATTGCTTGAGCCGCTTGGCGATCTGGCGGCCGGTCCCGACGCATTGCTACGGTGGAGCGCAAGGAGCAACGTGCGGATCGGGGCGGCCGTGCCGTCCGATGCAGAATACTGGCCCTTTCAGGAATTGAAGCGCCTGGCCCGCCGTTTCGGCCGCTACTATGCGACCGATCGGGCGGGACGGTTGTACCGGAACGGACTGGCGCCACCGCTAGAAGCCGATGACGTATTTGGGGATGCGACCGATCCGGATGCGGTGCTCTTTATCGATACGCTCGATGGCCTGCCCCCCCGCCCCGGCCCCGGCGGGAATCTTCCGGTGATCACATTGTCCCGCTCCTTCGGCCGCCATCCAGCTTATCTTGGAGCGGATCTCGTCTTGGCGCCATCACACGCAGCCCCCTTTCCGCTGTTCGTCCCCTCGCCATTGGGTGACGGGTCATCGCTTGCACTGGAGGCGGTGGACTTCAGTGGTGCGTTTTATATCGCGGGCCGGCTGACCGTCCTGCGGGAGGGACGTTTGTTCGGGGCTGTCTATGCGGCAGGGGGCTTCGAAGGGACCGAGCAGTTGGAACTCTGGTATGATCGCCGATTCGGTCTGGGACGGTGGCCGGATTGGCCCGTGGTTTCGATCCTGCCGGGAAGTTGGCGGGTTATATCGTCATGAACGTGGTGTTTGAAATTGAAACAGGGTATGTAGACAGTTACATGGTCTCATGGAATCCAATGCCATTATCAAGCATTTGTTGCCGGTATGATGATTGAACAAATTGAAATAATTAGTATTTTTAATTAATTGTTTGATGCAATTTTGGCACTCCTGTTGCATTAACTCTGCCACATAGCCATAGATTGATACTGTCGTCAAGCGCTGGAGAGCGGATGGCCAAACGGTTTGGCTCTTATTTGGTCGAACAGAAATTATTAACCGAGGACCAATTGGCCATGGCCCTGGAACGGCAGGTGACCGTCGGGGGCCGGCTGGGCACCAATGTTGTCGAATTGGGCTATTTGACCGACCAGCAACTGGCCCAGGCGCTGGGGCACCATTTGCAAATGGCGTCTGCGCCGAGCGATGCGTTTGACAATGTCGCGCCCGATCTGATCCGTTTGTTTCCGAAAGCACTGGCCCAGCGGCACGGCGCGGTGCCGTTCATGAAGGAAGGCCGATCGCTGTACATTGCAATGGCCGATCCATCGGAGTTGACCGCGCTGGACGAGATCACCTTCGCCGCCGGATGCCCGGTGAAGACCTTTCTAGCGCCGGAGGTGATGATCCAGTCCGCGTTGGAGCGGTATTACGGCATCGCCAGGCCCCTGCGCTATGCGGTGATGTGGACGCCACAGGAGTATCGACTGCTTGACAAGGACGGGGGGCGGATCGATGATGATTTGGAGCAAACCTTTCCCTCGATCGAAAACTTTATGCAGGGTCTCAAATCAGCCTCGGAAGAGTTGCTGCAGGTCGGTCATCGCGATGAAATCATCGGGATACTGCTGCGGGAATGTGTCAAGGTGGCCGATCGTGTTCTTTTCTTCGCCATTACCGAGAAGAAGTTGATTGGCTTGATGGGAAGAGGCAGCCGATACGTCCCGGGACAGTTCCTGGGACTGGAAGTTCAGCTTGATGACAGCCCGTTGCTGCGACAGGTGGCGGACAAGGAGGAACCGGTCACTCAACGATTCGACGCCGACACGGTCGGACCGGCCCTGTCCAACGTTCTGGCCGACAGCCGGGACCGCCAGTTTGCCGCCCTGCCGTTGGCGGCCGGAGGACTTGGAAGCCATCGGGACGGCGTGTCGGGCGGGTCGTCGCGGGTGGTCGGGATTCTTTATGTGGAACCGAGGCCGACGCCCGACGATTTTCACTATCTCGAGCCGTTGCAGCGTCTGGTGGTCAAGGCGGGCATGGCGTTGGATGTCTTGATCTTGAAGAAGAAGATTCTCGAGCTCTCGTGATCCGCGTCGTCGAATGGCGGAACGGGCGCATGGCCCATCCCGCATCAGTAGACTGTCGAGCATGAACGGGTTCCGCCCACCTTGTCTGACCATCTGCCGCGTGTTATACTTTTTCGAGGAGCTGCATTCGACCATTGAAACGCGTCACGACGATCCGCATTCACCTGCCTGACGATCTCGACCTGTCCCGCCTGTTCGGCAGCTATGATCAACATTTGAAGACGATCGAGCGGATGCTCGGCGTGGGGCTCAGGGCGCGAGGCCGCCAACTGCAAATCAAAGGCCCTCCTGCCGTGGCGCAGACCGCCAGAGCCGTGATTGATGAAATCGGCCACCGGTTACGCGCTGATGGCCGATTGACGCCGCCGGACGTGGTATTGGCCGTGCAGCGGCAGGGGCGCGAAGCCGCGCCGGGTAAACCGTCCCAGAGCGGGGGCGCAGTGCGTGCGGGCTCCGGAGGCTCGGGAGAAGGTCCCGTTGTGCCGACAAAGAAATTGCTCCTGACGCCGAAATCGGACACGCAACGGGCCTACATCGAGGCCCTGAAAAAGAACGATATCGTGATCGGCATCGGCCCGGCAGGGACGGGGAAAACCTTTTTGGCCATGGGGATGGCGGTGGCGGCGCTGATCAACCGGGAGGTCAGCCGGATCATCCTGACCAGACCGGCTGTCGAAGCCGGCGAACGGCTGGGGTTTCTTCCCGGCGATCTGTACGCCAAGGTGAATCCCTTCGTGCGCCCCCTCTATGATGCCCTATACGATATGATGGAAGTCGACCAGGCCAACCGGATGGTCGAACGGGGGGAGATCGAGATCGTTCCGTTGGCCTATATGCGCGGACGGACGCTCAACGATTCCTTCATTATTCTGGACGAGGCCCAAAATGCCACGGCCGAGCAGATGAAGATGTTTCTGACCCGGATGGGATTCCGGTCCAAGGTGGTGGTCACGGGCGATGTCACGCAGGTCGACCTGCCGACCGAGCGGCCATCCGGACTGATCGAAGTTCAGTCGATTCTCGGAGAGATTCCAGGCATTGCGTTCATCTATTTTACCGAACGGGATGTGGTGCGCCATCCGCTGCTGCAGGACATCATCCGGGCCTACGAGCGACATGAGACCAAGAGGGAGAGGCAAGATAAAGGGGGCAGGGGCCAAGGGCCGGGGTCCGGCGCGTAGCAGACAGACGGCGGGGCGCCGGGTATCGATTCAGTTCCTCCATGTGGTCAACCGGCAGCGGCGCGTGCCGGTTGATGTTCAGTATTACCGTCGGGTGCTCCATCGACTCCTTTCATGGTCCCGTCGCTCCGCCTCGGTCATCGGCCTCATGTTTGTCAACGACCGGCAGATCCGCCGGTTGAATCATCGTTATCGCCGGAGTGATCGCGCCACCGACGTGCTCGCCTTCCCCGCAATGTCGACCGGACGCAACGGGGCGCCGTTGGTGTTGGGTGACGTGGTCATCTCCATCGACACGGCCCTGCGGCAGGCGCGTCAGTCTGGCGCCGCGCTTCGCGACGAATGCCTCAGTCTGCTGATCCATGGCTACCTTCACCTGCTTGGGTATGATCATGAACGTTCCCGCCGGGAGGCCGTCCGGATGCGCCGCTTGGAGCGCCGCTTGGAGACGCGCCTGATGAAGCGCCCATGAATCGCCAGCACAACGGGATAACCGGCAACCGCCGCGGTGCGCAATGAAGCTGTCCACGCTCATCGAGCGACTACAGAAGAGCCGCGGCTGGTTGTCGGATGGCTTGGGGCGCATGGTCGGACGGACCCCGGAGGCACCCGTCGATCTGGCTGCGGTGGAGGCTCTGCTGTTGGGCGCGGATTTGGGCGTCAGCATCGTTGATCCGATGATGGAGAGCGTGCGCGCGTCGCTCGACCGCGCGCCCGTACGAGGCGAGGCGGCTCGCGAACGCATCAGAGAGCTGGTCCGGGGGGCGTTGCTGGATCGATTGAGGCCCTGCCAGGTCGCGCTGGACGTGAGCGCGGCCAAGCCATTTGTGATCGTGCTGTTGGGGGTCAATGGGTCGGGCAAGACGACCACGGCGGCCAAATTGGCGGAGCGTTACCGGGGCGAGGGGCGGCGTGTGATACTCGGGGCCGCCGATACCTTTCGGGCGGCGGCCGTCGAGCAGCTCCAGATTTGGGGGGCACGGCTCGGGGTTGATGTGATTGCGCACCCGGCCGGATCCGGATCGGGTTCGAAAGGGGGAGCGGATCCGGCGGCTGTCGCGTTTGACACCGTGCAGGCGGCGATCGCGCGTGGGGCGGATGTGGTCTGCCTGGATACGGCCGGGAGGCTGCACACCAAATCGAATTTGATGGAGGAGTTGAAAAAAGTCGTCCGCGTGGTCGGTAAGGCGCTGCCGGGGGCGCCGCACGAACGGCTGCTGGTGCTCGACGCGACAGTGGGGCAGAATGGCCTGGCCCAGGCGAAACATTTTCATGAAGCGGTCGGCGTGACGGGCTTGGTTGTCACCAAGCTGGATGGCACGGCAAAGGGTGGCATCCTTGCCGCCATTGCCCGAGATCTCAAGGTGCCGATTCGCTTCATCGGCATCGGCGAATCGGCGGACGATTTAATTGAGTTCAACGCGGAACAATTTGTCGAAGCATTGCTCGGAAGTCCCCGCCAAGCTCGACCTGATTGACCCCGCCCCGCTGTCGGGATGGATCATCGCCGCCCTCCTTCCGACGGCCAGTGATCATGGGCGGCCGATGGTTGAGCCGTTGGTTACGGTTCTCCGTACGCCGTGACCCGATTTTTCCCCCGATCCTTTGCCGTGTAGAGGGCTGTATCGGCGCAACGGACGAGTCCCTCCGGCGTGTTGGCGTCATCGGGGTAGGCGGCCAGACCGATGCTAATCGTCAGCTGCTCGTACCCCTCGAGCTGCGGATGGCTGATCGTCATCGCCGCGACTTCGTCGCAGATGCGCTGGGCGATTCGTTGCGCTTCCGACTTGCTGGTTTGCGGGAGGATGAGGGTGAATTCCTCCCCCCCGTAGCGGGCGACGACGTCGATTGTGCGGATCGACCCATGCACGCACCGGGCGACGGCCTTCAGGGCCTCGTCGCCGGCCTGGTGTCCGTACGTGTCATTAAGCAACTTGAAGTCGTCCAGATCCATGATTGCGAGCGACAGGGTGGTCGCGTGCCGTTTGGACCGCTCGATCTCTTCAACGAGTCGTTCGTGAAAGTACCGCCGGTTGAGAAATCCGGTCAGGGCGTCGGTGATGGAGATGCGCTTCAGCGCCTCGGATTGCTGATGGAACTCCGCCCGTTCGATGGCCACGGAGGCGCAGGTGGCGATCGTTGAAATCAATGCGATCTCCTCCTCGGCGAAGCCGCCGCCTGTTGTTTTGTCGGCCAGATTCAACACGCCGATGATCCTGCTGTCCAGCTTCAACGGCAGGCTGGCGAAGGCCTTGGTTTTGTAGCGGGGCCGCTTCTCCCCCAGGACCCGGCTGTCCGTTTCGAGGTCGCCCACCACGAGCGGGGTGCCAGTGGAAAAGACCTTTCCCGCGATGCCATCGCCGGGAATGACCCGGATCTGCTCGACGATCTTGCGGTTGATCCCCGTGATCGCTTTGATGACCAGGGCGCGTTGCGCGTGATCGAGCATCATCAGCGAGCCCTGTTCCGCGCCGACCAGGCGGGTCGCCTCGCTCACAATGGTCTCGCAGAGTTGGGTTTCTTCGAGCGTCCTGCCGATCCGATCGATGGCAGAGACCAGCGCGGCGACGTGCGTGCGGTGACGGTTCAGCCGTTGCTGGAGGGCCTGATGCTCCAGCGTCAGGGAAAAATGGGTGCAAAAATTGCCCACGAGCGAGATCTCGTCGCTGGTCAGCGGCGTGTTAAAGAGGGCCAGCACGGTCTGGGGCGGTATGCCCCGGGCGAGCGGAAACAAATGGACCGACGTGACCGTGTCGGGCAGTCCGCTTTTGAGCAATTCAAACACGACCTGGCAGGAAGTGGGTTTCGGCTCGTCAAAAAATCTCCGGAACAATCCCTCGGTCAGGTTGAGTTGGAGTCGGCTGAAACGGTCGCGCTGCTCCCCGAACACTTCAACCGGCATGAGCGATGGCGCGGGCGCGCCGGCCGGCCCTTCTGTGGGGGGGGGCAGGGCGAACACGGCGGCGGTGCGCACGCCGAACAACACGCCCAGGGCATTGAGGACCAGCGCGTACAGCTGCCGGAGCGACTCTTCATCGCGGATTTCCTCGCACAGCGAAAGTAGGGTGAGCAACCGGCTGAGCTTCAGTTCGGATCGGGTGCGCAGACTGATATTGTCAAAGAACGTCCGGCCGATTTTCTCCGCCAGGCCCGCCATCAGGGCGAGCACGTGGGGATCCGTGACGCGACTGCGGCGCAGCTCATCCAGCAGAGGGGTCAGGTCGCCGGGAAGCCGGTCGGCCAACTCGCGAAGCTTGGCGATGGCATCGAGGGACGTGAACCGTTTCCCCCCCAACAGCACCACCCGGTCGGTGGACGAGCGAAACACCGGCACCGCGAACGCTTGCAGTCCGGCGAAGCAGGTGAAGGTCACCTGTTCCTGGCTCTCGGCAGCCGAGGACACCTGCTTGCCACAATGGGCGTGACAGGAGGCCAAGTGGCCGTACTGTTGTTGCAGAAGCCCACAAATAGGGTGGTCATGACTGGGCTCGCATGCGGAGGCAGAAAGTAAAACCCGTCCCTGTGCGTTGTAGGTGATCAATGACAGACCGGTGGCGGCGGCAATCCCGTCCTGGAGCTCCCGCCAGTGAGCCCACGCCTCGCTGTCCAATTGCCCGCCCTCCCGGTCTCTGCCGGTCGTTCGCCGCCAACGAGATCGGCGGCGAATTGTGGCACTATACCCACACCTTTTCGACGATGTCAAGGTAAAAACTGGTTGCCAGAACCCGTTGAAATACTGTAGATTATCAAGCAGCAATCGGTGCTGGTCGTCAGCCTGGTTTGCGGGCAGCAGACACTGGTGCACACAGCTCATGTCCACGTTTGAGTTGACCGCTTCCTTCGAGCCTCGGGGTGACCAGGGCGCGGCAATCGGCCACCTCGTTGAGGGGCTCCGATCCGGTCAGCGCGATCAGGTCCTCCTGGGGGTCACGGGCTCCGGGAAAACCTTCACGCTGGCCAATGTGATCGCCGAGGTCCGGAAGCCGACACTGGTCATGGTGCACAACAAGACCCTCGCCGCCCAGCTGTATCATGAGTTCCAGCGGTTTTTCCCCCACAACGCGGTCAATTATTTCGTCAGCTATTATGATTACTACCAGCCCGAGGCCTACCTCCCGCAGACCGACACCTACATCGCCAAAGAGACGATGATCAATGACGCGATCGATCGGATGCGCCATGCGGCGACGACGGCGCTGTTCGAGCGGCATGACGTGATCATCGTGGCATCGGTCTCGTGCATTTACGGCCTCGGCTCCCCGGAGGCCTACCACGGTATGCTCCTGTCGCTTGAGGAGGGGATGACGATTAGCCGGAAGGCGCTCCTGTCCAAGCTCGTGGATATTCAATACCAGCGCAGCGACGACGCCTTGTCTCGAGGCACCTTCCGCGCCCGCGGCGACGTGGTGGACGTGGTGCCCGCCTCGCAGGAGGGGCGAAGCATCCGGATCGAGTTATTTGGCGACCGGGTGGAGACGCTGTCGGAACTGGATCCGCTGCGCGGCGTGGTGCTGCGGAGGCTGTCCAAGGCGGCGATCTACCCGGGAAGCCATTATGTCATTCCGCCGGACCGGATGGAGCGCGCCCTGCTGAGCATCGAGGCGGAGCTGGAGGCGCGGATCGCCGAGTTCATGGCGGCCGGCCGGATTGTGGAAGCGCAACGGATTGAGCAGCGGACGCGATTCGATCTGGAAATGATCCGGGAAATCGGCTACTGCCAGGGCATTGAGAATTATTCCCGTCACCTCAGCGGCCGCCAGCCCGGCGAGCCGCCGCCCACGTTGCTGGATTATTTCCCCGACGATTATCTGCTGATCATCGATGAGAGCCACGCCACGATCCCACAGATCGGCGGCATGGCCGAAGGTGATCGCGCACGCAAGCGCAATCTGGTCGAGTTTGGTTTTCGTCTCCCCTCGGCCTTCGACAACCGGCCGTTGACGTTCGCCGAATTTGAGCGGATGATCCATCAGGCGATCTATGTCTCAGCCACGCCCGGCGCCTACGAACTGCGACGTGCCGCCAGCCGGGTCGTGGAACAGATCGTCCGGCCCACGGGATTGCTCGATCCCGGGGTGGAGGTGCGGACGGCCACGGGTCAGGTTGATGATTTGCTCGAAGAGATTCGACGGCGGGCCGGCCGGGGGGAACGGGTCCTGGTCACGACGCTGACCAAACGGATGGCGGAGGATCTCACGGAATATTACAACGAGCTGGGCGTGAAGGTGCGGTATCTGCACTCGGATATCGACGCCTTGGAACGGATGGAGATCATCCGGGAACTCCGCCTGGGAAAATTCGACGTGCTGGTCGGCATCAATCTGCTTCGGGAGGGGCTCGACCTGCCCGAGGTGTCGCTGGTGGCGATCCTGGATGCCGACAAGGAAGGCTATTTGCGCTCGGAAACGTCGCTGATCCAGACGGCCGGGCGTGCGGCGCGTCATGTGAATGGAACCGTGCTGCTCTACGCGGATCAGGTGACCGGTTCAATGCGCCGCGCCATCGACGAAATGAGCCGTCGGCGCGTCATCCAGGAGGCCTACAACCGGCGGGAGGGCATCATCCCGACCTCGATTCGCAAGGACATCCCGGAGCCGATGCTGGCGGCCTATGAGGCCGACTACTCCACGGTCCCGATCGCCGCGGAGCCGTCTGAAGCGGTCAGTTCGGAGGAACTGCCGGCACTGGTCGATTCATTGCGACACCAAATGAAGGAGGCGGCTCAACGCTTGGCGTTTGAGGAGGCGGCGCGCCTGCGTGACCGCATCAAAACGCTTTCCGAGCGGTCATTGGAACGAGAAGAGGGAGGCAAGGCACCATAGACCCTGCAGGGTGGGGGCCGGGGGAATGCGAATGGGGTGGATTAGGCCTGCTTGTAAAGATAAATGGCGAGGACAATTCCGAGCAGGCTGAGCAGGTTGAGGGAGAAGGAAAAGCCGAATGTAATATTAAAGAGCTCGAAATTGAGCGTGAATGGGCTGATGCCGGGATGGATGGTGCGAATGAAAAACTCGCTCAAGGGCCCCCCCGCGGTCGCGTGGCGGAGGATCTCCGACAACACTGCACCGACATACCCACCAATCACGGCGAAGAGGAGAAACAACCCCGGCCCCTTTTTCAATCCGGCCATAGGCCCTGCGTATCTCTCGCCATGATCATTGCGTCACACCACGCAGCGTACAGTAATAATCCTTTCCCTCCTGCTTGTCAAGGCAGGAAATCAAGTCCGGTTTTGCGAGATTGATTGACAAGCCCATGGGCTTCCTTTATACTATGCCTTTATATTTCATAGACTTCAACGATAACAGGGACAACTCGTTGGCGGTGGCACCGCACAGTTCATCCATTGCCGCAGCCTCGGTGACCAACAGCAACCGCCCGATATCGACGGTGCGGGCAGAAAGCGTGGCCGATGCGATTTCCGATTCAATTGACCTGGTCGATTACGAAACACCTCATTAAGAACAAGCTGAAAGGCCGGAAGCGATTCCCCCTGGTGCTGATGCTGGAACCGTTGCATGCCTGCAATCTGGCCTGCGACGGCTGCGGCCGGATTCGCGAATATAAGGAGACCATCCGGGAAAAGATGTCGCTTGAGGAATGTCTGCAGGCGGTTGACAGCTGCGATGCGCCGATCGTGTCGGTGTGCGGGGGCGAGCCACTCATCTACCCCGACATCGTCGGTCTGGTCAACGGAATCGTCGAGCGCAAGCGTCACCTGGTGTTGTGCACCAACGCGATCGGGCTGGAAAAGTTTCTGCCGCACTTCCCCAAGAGCCCGTATTTTACGATCAATGTCTCAATGGACGGTCTAGAGCAGACCCACGATGTGACGCGCGGTCGCAAGGGGCTCTATCAAATCGATCTAACGGCGATCAGGACGGCCAAGGCTCAGGGGTTCAGGGTGATCACCAACACCACCGTCTACAAGGAGACCGACATGGCCGAGATCGAGGGGCTCTGCAGGGAGCTGACCGAGGCCGGCATCGACGGGATGCTGATCGCACCGGGGTACGCCTACCAGGCGATCCAGAATGACATTTTTCTTGATCGGGAGGGCATCTATGACAAATTCCGGCGGCTTTCCGGATGGACCAACCGTTTTCGCATCATGAACACGCCGTTATATCTTGAATTCCTTCGTGGGGAGCGTCATTTCGATTGCACCCCGTGGGGCAACCCCACCGTCAATCCCCAAGGATGGAAGGGGCCCTGTTATCTGATCACCGACCGTCACTATGCCAGTTATGATGCCTTGATGGCCGGGACGGATTGGGAGAAGTACGAGCGACGTGAGGACCCCCGGTGCGCCAACTGCATGATGCATTGCAGCGTGGAGCCGACGGTGATGCGCGAAACCGGCGGCAGCCTGCGCGATGCAATGGTCATGCTCAAATGGAATCTGACTTGACGGACAGCCACAGTGAGGCAACCCTCCAGTGAGCGAATCAGCTCTTCGGCCGCCCCGTTGAAGCGGCCGTTGAAACTGCTCTGGTCCAGAATGTCATCGTGGTTCGGCCGGTCTTCGGTCCGCCGGCGCTACGGCAATGGCCGTCCCCGCAACGGGCGAACGATTCCTGATATCGACTCGGCCTCGGCTCAAATGACCGGAGCTGATGACGGTCTCTCCGAGGCGACGGCACGGCTGTCAGACGGCGTTGACCGGGCTGCCGCCTATTTGCTGACCGTGCAAAATCCCTCCGGCGGTTACTGGGTTGGGGAGCTTGAGGCGGATTCGACGTTGACCTCCGAATATCTGATGTTGCGCCGCTTCATCGACAGGGTTGATCCGCTGCGCGAAAAGAAGGCGGTTCGCTATTTGGTTGAATGCCAACTCCCTGACGGTTCCTGGAACATTTTTTACGGCGGGCCCGGCGACATCAGCGCGACGGTCAAGGCCTATTTCTCCCTCAAGCTGTCCGGCGTGTCGGCCGACGAGCCGTTCATGGCCAAGGCGCGAGATTGGATTCTGGCCAAGGGCGGGGCCGCGGAAGTGAATGTGTTCACACGCATCACACTGGCATTATTCGGCCAGTACAGTTGGCGGGCGATTCCTGTGATGCCGGTGGAGTTGATGCTGCTGCCTCGCTGGTTTTACTTCAATATTTTTGCGGTTTCCTACTGGTCACGGGCCGTGATGGTGCCGTTGCTCATCATCTATGCGCATCGTCCGCTGCGCCAGGTGCCGCCGGGTGCGGCGATTGATGAGCTGTTCGTGCAGCCAAAGGAATCGGTCCGCCTGAGGCCCTCCCGGAGCTGGTTCACGTGGCGCAATTTGTTTCTGCTGATCGATCATCTGCTTCGGTGGTACGACCGCCACCATCTCCGGTGGCTGCGCCGGCGCGCGATCGCCTCGGCCGCTGACTGGATGTACGCTCGCATGCGGGGCTCCGGCGGCTTGGGCGCGATCTATCCGGCGATGGCTAATTCCGTTGTCGCGTCGCTGCTACTGGGCCGGTCGGTCAACGATGCCGTGGTGCGCAAAGCGCTGGATGAGATCGAAGAGCTGGAGATCAGCGATGAGCACCGGCTGCATCTGCAGCCGTGCCATTCCCCGATTTGGGACACCTGTCTGACCATCAATACGCTAGTCGAGGCCGGATTCGACCGTGACCATCCGGCGCTCGTGAAGTCGGCGGAATGGCTGCTCAGCAAGCAGATCCGCCGCGCGGGGGATTGGCAAGTGCGGCGTCCCGACTCGCAACCGGGCGGATGGTATTTCCAATTTGAGAACGAGTTCTATCCTGATATCGATGATACCGCCGTCGTCTTAATGGCGCTGGGGAAAGTCATCCTACCGGATGAAGAGTGGAAGCGGCGCGAAATGCTGCGAGGGTTCCGGTGGCTGCTGGCGATGCAGGGGCGGGACGGCGGGTGGGGCTCATTCGACGCCGACAATAACAAGCTCATCCTTAACCAGATCCCGTTCGCCGATCATGGCGCGCTGCTGGACCCGAGCACGGCTGACTTGACCGGCCGCGCCTTGGAGGCGATGGGCGTGCTGGGTTTTGATCTGACGTATCCGCCCGCGTCCCGCGGGATCGCCTTTTTAAAGGCCGAACAGGAACCCACCGGCGCGTGGTACGGCCGGTGGGGCGTCAATTATCTCTATGGAACGTGGTCGGCGCTGGCGGGGTTGCGCATGATCCATGAACAGATGAATCAGCCCTATGTCCGCAAGGCGGTGCAATGGCTGGTGTCGGTGCAAAATGAAGACGGTGGGTGGGGAGAGACGTGCGAGTCCTACGTCGACCCGTCCCAGGCCGGCATCGGGCCGAGCGCGCCGTCTCAGACCGCCTGGGCCGTCATGGGATTGCTGCACGCCGGAGAGATTCATCACCCTGCGGTGCGCGCCGGTGTCGACTATTTGCTGCACCATCAACAAAGCGACGGCGACTGGGAGGAGCGGGCTTTCACCGGCACGGGATTCCCCAGGGTGTTCTATCTTCGGTATCACATGTATTGCAAATATTTCCCGCTGTGGGCGCTGGCCCTGTATGGCAATCTCACCGGCCGTGGAGAGATGGTGACGGCCGTGATCCGTGACCAGCACCGCCTTTCCGGCTATTATCGGGTGGGATCGTTCCGTCCTTCGTCGTCCCGGTGACGCCCGGCGGTGCGGGCCGCGTCCCGCCTGAACCCTTCCCATGACGGCGACTCCGCCGACGGACGGCTCGGACCATCCCCGCTGGTTGGTGTGTGTGGCGACCGCCTTCGAGTTGAGCCAGCTCAAACGTCCCCTGCAACTCCACCGCCTCGGCAAGGAAGACACGGCGCCCGTGTTTGACGGGCGCGTGGGGCCGCACCGTCTATCAGTCCTCCAGACCGGCTTCGGGCCGGCCCGGGCCTATCACGTGACCGTCAACGCGCTAAAACGGCGGTCGTGCCTCGGCGTTGTGTCCGTCGGCCTGTCCGGTGGGCTCCAACCGGACCTTCCCTCCGGTGCGCTTGTCATCGGTGATTGTTGGACCCGGGTGGGCCCCCCGGGGGAGGAAGGCCGGTTTGATGCCCTGCGGACCATCGGGCCTCCGGCCGATCGGCGACTCAGGACTGCGGCGCTCCGCGCAGCGGGTGCCTGCGGTCTCGCCGTGCATGAGGGACGGCTCGCGACTTCGGATTGTCTGATCGGCGCCCCGGAGGAAAAACGTGCCCTGGCCGCGCGGACTGGCGCCCTGGCGGTTGATATGGAAAGCGGGGCGGTTGCCGAGGCCGCCTTGGAGGCCAGTGTCACCGTCGTCGCGGTGCGGGCGGTTCTGGATCCCGTCGCGGAGGCCTTGATCATCTCGCCGGAGGCGTTTCTTCTCCCCGACGGTTCGACTTCGGTCTGGAAAAGCGGCCGCGCCGTTTCAGGGCGACCGTCGCAATGGCCGGGGTTATGGGGGGTGGGCCGACGCGGCGCACGGGCCATGGCACTCCTCGCGCGCTGGCTGTGTCTGCTGTGGGCTCAGGAGCCTGCGGCCTTATAGACGATGCGGAGCGTCAATCGGCTTGACTTCATCACTGCAATCCGTTATCATGCCGCGGTTTGCAAGGGTATTCTTCCGTAGCGCGATGACATGGTTGATTGAATAGTCTCCACCGCATGAGCGTCTGAAGCTGTGAGTCGTGGAAGGCAATGTGTGGTACAAGGCGATCCGCACTGAGCCGGCGGGCAGAAGGGGGGATGAGCAGGGTTGCATGTTCGATGGCCGTGAGGGGAGCCTGGGACAGTGTCGATGCCGAATGAGTCGGCGCAGAGCAACACAGAGCAGTAATGTTAACAGTCACAGTGGAGGGCACAGCACCATGGTCAAGCACGTCGTCAAGGCAAGTCTGGTAGTGATCGTTCTGGCCGTCATGGGCGCGGCCGTTGCCAAGTCAGCGGAAAAGGATCCTCTGGTTCCGCGCGTTCCACCGGATCAGATCGCGGAGGCAAAGAAGACGAAGAACCCATTCCAGGGCAATGCAGGGGCGCTGGCGGAGGGCAAGGCCATTTTTGAGGGGAAGGGCACCTGCTTTACCTGCCACGGCATGGAAGGCAAGGGGAACGGCCCGGCGTCGACGGGACTGGATCCGTCACCGCGCAATTTCACCAATCCCGCGTTTGACAAGGCAAAGACCCCGGGTGAAATGATGTGGGTGCTCAAGAACGGCAGTGCGGGCACGGCCATGATTCCGGTGGTGGGCGCAGTGATCACGGAAGAGGAAGGGTGGAAAGCGATCCTGTACGAGCGGAGTCTCGGCGGCGAGAAGCCGTAAGCGCATATCCATCCGGTTTCATGTTGATGCCGGATGAGGCCGTGCGGGCCAGGAGTCTCGCGGCCTATGAAATCGGGGAGGGGAAGCCGGGAGGGTTTCCCCTCCTTGTTTCTTGCCTGGCGCGCATGGAGGCGAGGGCGGTCCGGCATTTCCAAGGTGGCGCGCACATCATCTCGACGTTGAGGTAACGGTGGACCATGCGGCCGATTGACTGACTCATGATTGAAGCAGACCAGCTGACCAAACGGTACGGTGCCCTGACGGCGATCGAACAGGTGACCTTCCGGGTTGACGCCGGCGAAGTGCTGGCATTTCTGGGTCCGAACGGCGCCGGGAAGACGACGACGATGCGCATCCTCACCGGCTCGCTGCCGGCGACATCCGGGCGCGTGCGCGTCGCCGGTTACGATATCGATGAATCGCCGTTGGAGGTGAAGCGGCGGATCGGCTATTTGCCCGAAACGCTGCCGCTGTATCCTGAAATGACCGTCACGGAGTATGTCCGGTACGTGGCCCGGATCAAGGGCGTGAGCCGTTCAAGCCTTCGCCAGGCGGTTGATCAGGCGCTGGAGCGATGCGCACTGGGGCAGGTCCGGGGTCGACTCATCGGCAACCTGTCGCGCGGGTACCGGCAGCGTGTGGGGCTGGCGCAG
This sequence comes from Nitrospiria bacterium, assembly GCA_035517195.1. Lineage (GTDB taxonomy): Bacteria > Nitrospirota > Nitrospiria > JACQCE01 > JACQCE01 > JACQCE01. Next base: position 4,797 of record DATIZH010000020.1, on the reverse strand, counting down.
GCCCTGATCCATGATCCGCCCGTGCTGATTTTAGATGAGCCGACCGGCGGCCTGGACCCCAAGCAAATCATCGAAATCAGGGAATTAATCAAGACGCTGGCCGGTGCGCATACGGTCATCCTCAGCACGCATATCCTTCCGGAGGCGACAGCGATTTGCCAACGCGTGATCATCATTCACAAAGGGCGGGTGGTGGCGGTGGATACGCCGGAACGTCTGGCAACGCAGTTGCGGGGGGCGGAACAGGTGAGGGTCGCCCTGCGCCGGCCGACCGACGCCCTGCGCGAGGCGCTGTCTGCGCTGCCCGGCGTGATGAGGGTCGCTCCGGAAGGAGGGCCGTCCTCGCACGGAGAGGAGATCCCCGTCTGGGTGATCGACTGCGTGCGGGGGCAGGACATCCGGGAATCGGTGGCCCGCATGATCGTACAGGCGGACGGCGGGTTGGTGGAACTGTCCGCCGTGGCGATGTCGTTGGAGGAGGTCTTCCTGCAGTTGACGACCGATGCCGATCGGGCCGCGGAGCCGTTGCCCGATGGACGTCCCGCCTCCTTCCAGGCATTGCCGCCTGAACCCGCTGTTGACCCTCATTCAACGAGTGCGGGAATGACGGGCGCGGGGGGCGCGGATTGAGCAAACTGCTTGCCATCTTCTCCAGGGAATGGCGCTCCCTGCTTGTCTCGCCGATCGCGGCCGTCACCATCGCCATGTTCCTGCTGGTGAGCGGGTACCTGTTCTATACGATTGTGATCACGGCGAGCGTGCAGACGCGCATGATGCTCCGCATGCAACAGATGATTCCCCAAATGAACATTAATGACGTGATCTTGACCCCGTCGCTTCGCAACCTGAGCGTGATTCTGCTCTTGATCGTGCCCATTTTAACCATGCGCACGCTGGCGGAAGAGAGAAAACAGAAGACCAGCGAACTGCTGCTGACATCGCCGGTCACCGTCACGCAGATCGTGCTCGGCAAATACTGCGCTGTCCTGGCGTTGTACGCGCTCATGTTGGGTCTGACCCTCTACATGCCGTTGTTGCTCTCCAGGTTCGGCGTCATTTCCTGGTGGCCGGTGCTGTCGAGCTACCTGGGGCTGTTTCTCGTTGGGGCCGTCTTTCTGTCCGTCGGGCTGTTGGCGTCGTCGCTGACCGAGAACCAAATGATCGCCGCCATCACCAGTTTCTCCCTTCTGCTTGTCATGTGGCTGTTGGGATGGGCCGGTGCCGTGACGGCAGACTCCCAGTTCGGCACACTGCTGACCAACCTCTCCATCCTGCAGCACCTGAACAATTTTTTGCAGGGGTTGATCGATACCAAGGACGTCGTCTACCTGCTGGGCCTTGTGGCCATCGGCCTCTTCCTCACACACCGGGTGTTGGAGTCCCAACGATGGAGGTAGGGGTGGGGGAGCGCCGGTGGGCGCGTTGGACGGGTGTGGGCGGTCTGGCGTTCGCCGCGGCTGGGTTCGTGACCTATGTATTCTTGCCGCGGCGACCGCTGCCCACCAGCATCCTGGAAGGGCTGGCGCTGGTCTGCTTCACGGTATACGTCGCGATGAACTTCCGACTTCTCCGAGTGGCCTCGACGGGACGGGCGGCCCGTGTGGGCCTGCACAGCGGGTTGCTGTCGGTGACGTTCATCGCCGTGATCGGGCTGGCGAATGTGCTGGCGGTCCGCCACAACACCCAGTGGGATTTGTCCGGGTCTGGCCAATTTTCACTGTCTCCCCAGACCGTGAAAATCCTGAAGGCGCTTGATCGTGATGTGACCGTCACCCTCTTTGTACAGGACCTCGGTCCGACCAAGGAAACGCTCCATAGCCTGGTCGGGAGTTATCAACAATATACTCCACGTCTGACGGCCGTCTTTGTCGATCCCGACAAAAGGCCAGCGGTCGCCAGGCAGTACGGAGTGACCCAGTATGACACGGTGGTGTTCGAGAGCGGCGGACAGGTTACCCGGGTGCGCCTGCTGGGCCAGGAGGACCTCAATAACAGGGAGCAACTGTTCACCAACGCGCTGATCCGTGTCACGCGCACCGAAAAGAAACGGATCGCATTTCTAGAGGGCCACGGCGAGCATCGATTGGACGATTCCGGCCAAGGCGGATTCTCTGCCGTGAAAGAAGGGCTGGAACGTGAAGGGTATGAGGTCGTTGGGGTGTCGCTCGCTCAAAGCGGTTCCGTGCCGGATAAGACCACAGTATTGGTCATGGGCGGCGGCGTCAAATTGATGGCGCCCCAGGAAATGGAGGCGATCCGGGCTTATCTGAACAAGGGGGGGCGTGTGCTGGTGCTCACCGATCCCGAGGTCACGACCGGCCTTGAGCCGCTTCTGGCCGATTGGGGCGTGGTCCCGGAACGGGACCTGGCGATCGAGACCTCAATTTCCCTCTTTGGAGCAGGACTGGACGTCGTGGTCGCCCGCTCCTATTCCGCCGAACACCCCGTCACAAAGGACTTTGCGCTGAACACCGCGTTTCCGGCCGCCCGCAGCCTCAGGTTCGATCCGGCGAAATCCGCGCAGTTCAAGCACGATGATCTGGTGATGACCAGCGACAAAAGCTGGGGAGAAACCGATCTGAAGAATCAGCAGGTTTCCTATGACCGGCTGCGCGACATCAAGGGACCGTTGACTCTTGCGATGGCGGTGCAGCCGGTACCGCCCAAGAAGGACCAGGCTCCCGCCGACGCCTCGGCCCCCTCCAGCGCAGCGCGCCTCGTGGTCTTCGGTGATTCCGATTTTGCCACCAACAGTTATTTCCGCTTGTACGGCAACGGAGACTTGCTGCTGAATGTCATCAACTGGCTGGCCGAAGATCAAGCGGTCATTTCAATCCGGCCCAAGGAGGCGAGGATGAGCCCCCTGATTCTCAACACTGAGCAGGCTGCAGTCGTTTTTTGGGTCTCCGTCGCGATTCTGCCCGGGGTTGCGTTGCTGGGCGGGGTGGGGGCATGGCAATGGCGGCGGCGGTTGTAATCCGCTGTCGGCTGCGGATACATTGCTGATGGCCGAGAGGGCGGGCAGCGTGGCATGGCGTCGTTGGCGGGGATTGCTGCTGTGGACTGGTGTGTTACTCGTCTTGGGGGCCTACCTCTGGCTGGTCGATCTGCCAAGCGAACGGGAGGCCCAAAAAACATCGGAGCAGGCCGGAAAACTGCTTCCGTTTGACGCGGGGACCGCGACGGCCCTTGTGTTGACGACGGCCGACTCGACGATCTCTCTGAAGAGGGATCAAGGCAGTGCCTGGCGGATCCTCTCTCCATTGAAGACCGACGCCGATCAGGCGGCCGTTCAAACGCTCCTGATGGGATTGAACAATGCCAGCCAGTTGCGGGTCATCGACGAGAATCCGACGGCGTTGGAGCGCTATGGGCTGGCGCCGGCTGCTGTGAGCCTGCGCCTCACGGTCGGCGGTGTTGAGCATGAAGTGGAGTTCGGGGCTGACAGTCCGGTCGGAGCATCCACCTACGCGCGGATCCTGGCCGCTCCTGAAACGGGCCATCCCGCTGATGGGGGACTCTCCTCGCCTGTTCTCCTCGTGCCGCGTGAGACCAAGGAGGCTGTAGATAAGAAACTGTTTGATTTGAGAAGAAAAGAGTTGTTTGATTTGGCGGCCGCCGACGTCTCGGCGATGGAGCTTCACTATCCAGACCAGCCCGTGCCCTTGATCCGCCTGGAGCGAAGGGCGATGCCTGCCACGGGGGGAGCACAAGCAGTCGCCTGGCAAATGGTGGCCCCGATTCATGCGGCAGCGGACAATGACGTAGTTCGGACATTGATCAAACAGGTCAGTTCCTTGCGAGCTACGGCGATTCTTGATAACGAGAAAAATAAAAAAATCAATGAGTTGAAAAAACCGAAGGTTGAGATGACACTTCACGCTGGCAATCGTGCAATTCCCGTGAAGTATTACTTTCCGCTTGGAGAAGAAACCGCCTATGCAGTAACCACACCGGAGTCACCGCTTTATCAAGTCGACCGGGAAAGGGTACTTCAGTTTGAGAAGACCGTGTTTGATCTCATGGACAAACGGATTGTGCAGCTGGAGCCGGATGCCGTCCAACGCCTTGCCGTTGACCGTCTAGGCGAGACCTATCAATTAACCCGTCGTGGAAAGGATTGGCTCTATAACGGGCAGCCTCTTTTAAAACCCGCTGCCGAAAAAGTTCAGAAGTTTTTGAATGCGCTCGGTCAGGCCAAGGTGGAAAAAATAGCCGGGAATTCGATCTCAGCTTGGTCAAAGCTGGGCCTAGCATCCGGAGCAATCATCATCACATTATTTAGTGGTGATCAGAATAACCCACTGCCTGTAGTGGTCAGGCTAGGCAAGCAAGAAGGGAAGTTGCTTTATGTCCGGAAAGGGGATGACGTTGACAGTTACATCACATCAACCCCGCTTGAGGATCTCTTGCCGACAAAGCAAGAATTATCTATAAATACAACTAGTTAAAACAAATTAATTGGTGATTATTTTCCTCGAATCTAGGGGGGTAAGAGTTGACAATTGGATTTCCGCTTCGGTAGGATTACCGCCGAACTTGAAAGGCAGCCTGTGTCTCCGGGAAGACATGGGCAGGAAGGGGGGCGGAATGGAGGAGCGGTGGACTTGGTGTTTAAAGGATCTGATAACGCAACGAAAGCTGCTCTTTGGGTTTGGGGGTATCCTGTTCCTGCTGACGACCGGGTACCAGGGAGAAGCGGTCACCGGGGGTGCCATAGCGCCGTCTGATCAGATCGCGGAATCCCTCCCCATTCATCCGGCAGATTCCACAGCAGACAAGCGGAATGACCTGGGT
>DATIZH010000019.1:0-53420 GCA_035517195.1 Nitrospiria bacterium | reverse complement strand
GGCAGCATCGGCCCGCCAGATCCGCCCGGCGGCCTCAAGCCGCCAGATCCGCCCAGCGGCTTCAAGCCGCCAGATCCGAATGATCTGGACGCTCAGCCATCAGCGAGACATGACCGAAGCGGCGCTGCGCGAATGGGTCGAGGCCGTCAGCGGGCAAGCGTCGTTGCGCCGGATGACCTCCGGCCAGGCCTCCGAGCTCATTGAGGGACTGCAGGGCGGTCTGAGCGACGCCGGAGCATTCCGTGCCAGCCTGGTCGATCACGCAGACCGCATGACCGGCGCGCAGCAGCGGCTCATTGACCGGCTGGCCGGCGGGCTGGGGTGGAGCGTGCGTCAGGTGACGGGCCTGGCGCGACACATGTATGGGCGGTGGCCAAGTGAATCCTTGACTCGATTGCAGGCATCTGGTTTAATCGAAGCGCTGAAGGCGATAGCACGACGACGCGCCGCCTGAACGCGGCGCGCCCCTCCCGACGCGCCACCGGGTACGGGACAGCAGGCCGGACCGTGGAAAAGAAAACGCGTTTTTCCATCTGGTATTTTCTGATCGCCGTCGGAGTCGTCTGGCTGATCCAACTCTTCTTTCTCGCGCCGCACGAGGCCGAAATCAACTACAGCCAGTTCATCCAGCTGGTTGCCGAGAAAAAAGTCTACGATCTGACCGTCAGCGATCAGATGATCCACGGCAAGCTGGAGGCCGGCGTCCCCCTGCCGGCGCCCAAAACGGCCGGGGGAGAAGCGCAGGAACCCGTCCCATCCGAAAAAGGTCACCCCTTCAAAACCATCCGCGTTGAGGATCCCGATCTGGTGAAGGAGCTGCAAGCCGCCGGCGTCACGTTCAGAGGCACCGTGGAAAACACCTTCTGGATGACGCTGCTCGGCTGGCTCATTCCCATGGCGCTCTTTCTGGGGCTGTGGTTTTATCTGATCCGCGCGGTCGGACCGCAGCAGGGACTCATGACGATCGGCAAAAGCAAGGCCAAAATCTACGTCGCCGATGAGACCAAGGTTACCTTCAAGGACGTCGCCGGCATCGACGAGGCCAAGGCCGAGCTGCAGGAGGTGATCGAGTTTTTAAGGAATCCAGAAAAATTCCAGCGTCTCGGCGCCCGGATCCCCAAGGGCGTGCTGCTGGTCGGCGCGCCGGGCACGGGTAAAACTCTGCTGGCCAAGGCGGTGGCCGGGGAGGCCAGGGTGCCGTTCCTGAGCCTGACGGGATCTGATTTTGTCGAGATGTTCGTCGGCGTCGGCGCCGCCCGCGTGCGCGACCTGTTCGCGACCGCCCAGAGCAAGGCGCCCTGCATCATCTTCATCGACGAATTGGACGCCCTGGGCAAAGCCCGCGGCGTGAGCGGAGCGATCGGCGGACACGATGAGCGGGAGCAGACCCTCAACCAGTTGCTGGCGGAAATGGACGGGTTCGATCCGAACAAGGGCGTGATCATCATGGCGGCGACCAATCGGCCCGAAATCCTGGACGCGGCCCTGCTGCGGCCCGGCCGGTTCGACCGGCACGTGCTGGTCGACCGACCCGACATCAACGGCCGGGCGGCCATCTTGAAGATTCACGCCAGTCGGGTGATCCTGTCGCCACAGGTGGATTTGAACAAAATCGCCGCCCGGACGCCGGGGTTCGTGGGCGCCGACCTGGCCAACATCGTCAACGAGGCCACGCTGCTCGCCGCCAGGAAGAACAAAGCCGCCGTCGAGCCGGAGGATTTCGAGGAGGCGATCGACCGCGTGGTGGCGGGGCTCGAGAAGAAATCGCGTCTCATCAATCCGAAGGAGAAACGGATCGTCGCATATCATGAGGGCGGCCACGCACTGGTCACCCATTTCATGACCCATACAGACAAGGTGCACCGCATCTCGATCATCCCGCGCGGCATCGCCGCCCTGGGTTACACGCTGCAGCTGCCGACGGAGGATCGCTATCTGATGAGCCGCTCCGAGCTGGTGGAGCGGCTGGCCATTCTGCTGGGCGGCCGGTCGGCCGAAGAGATCGTCTTCGGCGAAATCTCGACCGGGGCGCAGAACGATCTGCAAAAGGCGACGGAGATCGCCAAGAGTATGGTAAAAGAATATGGCATGAGCGAGGCACTCGGACCGATCACGTATGAAAAGGAGCGGCGGCCCCTTTTTCTGGAGACGGGCTTCGCCCCCGCCTCGAAGGATTACAGTGAGGAGACCGCAGAAGCGATCGATCGTGAAATCAAGCGCCTCATCGACGAGGCCCACGAACGGGCCCTCCTGCTGCTCAAAGAGCACCGGGACAAGCTCGACCGGCTGGCCGCCGCCCTGCTGGAGAAGGAAGTGCTCGAAGGCGACGAAGTCAAACAGTTGTTGACGTAACCGCTCCATACCTACATATAAGGAGACAGCGATGCACACGACCAGACCGCTCTTCATCCTGACAGGAACGATGGCCCTCGTGCTGGCCCTGGCCCCTCTCGGGTGGGCTCAGACGGAGGAGGAAACCACCGACGCATACGCCGAGTCGAACGACGCCGGCGGCACGCCGCCAGGGAGCATGGAATCGATGGAGTACATGGGCGGCCAGATGGGGGGCATGTCGTCGATGGGAGGGGCGGGCCACGGCGGCATGATGGCCTACCTGTCGACGGAAAACCTGAAGCAGCGGCTGGGTCTCACCGACGACCAGGCGGTCAAGCTCAAAGCCCTCCGCAGCGACTATTTAAAAACGACGACGATGCAGGGGGCCAAAGTCCGGGTGGCCGAATACGAGCTGAACGATTTGTTGGATGAGAAAAAGCTCGACGCCTCAAAAATCGAAAAAAAGGTTAAGGAGATCGAGTCGCTGAAGGGCGAGCTGATGATGTCCAGAATCCGGTCGTTGCTCAAGTCGGCCGATTTTCTGTCGCCGGAACAATTCGCGCAACTGCGCGCCATGACGATGCGCCGGATGGGCGGGGTGCGTCCAATGGGCAGGTTCCAGCATCCTCCCATGCATCCGATGAACCCCTCCGGCATGGGTCCGCACGGCGCCGGCCCGATGTCCGGTCAATCTCCATAAATGACCTCCCCCATCCGCACCTCCATGTTGGGAGGACTGCCTGATATCCCTTGCCGGGTCAGGCGCGAGGTGGCCGGGCATGAGATCGTTGAGGGACCGGGGGAATGGAGCGCCCACTTGGCGTTTCCCCGCCATGCTCTGGCCCGTCAGCCGGTCGCCGAAGGCGCAGACCGGCGGGGGCAGTTCTGCCTGTCCAGTCCAGTCCTGTCCTGTGAATGGCTCAGGTTCCCATGACACCCACTCGGCGTGAATTTTTCAGCCTTCTCACCGGTTGGATCGCCGCGGCGATCGGTGCCACGCTGGCTGTACCCGCCGTCGGCTATTTTATCGGCCCCGCGTTGAAGCGTAAAACGCCCGGATGGCTCAATGCGGGTGCGATCGCAGGCCTCTCGACGGACCAGCCGGTTCAACGCGAGGTGGTGGCCGAAACGGTAGAGGGATGGTACACCACGCAGTCCACCAAGGGTGTCTGGGTTGTCAAGCTCTCCACCGGCGAGATCCAGGTGTACAACCCGCACTGCACTCATTTGGGTTGCGCCTACGCCTGGAATCCCGACGCGCATCAATTCCAGTGTCCCTGCCACGGCGGCGTCTATAACTTGGACGGGCGGGTGATCGCCGGCCCGCCCCCCCGGCCGCTCGACACCCTCGAATACCGGGTCGAAGGAGACACTCTGGAGGTCAAATATGAGGATTACAAGAGTGGAACGCACGACAAGACACCGCTCTAGATGAGCACGGACGACCCGAAGGAGTCTTCCGTCCATACGAAGTCCTCGTTGTGGGGCTGGGTGGACAGCCGGCTCAAGCTCGGCAGCGTCCGCCACCTGTTGCTTGACGAGCCGATTCCGGGCGGGGCCAGCTGGGTCTATGTGTTCGGCAGCATCACCCTCTTTTTCTTCGTCCTTCAACTGGTCACCGGCATTCTCCTGACGGTGTACTACGCCCCCACGCCCGACCACGCCTACGACAGCGTCCAGTATATCGAACATCAGGTGACGTTCGGATGGTTCATCCGCGGCCTGCACCACTGGGGCGCCAGCGCCATGGTTGTCGCCATCGGCCTGCACATGCTGCAGGTCTACCTGTACGGCGCCTACAAACCGCCCCGCGAACTCATGTGGATGGCCGGCGTCGCGTTGTTCCTGCTGGTCCTCATGTTCGCATTCACCGGGTATTTGCTGCCGTGGGATCAGAAAGCCTACTGGGCGACACAGGTCGGCACCAATATGATCGGCACGGTCCCCTTCGTCGGCGATTGGTTGGTCAAGATCGCCAGGGGCGGCACGGAGCTGGGCGCGCTGACCTTGAGCCGATTCTTTTCCCTGCACGCGCTGGTCTTCCCCTGGCTGACCGTCGGGTTGATCGGACTGCACCTGTTCATTCTTCGGCGGGTCGGACCGGCCGGCCCGTGGGATGAGGCGCGGGCCAAGGCCGTCAGCGAGCCGTTTTATCCTCGGCAAGTCTTTATCGATGCCGTGGCCATCCTCGGGGCGTTTTTCATCGTCGTCGCCATGGCCGTCTGGGTGCCGTTTCCACTGGCCGACAGGGCCGATCCGGCGGCGTCGGACTTTGTCCCGCTTCCCGAATGGTATTTTCTCTTCTACTATGAGATGCTGCGATTTTTTAAGGGCCCCCTGTTGGAGCCGGTCGGCACCGTCATTCTCCCGGCGCTCTTTTTCGCGCTGTTGTTCGCGTTGCCGTTTATCGACCGCCAAAAAGATCGGCGGCCGGTCAAACGGCCGGTGGCGCTGGCGGCGGGGGCGGGGTTCCTCGTGGTCGTCTTTCTGCTGCTGGGCGTGTCGCTCCGCCGGGTCTGGTCGGTGCCGACGATGCCGCCCGAGGTCGCGGCCGGCAAAACGCTCTACGAGAAGCTGCAGTGCTCGGCCTGCCATCGGATCCACGGTGAGGGGGGGTCGTTCGGACCCAATCTGTCCTACGTCGGCACGAAGCACGACCGGGAGTGGCTGATCCGCCATTTCAAAAATCCCCAGGCGGTGGTCCCCGGATCGGCCATGCCGCCGTTCGATCTCGACGCGCCGTCGCTGGACGCGCTGGCCGACTATCTGCTGACGCTCAAGTAACGACGCACAAGTCCAGAGGCGCGCCCCGGGCCGGATCAAGCAATCAGTAAGGCACGTAGGAGTAGCTGGACACCACGCCCTGCTCGTTGAATTCGATCGACAGGATCGTGCCCGTGGCCGTCCCGCCCAGTGAGAGCCGGGCGAACAGATAGGTCCACAGCGGCCGGCCATCCTTCAAGCCCTTGCTCTCGGGCTCGCCGAAGTATTCCACCACCTGTGACTGGGTGGTTTTGCCCACCTGGAGCTGTGGAACCTGCTCCGTCTTGAACGGCGTTCCGATTCGAATGGCGCAGCCGGTGATAAACAGCGCGCAGATCAGCGCCGGAACGAACCAGCGTACGACGGATCGCGTGCGGTGAATCATGACATCTCCTCCCCTGCGTGTCATTGTCGGGCCGGTTTGGCGGCCGTCCGGTCCTGTTGCAGAGCCTTCAGTTCGTCGAGCAACGCGGTCGCGTGACCATCCACCTTGACCTTGGGATGAATCGCGGCGATGCGGCCTTCGGGCGAGATGAGAAACGTCGTCCGTTCGATTCCCATATAGGATCGGCCGTACAGGTGCTTTTTCTTCCAGAGACCGTAGGCAGTCGCCACCTTCGCTCCCTCGTCGCTGAGCAGCGGGAAGGACAGCGCGTGCTTGGCGGCGAATTTTTGATGCGACGGCACCCCGTCAGGGCTGACGCCCGCAATGACGGCGCCGGCCCGCTGAAACTGCGTGTGCAGATCGCGAAAGTCGCATGCCTCCTTCGTGCACCCCGGGGTGTCATCCTTGGGATAAAAATAAAGCACGACCCATCGGTTTTTTCGAAGCTCATCCAACGAGACAGATTGACCGTCGCCATTCTGCAGGGTAAATGACGGTGCTTTGTCGCCTGCTTTCAGCGTCATCATCGCACTCCTTGTTTATGAAATGTGGGGGCCTGTGCGGCAAAGATAAAGAAGGGTCCACCAATTCCCCCACGCCCCGAGCCCCCATTCATCCCCATTGGCCACCAGTCACCCTTGGTTTCTCCTGACTGATACGCAGTATCGCTCTATAACCCGGCGGTTCGAAGCCTGATCAAGTCCACCAGCCGCCTGGCCTGCTGCTCCAAAGTCTCCGCATCCAGCAAAAACTGCTTCTCCTGCTCGGTGAAGGGCAATTCGCTGCTGACGAGATTCACCACCTGTTCCGGATCGCCGCTTGCACGAAGCATCGCGGACAACTCCCGCGAGATGGTCGGCCTATCGATCATGGCGCGAACCTCCTGCAGCAACGCCTCCAACACTTCACCGCTCACCCGGCTCCAATCGGACTCGAGGGGCCGGCGGACTTGCGCCTCCCGATAGAGCTTGACGTGCGATTCAGACTCAATCGCAAAACGGCAGAGTCCGTGGAGCATCAGGTTGTACCGCCCGTCCGGCAACGATTCCAGGGCGATGATCTTCCCGGCGCAGCCGGTCCGATGGACGGCCGGCGCCCCCTCATAGTCGGGCTCCCATCCTTCCTTGAGCAGGACCATGCCGATGAGCCGGTCGCCTTCGGACGCGTCCTTGACCATCGCGCGATAACGCGGCTCGAAAATATGAAGGGGCAGAAACGTCTTGGGGAAAAACACGACATTGGGAAGGGGAAATAGCGGAATGTTCAGCGTGGCCGTCTGGTCGGGCATGTGAAGTCAGGAGGAGACGCTCTCTCCCCCGCGATCATTGATCTGTGGGGGCCTGTGCGGAAGCGATACGGCGTCCTCCAACGCCCCCACACCCCGGTCCCATTGGTTGATGTCCGCTTGCCAGATGAACGCTCATCAACAACCTTGCCGATGCGCGATGATTACCCAACGGCCTTGCGCAGCACCCGGCTGCTCAGTGTCACGCAGCCGATATCGAAGACGATCAGCGCCGCGACGACGATCACCAGCCGCGACCAGAGCCAGCCGTTCAAGATCAGCGACCGGACGGCGTCGATCGTCCAGGTCATCGGGTTGAGGATGGCGATCACTTTCAGCCAGACCGGCATGTGCTCGACCGACACCAGGGCGCTGCTGACGAAGATCAGCGGCAGGGTGATGAAACCGACCAGGGAGAAAAATCCGCTGTGGCTGGAGATTTTGAAGGCCAACCCCAGCGACAATGCGGTCAATCCCACACCCAACAGGACGCCGACTAGCAGGATGGCGGCGACGCCGGCCAGACCCGTGACCGGGACGACGTGCATCGCCAGAGCCGTGCCCAGGATGACCAGGATTTGCAGCGCCGACAGCACCGTCACGAACAGAAACCGGCTGACGATGATGCTGCTGCGGGCGATCGGAGAAGCGAGCAGCCGGTCCAGAAAGCCCGTCTCCCGGTCGAAGATCAGGTCGACGCCGCCGGCAAAGCCGCTGTTGAGCACCGTCATCACCACCACGCCGGCGGTCATGAAGGCGATATAGTTGTCCGTCCCGATGGCCTGGGAGGAGGCCACGTTTTTGAAGCTGTTGCCAAACAGCAACAGCCACAACATGGGCTGGAATAGCCCGAAGATCAGCGTCATCCGCTCCCGCATCATCCGCCGGAACCACCGGTGGGTCAGCGCGCCGGTCTCCTGCCAGTAGCGACTCACTGAATCTGTTCCTCCCGGATCTTGTGGCCCGTATAATGAATGAAGACCTCTTCCAGCGTCGGGTGGGTATAGTGCACCGCACGCAAGCCGCCGCCTGCCCGCTGGACCTGTTCCACGATTGCGTTCAGGCCGGCCTCCCTGGACAGCGCCAGCCGGGCCACCGTTTCATCCACCGATACCTCACCCACGCCGTTGATGGCCTGAAGCGCTTGGCGGAGTTGCTGCGGCTGCGCCACCGCCTTCTCCAGCGTCACGGTCACGATATCGCCGCCCAGGCTGCGCTTCAATTCCTGGGGGGAGCCCAACGCGCGCAGCCGGCCCCGATCGATGATGGCGAGCCGGTCGCAGAGTTGATCGGCTTCATCGAGATAATTGCTGTTGATCACGACGGTCATCCCGCGCTGCTTCAACTGCCGCAGGTGGTCCCAGACCTGGCTCCGGCTTTGCACGTCAAGCCCCAGCGTCGGCTCGTCCAAGAAGAGCATACTCGGTTCGTGGAGCAGCCCGCAGGCGATTTCCACCCGCTTCTTCATCCCGCCGGAAAATTTGCCGACCGGCTCGTTGATCCGATCGGCCAGATTCACCAGCCGCAGCGCCTCTTCGATCCGGGAAGACGCCGTGGCGGCGGGGAGGTGGTACAGATTGGCGAACAGTTCCAGATGCTCGCGGGCGGTCAGCAGCCGGTCGACCGCCCGTTCCTGGGGCACGTAGCCGATTACTTGACGGACCGCATCGGCCTCGGCCACCACGTCATGGCCGAACACCTTCACCGTGCCCGACGTGGGACGGAGCAGGGTCGTCAGAATCTTGAATGTGGTGGTTTTGCCCGCGCCGTTTGGCCCGAGCAGGCCGAACATCTCGCCCGGCTCGACCGTCAGGTCCAGGCCATCCACGGCGGAGTTCGAGCCGAACCGCTTGACCAGCCGGCTGATTTCAATCGCGGCGGAGCCGGCCATGCCGGTCACCCCCACATTTCATCTGGCATTTTGAGGCGGTCGACCGGTTTGCCTCCCACCAGGTGCTGCTCGACGATCTCGGCGACGTCGTCCTCCTTCACCCGGTTGTACCAGACGGCGTCGGGATAGACGACCATCATCGGACCCAGCGGGCAGGGCCCCAGGCAGCTTGTCTCGGTCACGTTGACCGTTCCGATCAGCTGCCGCTGTTCCAACTCATTGAATAATTGCATGACCACGTCCTTGCCGCCCCGGTCGTTGCAACACCCTCGCGGGTGGCCGGGAGGCCGAATCTGCGTGCAAACGAAGACATGGCGTTGTGGTTTGGGCATCGTGTCATCCTTTGGTCATCGTGTCCTGCGCGTGCGCCGATGGACGCGCGTCCCAGCGCGTCCGTCGAGGCTGGAGTGAGTACCTTAGTCTACCGGTCAAAAGCTTGTCAACCCTCGGCGCCCGTTCCGTTACTCCGACTCCGGCTCGTCCCCGTGCAACCAATACCGCTCGTACTCCTTCAAATGGGTCAGGGTGGTCAAATCGGCCATCCGGTCGAGAAAGACCTTGCCGTTCAGATGATCAACCTCATGCTGAATGACCACCGCGAAAAAACCCTGCGCTTCCGCCTGCACGGGCCGTCCGGCCCGATCCAGCCACCGGGCTGAGAGCCGCTCGGCTCTGGGCACTTGTCCGCGTAGCCCGTCCACGCTCAAACAGCCCTCCCAGCCCAACCGCGCGCCGGCACCAGGCTGGGCATCGGAGCACGCAGTAATCTCGGGATTGATCAGGACGGTCAGCGGGGTCTCAGGCGCCTGCGGATAGCGGGGATTGTGAGCCACCTCGATCACGGCCAACCGCAGGGATTGATGCACCTGCGGCGCCGCAATGCCCACTCCATCATACTCGTGCATCGTCTCGATCATGTCGTCGATCAACCGCTGGATGGCCGAAGAACCGATGTCACCTGGCGGCACGGGCTTGGCCGCCTGCCGCAGGACAGGATGGCCTAAACGGGCGACTTTCAAAATTGCCATGGGGCGGTTATATCATATTCATCTCAGTCAGGGGGAGACTGTATCTTCCCCTGACGACCCCCATTGGTATTTGTCCGCCAATAGAAAACTCTCATTAAAATAAAGGGGGAACCTATTTTGCCTCATAATCCCCATCCTATACGCATGTACCCCTTGCAGTTCACGGTTCACAGTTCACGGCAAGTCATGCGCGTTTTGCCATAAACCATGAACTGTGAACCGTGAACTAATACGGTTGACCATTCCCTAGACCATTTGCTATTCTGAGGCGCCCTTAACATGGCCAAGCAGACCGCACAATCGCATCGCGATCTCATCGAGCTGGCCCGCACGGTCCGCAAAGAGGTCATTCAAATGACCACCGCGGCCGGCTCGGGCCATCCGACGACCTGTTTTTCATCGACCGAGCTGCTCGTCGCCCTTTATCAGCGGGTCCTCCGCCTCCGCCCCTCCGAGCCCGACTGGCCCGATCGGGACCGCTTCATTCTGAGCAAAGGCCACGCCGCGCCGCTGCTTTATGCGCTGATGGCCCACGCGGGCTATTTTCCGGTTGATCGGCTCATGACCCTGCGCCGGCTCGACAGCCCGTTGCAGGGCCATCCGGAAAAACGGCGGTTGGCCGGGGTTGAAGCTTCGACCGGATCGCTGGGACAGGGCGTGTCGATCGGCATCGGCATGGCGCTCGCCGCCCGGATGGACGGTAAGGCGTCCCGCGTCTACGTGCTCACCGGTGACGGCGAAATCGAAGAGGGGCAGGTGTGGGAGGCGGCGCTGTTCGCCGGCACGCACAAGCTCGACAACCTCTGCGTGATCGTCGATCACAACAAGCTCCAACAGGATGGCTGGGTCAAGGAGACACTGGCGCTCGATCCGCTCAAGCCCAAATGGGCGTCGTTTGGCTGGCATGTCATCGACATCAACGGCCACAACTTCACGCAGATCCTTAAAGCCTACGCGGACGCCGGGCGGAAAAAGGGCAAGCCGACGGTGATCATCGCCAACACGGTCAAGGGCAAGGGTGTCACCTTCATCGAAAACCGCCCCGACATGCACGGCGTGCCGTTGACGAAGGAGGAGGCCGAACGGGCCTTCGCGGAGTTGGCCCCCTGACACAAAGGGGGTGACGCACATGAGCAGACAAAAAAACATGGGCCAGCCGACGCGCGACGCCTACGGCGACGCGCTCGCCGAGCTGGGCAAGGAGAACCCGGCGATCGTCGTGGTGGACGCCGACGTCTCCGGCTCGACGAAAAGCCGCGCCTTCGCCAAGGCCTTCCCCGACCGTTTTTACAACGTCGGCATCGCCGAAGCCAATCTGATCGGGATCGCGGCGGGCCTGGCCAGCAGCGGCAAGATCCCTTTCGCGTCGTCGTTCGCCGCGTTTCTCATCTGCAAAACCTACGACCAGCTCCGGATGAGCGTGGCCAACCCGAGGCTGAACGTGAAGTTCTGCGGCTCGCACAGCGGCATCAGCCTGGGACAGGACGGCGCCTCTCAAATGGCGATTGAGGATCTGGCGCTCGCCTGCTCCCTGCCCGGCGTGGTCGTGCTGGCGCCGTCGGATGCCGTCTCGACCAAAGCGCTTGTCAGGGCCGCCGCCGCCCATGACGGCCCCGTCTACATCAGGACAAGCCGCCCCAAGTCGCCGGTCCTCTATCAGCCCGGCGAGGCCTTTGCGATCGGACGCTCCACACAGCTTCAGGACGGCCACGACGCGACGATCATCGCCTGCGGCCTGCTCGTCTGGGAGGCGCTGGCGGCCGCCGACCTGTGCGCAGCGAAGGGGACATCGGTCCGCGTGCTCGACATGCACACGGTCAAGCCGCTCGACGAGACCGCGATTGTTCGCGCGGCCGCCGAGACCGGCGCGATCGTCACGGCCGAGGAGCATCTGTTGGACGGCGGTCTGGGCAGCCGTGTGGCGCAGGTCGTCGCCCGGAACAGACCCGTACCTGTTGAATTCATCGGTTTGAACAACACCTACGCCGAATCGGGCCTACCCGAAGAGCTCTTTGAGCGCTATCAGCTCACCGCCCCGCACCTCGCCGCCGCCGTCGAACGGGCGGTCAAGCGAAAATAGCGCGGCGATCCCCGCGCCGGTCCGGGTGCACCACACGCAGGAATGTCCATGAAGGGGCTGCTGATCCGTTGGATCGTCAATGCGGGGGCCCTCTGGCTGATCGCCTTCGTCATCAAAGGCATCGAGGTACAGAGCTTCCTGTCCGCGCTGGTCGCGGCCGCCGTGCTGGGGGTCATCAATGCGATCCTGCGCCCGATATTCATCCTGCTGACCCTGCCGATCAATCTGCTCACCTTGGGCCTCTTCACGTTTCTCCTCAACGGCTTCATGCTCTATCTGGCCGGGACGCTGGTTCGCGGCTTTGAAGTCCACGGCTTCTGGGCCCCCGTCTTCGGAGCGCTGATTCTTTCGATCGTCAGCGCGCTGACCACGGCCTTTTTGAGCGACGACGGCCGCATCCAGCGCATCCACATCCGCATCGATCAGGAATAACTCGTGTCGCTGGCCGCGCCCCTCAAGCAACAGGCGCGAGCGCTGGGGTTCGACGCCGTCGGGATCGCCCCGGCCGACCTGCCGGGGCGGTATGGGGGGGCGCTCACCCGCTGGCTCGACCGCGGTTTTCACGGCGAGATGGCTTACATGGCCCGCGCGCCGCGCCGGCGCGCCGATCCGCGTGACGTGCTGCCGGGCGCCCGAAGCGTCATCAGCCTGGCGATGAACTATTACGCCGGGGACCACGGGGCTCGGCCCGACCACCGCTCAGGCCGAATCGCCCGGTACGCCTGGGGGAAGGATTATCACGATCTCATCGAACGCAAGCTCGACGACCTCGCCGCATGGCTTCGCGCGCGGGCGCCGGAGGCGCAGGTCAGGGGCTACGTCGATCACGGGCCGGTGCTGGAGCGGGCCGTCGCACAGGAAGCGGGCGTGGGGTTCATCGGCAAGAACACGATGCTCATCACGGATCAGTGCGGCTCGTGGGTCGTTCTGGCCGAGCTGATCACGACGCTGGAGCTTGAAGCCGACCGGCCCCAGACCAGCCGGTGCGGCAGCTGCCGGCTCTGCCTGGACGCCTGCCCGACCGGCGCGATCGTCGCCCCGTACGAGTTGGACGCCACCCGCTGCATCAGCTATCTGACGATCGAGCTCAAGCGTGAGTTCACCCCGTCCGAGGGCGCCAAAATCGGCGACTGGCTCTTCGGCTGCGATGTCTGTCAGGAAGTTTGCCCCTACAACACTCCGCCCGCCGCGAGCGACGAGCCGTGGTTTCAGGAAGGGGTCGGGCCATGGCTCGACGCCCGGGAAACGGCCACCCTGCAACACGACGGCGAGATGGCACCGTTCTCCGCGACTCCGCTCACCCGGCCCAAGAGGGCCGGGCTGGTCCGCAACGCGCGCGCGGTGCTAGAGAATCTCGGGCCACTACACGTTCACGAGCGCTTACCAGGCGGGCAATCCGACGGAGGCGGAGCGCGTGAGCGGGAGGCGCAGGAGGGTGGGGATGGATGGGGATAGGGATTATGGGGTGGGGCGTAAACTGATTCACCTTGCCCCTTAACCCCTAATCCTTAATCCCAGATTTATTGTTGCACGGGCCCCCGCATGAAATGCCGGCAACCTGCCAGCCGCCTGCCGGCAGGTAGGGCAGGCAGGCTCGAGCCCCTATGAAATACGCTTAGCGGTCGGACTTTCCGGCCGGCGGAAACGATTCCTGAAATTCCGGTTGAGGAAGCGAGGGCGTCATCACGATGGCTCCGCCCTTGATGTGCAGATCCCGCTGCGGATAGGGAATCTCGATGCCGTGCTCCTTGAAGACCTTCCAGATCTCGAACCGCATCGCGCTCCGGACGTTCTCGACCCCCTCCTGGGGATCGTTGATCCAAAGCCGCAGCTCGAAATCCAACGAGCTGTCCCCAAAATTGACGAACAGGACGTTCGGCTGCGGATACTTGAGGACGCGTTCGTGCGTGTCGGCCACGTGCAGCAACAGCTCGCGAACCTTGAAGGGATCGGCATTGTAGGAGACGCCGACCTTCACGTGCAATCGGACGGCGCGGTCGGAATGCGTCCAATTGGTGATCTCCGACGCGATGAGGTTAGCGTTGGGGATCAGTTTTTCCACCCCGTCCCGGGTCCGCACGACGATATAGCGCGCGTGCAGTTTGACCACCCAGCCGTAACTGTCCCCCACGGTGATCACATCGCCCTGCTTGATCGACCGGTCCAGGAGCAGCATGATTCCGCTGACCAGGTTGTTGGCGATGTTCTGCAGGCCGAAGCCGAGCCCCAACCCCAGCGCGCCGCCGAAGATCGTGAGCGTGGAAAGCTTGACCCCCGCGGTGTCGAGCGTGATCAGCACGCCCAGGGTGAAGAGGAAGAACTTCAAAAAACGGGTCAGCGCGAACGACAGGCTGGGGTCGATGTCGGTCGTGGACGCCAGCCGCTCCTGCAGAAACGCCGTGACCCGGCTGGCGATGATGAAGAGCACCCAGAAGAGGAAGAGCGATTTCAGCACCACCGCGATGGAAATGACGGCGGGACCGACCGATACCAACGGAAAGTTCGCGACCGCCTGCAGCTCCTTGTCGTGATCGACGACGTGCACGGCCACGACCACCAGCCCGACGGCGACGGCCAGATGGGTCATCAGCCGCATGGCGCTTCGCCTGGGCATCAGCCGCACGATGAGAATGGAGGCCAGGGGATAGATCATGAAGAACCAGAGGACCGGCACCGCCGCGCCGATCACGCCGGACGGCCGAATCACCAGGGGCAGGAGGAACGAGACGCCCGTCACCAGGCCCGCCCAGACCAGGGGAAAGATGGCCGACACCACCAACCGCCGGATTGCCCCGGCCACCGTCATCGGGCTGTCAGGCGCTGCACCGCCCAGCCGCTTCGCCACGGCGCGATAGACTCCCCACGCCGCGCCGCCGCACGCGGTCAGGATAAGAAGTTCAACCGCAACCAACCAGGTCATGTCCATCGGTCACCGCACATCATGGTCCGCTCTTGTACCAAGTATACTCCTTCTCGATGCTCCCGTCACGGTTGCGTCAGCGCGATATGCGCCATGCCGAGCGAGCCGGCATCGTTGCCGCACCTGGCCTTCAGAATATGGATGGCCTCGATGGGGACGCCGTAGATGCGCGCGGCCACCTCCTCCCTCAACGACGGCAAGAACAGGTCAAACGCCTCGCTCACGCCGCCGCCGAGGATGAAATGACGCACATCGAGCAGGTTGACGACGTCGGCGATGCCCATGCCCAGATACACGGCAAACCGCCGGTACGCCGCCTGCGCCGCCGCGTCTCCCTCGAGAGCCGCGTGGGCGATGACGGCGGGATCGATCGCTTCAGGCCGGTCGAGCGCCAGCGCGCGCAGCGCCCCGGAAGGGCCCTTCGGCAATTCCTCGAGCGCGTACCGTTCCAGCGCCGCCGCGTTGGCGTACCGTTCAAGGCAGCCGCGGCTCCCGCAGCCGCACAGCTCGCCTTGAGGCTCGACCTTCACATGCCCGAACTCACCGGCCCGGCCGCCGGGCCCGCGCCACAGCCGGCCGCCGAGCACCAGGCCCCCCCCCACGCCGGTGCCAATGGTGATGAACAGGAATTCCTTCACGCCGGCGGCCGCCCCCATCCACTGCTCCCCCACGGCCGCGGCATTCGCATCGTTTTCAATCACCACCGGCCGGCTGATCGCCGCCTCCAGCCGGTCCCGCAGAGGAAACCCTTCCCAGCCGGTGAAATTGGGTGAGGAGACCACCAGCCCCCGGTCGACATCCAGCACGCCAGGCACGCCGACGCCAACCGGCTTGACCGTCTCGGCGCCGGTCGATGTCAACGAACCCAGCTGCGCGGACAGCTCCCGCACCACCTCGGCGAGATTGCGTACGACGCGCGCCTGGCCCGCGTGGACCTCCGTGGGATGGGAGGCCCGGGCGACGACGCGACCGCCGTCCTCCACCGCCAGGGATTTGATCATGGTGCCGCCGAGATCAATGCCGACGGCGATTCGCCGGGCGCCGCTCATTCCCGCCCGGACGGCCGGCGGGTCTGCCCGCGCGGCACGACGACGATCCCGGATGAATCCACTTTGTAGTTCAGGGCGTCCCGCCGGCGGTCAAAACCGATTTCGGCGCCGGGCTGCAGCGTGTTGAAGCGGTCCACGATCGCCCGCCTCAATTTGCCCCCCTTGCCGACTTCGGTAAAATCCATCACGATCGATTCCTCCAACTCCGCGTCGGCGTGCACGGTGACGCCGCGACCAAGGATCGACCGGGTCACTCGGCCGCCGTGGATCACCGTGCCGGCGCCGAGAATCGAGTCGTGGACCATCCCGTCGATGACGCGGGCCGACGGCCCTTCGTAGGTGTCGCTCAGCATCGGCCATTGATGGTTGCGCAAATCAAACGAGGGGGTGGGACCCAGCAAATCCATGTGGGCCCGCCAATAAGCCGCGATGTTGCCGACGTCCCGCCAGTATCCGGGCTCCTCGTATGGTTCGACCCCCGGCACGCGATTGTCCAGAAAGTTGTACGCGGCGATGTGCGCCGACCGGCAGAGCTCCGGCAGGATCGTCTTGCCGAAATCGTGATCGCCGCCGCGCCGGGCGTCCTCCACGAGCGCGTCAACCAGCAAGTCGCGGTTGAACAGGTAGTTGCCCATTGATGAATAGGCCCGGGTCGGATCGGCCGGCATCGGCGTGGGCTGCGCGGGCTTCTCCTGAAATCCGGTGATCCGTCCCGTCGGGTCCGTTTCAATGACGCCGAACCCTCCCGCTTCCTGAATCGGCACCGGCAGGGCCGCCACGGTGGCGTCGGCCCCGCGGTCCAGATGATGCGCGACCATCTGGTTGACGTCCATCCGGTAGATGTGATCGGCGCCGAAAATCGCCACGATGTCGGGGTGAAAGTCCTCGATGAGGTTCAGATTCTGATAGACCGCGTCCGCCGTCCCCTGGTACCAGCTCTCCCCCCAGCGCATCTGGGGGGGAACCACCGTCACAAAATGGTCCTTGATCCGGCCGCCGACCCGCCAGGCTGACCGCAAATGCTCGATCAACGACTGGGCCTTGTACTGCACGAGAACATAGACGGAGAAGATGCCGGAGTTGGTGAAATTGCTCAGAACGAAATCAACGATCCGGTAACGGGCACCGAAGGGCACGGATGGTTTGCTCCGTTCGCGGGTCAGCGGATAGAGCCGTTCGCCCTTGCCGCCCGCCATGACGACGCCCAGCAACCGCGGTCTCGCCACATCAGCCTCCGGATGCACCCGGATCGAGGATGGAAGGATTCGCGCGCGTCCGGCACCCACGCCGTCTGGATGAATCCGCGTCCAGAAAACGCATGGCCACTATACGCAAGCCTCCCGGGCATGTCAAGCCGCGACGGGCCGCCGCGCCGCCCGTTGTCGTCGAGAAACGGTCGTTTACTCCCTTTGCCGGCTTCTGTTACAATTTCTCCGTCATGAAGGCCCGCGACGTCAGCGCGATCCTGTCCGACATCGCCACGCTCCTGGAGCTCAAGGGGGATAATCCGTTCAAGATCCGTGCCTATGAGCGGGGCGCCCGGATCGTTGACGGGCTCGGCGACGAACTGGACGCGCTGGTGCGTGAGGGACGGCTGCGCGAACACAAAGGCCTCGGTTCCGCCCTCTCCGACAAGATCACCGAGTTGGTCACGACGGGCCGGCTCCCCTATTATGATGATCTCAGGCGTGAATTCCCCGCCACCATCTTTGAGCTGTTGAACATTCCCGGCCTGGGGCCCAAAAAGGTCCGGCTGCTGTATCAGGCGCTCGGCGTCCGCACGCTCGGCGAGCTCGAGTACGCCTGCCTGGAAAACCGGCTCCTCGCGCTCGACGGGTTCGGCGAAAAAAGCCAGTCGAAAATTCTGGAAGGCATCCGCCTGCTCAAACGGCATCAGGGGCGGTTTCTCTTTTCGGACGCGATGGCCTCCGCAGAGACGGTGATCGACCAGCTGCAGGTCGTGCCGGCCGTGCGGCGGATCAGCGTCGCCGGCAGCCTTCGCCGGCGGATGGAAAGCGTCAAAGACATCGACCTGTTGATCAGCTCGGACTCTCCCGCCGACGTGATGGCGCGCTTCGTCTCGTTGCCGGAGGTCGCCGAGGTCATCGCCCATGGGGACACCAAGAGCACCATCCGGCTCGCCGACGGGCTGCAGGCCGACCTGCGCGTCGTCACCGACGCGGAGTTCCCTTATGCGCTCCACCACTTGACCGGCAGCAAGGAGCATAATACGGCGCTCAGGGCCCTGGCCAAGGCGCGGGGGCTGAAGATGAACGAGTACGGCCTCTTTCGCGGGGAGGAGCTGATTCCCTGCGCGACCGAGGCCGACATTTTCGACGCGCTGGGAATGGAGGAGATCCCGCCGGAACTCCGGGAAAATCTCGGCGAGATCGAGACGGCGCAGGCCCGGCGGCTGCCCAGGTTGATCGACGAGGCTGATATCCAGGGCGTCTTTCACGTCCACACAACCGAAAGCGACGGGCATGATACGCTGGAGAGGATGGTCGAAGCGGCCTCGGCGCTCGGTTACCGGTACCTCGGCATCTCTGATCACAGCCGGTCGGCCCGCTACGCGAACGGCCTGTCGATCGAACGGGTCCGGGCGCAGCAGGCGGCGATCGACGAGGCGCAGCAGCGCCATCCCCGCATCACGCTTTTCAAAGGCATCGAGGCGGACATCCTGCCCGACGGCTCGCTCGATTACCCTGATGACGTGCTCGACCGGTTCGATTTCGTCATCGCGTCGGTGCACAGCAAGTTCGGGATGACCGAAGCGGCGATGACCGATCGCGTGGTCCGGGCGATCAGTCACCCGGCGGTCACGATCCTCGGCCATCCGACCGGTCGTCTGCTGCTGTCGCGCGAGGGTTATCCGCTCAATCTGGGCCGGGTGCTTGACGCGGCTCGACATCATGCCGTCGCCATCGAGCTGAATGCCAACCCCCACCGGCTTGACTTGGACTGGCGGTTTTGCAAAGATGCCCGCGATCGCGGCGTCGTTTTCAGCATCAATCCGGACGCGCACACCGCCGAGGGGCTCGGGGACCTCCGGTACGGGGTGGGCATCGCCCGGAAAGGCTGGTTGACCCGTGACGATGTGCTCAACACGCAGAGCGCCGAGCGGATGCGTCAGACCCTGTCGGCCAAGCGCGCCCATGCGGGCCACTCCACATGAAGATGCGCATTACCGAAAGCCGCCGCCAGGCCCGGCCGGACGATGTTGAATTACGGTACGTGCGGCTGGAGCCGGTCGCCGGCGAGCCCGCGCCGCAATTCGACTTCATTCCAGGCCAGTTTCTCGTCATCGGCCGGACCGGCTTCAAACCCGGTTATTTCGCCATTGCATCGGCGCCGGGCGAGGGGAACTATTTCGATCTCCTGATCCGGCGGGGACAGGGCATGTCGGGGGCCCTCTGCGAGCTGGAAATCGGCGCCAACGTGGAGGTGTCGGGCCCGCAGGGCAAGGGGTTCCCGCTCGAACCGCACCGTGGGAAAAACCTGCTGCTGATCGGCGTCGGCACCGGCATCGCGCCGTTGCGTTCCGTGATCCGCGCCGTTTCCAGGGATCGGGACCGGTACGGCCGGATCATGTGTTTTTACGGCGTGCTGACGCCACACCATCTCTGTTTTCACGACGAGATCCGAGCCTGGCGCGAGTGGGGCGTGGAGACCTTCCTGACCGTCACCGACCCAGGCGGGGAACCCTGGCACAGCCACGTCGGCTTCGTCCAGCAGCAGGTGGCGCGGGTTGGCCCGTCGGCTGAGGAGACGGTCGCCATGCTGGTGGGCATGCCGGAGATGATACAGGAGAATACGGAGCTCTTGAGACGATTGGGCTTTCTGCCCGATGCCATCCTTTTGAACTACTGACACGCTCCGCCGTTTCGGATGCGCGGCGATGAAAGGGGCCGGTTGGTCCCGTTCATGCCGATTCGAGGCTGCGGGCCGCGATCCTCTGCCCCCCTCGCCCTCTCCGCAGAAAAACCAGGGGGGCCAGGCGGCCCCCCCTACAGTTCGTTACCGATGTCGATTCCTGTCCGATGTCATTCAGCTCAAGGACCGGACGGCCAGGGCGTGGTACCATGCCGAGACCGATTCAACCCTCGTGTGTTCGTTATCTTCCGTGGTGCCTGCCTTCGTCATGTCCGTTCATCCCGTGACCCTCGTTCGGTCTGTGCCCCTCCACCGCGACGAAGTGCCTGCCATTGAATTTAGGTCCCTGCGATTTATAAGCCCTGTACTCCTGCTCGCGAAATTGCCGCAAGTGCTCTACCTTATAATGCTGGAGCCCCGGGGGGAGCGACCGATAGACCACATGCGTCCAAGGGCCGCCGTAGCCTCTCCCCCAGTACCAGTTGCCGCCGTGAAAATAATAATAACGGCCGCCGACAAAATAAAGATCAAACGGGATGCCGACGGCCACGTAGACGCCCGGTTCCGACAAATAGACCATCTCTGGCGGCGCCTCAACCTCAACGGGAGGGGGCGCCACAACCGCCGGGGGCGGCGGCGCCACGACCACAGGCGGCGGGGCGCCGAGGTTGATGTTGATGTCGACCCCCGCTTGAACCGGGGCGGCCATTCCGATCACAATCCAGAGCACCGCGCTGACCGTCATGATTACGCTGATCCGACTGATATAACATTTCATGAGCGCCTCCTTCCGATAGGACCGTTTTGCCCCCTTATTTTTAATTTACTGGAGCCCCTCCTAACCTGTCAACCCGCCTCCACCCGCTGCGGAGTTGCGGCGGAGGCGGCCTCCTTGACCATCGTCTCGACCGGCAGGGCGCGCTCGGCCCTCCGGATTTGCTCGAGCGTCGTCTTCGTCGCCGGGTGCTTGGGCATGAAGAGCTGGCAACAATCCTGATCCGGGAGGATCGAAATCTCGTACGTGCCGATCTCTTTGGCCTGGTCGATGATCTCCTGCTTGTCCATGCCGATCAACGGCCTGAGAACGAGCAGCGGCGACGCCTCGTCCACCACCCGCAGATTCTCGAGCGTCTGCGAGGCCACCTGACCAAGGCTTTCTCCGGTGACCAGCGCGCCGGCGCGCTCCCGCCCCGCCAGCTCCGCCGCAATCCGCATCATGAGGCGCCGATACAACACCACCCGCAACGGAGCCGGCGCGCCGAGGACCACCTGCCGCTGCAACTCGCCGAAGGGAACGAAATAGAGTCGTGATCCGGCCTGAAAGCGGGCCAGCTGCTGGGCCAGTTCGACCGCTTTCTCCTGCGACGCCCGGCTGACAAACGGGTGGCTGTGAAAGTGCACGAAGCTGACGCGGCAGCCGCGCCGCATCATCCGGAAGGCCGCCACCGGGGAGTCGATCCCGCCGGAGAGCAGCGTCACCACTCTGCCGCTGACGCCGACCGGCAGGCCGCCGGGGCCGGGGCGCTTGTCGGTATAGACGAGCGCCTCGCGCTCCAGCACCTCCACATGAATCGTGAGCTGCGGCTCGTTCAGATCGACCCGGACGGGACGAAGCGATTGCACAAGGCGGCCCAGCATGGTATTGAGCTCCATCGAGGTCATGGGGTAGGTCTTGTCGCCGCGCCTGGCGCTGATCCTGAAGCTGTCGAAGGTGCGGGCCCCGACCAACGCCGACACGGCGGCGGAGAGCGCATCAATGTCACGCTCGGTGCGTTCCGCCGGCGAGTAATTCGCCACGCCGAAGACGGCCGACACGCGCCGACAGACCGCCTCGACGTCGGCGCCTTCGCCCAGATCCAGCACCACCCGGCCGGGCAGCGCGCGGACAGCCGCCACGCCGAGCCCCCTTGTCGACCGGCGAAGATTGGTGGTCAGCCGGGCGAGAAAACGGGGCCGGTTCCGGCCCTTCAAGGCCAGTTCATGGTAGTGGACGACGACAGAACGGGCGGACATGATCATTTATTATATGACGCCGCCGCGCGAGGGCGGGCTAGGGACGCACCATCCCCCGGAGCAGTGTCAGCGCCTCGACATCCTCATGACAATCCTCGCTCTTGGGCGTCTCCAGACACATGGGACGTCCCCAGAACCGGCGATCATTCATCAGGCGTCGGAAACAGTCCAGCCCGAGTCGTCCTTTTCCGATCTCTTCATGCCGGTCGACCCGGCAGCCGAGCTCTTTTTTTGAGTCGTTCAGATGAAACGCGGCCAGCCGGTCGAGACCGATGAGCCGGTCGAACTCGGCAAACGTCCGGTCGTACCCTTCAGCAGTGCGGAGATCGTAGCCGGAGGCGAATGCGTGCTGGGTGTCAAAGCAGACCCGCAGGCGATCACTCTCCTGGGTCGAATCAACGATCCGCCGGATTTGCTCGAATCGGTGGCCCAGCGTGCTGCCCTGACCGGCCGTGATTTCCAGAGCGACCCGAACGGCCACCCCCCGTGTCGCCCGGTGCGCCTCGTCAAGCGAACGCGCGATCGTTCTCATCCCCTCCTCCACGCCGGAGCCGACGTGGGCGCCGGGGTGCGCGATCAAATACGGAATCCCCAAGGCTTCGCACCGATGCAGTTCATCGATAAACGCGGCCACCGATCTGCTTCTGAGCGATTCGACCGGCGCGCCCAGATTGAGCAGGTAGGAATCGTGCGCGATCACCGCCCGGATGGCCGATTCGCGCAGTTTACGCCGAAACGCGTCGATCTCCTCCGCGGGATAGGGCTTGGCCGCCCACTGACGGGACGATTTCGTGAAAATCTGGATGACGTCGCAGCCGACCTCTCGCCCCCGGTCGATCGCCTGATCGACGCCGCCGGCGATCGACATGTGGGCGCCCAGCCAGGGTCCGGCAGGTTCAAGTGCCGGGGACACCATCTCGCTCAGAGGCTTCACCGGCATCGATTCATGCGGACGGCACCGGGCCGGGGTGCGGAGGCGGCAGCCCCCACAGACCAATGTCAGGAAGGCGCGTAAAGGAAGCTTCGCAGGCCACGCCTGCCAAGGCGGATTCCGAACCGGCGACGCGGCCTGGCGCCACGGTTGCGTCGAGGCGCATCACGCCCCCCGTTCGCCTTCGGCGGAGGAGCGGGCGTTCTCTGCGAGCGCATCGATCAACGGCAGGTTCGCTTCCGGGAACGGAAAGCCTGACAGCTCTGACGGGAGGACCCAGCGGAGCGCCTGACAGCCCAGCGGCGCGGGTTCCCCTTCCACCAAGTCGCAGCGATAAAAATGGAGGTCAACGAGGGCGTGATCATAGGCGTGACTGACGCGCCGTTCCAGCGCCCGAACGGAGATTCTTACGCCGAGTTCCTCCGAGATCTCCCGTTCCAGGCACCGCTCCAGCGATTCGTCCTTCCGGCGTTTGCCGCCGGGAAATTCCCACAATCCGCCCAGCGCGGCATCAGCCAATCGCCGCGTGATCAGGTAGCGTCCCTCGCGCTCGATGATCGCCGCCGCCACGTCGATCGGCACCGGCGGGTTATCGGCCATGGCGTCTTCCGCGCCCTCGGGCATGGCGCCGGGCCGGGCCGGCATCAATCGGATAGGACTTGCACTGCCGCTTCAACGGGCAGTCCGGGCAGAGCGGCCGTTTGGCCGTGCACACCATGGCGCCGAAATCCATGAGCCCCTGGTTGAAATCGTAGGCGTCATTCGGCGGAATCAGCCGTTCGGACAACGCCCAGAGTCGGGCGCGATGTCTCTTGGCGTCGCCCCGGCGGATAAAGATGCGGTGGAGCACCCGGGCCACATTGGTGTCAAGAATGGGCGCGGCTTTTCCATAGGCGAATGTGGCGATGGCTCCCGCCGTGTACCGGCCGATCCCTTTGAACTGCTGCAGTTGTTCCGGCTCGTCGGGCAGCCGCCCGCCGTACCGCTCAACCGTTTCGCAGGCGATCGAGTGCAGCCGAACCGGCCGGATGTTGTAGCCCAGCGGATACCAGACCCGAGTCACCTCGCGAACCTTCGCCCCGGCCAGCGCTTCGAAGGAGGGATAGCGCGAGAGAAACTCATGATACTTCGGAATGACCCGGTCCACCTGCGTCTGCTGGAGCATGATCTCGGAGACCAGAATGCGGTAGGGATCGGTCGTCTTGCGCCAGGGCAGGTCTCGCCGATTTCTACGGTACCACTTCAACAGCCGCCGCTGAAATGCCAGGCGAAGCCGGGGCTCGGGGGCATCGCCAACCCGAAAGCGACGCGTTCGGGGAATTCTCCCATTGACGACACCATTCCGCACGGGTTGACCCTGAACGGTATTACCGTGAACGGGCCCCCGTATCAACAACGGGCGGGGAGCGGACGCCAGGGAGGACCCTCGATGCTCGCGCACGTGCGCCCCCCGCTTACGATCCGGACCGAGTCGGCCGCAGACGGCCGGGGGCGCGGGGATGCCTCATGTCAGGCTGTCCAGCACCGTTCGCACGGAGATCATCCCGACCGGCTGGTCCTGATGTGTCACCATCAGATGGCGGATATTCTGCTCGCCCATCCGGCGGCGCGCTTCGTCGAGCGAAGTTTCCTGATCCACCGAAGCGATGGGATAGCTCATGACCATTTCCGCGGTCACCGAGCCCGGCGACAGCCCCTTGGCCATGATCTTCCGCACCAGATCCTTCTCCGTGATGATACCGACGATCTGCGTGCCGGATTTGACCAGGATGCTCCCGACGTCTTTCTGCGCCATCAGCTGGCTGACCGTCTGCATAGTGGCGTCGGGCCCAACCCACAACAGATTCCGTGACATCACCTCAAGCACTTTCCGTGCCTTCAGGGTGTTTGCCATGTGCGCTCCAGTGTTGATTCAGTGCGATGCGGAGCCGCCACGGGTTCCGGGCCCGAGCG
Source organism: Nitrospiria bacterium (assembly GCA_035517195.1). GTDB lineage: Bacteria > Nitrospirota > Nitrospiria > JACQCE01 > JACQCE01 > JACQCE01. The sequence continues at coordinate 28,915 of DATIZH010000019.1, read as the reverse complement.
TCACCCCGCCCTCCATCGTCACGTCCGGGGCGCCGATCGGTCCGGACACATTCGCCACAAGGGGCGCAGAGCCGAGCCCCTGCCACTTCACCTCGGCCCGCAGGGAGAGCAGCGTCCGCGAAACCGGCAGCTGCAGCTGCGCCGTCCCGCTGACGTCGATCCGTCCCATCGGGCCCCTGGCCGAACAATTGGAAATCGTCGCCCGTCCGCCCGTCAGCGCCACGCCGCACGTCGCTTCATCGAACCGGATCTCCTCCACGGGCATCATCTGAATAAATTTCCCGCTCATCGCCATCTGCCGAACGTTCACAAACACCGTGCCGGTGCCGAATAAGGGGTCCCGGGCCGACCACTCGTAGCTGAATGTTCCGGAAAGCCGGCCGCTCAACGCCTTGACCGTCGGAATCAGCGGTTGGAGCACGGCCAGATCCACCCCCTCCACGCGGGTCAGGTCGACCCGCCACAGCGCTCCATCTTTCACCTGGGGCGTGGGTGGAAGGCGCGCCAACTCCACCACGCCTTCAATGACGCCGTCGGCGTGTTTGGCCTCCACCCGCACCACCTTGCGGCGCGACAGCAGCGAGGGGAGCAGCGGCTCCACGCTGACCGATGAAAAATTCACCCACTCCCGCCGCCCGCCCGGCCCCCGCCCCGACAGACTCTCGCCGCCCGGTCCGGCCGGCTTGTCGATCGACACCCCCAGCCAGCGCAGCCCCAACGGGTAGAGCCGTTCAACCGCCACGGCGTGAATGCGAATCCCCGTCGCCACTTCGGCCCGCCGGAGCAGCCATTGGCTGATCACATCGGTTGGCAGCGTCACAAACACAAAGACAACAAACAGCAGGAGCGCCACCAGGGCGTATCCCGCAATCGTCAGCCACCGCACCCGATCAGCGTCCTCTTGTCACGTCGGAAAACCCGTGGGCGATTCTACAAATCGATGACGGGAAAGTCAAAGCTATGCTATCATACACCGCATGGCGCTTGCCGCGCAGGAAGCCCGTCTGATCATCGCCGCCAGCGAGCAGGATTCCAATCTTTACTACGCCACGCGCTTTCTCGCTCCGGATCCCTTCATCTTTCTCCAGGATCAGCGGGCGCGACTGCTCCTCATGAGCGATCTGGAGCTCGACCGGGCCAAGGCTCAGGCGACGGTCGACGCGGTCCTCGCCTACAGCGACTACGAGGCCAAGGCGCACGCGGAAACCGGAGCGGCGCCGACGCTGATCCAGACGCTCGCCGTGCTGCTGCGCGAACGGCAGGTCACCCGCCTGCTGGTGCCCGCCGACTTTCCGCTCGGCCACGCCGACGGCCTGCGCCAGGCCGGCTTCCAGGTGGAGGCCCGGCCCAACCCCTACTTTCCGGAGCGGCTCGTCAAACGGCGGGACGAGATCGAGGCGATCACGGCCGCCCAGCGGGCCACCGAGTCGGCCGTCGACGAGGCGGTGCGCCTGATCGCGGCCAGCCGGATCAAGGACGATCTGCTCTACGCCCCGGTGGACGGCGGCCCGCTGCAGGGGAAGGACGCGCCGCTCACGTCGGAACGGATCAAGCAGGTGATCAATCTGAAGCTCATGGAGCTGGGCTATGTGGCCCAGCATACGATCGTCGCCTGCGGCCGGCAGGCGTGCGATCCGCACGACGAGGGGAGCGGACCGCTGCGGGCGCATCAACCGATCATTCTGGACGTCTTCCCCCGTTCGTCGTCGACGCGTTATTTCGCCGACATGACCCGCACGATCGTCAGGGGGAGGGCGAGCGACGGGCAGAAGCGGCTCTATGACCTCGTGCGGCAGGGGCAGGAGATTGCCTTCGAGCGGATCATGGCGGGCGCCGAAGGCCAGTTGATCCACGAAGCGATTGTGGCGCTCTTCGAGAAGGCCGGCTGCCGGACGGGCCTGATCGACGGCCGGATGCAGGGCTTTTTCCACGGCACCGGCCACGGCGTGGGCCTCGATATTCACGAGGCGCCGCGGATCAGCCGGTCGGGTTCGCGGCTGGACGCGGGCCACGTGGTGACCGTCGAACCCGGGCTCTACTATCCCGAAATCGGCGCGGTCCGTCTGGAAGATCTGGTTGTCGTCACCGAAACCGGCTGCGTCAATCTGACGAAGTATCCCAAAGTTTTGGAAGTATGACGCGTATGAGCGAATATCAGGGACATCCTGTGGCCGATGGAACATCACAGGTGGCCCAGGGGTGTGGGGATATCGGAGGACGTCTCTCTGCTTGTTCCGCACGGATCCCCACATTCAATCAATCTGCGGGGGCATCGCCAACCGAAATGCGGAGCGTTTCGGGAATTCCCTCTTCGCACGGGCATTTATTGTATGCGGGGGGAGACGCTCTCTCCCCCCGCTACCCCCCATTGATTGATTGTCGTGGGAGATACGGAAGAGCGATGCGCTTATACGGTGAGAAAAATCCAGGGGCTCGAAACGGCCAATGGTAGAAAGAAGGGGGCTTGGGGTGTGGGGGCAATGGAGGGCTTGTCTTCGCCTCTTCCGCACAGGCCCCCACATCTCATGAACCCCAGAAGTCCCTCCGAATCCGCCGCCGAGATGCTGCAGGTGGTCCTGCCCAACGACACCAATCCCCTCGGCAATGCCCTCGGCGGCACGATCATGCATTGGATCGATCTGGTGGCGGCGATCGCCGCCTACCGCCACAGCCACCGTCCGGTGGTGACCGTCTCGATGGACCGGCTCGATTTTCGCGCCCCGATCCGCCTCGGCCACATTGTTCATCTCAAGGCGCTGCTCCATTATGTCGGTCGGACATCGATGGAAGTGGGGGTGGACGTCTTCGCCGAGGATCCGCAAACGGGCGACCAGCAGCAGACGAGCAGCGCCCTGATCACCTACGTGGCGCTCAACGACGCCGGCCATCCGACCGCCGTCCCACCGTTGCTTCTGACCACCGATGAGGAACGCGCCAGGTTTGAGGCGGCGCGCCAACGGCGTCAACAACGAGGGTTGAGCGCGGCCGCGCCATGAACTCAAGATCGAGCAAACGAATCGGATTCGTTCCTCACAAACGGGGCAACATCGAATTTGATGTCGAATTGGCCATCTCGGACTATGAAAAGAAACACGCCACTTTGCATGGTAAGATTCCTCGTACATATTGCATTGAAGATCGGTCAAAAATCGGCTATGGTTTGGTAATTCGCCGCAAATCTCCGAGGGTGTTCGATGAGATCAACAGAGGACTCGAGATTTTTTTAACACCTCTGTTCAAGCTCGCAAAATCAATTACAGCCTACAACTGCATCATACGGGTCGCTTTGTTCAGCCCCTTCTTTACATCAACGATTACCCTGAACCCAAAATGTCTTCACGTGCTGGGAAAATTTAACGCCAAGCTTGAGATATCTATCTATCCAACTGACCTGGTGCCCGTGTAAGTTTAGCAGACCGTGATCTAATCATGCGCATTACCTTTGCCATCCGGCGCTTTGATCCCGAGCGGGACCACGCCCCTCACCTGGAGGAGTTCCGGCTGGATGTGGCGTGGCGGAGCACGACCGTCCTCGATGCGCTGATCCGGATCCGCCAGGAAATCGACCCGACGGTGGGCTTTCGTCACTCCTGCCGAAGCGCGATTTGCGGTTCCTGCGCGATGGTGATCAACGGCCGCCATACGCTGGCCTGCAAAACGCTCCTCGGCCCGGAGATCGAACGCCACGGTCCGACGATCACCGTCGAACCGATGCGGAATCTGCCCCCGCTCAAGGATCTGGCCGTCGGCATGGCGCCGTTCTGGGACAAGGTGCGGGCCATCACCCCCTGGCTGGAACGCGACGGCGGCACCGAGACGACGAATCAAGCCGTCCTGAGCAAGGAGACCCGCGCGCGTCTTCACAACGTCGACGCCTGCATCATGTGCGGCGCCTGTGTCTCCTCCTGCAGCAGTCTGGCCGTGTCGCCCGGCTTTCTGGGGCCGGCGGCGCTGGCGAAGGCCTATCGGTTTCTGGCCGATCCAAGAGACCAGGCCCGGACAAGCCGGTTGTCGAGGCTGGACCAACCTGACGGCATCTGGGACTGCACCCGGTGTAATTTCTGCGTGGAGGTCTGCCCGAAGGACGTTCAACCCATGGAAGCGATCATCCGCCTGCGCCGGGCGGCCATTACCGACGGCCTGACCGGCACGGTCGGCGCGAGCCACATTTCCAGCTTTGTCGACGTGGTCCGGCGGGAAGGGCGGCTCAACGAAGGGCGGCTGCCGTTGCAAATGCTCTGGCGGCATCCGGCTGCGCTGCTCGCGCAACTCCCGCTGGCGGTTAAAATGTTCATACGAGGCAAGGTCCCCCTGCCCTGGCACCCTCCGCTGTCATCGATACGGGCGATTCGAGGGCTGTTCGGCCGGTGGGGAAAGCCCTCGTCATGGACGAACTGATGGAGATCTTCTGATGCGTTACGCCTTTTATCCCGGTTGCGTCGCCCAGGGCGCCTGTCCCGAGCTCTACCAATCGACGATGATCATTGCCAGCCATTTTGGCATTGAGCTGGTGGAGCTGCGAGACGCCTCGTGCTGCGGCGCGGGTGTGCTCAAAGAAGCGTCGCCCGAACTGGCCCTGTCGCTCAATGCCAGGACGTTTGGCATGGCGCAGCGGCTGGGGCTTCCGCTGCTGACGATCTGCGGCACGTGCCAGGGCGTCATGTGTGCGGCCAAACGGGAGCTGGATGAGGTGCCGGCCTTGCGCGAGACGATCAACGCCTCGATCGAACGGCCGGACGAGCGGTATCAGGGAGGGCTCACCGTCACGCACCTGCTCTGGGCCATGATCGAGGATCTCGGGATCGACCGGCTCAAAGCGGCTGTGGTCCGCCCCCTGACCGACCTGCAGGTCGCCCCGTTTTACGGCTGTTACATCCTGCGGCCCTCAGGCGACCTGGATCACGATGATCCCTTCCATCCCGAATCGCTTGAAACGGTCATCTCTGCATTGGGCGCCACGCCGATCGACTATGAGGGACGGATCAAATGCTGCGGCTTTCCGATCCTGCTTGAGAAAGCGGAGATCGCCGCCAGAATGGGCGGCGAGAATCTGGTGGAGGCCAAGGTCCACGGAGCGGACTGCCTTGTCACCCCCTGCCCGTTGTGCCACATGAGCCTGGACATTTATCAGACGAGGGCCGAGCAGGCGATGGGACGATCGATCGGCCTTCCGATCCTCCACTTCCCCCAGCTGGTCGGACTCGCGTTGGGCTATTCGCCGAAGGCGTTGGGGATGAGCCGGCATCTGGTTCCGGTCAAGCGCGTCCTCCAGAAAATCGGCGCCGCCTAGGAGAACGATGAATCACGATTTGCTTGGGGTGTGGGGGCATCGCCGCCCCAAAGTTTACTTTGGGGTACACACACAATCGACGCAGTATCAATTCCGCACGGGCCCCCACAGATCCATGGCGTGGGGGCATCGCGACCCCAACATTTATTGTGGGGCGCACACACAATCGACGGGTTGCCGATTCCGCACGGTCCTCCACGGATGAGTCACACCGACTTGGCCCAATACGCCCTTGACGTCGCCACCGGTCTTGGCGCGGGCTACGCCGACGCCAGGCTGATCGTTTCGCGCGAGCAGGCGATCGTCACCCGCAACGGCGAGGTCGCCACGCTGATCGACGCCGAATCGGCCGGCATCGGCATTCGCGTGATCGTCAGCGACTCGGGCGGCCGTTCCGCCGGAGGCGGAGCGTGGGGCTTCTCCTCCACCTCGGAGCTGACCCGGCCGGCCGTCGAAGCGGCCGCCCGCACCGCGGTCGCCGTCGCCCGGGCAAGCGCCATGGCGCAACGCATGCCGCTCGTGCTGGCGCCCCAGCCGCCGATCGTTGATGACTGGACCTCCCCGACCCTCCGCGATCCGTTCGAGGTCAGCCTAGATGAACGGATCGCAGTGCTGATGAGCGCAGACGAAGCGATGCGGCGCGTCGCCGGCGTCAGTCTCGCGCGCGGCTATCTCTCCTTCACCCGTCTGGACAAAATATTCGTCAACAGCGCCGGCGCCCGCATCCGGCAGCGGCTGACCTACAGCGGCGCGGGCTGCGACGCCACCTCGTTCGAGGGAGGGGAGATCCAGAAACGCTCCTATCCCAACTCGTTCGGCGGCCAGCACCAGCTCAAGGGCTACGAATTGATCGACGAGCTTGATCTGCCCGGCCACGCCCGGCGGATCGGTGAAGAGGCGGTTGCGCTCCACGCCGCGGTCCAATGTCCGTCGACCACGACGACGCTGATTCTGGACGGCTCGCAGCTCGGGCTTCAAATCCACGAATCGATCGGCCACGCGATCGAGCTCGATCGGATGCTGGGCTATGAGGCCAATTATGCCGGCACGAGTTTTCTCACCCCTTCGATGCTCGACCGGTTTGAGTACGGCTCGCCGGTCGTCACCGTGGTGGCCGATGCGACGATCGCCCACGGACCGGGGCTGGGCACCTTCGCCTATGATGACGAAGGCGTGCCCGCTCAATCGGTGCCGATTATCAGGGCCGGTCGCCTTACGGGGCTGCTCACGTCGCGCGAGACGGCGCCCTCCATCGGCCTGGGCGCAAGCGGCGGGGCCATGCGAGCCGATGGGTGGAACCGGATTCCGTTGATCCGGATGACCAACGTCAGCCTGCTGCCCGACCCGCAGGGTCCCGCGACGCTCGATGACCTGATCGCCGACACAGTCGACGGCGTCTACATGGAAACGAACCGGAGCTGGTCGATCGACGACAAGCGCCTCCATTTCCAATTCGGCACCGAGATCGGGTGGGAAATCAAAAACGGGCGGCGCGGACGGCTGCTCAAAAACCCCAGTTACGGCGGGATCACGCCGTCGTTTTGGCAAAGCTGCGATGCCGTTTGCGGCCCGGCCTCCTGGACACTCTGGGGCACGCCCAATTGCGGGAAGGGGCAGCCGCCCCAGACGATCGGCACCGGCCACGGCGCCTCGCCGGCCCGGTTCCGCCGCGTCGACGTGGGGGTCGCCTATGACGCCGGATAAGGCGGCGGAGCAGCTCCAGAGGGTGCTGCACGTCAGCCCGGCCGACGGCACGCTGGCCGCGCTGACGCCCTACCGCTCCGCGCTGACCCGCTTCGCCAACAACACGATTCACCAGAATGTCTCGGAGCGCAACACGCTGCTGATGGTCCGCGTCGATCTGGACGCGCGCCGTGGTTTGGCCACCACCTCGCAACTGTCCGATGACGCCGTCCGCTCCGTCGTCAACCGAGCCGTGGAGCTGGCCAAGCGGGCCCCGGCGCTGGCCGATCGGCCGCCGCTGCCGGGACCACAACAGTATCGGCTCTTCAATCGATGGGATGAGGCGACGGCCCAGGTTTCTCCCGCCGAACGGGGCGAGCTGGTCGCCCGGGCCATCCGGCAGGTGGAGCGGGCCGGCCTGACGGCCGCCGGCTATCTGACGACCGCGTCATCGCTCACCGCGTTGGCCAATTCCAAAGGCCTGGTCTCATCGATGCCATCGACGTTCGCGGAGTTTGCCATCACCGTCATGGCACCGGGCAGCTCCGGCTGGGCCAAGGCGAAGGCGCCCGCGCTGTCGGAGCTGGCGATCGATCAACTGACCGAGCAGGCGATTCGAACCGCCGAACGGGGCCGGGAGCCACACGAGCTGCCGGCGGGCAACTATCCTGTGATCCTCTCGCCCGCCGCCGTCGCCGATTTGCTGAGCTTTCTGGCCGGCGATTTCGGGGGCCTGGCCGTCATGGAGCAGGAAAGCTGCCTGACGGGCCAGCTCGGCCGGCGGCTGTTCGGATCAAACATCACGCTTTTCGATGACGTCGGCCACCCGCTCCAGATGGGCGATCCGTTCGACGGGGAGGGCGTCGCCCGGCAGACGTTGTCGTTGATCGACGGGGGCGTGGTCCGGTCATTCGTCTACGGCCTGTCCAGCGCCAAGCGGGCTGGCGTCCCGCCGACCGGCCACGGCAGCGCGGCGGAGCCGGACGACTATCCGCAAAATCTGGTCCTGCAGGGCGGGACTGCCTCGATCGAGGAGATGATCGCCTCGACCGACCGGGGGCTGGTCATCACCCGCTGCTGGTACATCCGCGAAGTCGATCCCACCCAGAAGATCGTCACCGGCATGACCCGGGATGGCACGTTCTGGATTGAAGGGGGCAAGATCGCACACGGGGTGAAAAATTTGCGGTTCAATCAGGGATTGATCGCCATGCTCAATGAGGTGGAGCTGATGGGGCCCGCCGTCCGGGCCGCCGGCGAGGAGCACGAGTCGTGCATCGTCGCGCCGGCGATGAAAATCCGGAACTTCCGCTTCACCGGCACCACACCGGATTGATCGGATCCCTCCCCGGCTTCTCGCTTCTTGTCTCATCCTTTTGCCCCCCGTTTTATTATTCCACCCTCTCCGCCTTGCCCCGTCCCACCGGCTCCTGCTAAGATAATCACCCCATGCCGGATGCGTCCCATGCCATCGAGCAGGTCATCATTCTCGGCTCCGGCCCGGCCGGATTGACGGCGGCGATTTACGCCGCTCGGGCCAATCTTTCCCCCCTGCTGATCGACGGCTCTCAGGCCGGCGGTCAGCTCATGATCACGACCGACGTGGAGAACTATCCCGGCTTTCCCAAAGGGATCCAGGGGCCCGAGCTGATGCAGGAGTTTCGCCGGCAGGCCGAACGGTTCGGCACCCGGTTTGTCTCCGGCGACGTCACCAAGGTCGAGCTCGTCCGGCCGCCCTTCCGGTTGCTCGTCGACGATGACACCTGGTACGAATGCCGGACGCTGATCATCTGCACCGGCGCCTCTGCCAAGCTGCTCGGCCTGGAGTCGGAATCAAAACTGATGGGTCACGGCGTCTCGGCCTGCGCCACCTGTGACGGCTTCTTCTTCAAAGGGAAGGAAGTGATGGTGGTGGGGGGCGGCGACACGGCGGTCGAGGAAGCGACGTTTCTGACCAAGTTCGCCTCCAGGGTGACGATCGTGCACCGGCGGGGCCAGTTGCGCGCGTCCAAAATCATGCAGGAGCGCGCGAAGAACAATCCCAAAATCGATTTTCTCTGGGACTCGGTCATCACCGAGGTGCTGGGCTCGGAGGGGGGGTGCGTGACCGGCGTGCGGGTGAAAAACGTCAACTCCGGGCAGGTGCGGGATCTCCCCTGCGGCGGACTTTTCGTCGCCATCGGCCATGAGCCCAACACAAAGCTGTTCGCCGGCCAGCTCGAGATGGATGAGCACGGGTATCTGAAAACCATGCCGGGGAGCACCGCGACCAGGATTCCAGGCGTCTTTGCGGCCGGCGACGTCCAGGACCACGTTTACCGGCAGGCAGTCACGGCCGCCGGAAGCGGCTGCATGGCGGCCATCGACGCCGAACGGTATCTGGAAGCGCATCGATCATAAGGGGCCGGCACCCGCACAGGGCGGCCGGTCTTCTTCACGGATATCCTGATCGCTGGCCCATGGCCGGTTCCCTGGTCGGACGATTCGGTTGGGCTTCTCACGCAACCCATGGTCGATCCCCCTGTCACCGCACAATCCAGCTGTGCAGCGTCAAGAGAGTGATGTTGCAGAGGCCGTGAAACAGCGCGGGATCAAGGAGGGCGCCCGTGCGGGCCAGCAACCATCCGAACAGCAGCCCGGGAAAAAAAACGGCCAGCCGTTGAACATCACCTGTCACCACGAAATGACCGGCGGCAAAGAGCAGATTCGCCAACAGCAGGCCCGGTCCATACGACGCGCCAAAGAGCCGCCAGGGCCGTCCGAAAGCGTCATCAAATCGCTGCTGTAAATAGCCGCGGAAGAATAATTCCTCCGGAAATCCAGCAGACACCAGCTGATAGAGCGCCATCGGCCCCCAGCGAGCCGGCAGCAACGGCACGATCACTGCGTCGCGCCACCAACTATGGTACAGAAGATAGACAAGGCCAAACACCGGCAGCACGATGAGACTCACGAACAGAAGCGATCGCACCGTGACGCGCGGCTCGCCGATCCATTGGGCCCAACAGAAGAGATCCCGCGACGTCGTCACCATCGGCAGGGTGGCCAGTGCCGCCGCCACGATCCAGGTCAGCGGGATCAACCACGCAGACGCCTGGGCGGGAACAACAACGCCGGCCCACCAAACCCATACCGCCGTCATGGCCGCCGAATAGACCGCCGCCCCCTCCAGTACGATGCGCCACCGCGTCATGGACCTCATCTTCATCACGCTCCCCGATCACTTGTCAATACAAAGGCGCATGGCGCTCTGTGCTGATTCCCTGGAGCCAGTCGGTGCGGCTGATGGCGAGCCGCTCACAGCGGGGCTTTCACCATGCTCACACTGAACAGCGCGCTCGAATGGCCCGGGACGGCCGGCTCAATCCTCAAACCTGTCGCGCCCTCCGTCTCCACGACGAGCCGAACACCGATTCTTGTCCCCGATCGGACCTGTACGGTATCATGTTGCATGCCCTGGCGTCTTGGCCGCTTCACGATCATCGTGGTGATGTCGTGTCTCTTCGCGTTGGGGGCGACAGGTTTGCCGGCCGCACGGGCTCAAACAGCAGCCCCCCCGGAGCCGTCGCCCCCGATCGATTATCATCCTCGTGACCGGACGCTGACTGTCAACGTGAACGGAATGCCGTTGCAGCAGGTGATCGAAGAACTCTCCAGACAAACGCATATTCGATTTCGACCACCCGCCCCGGATCAGACGTTTGATACCCGCCCCGTGACCGCGTCGTTTCAGCGGATGCCGATCGAGCGGGCGATCAAGCAGCTCCTCGGGCCGAGTAACACGGCGATGCTGTATGGGACCGGTCGAGATGCCGGTTCCGGGACGCAACCGAGCCTGATGGAGGTGCGCGTGCTGGATCTCGGGATCATTCCTGTGGCGGCAAACAGCAATGAATCGGCGGGATCACCGTTCCCTCCTCGTTTGAGCCCCGAACAATTGCGATCCAGACGGGATGAGATGTTGAAAAGGCGTCAAGAACACCTGCCGACCCTCGGGGGGGGCGGAGAAGGGCAGAGAAATATCAATGGCTCAAGCCGGCCGAATGGTCCCAAGACTCCAGCCCGCTAGCTTGGCGGCCGATCATTGAATGGTCAGTCGTTCGGACACGGGGGCGGCAGGCGCTTGCCCGACCGGCTATTTCTTTGCCAAGCCGGCCGGTCGATCGGGAAGACGGCGGTTTGCCAGAATGACAGGGTCGAGGACTTCGCCGCAGGAGAGACAGCGCCAGCCCTTGAAATGATACTGGCCGGCCTGATCGCAAAAATCTGAAAATCGTTCTGGACTCATCAAGCCACCGCACCGCGGACATGCGGTGGGGGGCTTGCGCACTCGGGAGAGCGTGTGCGGCTCCTGAGAACCTCGGCGCTTCAATTCGGTCACCACTATAGGACAACAATATCTTGTTGTCAAGACTTTCCAACACACTAGGTATAGATTTCATAGTGAATCTGCTCCCGTTTAAATCCCACGCCTTTGAGCGCGGCCCGCACCCCTTCGATCATCGGCAGAAGACCGCACACATAGACGTGCAAATTCCCCTGTTCCCGAAGGAGCCTGACGGCCTGGTCCTGGACATAACCCGACGCTCCAGCCCATCGCTTCGGCCGGCTGACCGTCGGGATAAAATGAAAGGTTGGATAGCGTTCGGCCATCAGGCGGAATTCCTGCTCGTACAGAATCTCCTCTTCAGAGCGGACGCCAAAGATGAGCCAGACGTGACGGTCCGCACGAAAGCGATAGGGCGCCCACGGAGTTTGCCCCGGATCGGTCGGAAACAAGCCGCGCAGCATGCTCCTGAAGGGCGCCACTCCCGTGCCGGTGGCCAGAAAAGCCAGGTCGGAGTCGACCGGCTCCTGCAGGTGGAATTTACCGATCGGTCCCTGGATCTCAAACGATTCACCACCGACGAGGCCATCGCAGTAATTGGAGACATACCCGCCCTCCACCCGCTTGATGCACAGTTCGATCTCCCGCTCGTGATCAGGCGGCGAGGCGATTGAATAGGGTTTGGCGACCGTCCCCTCCCCTTTGGGCACATGGAGCTGCACATACTGACCCGGCTTGAAGCGGATTCGCGCGTCATCCTGCAGGGCGAGGGTATAACTTTTGACGGTCGGCGTCATCGGAACGATCCGCTCGACGGTGACGCGGTAGTGTTTGAAGGGTTCAGGGCGCGCGGCAGGTTCAGCCATGCCGCTAGGGTAGCACAAGAAGAGGAGGCCGGGTGGCAAGGCGGGAAGGGGCCCCCATCATGACGAGTTCCCCTCGCTATTGAGCTAAAAAATCGCTCAACCGGAAGAGCGACTCCAGCTGCAGGCCCGATGCCTCCTCAACGGCCTTGGCCCCGCCCTCCTCTCGGTCGACGATCGCCAGCACGGCCGCCACCGTGTGGCCGGCCTCCTTGACGCGCTGGATCGCCAGACAGATCGATCGACCCGAGGTGACAACATCCTCCACGACGGCGACGCGCGATCCCGGCTCGAGTCCTCCTTCGATCCAGTTTTGCGTGCCGTGGCCCTTCGGCTCTTTGCGAACGATGAAGGCCCTGATCGGCTCGCCCTTCGAATCGCTCGTGAGCGCCACGGCCACGGCGACCGGATCGGCGCCCAGCGTCAGGCCTCCGACGGCCGCAATCCCCCGTCCCCTCAACCGCTCAAAACAGAGCCGGCCGACCAGGGCCGCGCCCCGGGGATCGAGAGTGGTCCGTTTGCCATCGAGATAAAAGGGGCTGGTCTTGCCCGAGGAAAGCTGAAAGGGCCGGTCGGGCCTGTGGACAAACGATCGCAATTTCAGAAGCGCAAGCAACTCGTCATGATCGGACATGTCGCTCACCCGGTGAGTTGGCTGCCGGATCGCCGGGAACGTTCAGCGATCAAAGGGAGGCATGCGGTCATTCCCTCCTCTCGCGTGACCCGTCCACTTCCCTTAGATGAAGAGGGTGATGTCCGCCTCGCCGGCATATTCCAAAAACGTGGCCGCCCCCACGGGGTCGGGAAGCCCGTCGATCAGATCGCTCCGCTTGATGTCGAACATCTCCATCGCCATCTGGCAGGGCCAGAGCTTGACGCCGCTCTCCAGCGCCGCCTCCATCAACTCGGGGATGGTGGCGATTTTTTTCTGTTTGATCGTCCGCTTCATCATCATCGTGGCAAGCGCGGTCATCCCAGGCAGCATGCTGATGAAGTTCGGCATGTTCACCGGCATGGCGGGGTTGCCCAGCGGCACAACCTGCAGGTTGTCCTGGTTGCCCTTTTTGAGAATGTTCAGGCCGAAGAAGGAAAAGTAGACGCCGACCTCCATGTCCAACGCGGCGGCGGTGGTCGACAGAATCAACGCCGCGTAGGCGGCGTCGATCGTGCCGCGCGACACGACGGCGATCGCCAGTCGCTTCGGTTTGACCGGCCGCTTGGCCAGTTGGGCCAGCTTTTCCTCCACCAGCTCGTTGACCCGGGCTTCGATCAGCTCGTTCAGCTCTTTGTCGAGTATCGCCATGACTCACCTCTCATCTATTGTAGGGGCTCGCGTTGCCCCCTCCCTCCACGCTTGCCGCCGCACACCCTTCGATCATGTGTGCGGCTAAGCCTTGTTCCGCAAGAAAGCCGGCATGGAGTCTCCCCCTCACGCTCGCGTTGCTCGCTGGGCAGATGCCCCTGGTGGGCATCTATTTGACGACGATTTTCCGAATGTAAAAGGTAAACACTCCGCCCGATTCCTTCGCGTCCAACAATTCGTGACCGGTCCGGCGGGAGAATGCCTCAATGTCGGGTTTCGAACCGGGATCGGTCGCCGTCATTTCCAGCACCTGCCCGGCCGTCATTCCGTCGAGCGCCTTCTTCGTCTTTAAGATCGGCAGGGGGCAGTTCAATCCCTTGCAATCAAGCCGCTGATCAATTTGAAATTGCACGTTCATGCCTCCGCTCCTTTCGCGCCGTCAGCCGGCCTCACCAGACAAACACCCGGTCATGTCCGATGATCAACTCGCAGATCTTGGCCGTCTCCACCACCGGATAGGCGCTCGTGACGCCCCGGGCCTGGACGTCATCTGCCGCGGCATAGACCGCGCCCACCCCATCCGGCGCCTCGCCCCGCACGCCATCCTGGATCAACAGCACCGTCGACTCCCGCCCCTGCCGAGCGGCCGTTTCAAACGCCAGCCGGTCGTTCGGCCGCCGGACCAGATGAAGCACGCTCATGCCGTCCCCCCCCCCGGCGGGCCTCATACGGCCAGCAGAACCTCTGCGCCGACGATGAGCGACAGGGCCGCAGACCGGTTGATCAGTTCGACCCCTGGCCGCACCTGCGCCACGCGCGCTCGTTGCAGTGAGGCGTCTTCAACCGCCTCCCGCACGTGACAGGGGGCGAAAAGCGAAAGCGCCTCGCCAATGTCAGCGCCGCCGGTCAGGGCCGGCTGCAATTCCGCCGCCGCACCCGCCCCTTCGTCAATATAAAGGACGGTCACCTCGTGGTCGGCCAGCGTCATCCCGACGGCTACCCGAAGCGCTTCGGCGGTCGCGCTCGAGGCCAGCGGCGCGCGCCTGACCAGCACGACGACCCGCTTCATACCGTCCCGAAGGCCAGAAACCTGTCGGCCTCCTTGACCATCTGTGCCAGCTCATACTGGCTGGAGAGCTCGATCCTCGGATCCAGCTCGGCCTCCCCCAACCCTCTGGCCCTGGCCGTCACGGCGCAAAGCGCGACTTTGGCCCCCCGTTCCAGCAACCGGGACAACTCCATGGATGAGTAACCCGGGCCCGCCTGTGATCCGGTCGCCTGTCCGGTTGCATCCCCAGTGGCATGCCTCGTGGCATGTCCTGTTGCATGCCTTGTGGCATGATAGACGCCGTCGTCCATCAAAAACAGCGACACCGAATGACCGGCCGACAGCAGACCGTCGGCCAATTTACCGACGGTAAAACCGTCCTGCGCTTCAGGGCTGCTGCAGAGGAGAAACCCGACCTGCATCGTGACACTCATTGTCACAAAGGCCCAAACGGGTTGTCAAGGCTGGGAGGCCGAGCGCCCGGCGATGGGGCCGGGGTGTGGGGGCGGCAGCCCCCACGGATCAACGTCAGCAGGGGTGGATTGAAGCTTCGCAGGCTCCGCCTGCGAAGGCGGTTCACTGCGAGGATTCACCACGAGCGGAATCTGAGCCGGCGACATGGCCACCGGCCATGGCCGAGTCGAAGCGCATCACTCCACTGTCCGCCTTCGGCGGATGAGCGAGCGTTTCAAGCGAGCGGAAAATACAGGCGTAACGATTAGACGATCAACGACACGATCAACAGCGCGACGATATTAATGACCTTGATCATGGGGTTGATCGCCGGGCCCGCCGTGTCCTTGTAGGGATCTCCGACCGTATCGCCCGTCACGGCGGCCTTGTGCGTGTCGCTCCCCTTTTTCCCCTGCTCTTCGATGTATTTCTTGGCGTTATCCCACGCGCCGCCGCCGCTCGTCATGGAGATGGCGACGAACAGCCCGGTCACGATCGTCCCGACCAGCACGCCGCCCAGCGCCACCGGCCCGAGAATGAAACCCACCACAATGGGCGCGAGCACGGGGATCGCGCCGGGGATCATCATTTTCTGCAGCGCCGCTTTCGTCACGATGTCCACGCAGGTGCCGTACTCCGGCTTGCCGGTCCCTTCCATGATCCCCTTGATCTCGCGAAACTGGCGGCGGACTTCGCCCACCACCTCTCCGGCCGCCTCCCCCACCGCCTTCATGCACATCGAGGCGAAGAGATAGGGCAGCATGCCGCCGAGGAACAGGCCGATCAACACCTTCGGATTCGACAGGTCGAAACTGCTGGTTGCCTGTTCGCCCCCCACCGCCCGGGCGTACTCGGCAAAGAGGACGATCGCGGCCAAACCGGCTGAGCCGATCGCGTAGCCCTTGGTGACGGCCTTGGTGGTGTTCCCCACCGCATCCAGCGGATCAGTAATGTTCCGGACATCCTTGCCCAAGTGGGCCATCTCGGCGATCCCGCCGGCGTTGTCGGTGATCGGGCCGAAGGCGTCGATGGCGACCACGATCCCGGCCATCGAGAGCATCGAGACCGCCGCGACCGCGACGCCGTAGAGACCCGCCAGCTTGAAGCTCACCATGATGGCCGCCGCGATCACGACCACCGGGAGTGCCGTCGATTGCATCCCGACCGCCAGCCCCGCGATGATGTTCGTCGCGTGGCCCGATTCGCTCGCCTTGGCGATGTCCTTGACCGGACTGAAGCTCTTGGAGGTATAGTAATCCGTGATGAAAACCAGCGCGATGGTGACGGCCAGGCCGACCAACGCGCAGCCGTAGTAGGCCGCGCCGGTCACGCCGCCGACCCCATTCATCAGCCAGGTGGTGGCGGGGTAGAACGCCACCGCCGCCACGCCGCCGGCCCAAAACAAACCCTTGTAGAGGGCGCCCATGATGCTTCCGCCTTCGCCGACCTTCACGAACCAGATGCCGATAATCGTCGCAAAAATTGTGATTCCGCCGAGCAGCAATGGATAGACCAGCGGGGCCGGCGCGCCCTTGAAGAGGGTGAAGCCCAGCACCATGGCCGCCACGGTCGTCACGGCATAGGTTTCAAACAGATCGGCCGCCATGCCGGCGCAATCTCCCACGTTGTCGCCCACGTTGTCGGCGATCACGGCGGGATTGCGCGGGTCGTCTTCAGGAATGCCCGCCTCGACCTTGCCGACCAGATCGGCCCCGACATCGGCCGCCTTGGTAAAGATTCCCCCGCCGACGCGGGCGAAGACCGAAATCAGGCTGCCCCCGAATCCCAATGACAGCAGCGCGTGGGTCGCCTTCTCCGGCCCGGCGAGGGCGGAGGCGACATAATAAAATCCGGTGACGGCGAAAAGCCCCAGGCCGATCAACAGCAAGCCCGTCACAGCGCCGCCTTTAAACGCCACCTGCAGCGCCGCGTTCAGTCCGCCATGCGCCGCCTGGGCCGTCCGGATATTGGCGCGGACGGCGATCTTCATGCCGACATAGCCGGCCGACGCGGAGGCGACCGCGCCGATCAGAAAGCCGACCGCGGTCAACAGACCGAAACGATCCGACCAGATGCCGGCGATCCACATGAGCGCGAAGAGGACGGCCGCCACCATCGCCACCGTCCGGTATTGGCGGTTCAGATAGGCCTGCGCGCCTTCTTGAACAGCCGCGGCGATTTCCCGCATCCGGTCGCTGCCGGTCTCCAGCCGCATCACCCAGAAAATCAAATAGATGCCGTAGGCGACCCCGACGGCCGCCGCAAGAAGAGCAAACACCAAAGTGAGTGATTCCAGTGTCATGCGTTCAACCTTTCTGTATCAGTGCGTGGGAACCCGGAACTGGCGGTACTCGAATCGGATCTCGCGCTTCACCCGGTCTGCGCAAGCGGGGGCGACTGTAACACAGCGAGTTTTCGGGTGTCAACACAAGGGGAAAGAGCCGCCGAATCGCAGGAGCACGTCATGAACCCGAAATGGTCTTCTAGCCACTCGGCCACCTTTTTTTCTATAATGCTCCATGACTATGGAACAGACGCTCCAGCTGCCCTTTGAGAGCGATCAGGCACTGAACGACGCCCAGCAGGTGGCGGTGCAATTCGGCGAAGGGCCGCTGCTGATCATCGCCGGCGCCGGCACAGGCAAAACGCTGGTCCTCACCCGCCGGATCGCCCACCTCATCACCTCCAAACGGGCCCGACCGGAGGAGATTCTGGCCCTGACTTTCACGGAGCGGGCCGCCCAAGAGATGGAAGAACGGGTCGACCAGCTCGTCCCATACGGCTACACGGACGTCTGGATGTCCACTTTTCACGCCTTCGGCGACCGGTTGCTGCGCGACCATGCGCTCCTGCTCGGCATTCCATCGTCGTTTCAGGTCCTGACCCGGCCAGAGCAGCTGCTCTTTCTGCGCGAGCACCTCTTCGAGCTGCCGTTGGAGCGCTTCCGGCCGCTGGGCAACCCCACCAGGCATCTGCAGGCGCTGCTGACCGCCATGTCCAGAGCCAAGGACGAGGATGTCTCCCCCGACGATTACGTGCGCTACGCGGAGCAGGGCATGTCGGACGCTTCCAACGATTCGGACCCGGCTCGGGGCGAGTTCCGGCGGGATGAGGCGGCCCAGCAGCTGGAGGTGGCGCGCTGCTACGCGCGCTATCAGGAGCTGCTGGGTGCGGCCGGGCTGATCGATTTCGGCGACCAGGTCACGCTGACGCTCAAACTCCTGCGCGAGCATCCGGCCGTGCTGGCCCGATACCAGGAACGCTTCCGCTACATCCTGGTCGACGAGTTTCAGGACACCAACTACGCCCAGTATCTGCTGGTCAAACTGCTGGGCGGCCAGCGCCGCAACCTGACCGTTGTCGGGGACGACGATCAGAGCATCTACCGGTTCCGGGGCGCGGCCATGAGCAACATCCTGATGTTCGGACGGGACTATCCCGACGCCAAGCGGGTGGTGCTGTCGGACAACTACCGGTCGACCCAGCCGATTCTCGATTCCGCCTACCGCCTGGTCCGCCACAACGACCCCGAGCGGCTGGAAGTGCACGAGGGCATCAACAAGCGGCTGCTGGCCTCCAGGCACGCTCCGTCGGCCCCGCCGGTCCGTCACCTGCACTTTGACACGCTTTCGGCCGAAGCGGACGGCGTCGCCCGCTGGATCAAGGAGGCGCATGACGGCGGCGCCCGCGCCTACCGGGACATCGCCATTCTGGTGCGCGGCAATGATCACGCCGATCCGTACCTCAAAGCGCTGAACCTGGCCGGCGTGCCCTGGCGTTTTTCCGGCAGCCGGGGCCTCTATGATCAGGACGAGGTGCGGCTGCTTATCGAGTTTCTGCGCGTGCTGGTCGATCCGCATCATTTTCTCCACCTGCATTATCTCGCCCGGTCGCCGATCTACGGCATGCCCATGGAGGATTTGACGGAGTGCACATGGCTGTGCCACCGCCTGCGCGTCAGTCTCTACACGATCTTCCGGCGCCTCAACGAGGGCACGGCGACCCGCGAGTTGTCGCCGGACGGACGGGCGGCCATCGCGCGGCTGGTCTCCGATCTCAAGGATTTTCAGGAACTGGCCCGCCGGCAGAGCGCCGGCGCCGTGCTGTATGAATTTTTCAAGCGGAGCGGTTGGCTGCAACGGTTGAATGAATCGCGGACCGGGCGCGCCGCCGCTGAAATGCAGAACATCGCGCTCTTCTTTGACGTCATCCGGCGGTTCGAGACGTTGCACGCGGACCATCCCACCGTCCAGGCCTTTGTCGACCGCCTGGACCTGCTCATCGAAGCGGGCGACGACCCCTCCACAGCGCAGGCGGACGTCGACGCCGACGCCGTCACGGTGACGACGATCCACAAGGCGAAGGGGCTCGAATTCCCCGTCGTTTTTCTCGTCAGCCTGGTGGAGCAGCGGTTTCCGTCAAGGGACCGAAGCGAGGCGATCGAATTGCCGCCAGGGCTGATCAAGGATCTGCTGCCGGAGGGGGATATTCATCTTCAGGAGGAGCGGCGGCTCTTCTATGTCGGCATGACCCGCGCAAGGGACGAGCTCTTTCTCACGAGCGCGCGCGATTTCGGCACCGACCGCATCCGCAAGGTCAGCCGGTTCGTCGTGGAGGCGCTGGAGCTGAATCCCAAGACGATCAGCCCGGTCAAAAGCTCGCCGCTCGAGTCGATCGAACGGCACGCGCCCCCTCAGGCGGTGCCGGCCCCGGCGACCGACCTGCTGGGCCAGCCGTTGGAGGCGAGCGCCCCCCTGCAGCTGAGCTATTACAAGATCGACGATTACCTCACCTGCCCGCTCAAATACAAATTCAACCACATCCTGCGGTGGTCCAAGCTGCTCTATCAGCACCACACCGTGATCTACGGCGCCGCGCTGCACCAGGCGATCACCGCCTATCTGAACGCCAAGCTCGACGGCAAGCGGCCGGTGCTTGATGACCTCTACAGGGAGTTCGAAGCGATGTGGAAAAGCGGGGGCTCCGCCGGCTTCATCGACCGTGCGCACGAGGAGCGGCGCTTTGCCGCCGGCAAGGCCGCGCTTGCCCGTTTTTACGAACGGGAGGAGGCCGCCGGCGCCCTGCCGACTTCGGTCGAGCGGAGTTTTCGCATCCCCGTCGGCCCCAACATGGTCACCGGCCGGTGGGACCGATTGGACGAGCGGGAGGGCCGGTCCGTCATCATCGATTACAAGTCCTCGGCCGTGCAGGATCAGAAAAAGGCCGACAAGGAGGCCGGCATCAGCCTGCAGTTGTCCATCTACGCGCTGGCCTATGACGCCTCGAACGGACGTCCGCCGGACGAGGTCCAGTTGCATTTCCTCGACTCGGGGCTGATCGGGCGGGCGACCCGTGATCACGATGCTCTGGAGAAAACCAGGGAGACGGTCCTGGCCGTCGGCGACGGAATCCGCGCGGCGAACTTCGAGCCGACGCCGACCTATCTGGCCTGCCAGTACTGCGCCTATCGGCAGGTGTGTCCGTATACGGCAAAGAGTTGAATGCGGATTAGTAAAGAAAAGGCGGATTAAGGGACAAGATTGAGTGCAATGTATCCCTCTATCCCTTACCTCTTTAATCCTTAATCTGCTTCTTCCCCATTAATCCGCCGTTGCTCCATTAATCCGACTTTTCTTCTCTAATCCTCTTTGCCCTCATTGCCCTCCCGAATACACGTCAGGCATGTCGGGTCCCTTCTTGTGCCTTTCATACCGTTCGATCAACAATCCCTCGACCGTCGGCCTGAGATTGTTCGTCCGGTCGCTTTCCTGCACCGTCCCTTCCAGATCGATCCGGGACAGCACGAAGTAGCGCCCCGTCCGGATTGTCAGCACCGGCACGGCGAATTGTACGGTGGCACGGTTCTGCCCGTGCGCGGCCAGGGCGTCAATGGTCCGCTGGCCGAGCGGAATATCGTCCCGGTCCAGTGTCCAATCGGTCGAGAGAAAATAACTGACGGCAAAAGAACGCGCCACCCCCTGATTCCCCTCGTTGACGACCGTGTCGGTGATGCTCACCTTGAGCTGCTCGCCCGCACCGGTCAATTGGGCTTGTAATTCCTGGGTGAGCAGGTCGGGGCCCAGTGGGAGCGCGGCCGGCGTGACCGCCGCCGGCTGATTGCCCGGCTGCCCTTCGAGGCGCGCGGTCACGAAATAGGAGCCGGCCGGCAACGTGGCAGGCACCGGCAAGACGAAATCGGGCGTGGCGCGGTGACCCGGCGGCAGCGGTGTCACCGATTCGCGTCCCAATTCGATGACCGATTCCGACCGGTTGTCCTTCGACGACACGCCGAACGTGAGCGCCACAGGGCCGCTGGGACGGTTGCCCCGGTTGGCCACCGTCACCTGCACCGCCACCGCCGTGCCGTCCGGCTTGAGTGTCGCGTTGACCGATTCGAGCACCGGGTCCGGGCCGATGGTGATGCGCTGGCCGGCGGCGATATTGTTGTCCCGTTTGAGCTCCGCCACCCGCCGGTCTGGATCAACCTGGATGACGACGAAGTAGCGGTTCGGCTCGAGCGTCGGCGGCACGGTCAGCGTCGTCGTCGACGTCGAGTCTCCGTCCGCCGCCAGTGCGGTGATCGTGCGCGCGCCCAGCACCGTGTCATGGCCGTCCATGAGCCCCGTGGTCGACAAGGCATAGACCACGCGAACCGGGCGGTTCAGCGAGGCGCGGCCGTAGTTGCTCACCATGTCGGTCACCGTCAGACGGTCGGCCGTCGGCGACAGTGTCGCCGCCGTTTTCCCGAGCGCCAGATCGACGCCTTCATTGATCAGACTGTCCGTCGCGCGCCGGTTGTTGTCCCGGCGGGTATCCATTCCCGGACCCGAGACCTCCGCGACCAGCCGCCACCGGCGGGCGCCGGCATTGTCCGGCAGCGTTATCATGACGGTGCCGGTCGACCGCCCCCCCGGCGTCAGGCCGCCGTCGATCGTCCGCTCACCGATCACCGTGTCCGTCCGCTTCGATCCCTCCGAAATCGGCTCATCCTGCATCAGATAACGCACGATGATCGGTCCGTCGGCCAGAAGCAGTCCGTGATTGGCCACCGTATCCGTCACCTTCAGTTGCAGACCGTCCGGGGAGGGTTCAGCCGACAGGGAGGCCACCTCGAGATCGTGGCCGATGACCAACGGATCGCTGATCCTCTGATTGTTGGCGCGATGGCTGTCGGACAACCGTTGGTCTGGATCAAGCTGTACCACCACCTGATACCGGCCGGCCGAGAGGCCATCCGGCAGCGGCAGGTCGGTGACCGCATTCCGCTCATCACCCGGAGCCACAGTGCCGGCCAGTTCCCGCTGGCCGATCACGGGGGCGCCCTGAATCGCAATGGGGGGTGGGGCCCCGGTGTCCTCCTCCTCCGTCTTGAGCAGACGATAGGCCACCGTGGCCGGTCCGGCTGCCTGATATCGACCCAGATTCTTGATCTGATCGGAGATCACCAGCCGGCGCTGCTCAGGATCTATTCGGACGGCCACTTCCGTGACCGCCAGATCGGGGCCGAGCGTAATTTGGCTGCCCCAATAATCATTGTTGGTCACATCCATCTCGACCACGCGCCTCTTCGTCGAGGACGCGGTCGTCTCCCCAGTCGAGAGCGGCGGATTGACCCGCCCCAGCACAAAATAGTTCGCCGGCGGCAGACCGGCAGGCAGGGGCAGACGGGTCGTCTCGGTGGACTGCTGGCCGGGGCGAAGGGGGGGCAGGGGCCGCTGCCCCAACAGGGTGTCAGCCGGCTGGATGACACCATCGGTTGACAGGTAGTAGACCACGGTCGTCGCCGCCGGGGTCGGCAGCAGCCCGCGGTTGACGATGACATCGGTGACGGTCACCGCCGCGCCGTCGGGCGTGAGCGCGGCTTTCAACTGTGTCATGACCAGGTCCGCCCCCACCTCGAGGACGGTGTCGGCAATGGCGCGTGTGGTGGTCCGGCCGGCGCCGGCGGCCGTTCCGCCGTCATCCGCCACGACCGCGACCCGATACCGGCCCGGCTGAATGGTCGGCGGCAGGACGACGGAGCCGCTTTTGCTGGCCTGCCCTCCAGCCGGCAGCGGTCCGCTCAACTCCCATCGGGCGAGTCGCACCAGGGGGGCGCGGTCCGATGGAGGATCGTTCAACAAGCCCACGGTCATCGCCACGGGATCCAGATGCGGCTGCCGCCCCTGATTGACGACGTCGACGGCGACCGTGACCGTGGCGCCGTCCAGGCGGCACACGACCTGCCGGACGGAGAGATCGGACCGCCAGTTGTTCAGATCAACCACGCGTTGGGCCCGTTGAAACAGCCCCGTGCTGGTATAGACCGTCACGCGAACGGTGTAGTGATCGACAGGCAGTGTCTTCGTCTCCCAGACCGCCAGCCGGTTGTTGGTGACCGGATGTTTGAGCGTGGCGATCGGGACCCACTGGGATGGAGCCTCTCCCCGTCCGTAGTCGATGACGGCGCTGCCGAAATCGTCGCCGGCCGCGCTGCCGTCGATCACTAGCCTGCTGTCGGGGGCCGACGCGGCGTTCCCCCCTCCGGCCGGCGCGGATTCCGGCTCGATCGCATGAAGCTCGACGAACGGTTCAGCCGCCTGCGCGGGCGCCGCGGCCGGCCAGCCGCCCGACAGGCACTGCAGCAAGGCCAGCGACGCGACGATCGACCGGATCGGGCCCGATGCCAACCGGCTAGGGTTTCGCGAACCCGATCCGCTTCTGCTCATCGGGGAGCACCTTGATCTCGCCGAATTGTTCCTCATACCGTTTGACATTGTCCTGCAACGCCATCAGCAGCCGTTTGGTGTGGCCCGGACTCGAAATAATTCTGGCGAGCACCTTGGCCTTCGGTTGCTGGGGGGTCAAAAAAAGAAAGTCAAACAAAAATTCCGACTCGGTATGAGAGATCATCGCCAGATTCGCGTAGGTGCCCCTGGCGACGAGCTCATCGATTTCGATCGTGATCTGCGGTCCCGCCGGTTGTTGTGCCATGAGGTTTCTCTCCCTGTCACCGTGACGATGCCGTCCGTCGATTATTATACTCGTTTTCGCCGCCTGCATCCGAGCTGACCCCGCTTTGACACCCCCACCACCCTGTGCTAGTCTCAAAATCAATTGCCTGAACCGGAATCGCCGCATTCGGCTCTATGCCCAAGGTTGATGGACAGATCATGAGGCGCCAGGACGCCGCCTCCGCCGCCCTGCCGATGATCATCGCGCATCGGGGCGCGTCAGGGTACGCCCCTGAAAACACGCTGCCTGCCTTTCGCAAGGCCGTCGAGCTGGGCTGTCAGATGATCGAGCTGGACGTCCGGCTCAGCGCGGATGAAATGCCGGTCGTCATCCATGACGGCACGCTCACCCGTACGGCCGGCGATCCCCGCCGGGTCAACCAGCTGACCATCGACCAGCTGCGGCAGCTGGATGCCGGCCGCTGGTTCGCGCCGGAATACACCGGGGAGCGGATTCCGACGCTCGCCGAAGCCCTGGCCGCCATACCGGACACGGTCACCGTCAACATCGAGGTGAAACCCAGCGGTCCCGGCGAGTTGCATCGAATGATCGACCGGATCGCCGCCGTCATCACGGAGCTACGGGCTGAAAAACGCCTTCTCTGCTCGTCGTTCACGCACAAAGCGCTTTGGGCGCTGCGCCGACGCTTTTTCTCTCTTCCGCTGGGCTATTTGATCGAGGGACGCGTCGCCCAGGAGCAGTTCACCGAGGCCAAAGGGTTGCAGGCGTCGGCGCTGATTCTGCAGGGTCAATGGACGACCCCGGCCGTGCTCCGACAGGCGCACGCCAACCGCCTGAAGGTCTACTGCTATACGATCAATCGGCCGCTGCAGATGCGTCAGCTCCTTCGGAAGGGGGTGGACGGCATCATGACCAATTACCCAGACCGGCTGGTACGCGTGATCGGTCAAGTCGAAGAGGAGACGGCTGACCGACCGGTCCGCCGCGTCCGGGTGTAGGTTTTTTCCGCTCTTGCTTTTTGCCTCTGCCTTTCGATCCTTCAAACCCTTGATTGACCAGGACACGCGTGTTAAGATGATTTGTCCGACGGAAAAGCCAACCTCACAGGAGGCTGTCGTTCATGGATGCACCCCAGACACCGAAAACGCTGACGTCCCCGCTGGCCCCCAGGGTTCAGGAAGTGATCGATTCGATCCGGCCCGCGCTGCAAATGGACGGCGGGGATTGCGATCTGGTCGATATTTCACCCGACGGCGTGGTGACGGTGCATATGAAGGGGGCCTGTGGCGGTTGTCCTTCCTCCAGTATGACCCTGACCATGGGCATTGAGAAGCGCATTAAAGCCAAAGTTCCTGAAATTCAGAGGGTTGTGGCTGTTTAGCGCCGTCCGACCGGACCCTCGGCGTGGCCGTTCGAACCTGCGATTCTCCCAGGCATAAAGAGGGAACGGCCCTGTCCGCTCCGGAATCGATTCGCCTCGATCATTGCCGGTCGATCAGCCGGGCCATGGTCGACGCTGGCCTCCTTCATCCGTCCCTGCCGGGCCAACAGACTTCCGCTCAACCCGCAGCATTGCCGACGGCCGTCACCTGGCGGGTCTCGCCCGAGCCCTTCTGGCTGACCAGGGCCGAGGCCGATTTTTTTGAAGCGCTGGGCGGCCATCTGCAGACCTTCTACCGCGCCGTCAACCAGCTCTATCACGCCGGTCGGAAAGGGCCGCAGATGGCCTGGGTGACCCGCTATTTCGATCAGGGCAAACCCGATACGATCATTGACTACGGACGGATGAACCGGTTCAAGCAGCAGCTGCCCGGCATCATCCGACCGGACATCATTCCCGCCGCGACCCCATTTTCATCCAGACGCCCCATCCCGGCGACGGGAGCGGGGTGGGCCATCACAGAATTAGACGCCGTGCCCGGCGGGATCGGGTTGACGGCGGCGCTGGCCCAAACGTATACGAATGTAGGGGCGCAGTCTGCTGCGCCCTTGCCCATCATCGGCGGCCCCAACGGGATGGTGGAAGGGTTTGCGGCCATGATCAGGGACGTGGCGGCTCGCCATCAGGCCCATGCGAGCGTGGGGGCGCAGCAGGCTGCGCCCCTACTGGCCATTGTCGTATCGGAGGAATCGCGAGACTATCGTGCCGAAATGGCCTGGCTGACCGAGGGACTTGCAGGGCACGGTGTTGACGCGGTCTGTCTTCCGCCAGAGGCGATCCGGTTCACCGAACGGCAGCTCGAATGCGACGTCAACGGCCGATCCCGCCGGATCGACGTCCTCTATCGATTTTTTGAGCTGTTCGATCTGAAAAACATCCCCAAGGCCGACCTGCTGCTCTACGCCGCCAAAAAGGGGCTGGTCGCCATGACGCCGCCGCCCAAAAGTTATCTTGAAGAGAAGCTGGCCTTTGCGCTGCTGCATCATCCCGCCCTGCGCGCCTTCTGGCAGGCTGCGCTGCCGTCGGAGACGCTGGCGGTGCTGCAGGCCATGATTCCGCCGACCTGGATCGTCGATCCCTCCCCGCTGCCGCCCCATGCCGTCATCCCGGGGCTGGAGCTCGAGGGCGAAGCCGTCACCAGCTGGGAGCAACTGAGCCGAACCACGCAAAAGGAACGGCAGCTCATTTTAAAACCGTCCGGCTTTTCGCCGCTGGCCTGGGGCAGCCGCGGCGTCGTCGTCGGCCATGACCTGTCGCAGGACGACTGGGCCGAGGCGGTGCAGCAGGCGTTGAAGAGCTTTCCGCAGACACCCTATATTCTGCAGCCGTTTGTTTCAGGCCGGGCCTATCCCATGTCGTATTGGGAGCCGGAGACCGACCGTCTGGTCGAGATTCAAGGCCGGGTCAGGCTGTCACCCTACTATTTTTCGTCGGGCGATACCATCCAACTGGGCGGCGTGCTCGCCACGTTCTGTCCGATGGACAAAAAACTGCTGCACGGCATGAGCGAGGCGATTCTCGCCCCTTGCGCGGTGCGCGGCGATGAGGCCGCGGCGTGACGATTCTGCGATGACTGAACCGATCTGGCTCAAGCTCTTTCGAGACGGCGTCTCCGACGCCGAAAGTCTTGCCCGGCATGTGGAGGTGCAGCCGGGCGAGGTGCCGGATAAATTGAATGCCGCCATCGCCGATTATCCCGTCCGGATCAATGACTACTTCGTGCGGCTGATGAAGGAAAAGGGGGCACCGCTCGCGCTGCAGGTCGTCCCCTCGGCGGCCGAGATGGAGCCGGGCGTCGAAGCCCATTATGAAGACCCGCTCGCCGAAGAGGCCGACAGCCCGGTCCGCGGCCTCGTCCACCGCTATCCCGACCGCGTCCTGCTGATGGTGACCACTCAATGCCCGATCTACTGCCGCTTCTGCACCCGCAAGCGGATCATCGGCAGACCCGGCATCATTTCAACGGCGACGATCGAGGCGGGCATCGACTATATCCGCCAGCATCCCGAAATCCGCGACGTCCTTCTTTCCGGCGGTGATCCGCTGATGGTCAAGGATGAACTGCTGGAACGGATTCTCCGGTCGCTCCGTGCGATTCCCCATCTTGAAGTCCTCCGGATCGGCACACGCGTCCCCTGCGCGCTACCGCAACGGGTCACACCGGAACTATGCGCCATCCTCAAGCAATTCCATCCGCTCTACATGAACATCCATTTCAATCATCCGGATGAGATCACGCCGGAAGTTGCCAATGCCTGCGGATTGCTCGCCGACGCGGGGATTCCGATGGGCAGCCAGACGGTGCTCTTAAAAGGCATCAACGACGATCCGGAGATCATGAAGCAGTTGATGCACAAGCTGCTGACGATCCGGGTCAAACCTTATTATCTCTACCAAGCCGACCTGGTCAAAGGGACCGAGCATTTCCGGACGACGGTGGAAAAGGGATTGGAGATCATGGACGCGCTCCAGGGCCACACCACCGGCTTCGCCGTGCCGAAATATGTGATTGACGCGCCGGGCGGCGGCGGCAAGGTGCCCGTCACGCCCCAGACGCTCATCGGCCTCTCGCCGGAGAGCGCCGTGATCAAAAACTACGAAGGCAAGACCTACCGGTATCCCCAGCCCAAGGAACCCGCTCCCGATTGCGCCGACCTGCCGGCTTCGAACGGCAACGGCACCGCTTCTTGTGAACGGTAATAGAGGCCGGACGCTCTCAGAATAGTACCTCGCCATTCTGAGGATAACGCTGACCTCATTGGCAGCCGAACAAAATGTTCTCCCCCCCTGGAATCTTCAGGAATCGAAATCAAGGCTTGATCAATCAGACAGCTTATGAGAAGTCGTTGATTTCTTCCGGTAACCGACATCCAGAAAATCTTCGGCAAGATTGCAGATTACACACGCAAAGCAATACATCGTGTGATTGATTTATCTGCCCACCAGGACTAAAATCGGTCCGAAACTATCATTAAAACTAGTGCTCAGCGGTGCTATCGACTGAACGAACAGACATTGGCGAAGCCTCAGCTTTTTGGACGTTAGCCTCTTCTAAGGAGGGGTAATCTACTTGGTATCCGCACTCTCTACATTAGCCGTATTTACTGTGATCTGGATCTTTTTGGTCTTCATCGGCTTCTTTGCTTTTTGGATCTGGCCGCGTACTGTTCTAGGATGGATTCTTTCTTGTGTTGTTGGTCCGATCTTCTTCGTAATCTATCAAAGTATCGGAGAAGCGGTTACAGAGGTTATAAAGAATATTCCTTCTCTGAGACACGCTAGAGAACAAGTTGAGCGATCTACCGCACATCAGAAGATCTCGACCAAACGCATTAGGTATCTATTCTTGGAGGCAGCTTTTTTGCTTGGTATTTTCATAACAATCGGTTATCTTCTATCCTTAGCTTTTGGTGAGCAATTCGGTTTGGTCACCGCATTCTTCAATAAACATTTTCACTGAAAGGCACCACACCTGAGCACACCGCGGAATTGCCGCGGTGCGGCTTGGATCGTGATACTTTCTTCCTTCCGGAAAGAGTGGATAGTTAACCA
>DATIZH010000018.1:0-1551 GCA_035517195.1 Nitrospiria bacterium | reverse complement strand
CACCAAGGACGCCACCGTTGCGGAGATGGATGCGCAAGGCAACACCGTAGTGCTTCGTCAGGGAACCAACCAGTGGGTGTGTTTCCCAGGTGACGAGAATGAAATCGGCAACGTGCCTATGTGCGCGGATCCCATGGGTCTGCAATGGATGAGAGATATCATGGCCGGCAAGCCGGCTCCGACGAATACGGCCCCCGGGATCATCTACATGCTTTGCGGCGCAACGCAACACAGCAACACCGATCCGTTCGACAAATCCAGTCCTGCCATCCCCATCGGCCCGCACTGGATGATCATGTGGCCATACGATGCGACGCGTGACGGCCTCCCGAACACCGTACGAGATGCCGGCGCATGGGTGATGTTCGATAAGACGCCCTACGCGTATTTACACATCTGCGGTACGCCCTGGGCAGGTAATGAGTACACGCCCGGCCAGGTACCCGTTTGGACAATGCGATATGGCGCGCCCGCAGAACCCGTACCCAAATGAACGCCTCGACGTCGGCGCATTAGTGACCCGTCTGTCGGACGTTCTGGCACTCTCCGTGATTACCGGCGGAACGCCACACCAGCCGGACACGATCAACGCCGACCTCCTGGCCTTCGTGCAGTCCTGAAAGGCCACTCAGATATGACCATCTACACACCCGAGCTCGTCCAACGGAACGCTACGTTCGCCGCCAGCGGAGCATTCAAGGGTCTTCCCTTCCCGACCAACCCGGCACTGCGGGTGATCGGGTGTGTCGACTCTCGGGTTGACCCCAGCGACGTGCTAGGACTCAAGCTCGGTGAGGCAGTCGTCATGCGCAACGTCGGCGGCCGAGTTACCCCCGAAGCTCTGCGCTCGTGGACACTGCTCGGCCGGCTCGGCGCTGGCCAGTCGGCCAGCGGGGGCCACCTGGCGATCCTGCACCACACGGACTGCGGGATCCGTCGCCTGGCCAGCTACCCCGAGCAGTTGGCCGCTTTCTTCGAGATCCCTGTGGCAGATCTCGATAGCAAGGCTGTGGATGACCCGTACGCGTCCGTGAGGATCGATGTCGAAATAGCGCGGCATAGGCTGCCGCCCGACCTGCTCGTATCAGGCCTGGTCTATGACGTGGACACAGGCCTCATCGAGGTCGTTGTCCCAGCCACCACGGAGCAGCGGCGTGTGTGAAGAGTCGGCCACCGCCGAGAACCTAGGGCTTCACACTCCTGGGTCTTGTGAAATACAGTTAGCGGTTCTCTAGTCGCCCCGTTGATTTGATGGGAGGCGCAGATGTCGACTCTCCGACGTCCCACGTCGGCGAACTGGATCACGTGTTCCTGATCTACATGGAGAACAAGGGCGTCGGCGACATCCTCGGCAGCCCCAACGCGCCGTACATCAACGCCCTCATCAACACGTACGGATACGCGAACAACTACTACTCGCTGGGCCATCCCAGCGACCCCAATTACTTCCGGATCATGGGCGGATCGGACTTCGGCATCGACTACAACCCGCCCCCGAACTCGATCAACGCACCCAGCCTCATGCAAGAAATGGATCAGACGGGCGTGACG
>DATIZH010000017.1:0-32554 GCA_035517195.1 Nitrospiria bacterium | reverse complement strand
TGTCATGAGACAGACAGGAATGACAATGCTTGGCGATCAGACGTGCTCAGCCATCGACTCGATCGGCAAATGAGACCGCCACGCTCACCCATCAAGGACATTGAATGGCAAAGGTGAAATCAAATGGCATGGATGACGAGGATATGACCGCCGTAACGCCCAATGAAGCATTAATATTAGTCGTTGCAGATCCACAAGCAACCGTCGTCCCACCCAGAAAGACCTCCACAGCGCCGGTGTCGTCTGTCTCCGTGTCCCACTCAGAACCGTCACCCGCCAGTATTGACCTGTTATTATCTTTCCATAAAAACCCCATAGCACCAGGCGGAGTCGAAGTAGGGCTGGTATATGCAGCCGTTCCTGCTCCGCCTCCAAAGAGCCGAATCTTTACATGAGGGACAGGCGTCGTGTCGCTCGAACTTTTTTGAACCACGAATTGCACCGGTCCGATAACTCCGATATCACTTGAAGGGTCTAATGTAGAACTGGCTGGGGGAGTCGTCGTGGTAATGACCACCGCCTCAGAACTAGCATCCGACCCACACCCACCCAGTGTTGTAATGCTAAGCAGGCTGATGACCACGATGCCAAGGAGTCGTTTCATTGTGCCTCCAGTCGATCCATGCTACCGCCCCCTAACCGATTCATAATCGTCTCCACAACTTCACGAACAGTCCGTCCCGATGTCTCGACATTGAGCGCCGCCTCGGAATAGAACGGCGTCCGGGCCGCCAGCAGGTCGCCCAGCTGCGCCCGTTGGTCCTGCACATCCAACATCGGCCGGGTCGATCTTCCCCTCGTCCGGCTCACCATCGTCTCCAGATCGGCCTTCAACCAGACCAGCACGCCCCGCCGTTTAAGCGCGGAGCGGTTTTCTTCCCTGACCAACGCGCCCCCGCCGGTCGCAATCACTCCGACCGGTCTCTCCACGACGTCACGGATGACCGCCGCCTCCAGATCGCGGAAATGGGCTTCTCCGTCCGATTGGAAGATGGCGGGAATCGATCGCCCTTCGCGTTCCTCGATCAGGCGGTCCGAATCGTAAAAGGGCCGCTTGAGCCGCCGGGCCAACGCGCGACCGACCGCTGTTTTGCCCGTTCCCATCATCCCCACCAACACCACGTGTTTCTCCTCGATTCGAATCGCCACTCCGATGCGCAGCTGAATGTCAATGACGCCTCAATACGATCAATGCCCCCACATCGCCCAGGCGGAACGGCCGGCGGTTACAGCTCCTCCACCGTGTTCATATAGCCGTCATAATTCCGTTTCATTTCGCTCAAACTGTCCCCGCCGAATTTCTCGATCATGGCGCCGGCCATTTCAAACGCCACGACCGCCTCGCCCACCACGCCGGCGGCCGGCACGGTACAGATATCCGAGCGCTCCACCGCGGCCTTGAACGGCTCCTTGGTTTTCATATCAACGCTCTGCAGCGGCGAATACAACGTCGAAATCGGCTTCATGGCAACCCGGAGGACGATATCCTGACCGTTGGTGATGCCGCCCTCGAACCCGCCGGCGTTGTTCGTCTTCCGATAGAATTTCCCCTGAGACCGGCCGCCGGTCGCCGCGGCCGCCTCCTCGCCGTAGAAGATTTCGTCATGCACTTGCGAGCCGAACCGGCGGGCCGTTTCAAACCCCAATCCGATCTCGACCCCTTTCATCGCCTGAATGCTCATCAGGGCGAAGGCCAGGCGGGCGTTGAGCCGCCGGTCCCATTGCGCGTAGCTCCCCAGCCCGACCGGCGGATGGGTGACGACCACCTCGAAAATCCCGCCCAGCGTGTCGCCCTTTTCCTTGGCCTCCTTGATCCGGTCGATCATGCCGGCCTCGGCGGCCGCGTCGGCGCACCGCACTTCCGACTGTTCGGCCACATCATACAATGCCTCGGGACTCCGCCCCCCCGAGCCGGCCACCACGCCGCCGATCTCTACGGTATAACTGACGACCTTCATGCCGAACTGGGCCAGCAGCTGCTTGGCCACGGCGCCGACCGCGACCCGGATGGCCGTCTCCCGCGCGCTGGCCTTCTCCAGCACGTTGCGGATGTCGGTATGGTTGTATTTGACCGCCCCGGCGAAATCGGCGTGGCCCGGCCTCGGCCGCGTGACCACCCGCTCCGTCGAGGGCTCGCCCGGCGCCACCGACATGATCTCCTTCCAGTTTTCCCAGTCCTTGTTCCGCACCAGGAGCCCGATGGGGCTGCCCATCGTCAGACCCTTGCGCACACCCGCAATGAACTCGACCCGGTCCTGCTCGATCTTCATCCGGCCGCCCCGCCCGTATCCCCGTTGCCGTCGCGCCAGATCGACATTCACGGCGTCCTCGGTCACCGGCACGCCGGCCGGCATCCCTTCGAGAATGGCCGCAAGCATCTGGCCATGCGATTCACCCGCGTTCAGACACCGCAACATTCCGGCACGCTCCCTACGTCACGATCTTGGGCACAAGGAACACCAGCAGTTCATGATTGGTGTTCGATTCCGACGTCTGCTTGAACAGCCAGCTGAAGAAGGGCAGCTTGTTCAGCCACGGCAACCCGCTCGTCGATTCCGAATTCTGAGAGATGTAAATCCCGCCGATCACGATCGTGTCGCCGTCCTTAACCATCACGTTGGTCTTGGCCTCCTTCTTTTGGATGGGCGGCCCGCCGGGGTTGGGGGTCGTGTAATCGGGCTGGTCGTTGGTGACATGGAGATCCATCAGGATGCTGCCGTCCGGCGTGACATGCGGGGTCACTTCGAGCGTGAGGCTGGCCTCGACGAAGATGGTCGTCGGGCCCGAGGCCGAGGTGGCTCCGGACACGTAGGGGACGGACTGCCCCTGCTGGA
Organism: Nitrospiria bacterium; assembly: GCA_035517195.1. Taxonomy (GTDB): domain Bacteria; phylum Nitrospirota; class Nitrospiria; order JACQCE01; family JACQCE01; genus JACQCE01. The sequence continues at coordinate 29,720 of DATIZH010000017.1, read as the reverse complement.
TTTTCGCTTTTTGATTGTCGAGCACCATGACTTTCGGCGCCGATATCGTCTTGGCGACCCCCTGCGTTTCGCCGGCCGACAGGCGCAGATCAAGCGCAATGGGATTATTGGTCAATCGTCCCAGGGTGAAACCGAGGCTGCCCAGAGGCCCGGCCTGACCGGTCGCCGGAAGGTTGACCAGAAACCCGGGCGTTGGCGTGCTGGAGGAACCCGTATAGACGGTGCCCGTCGGCCCGGTCACCGTCCCAATCTGGTACGGACCGCTTGTCGTGCTGAAGCTGCCTCCCCACGCCACACCCAGATCCCTGGCAAAGTTCGTGTCGGCGGCGACGATCCTCGCCTCGATCATCACCTGCGGCGTCCTCTTGTCGAGCACTTTCAGAAGGCCGCTGATTTCCTTAATATTTTGACTGATGTCCTTGACGATCAAGGTATTGGTCCGGTCGTCGAATGTCATCTCGCCGCGAGGGCTCAGATGTTTTTGCAGGGTGATGACGAGCTTTTTGGCATCGGCATAATTGACGTACAACACCTTGGTGATCAAATCTTCGGCCTTCGTCGCCGAATCCTTCGCCTTCGCCTCATCATCCTGCTGTTTGGCCAGATTGCCGAGCGTGTCAATGTGCAGGATGTTGCCTTCACGGACCTGTCCCAGGCCGTGCGTCCTCAGAATCAGATCGAGCGCCTGGTCCCAGGGCACGTTGAGCAGTTTGACGGTGACCTTCCCCTTCACGCCGTCCCCGACGACAATGTTCAATCCGCTCACATCCGCCATCAGGCGCAGGACATTGTCCAGATCCGCATCCTGAAAATCGAGTGAAATCAACCGGCCCGTATATTGTTTCTCCCCTAGATCCAACGAACGCTGGGCCGGGCGGTGGGCGGCCCCGGCGTCGGAGGATGACATCTGCGCGTTGATGAACTTCTTCGGCGGCGTCGGCACGGGAAGCGCCACTTGTTTCGGGGTGGGGGCAGCCGGCGGTGACGTCTGTGCCGGTGTCGCAGCCGTCGATGTCTCCTTCGCGGCCGGTGCCGTCGGCGGTTCGGCCGTCGATGTCTCCTTCGCGGTAGGAGCCGGCGCTGGATCAGCGGTGGAGGGCGGTGTGGACGCCTGGTTTGGAGACGGATCGACCATCGATGATTGCATCGTCGACGACGCCGTCAGCGAGACGGTCAGAGTCCCCGCCTTCTGGGCCATTGTGTAGGTCACCGGTTTGGTCAGGTCAAAGACGACCCGGACCTTTTGGGGCGCCTGATGCGTCCCGATCCTGATCTGCTTGAGGGGCGGCGTATTCACGGCCATGCGGGAACGGACCTTGGCGGTGGTTCCCGGAAGATCGATCACAAGACGCGGACCGCTCAAGACCAGCGCGGCTGGATGAAACCGGCCGTTCCCTTGGATCGCGATGGTCAGTCCGGCGCCGTCGTGATGGACATGAACGGCCGTGATGGCCGTGGCATCCTCCTCGGGCGTCGTCGAGGTCGTCGGCGGCGTCTCCGCCTGAACGACCGGGGCCTTCTCCACGGACGGCGCCGCAGGCTCGGTTTGCGCCGGTTGAGCCGTATCCGCGGCGGACGCGCCCGCGCCGCCCGCATCTGATGACCCCGGGGCATGATCGGCCTGCGCCGCCGGCGCTGTCGCTTGAGAAGACGCGCCATCCGTCCACGGCTTTGGGAGGGCGGCATTGGCAGTCGACGCCGAGTCGGACGGCGCTGCGGACGCCCCCTGGGACCCGGACGGCTCCGAGGCTTGCGCGGCCGTCGGATCTGGTGAGGCGCCTGTATCCGACTGCGACGAAGCTGCGGGATTGGCGATGGTCACCAGCAGCTTGCTGCCATCCGGCCGGAGCTGGTAGTCGGCCAGCTGCGTGAGCCCCACTTCGATTCGAGTGGTGTGGCTGCCGGTCGTCCCGGCGACCGGGCGGATCGTTGTGACCGAACCATGATTGACCTGAATCGGCTGTTGGTCCGGGGCCAGCGCGGTCCCGGCCAGATCCAGAACCAGCCGGGGCGGATCGGGCAATCTGAACGCGGTGTAGACCAGCGGGGTGTCGCCCTCGATGATCAGTCGCACGCCCTCGGATGGTGTCTCCACATGCAGTCGGATCGGCGAGTCGACCGTTGCCTCCGGATTGAGATTCGTCGATTGCGCCGCGCATCCGAGCGCGAACACCATGCTGCCGCTCAAGAGCGCACGAGTCCACCACTGGCTCATTTCAACCCCTCCTCTGGGAGGTGAAGATCCAACACGACCGATTCATCTTTGCGTTCCCCGAAAATGTCGGTGTATCGCTCCTTGACCACGATCTGATCCGGCTTGATCTTCGAGACCACCCCGTCCCGGTTACCCACGGAGGTCCCGACGGTGACCGTATAACCCTTGCCGTCCGGAGTCTGAAGCATCGCACTCGAGCCTAATTGTCCCCAGACCACCGCCACCAGTTTCAGGTCCTTCACCGCATATTGCTGCAGCGGATGCACCAGATCAACCGACGCTTCTTTGCCCTTCGAGACGATGATCGATCGGAAGGGATCCCGCCGGTTGCCCGCCACATACGAGTAGGCAGGCGCCTGGGCGGGAATCGGGGCCGCCGCTTGCATCGCTGGAGGAGGGGTCTGAGGGGCGGAAGGCGTTCCGGGGAGAACGGGAGTGACAGACCCCGGCTTGGACGCCACCGCCGGTTTGGGCGCAACCGGTGGTTTGGGAGCCGGGGCCGGCGCTTCGCCGCCGCATCCCCCCAACCACAGCCATGCGCAGACCGAGACGGCCAGAGCGGTCCATCCGTTGTTCACTGATCGGTTCACCGATTTACGCTGTGCGTTGATCATGCATCCTTGTCGATCAACCCGGCTTCGCGGCGGCCGGCTTCGCGGTGGCCGGAGGCGACTCCTGCCCGGCCGCAAACGCCGTGGCCACAAAGGTGGTTTGAATCACCACGTCAGACTGGCTGACTTTCGCCTGACCCATCTTCAGATTGGTCACATTCACAATGCGTTGCAGGTGGCCGATCTGATCGAAAAACCCGGCCAACGAGTGATACCCGCCGGCCACCTCGACATTGACCGGGTACTCCACGTAGAGGCCGTTGCCTCCGGGATGGGAGGGGCCCGGACGCCATAATTTGAAATCAAGACCGCTTTTCACGCCCAACTCGGCGATCTGCTTGAGCAAGGCCACCGCTTCGGACCCCTGAGGAAGCTCCTGCTGCAGGGTCGCGAGCTGCTCCTGCAGTTTTTCATTCTCCTCCTTCAGCATCGGCAACTTGTCAGCCAGCGCCTGATTGGTCCGGATGTCGGCATCGAGCCCCGCGATCTGCTTTTTCAACTGCACCAACGCTTCCTGCTTGGGGAGATAAATCACGTAAATGAAACCGGCGATGCACAGCACCAGCAGAAACAAGAACAGGATCAGCCGCTGGTAGGCCGGCATCGAGCTGATGGACAGGGACATGTTCAGCGGCATCAGCGCTTTCCCCGGTCAGGCATGGAATTTGAAATTCAATTTAAAGCTGTAAATCATCAGTCCACCTTCCGCCGTCTGCCTGGATTCGAGCAGCGCGATATCTGTGATGAACGGGGATGATTTCAAGTTATTGACATAATCAACGATTTCGAAATTGGTCGTGGCACGGCCTTCCAGATCGAACGCGTCCCCGTGTTCCGTCAAGGCCACCAGCCAGACGCGATCGGGCAGGTGGCGGCTCAATTCATCGAGGATGTGAACGGGCCCCTGCTGGTTCTTCTTCAATTGGGCGATGATGTCGATCTTGCTTTCAACCAGCTTTTTCTTCGCTTCGACATCCTTGACCTCTTTGACTTTCTTTTTGAGCACCTCCAGCTGCGCCGTCATGTTGTCGCGGCTCTTGGTCAACTCGTCGATTTTCTGGTTCAACGACCACCAGAAGAATCCCAACGCCAAAATAAAGACCACGAAGATGATTCCGGCCAGGAGGAATTGAACCTCCATCGCCTGCTGCCGGCGGACCTTGGCAGCCTTCTGGTATGGGAGCAGATTGATTTTAATCATCGGTCACCGACCCGTCGAATCCCCAACCCCACGGCGACGGCGGCCTGGATGCCGGATTCCCTGAGCGTGTCGGCATTGACGGCCTTCTGGTCGATCTCGATCTGCTTGAACGGGTTGGCCAGCTCCAACGGCACCTGGCACCGCTCCGCAAGCGCGTCAAGCAATCCCTTGACCTTCGCCCCGCCGCCGCTCAAGACCAGCCTGTGCACGTGATCATGCATCGTCGTCGTCCTGAAGTAGTCCAGCGACCGGCTGACTTCCATGGCCACCTCGTTGTTGACCGTCGCCACAATGCTGTCGACCGCCGTGACGTCGGCCTCGCGATTCTGCTGGCCGCGCTTGGCCGCTTCTGCCGCCGCGTAACTGACGTTCAGTTCTTTTTGGATGGTTTCCGTGTACCGGTTGCCGCCGATCGAGATGTCTCGCGTAAACCCAAACGTGCCGCCGACCAAGATGTTCATATTGATGACGCTGGCGCCGATATTGATCAACGCCACCACTTCATTGGCGCTGGCGTCATAATTGACGCTGTACATATTTTCAAGGGCAAAGGCATCCACATCCACCACGATGGGACGCAGTCCGGCGTCGGTCACCAGCGACGTATAGGAGGCCAGCTTGTCCTTTTTCACGGCGACCAGCGCGACGTTCATCTCTCCTTGCGCCTCGTCCCCGGCCTGGCCGTCAAGGATCGCAAAATCAAGATTGACCTCGTTGATATCGAACGGGATGTATTGCGCCGCCTCCCATTTGATCATTTCTTCCAACTCGTCTTCGCTCATCGGTGACAATTTGACCCGCTTCACGATGACCGAGTGGCCCGATACGGCCAAGGCCACATCCTTGGTTTTCAGTTTGCAATCGGCGGCCAGCCCCTTGATCGTCTCCACGATGGGTCCCGCGTCCATCACGCTGCCGTCCACGATCAACTCGGGTTCGAGCTGTCGGACGCCGAGCCGTTCCAGCACATATCCCGTCCTGGTTTCGCGGAGTTGTACGATCTTGATCGCGCTAGAACCGATGTCCAGCCCGACCAAGGGTTTGAGTTTTGGCTTCAACAACACGGCGCGCTCCTACGGATCCTCGTCAACGCTTTGCATTGCGCCTGCGCATGATGGCTTTAATTTCCTGCACGTTCTTGTCGTCATACAGCCGCCAGTTGCGCCAATCCCTGCCCACGTTTGAAATCAGCCCCTCGCGTTCCCATCTGAACAAGGTCGCTTTCGAGATATCAAAGAGACGGCAGATGTCCTGGGTCTTGTACTTGGGCTTGATCTTGGTTTTGCTCCCGGCCGCTTTGTGCTTGTTCAACTGCATCGTGTCGTCGTGTCTCGTCTTGCCGCAGCCGTTCTTTTCTATTTACCCTGTTGAGCCTATTCAGCCTGTTAACTATATTCACTATAATCCGCAATCGATTCTGCGGGTTAAGTATACCGGAAGACTTCAATCTGTCAAGGAGGAAGAAGTTCGGGGCTCAGGAGGGCCGCCGGCGGGGTCTCCGCCCGTCGGGAAGAGGCGCGACAGCCGACACGCCGGCACAACGGCGATGACGGGAGAGCGATCCCGGTCATCGCGCAACGCAGAACACTCGGGACCCGTTCAACCCCCTTCACGCCGGCTCTTCATCAACCGCGTGGCGGCGATCCTGACCACCGAGGGCAAATTCCGGTCGGTGCCCAGAATCTTCAAATCAAGCGTCTTGAGCCGGGGGAGCAGTTTCAATGCGATCGGAACGGGGGTTCTGGGATTTGCGACCAAGGCATGGACAACCGCATACTGTTTCAACCATTCCACGTTGGTGCCGATGAGTCTGAGGATCTCGGTGTCCAGCTGGCGGGATTTGGCAAACTGTTCCACTTCCTGGATCGTCACCTTGGGATTCGTCAGGGCCGAGAGGGCCACCTGCCGGTTCGAATCGCGGATCAACAGTCCCCGTCCCTCTTTATCCGCGCGCCGGGCGAATTGCATCCGTTCGGCCACCGACATGCGCTGGATGGAGGCAAACAACGGCAACCGCTCGGCGCCGACTGGCGCAGCCGGAGCGGCTTCCGAGCCGGAGGGAGAGGGAGTGGTGGCGTCGGAAGAAGGGTCGTGGGGCGGGGCGGCAGAATCGGTATCGGACTTGTCCATTATTGCTATGCAGGCCGTCAACTCAGCGGGTGCACGATTCCTGTTGACGGCGTGTTGCGATCCGCCGGCGGGCGTGTGTTTTTGATATGCAGCAGATCCAGCAGGTCGGCGCCAAGTTCGACCCGGGCGCGGACTTCCGCCGTCCCGGAACTTTGGTCCACATCCACCACCGCCACCCGGTCCACGTACGACTCGATCTCCTTGCGCAATTGAGGATGGGCGGCGCTCAGTTCGGCGATCGTTCCCTGGTCCTTGACGCGCAACGCGAGCACTTCGTTCATCAACTGCTGATGGGCCGCCTCCTTGGCCCGCCGCAACTCGGTCAGTCGGTCGGCGACGGACATGGTGGGCGTCATGGTGACGGGGGCTTGGGCCGTCAGCACGCTATTGAGCCACTCCGGCGTGTCCGCGTGTTCGCCCAAACCAGGCCCCGCGCATCCCCATCCCACGCACAGAAGAACGAGCGAAAGGCGCCTGGGCCATGTCCGAAGCCGGGGAACGCGATGGCCGGGCTGTCGCACCCTCGCGGTCATGTCGGCTGATGCTCGCTTGAGGACTTCAAGTCCCGATGCCGGATCACCGGCCAAATACCCTTTTCAGTCAAATGGCGGGCGATTTGGATCGCCGTCACCACCGACCGGTGTTGCCCGCCGGTGCACCCGATGCCGATATTCAGGTAGGCCCGGCCCTCCCGTTCATATTGCGGCAACAGAAAATCGAGGTAGGAACAGAGCCGATCCAAAAACTGTTTGGTCTGGTCCTGATTGAGCAAAAAGGAGCCGACCGCTTCGGATTCGCCTGAGAGATGCTTCAACTCCTCGTTGAAATACGGGTTCGGGAGGCACCGGGTGTCGAACAGCAGATCCGCTTCACTCGGGATGCCGTTTTTGTACCCGAAGGAGATCAAGGTCACCTGCAGTTTTCGAGCCCCGAGTCCGGATCGATACTCATTGGTGATCACGGCCTTGAGCTGATGAACGGTCAGACGAGACGTGTCGATCACGCGGTCGGCCTCGGCCCTGAGCTTTCCCAGCCGGTCCCGCTCCATGTCGATCGCCTCCCGGAGCGGCCGGCCGTTCGCCAGGGGGTGCGGCCGCCGCGATTCGGAGAATCGGCGCAGCAGCACATCCTCGGAGGCTTCCAAAAACAGGACGGTCACGTTTCGCCCCTGCTGCGCGAGTTGCCGGTGACACTGAAAGAAATTTTCGAGAAACACGCCCTCCCGGATGTCGACGCCGAGCGCGACTCGGGAGATATTGTGGCTGGAATCGGCGCACAGGTCGATAAAGGTCATCACCAACGGGGGGGGCAGATTGTCGATGCAGAAAAAGCCCAGGTCCTCAAAGCTGTTCAGCGCAACGCTTTTCCCCGAGCCGGACAGGCCGCTGATGACCACGATCTGCAGCGGAGTGGGCGTCACGACGATTCGCGTTTCCGCTTGCTCGCGGAGGGAATCCGCAGCATCGCGCGGTATTTGGCGATGGTTCTGCGCGCGATGTCGATGCGGCGCGCACGGAGACGCTCCGTGATCTCCTCATCCCTGAGGGGACGGGCCGGATCCTCCCCCTGGATGATGCTGCGGATCATTTCTTTGACGATCACGCGGGACATCGCCTCTTCGCCGTCGCCGGTGCGCGCGATGCCGCCGTTGAAGAAAAACTTCAGCTCCAGCAATCCCTGCGGCGTTTGGGCGTACTTGTTGGTGGTCACCCGGCTGATGGTGGACTCATGCAGCCCGAGATCCTCAGCCACCTGCCGCAACACCAACGGCTTCAACGCCGACAGACCGCGGTCCAGGAATTCCCGCTGGAATTTGACGATGCTGGCCGTGACCCGGCAGATGGTCCGGTTACGCTGTTCGATGCTTCGGATCAACCACAAGGCCGCGCGAAAGCGGTCCTCGATGTAGGAGCGGGTCGACTTGGACAATTCTCCCGGCCGTCGCATCAACCGGCGGTAATATTCATTCACTCTCAGCCGCGGCAGGCCGTCGTCGTTCATCATAATCCGGAACTCGTCTTCCCCTTCCACCTTGACAATGAAGACGTCGGGGATGATGACCTGGTTGTCGGTGGACGCAAAGGGACGGCCCGGTTTCGGCTCCAAGCGCTCGATGACGCGGATGGCCTGGGCCACCTCGTCCGCCGTGGAGCCCACACGGGCCGCAAGGGCGGCGTGGTCAGGATGATCCAACTCCTCGAGATGATCCGTCACCAGGGTTTGAGCCAAGCTGTCCGATACGCCCAGGGCCGCAAGCTGCAGTGACAGGCATTCCTGCAGAGTGCGGGCTCCGACTCCCGTCGGGTCAAACGTTTGAACGATCATTAATATCCGCTCAATCCGGTCGGGGGACGTCCCGCACTCGACGGCCAATTCGTCCAGCGAGGTCCGAAGATAGCCGTCATCATCGATATTGCCGATGATCTGGGTCCCGATGGCCTTGTCGGCATCGTCCAGCCCGCTGACGCTGAGCTGCCAGAGCAGATGCTCGTGCAGCGTGGTCGCCTTGGTGAGCGTCTGCTCGTAGGAGGGCCGGTCTTCAAGGGCGGCATCGGTCGACTCGCTTTCACGCCATTCCATGGGGCTGTCATCCCCGGATGCATCCCAGTTCAGATCAAACGGGGACGCCAGCTCTTCGCCGGCCTCGCGTTCGACTGCTCCAGTCCCGACATCTTCTGACGATTCGGAACGCTCGCCGGCCTCCGGGGCCGCCTCGTCAGTCGAATCGGTGGCCAGCTCCTCGAGCACGGGGTTTTCCAGTAATTCCTGGCTGATTGTTTGAGACAGTTCCAGGCGCGTCAATTGCAGCAGCTTGATCGCCTGCTGCAGCTGCGGCGTCATCACCAGTTTCTGGGCTAATCTGAGGTCAAGTCGAGGTCGCATCAGTGCTCCGCACCCAGTCTATCCTCCGCCGGATCGACCGTCAAGCGGCCTCCCCTGGAATTGAAACCGCTCGCCAAGGTACACGGCGCGCACCTTGGGATCGGCGGCCAACTGTTCCGGCGTGCCGGCATGCAGCACCCGGCCGTCGTAGATCAGGTAGGCCCGGTTGGTCACCCGGAGCGTCTCCTGGACGTTGTGGTCCGTCACGAGAATGCCCAATCCGCCCCGGCAGATGTTCAGCAACAACCGTTGCAGCTCCCCGACCACGATGGGATCGATCCCCGAGAACGGTTCGTCCAGCAGCAGATAGCGGGGTTCCGTCAGCATAGCTCGTGCAATCTCCAAACGACGCCGCTCCCCGCCTGAGAGCGTATAGGCCCGCTGCCCCGAGACACGGGCCAGGCCGAATTCGTGCAGCACCGCGGCGGCTTTGTCCCGACGGGCGGCGCGGTCCATGCCCATGACCTCAAGCACCGCCGTGAGGTTTTCTTCGACGGTCAGCTTCTGGAAGACCGAGGGTTCCTGCGGCAGGTACCCCAGTCCGGCGCGGGCGCGCCGGTGAATCGGCTGGAGGGTGATATCCACCCCGTCGAGCAGCACACGGCCGTCGGAGGGCGTGATCAAGCCCACGATCATTGAAAAGATCGTCGTTTTACCCGCGCCGTTCGGACCCAGCAGACCGACGATCTCCCCTCCCTTCAGCTCCACGTCGACGCTTCGGACCACGTGACGCCGACGGAACCATTTGCTCAACCCCTTGGCTTCCAACGCCATGAATGTCGCTCCGTGCCGTCCGGCGTGATCAGGGTTGTTGCGGGCCCGCCCCGTCCGGCATCGTGGAAAGCGCCGCCGGGGGGATCTCGACATGACTCTGTTGAATCACGCTTCGGTGCTCAAGCAAATAAATCACCATGCTCGTGCCGGATATCTTGTAGCCGCTGCCCTCATGACCGGATAGATTGCCCGTCATTTCAATTTGCTGGGTCGCCTGGGTGTAGACCGCCTGGTCGGCCAGAACCATCCGGTCCTCCTGGGTCACCTCGACGTGTCCGGACGCCTTGATCACCGAGATGTTGTTTCCGCCGTACACGGCTCCAGACGTCGCGGAGGGCGAATCGACCGTCCAGACATCCACACGATCGGCGCGCAATATCAGGTCTCCCTGTTTGGCGACCACCGATCCCTCGAAGGTCGCCCGTCGCTCGGCATCGTGAATTGTCAGGCGCTCCGAGGTGATGGTCATGGGGCTGTTGCGAAAGGCGTCAGACCGCACCTCCCCGGTCTTGGCGCCCACCGTCGGGGCCTGCCCTGCGGACGGCGGCGTCGCCGCAACGGCCGCCGTTGACGTCCAGACCGCGAGCCACCAGCCGATGCTTGCCGCCCTGAGTCGCACAGTCCTTCCCCGCTATTGGGTGACCACGGTGTGTATATCCCGGAGAATCGAGATCGAGCCTTCCGATTGCACCCATTGAAATCCCTCGCCGGTCACGGCCAATCCGTCCCCGACGATTTCGACCGGTTGATCCGATGTCATCCGCCCCGTGCTATTATCCCATCGCAATCGGGTGGTGGTCAGCAGGTATCGTCCACCGAGACGGACGGTGACGGGATGATCCGATCCCGTCACGTCGAAGTTCAATCGGCCGAGATCGAGGCGTCCCCGGGCTCCGTCAAGCTCGAGCCCTGACACCCCGCTGGCTTGGCCTGGCGTAAAGACGGCATGGATCGCGTCCATGATCACTTCCTGTTTCTGCTCGAATAATGACGCCGTTGCCGCCGTCAATTCCCACAGCGGCTTGACCGCAGGCCGGGGCAATTCATGCAAGAATTGAAAGCCGGTGATCACCACATCCGGGACGGGAACAGTGGGATGCTCGTGCGCAGCTTCCTGGCCGGATGTCGCGGTCCCTGGGGTCTCGCTCCACTCGCCCCGGCTCAACACGTAGTCAAGCGACAGGGCCGCGGCCATCACCGCCGCGCACAAGCCGAGCGTCTGCAGCCAATCCCGGCGCTGCCGTTCCAGTCTCATTGATGCAGTCATCCTTTGACTCGGAGATGGCTGAAACGGTTCACCGATGCGTGATCGCCGACTTGCGAACCGCTGGACCGTGGAGGGAGGGCGAAGGGGCCGGTGTCGCCTTCTTGGCGGCGCCCGGGGGCGCCTCGACAAAGTACGGAGCCCATTGCCCACCCCAGAGGCGGATCGCCTCATCGGTCAACTCGACGTCCATCGTCACGCTGGTTCGCCGATGCGCACAACGCAGCACGCGGCCGTGGGCGTGCAACTGGGCGAACAGGTCGCCCCGCTCGGCCGGAATCCTCAACCGGTAGCTGGCAATCCCCGCGTTGACAGCCGTTTCAATGGCTTCGATCAGGCGTGGGAGCCCCTCCCCGGTCGTGGCGGAAAGAGTGACGACCGATGACCTGGTCATGACGTCCAATCCACGGCGCGCGGTCTCATCGAGGCGGTCCAGTTTGTTGTACACCGTCACGCGGGGCGTCGACGCCACCCCCAGCTCATCGAGCACGCGTTCGACCGCCGCGGCCTGTTTCCGCCAGGCCGGATGGCTGCGGTCGATGACATGCACCAGGCACTGCGCGTGACGGACCTCCTCGAGCGTCGCCTTGAATGCCGCGACCAGGGCATGCGGCAACTGCTGCACGAATCCCACCGTGTCGGACAAGGCGATGGTGGTCTTCCGGGGCAGGGCGACATATCGAATGGTGGGGTCGAGCGTGGCAAACAACCGATCTCTGGCATCGACGTCAGCGCCCGTCAGCGCGTTAAAGAGGGTGGATTTGCCGGCGTTCGTATAGCCCACGAGCGCCACGATCGGGACGGCGTGGCGGGCGCGGCGTTCACGGTGCACCGATCTGGTCCTCGCCACGCCTGAGATCTCCCGTTCCAGCATCCTGATACGATGGCGGATTCTCCGACGATCCACTTCCAACTTGGTTTCTCCCGGCCCCCTCGTCCCGATTCCGCCGCCCAGCCGGGACAGCACTGTCCCCTGTCCGGTCAGGCGAGGCAACAAGTACCGAAGCTGGGCCAGTTCCACCTGGAGCTGCCCTTCCCGGCTCCTGGCGCGCTGGGCGAAAATATCAAGAATCAGCTGCGTCCGATCGATGACCTTGATGCCGAGCAAGGCTTCAAGGTGGTGCATTTGCGCGGGTGTCAACTCGTTGTTAAAGATGACGGCGTCGACCGACTCTCGCCTGGCATAATCCCGCAGCTCCGCCGCCTTGCCGCTGCCGATCAGATAACGGGGATCGGTCGATGGAGATCGCTGGACCAGCCGGCCAATGACATCGGCACCAGCCGAACGGGCCAACTCTTCCAGCTCCTCCACCAACGGTTCCTCTTCCGCCGGCGGGGACGACGCTCTTGGCATGGGCCGGCGATCTGCCGGAGCCAGGCGAAGAGACGCGCGTCCGGGCAGGCGACGAATCGTCTGCTTGCTCACCACAATGGCCCGCTCGGCGGCCATCACTCGTCGGGTCGGGCGTGACCGTGCCCAAGATCGACGTCCAGACACGCCGCGCTCCTCACATTGATCATTGTGGGTATCATAATCACCACCCAGGAGCTTGTCAACCCGACACGATCCTATCAACTCACTGATCTGACAGCAAAAAAAGCTGAAATTCCTGAGACTTGACAGCGCTTGGTCAAACAAGATAAAGGTACTGGGTGTCCGATTTGGTGCCTGGGCACGGGCAGCGGTCGCACGACATGGCTGTCCTCCTGGACCGCGGGAGGCTGCATTACACTGGGAGGTGTGGACGATGAAACAACCCGGCCTGGCCTGGTTTGTTGATCATTCTTCAGTGTGTCGGTTTCTTCTTCTTGGGGTGGCCTTATTCGGCCTGTCTCTGTCAGACGGGCGCGCCCTAGCCGCCGAGGCACCACCCCCAGCCAAGCCTCCCTCGCCCGAAGTACAAAAGAGCGAGGTCTTTTCAGCCAATTTCGATGCCACTTGGGACAAGCTGCTGAGCACACTGAAATCATTTGATCTCGCAGTCGCGCAATCAGACAAGGAGAAGGGAACGATCGCCACGGCGCCGCACCGCTATTTTAAGATCACATCGGCCAAGTTCCCGCCCGTACAGGACGACTATCGCGATACCTATGACATCAAGATTGAGAAGCGGACGGATAAAAAGACCACACAGGTGCAAATAACCCGCAAGTTTGAAATCTACGATCGGACCGTGCCGCCCGCAGGAGGGTGGGTCGTTCAACAGAACGTCCCGGCCAACACCGGGACCAGCATCTCGGAGATTTTCTCCGCCCTCGGGCTCGAGCTAGCGGCGGCCGCGCTCCCCGCGGCCCGTTAAGCCTGCTTCCCGGCCTTCGCCTGCTGCTGACCGGCCTGCTCAGGCTCGGCGGCACGCGCTGCCTCCTCCCCACTAGGCGCCCGCCGTCTCCGCGGAGCCGGCGGATTGGCGCACACCAACTCGATGAGGGCCATCGGCGCGCCGTCCCCGACACGCCGTCGCGTTTTGATAATACGGGTGTACCCGCCAGGACGATCGCCAAGACGCGGGGCAATGTCGTTGAAGAGCTTGACGACCAACCCATGCTGGCCGAGCACCGATTGCGCCATGCGGCGGGCATGGAGGGTGCCCTCCTTGCCCCAGCTGACCAGACGGTCGGCGACCCGCCGCAGTTCCTTCGCTCTCGCCACGGTTGTCTCCAGCCGTTCGTGCTCCACCAGCGCCACCGTCAAATTTCGCAACAATGCCTTTCGGTGCCCGCTGTTCCGTCCGAATTGTCGTCCCGCCGCCCGATGACGCATAATCCGTTCGCTCCCTCAGCCCTAAGCTTCCGATTCCGAGGACGGAGCCGGCGGCAACTGGTCCACCTTCATGCCGAAGGAGAGACCCATTTCCGCCAGCATTTCCTTGATCTCATGAAGCGATTTCCGCCCGAAATTTTTCGTCTTGAGCATTTCCGCCTCGGTCTTCTGAATCAGATCGCCGATCGTATGGATATTGGCGTTCTTCAAGCAATTGGCCGCCCGGACGGACAGCTCCAGCTCATTGACGCTTTTGGTCAGATACCGTCCAATTTCCTTGAGGCGATCCTCTGAGACTTGGGGCACCACGATCTCGCTCTCTTCAAAATTGATGAAGATCGACAGGTGGTCCTTCAGGATCTTGGCCGCGTGCGCGATGGCGTCGTCCGGCTTGATGCTGCCGTCCGTCCACACTTCGATGATCAATTTGTCGTAGTCGGTCATCCGCCCGACCCGGGCGCTTTCCACGGTGTAATTGACCCGGCGCACGGGCGTGAAAATCGCATCCATGGGAATCACGCCGATCGGGCTCTGCTCGTCCTTGTTGCGGTCGGCCGTCACATACCCCCGTCCCAATTTGACGGTGAGCTCCATGTCGAGCTTCCCGTCCTTGTCGAGCGTGGCGATGTGCTGGTCGGGCGTCAGCAGCTCCACATCGGCGTCCAACTGCAGGTCCTTGGCGGTGACCACCCCGGGGCCCTTTTTGCGGAGATGGATCGTGGCCGGCCGGTCGCCGTGCAATTTCAGCCGGATCGCCTTGAGATTCAGGATGATGTTGGTCACATCCTCCTTGACGCCACTCAGGCTGGAAATCTCGTGCAATACCCCCTCGATTTTTACGGAGGTGATCGCGGCGCCAACCAGTGACGAGAGCAGCACACGCCGCAACGCGTTGCCGATGGTGATGCCGAATCCCCGCTCAAAGGGTTCGGCGACGAACTTCCCGTACACTTCGGTCAGGGTCTCCTGATCCGCCTCCAATTTCTTGGGCATCTGAAAATCTTTTGTCCGAATAATCATCGTTCCCCCTGCGACGCATCCGCGTCCTGTGCCAGCACCAACGCGCCTCCGCTATCGAGAATAGAGTTCGACCACCAATTGTTCGTTCACCGACAGATCAATGTCATCACGGGTCGGAAGTCCGACCACCTCGCCCCGGCAGTTGGCCCGATCCACTCGGAGCCAGGAGGGCACCTGATGGGATTCCGTCACGGCCAGCGCCCGTTGCACGGCCGTCGATGTCCGGCTTTTCTCCTTCACCTCGACAACCGAGCCCTGGCGGACCAGAAACGCCGGGATCGTCACCGGACGTCCGCCGACCAGCACGTGCCGGTGGCGGATCCATTGCCGCGCCTGCGCGCGGGACGCCGCGAGCCCCATCCGGTAGAGCACATTGTCCAATCGGCGCTCGAGGAGCAACAACAGGTTTTCACCCGTCGCCCCCTTCATCCGGCTCGCCCAGGCAAAATAATTCCTGAACTGGGTCTCCAGCACGCCGTAAAAACGTTTCAGCTTCTGCTTTTCACGCAATTGCACGCCATAATCCGAGAACCGGGGACGCGCCTGTCCCTGCTGCCCCGGGGGATAGGCCCGGCGGTCGATCGCGCATTTTTCCGTGTAACACCGCTGCCCTTTCAGGAAGAGCTTGACGCCTTCCCGCCGGCACAACCGACAGACTGCATCCGTATGTCTGGCCATTCAACCTCCGCTTAACCGTTCTGTACGCCCTGCCGCCCCAACGCTCCCCGGGTCAGACGCGCCGGCGCTTGGGCGGCCGGCAGCCATTGTGAGGAATCGGGGTCACATCCTTGATCACGTTCACCTTCAACCCGGCCGACTGGATGGCCCGAATCGCCGACTCCCTCCCCGCCCCGGGACCGTCAACGTGAATATCGACCTGCTTCAGACCATGCTCCATCGCTTTGCGGGCGACGATTTCAGCGGCGCGTTGGGCCGCAAAGGGGGTGCTCTTGCGTGACCCCTTGAACCCCTGGCTGCCCGAGCTGCTCCAGACGATCACATTCCCGGTCAGGTCCGTGATCGTCACCAGCGTGTTATTGAACATCGCGTGGATGTGGGCGATGCCAATCTGAATATTTTTTTTCTCTTTTTTCTTCCCTTGCGCCATCGATCTCCCCTTACGCCTTGGCCGGCGCAGCCGGCGCCGTCTTCTTGGCCTTGGCACCGATCACCATCCGGTGCGGCCCCTTCCTCGTGCGGGCATTCGTCTTGGTTCGCTGACCCCTGACCGGCAGTTTGCGCCGATGACGGAGTCCCCGATAACAGCCGATCTCCATGAGCCGTTTGATGTTCGAGGTCACTTCGCGCCGGAGATCCCCCTCCACCACGTGATCCCGTTCGATCAGGTCCCTGAGTTTGACGATATCGCCCTCGGCCAGCGTCTTCACGCGGAGGTTCGGATCCACCCGGGCCGCGTCCAAAATCCGCTTGGCCATGGCCGGGCCGATGCCGTAGATGTACGTCAGCGCCGTCTCGATGCGCTTGTCCTTCGGTAGATCCACTCCCGCAATGCGCGCCATAGTCTCGACTCACCCCTGCCGTTGTTTGTGACGGGGATTGGGGCAAATGATCCGGACCACACCCCGTCGTTTGATGACCTTGCATTTCACACACAATGGTTTGACCGACGCTCGAACTTTCATCCTCTCCTCACTCGTCCATCATGGGGCCGCTCAAGCCTCTCTGATGCGCTCCCCGCTGGGTACCGTAAATTCCCGATGGCCGAAACCGGCACTTTTCGTCATTTCCCGATCCGATAGGTGATCCGACCCCTGGTTAAATCGTAGGGCGACAGCTCCACCGTCACCCGATCACCGGGAAGTATTTTAATGTAATGCATCCGCATCTTGCCTGATATATGGGCCAACACCCGGTGTCCGTTGTCCAGCTCCACCCGAAACATCGCGTTTGGCAGCGTTTCCGTGATCGTGCCCTGCACCTCGATGGCATCGTCTTTTGCCATGCCCTACCCGACCATCGTCCTCGGGGACGTCAACGCGGGCTCGCCCTCCCACGCCGTCAACACCCGCGGCCCTCCCTCACTGATAGCGATCGTGTGCTCAAAGTGCGCCGACAGGCTTCCATCCTGCGTGACCACCGTCCAGCGGTCCGCCAGGACCTTCACCGCACTGCCCCCCATGTTGACCATCGGCTCGATGGCCAGCACCATGCCGGATCGCAGCCTGGGTCCCTGCCCGGGAGGGCCGAAATTTGGGATCTGGGGCTCCTCGTGCAGTTGCCGCCCGATGCCGTGGCCGACGAAATCGGTCACCACGGAGAATCCCGCCGCTTCTGCCCGCTGCTGCACGGCATGTGAAATGTCCGACAGACGGTTGCCCACCCTGGCCTGCGCGATGCCGTCGTAGAGCGCCTGCTGGGTCACCTGCAGCAGGCGATTCACGGGCTCGGGAACCGCGCCCACGGCCACCGTGACGGCGGCGTCGCCGTAATAGCCCTCGACGATGGCCCCCAGATCAAGGCCGACAATGTCCCCATCCTGCAATCGTCGACGCGAAGGAATGCCGTGCACCACCTCGTCATTGACCGACACGCACAGAGTCCGAGGGAAATTCCGGTACCCTTTGAACGCGGGCACGCCGCCGAGCCGCCGGATCGTCGATTCAGCCGCTTCGTCCAGCTCCAGCGTCGTCACCCCAGGATGGACCAGTGTTCGCAGCTCCAGCAGGGTCTGCGCCACAATCCGGGACGCCGCAGCCATGAGGTCGATCTCCCGTTCGCTCTTCAGCATGATCATGGCCGGCCCACCCGTTGACGGTCCGCGCCGCAGAGCCGAACCAGGCGTTCGGTCACATGATCGACCGGCCCTAGTCCGTCGATTTCGCGCAACAGCCCCCTTCCACGATAATAGTCGAGCAAAGGCTGTGTCTGTTCACGATAGACGTCCAGCCGTTTCTTGACCGTCTCCGGCCTGTCGTCGTCCCGCTGTATCAACTGTGTCCCGCATGCCTCGCACAGCTCGCCTTTGGCCGACGGGGCCGACTCGACGTGATACACCCGCTGGCAGGCCGGACAGGTCCGGCGGCCTGACAGGCGCCGCACCAGTTCCTGCTCATCGACCTCCAGATTGACGACCGCCTCCAACGGCTCGCCCCGCTCCTCAAGCAACCGACCGAGGGCGTCCGCCTGGGCGATCGTCCTGGGAAAGCCGTCCAGCACGTAGCCGGACCGTCCGTTGTGCGAGTCCAGTTGCTCGCGCACCAGTCCGATCATCACGGCGTCCGGAACCAGGGTCCCTTGGTCCATGTATCGCTTCGCTTCCACACCCAGAGCCGTCTGCTGGCGGACCGCCTCGCGGAGCAGATCGCCGGTGGAGATGCGGACCGTCTGATAGCGTTGCGCCAGCCGCTGCGCCTGGGTGCCCTTCCCGACCCCCGGCGCCCCCAACAGCACCACCCGCATCAGGCCCCGCGTCCTTTCAGCCTGGCCTTCTTGAGAAAGCCTTCATAATTCCGGCTCAACATGTGCGTCTCAATCTGCGAAGCCGTGTCCAGACCGACACCAACCACGATCAGCAGCGACGTCCCTCCGAAATAAAAGGGCAGACCGACCTTGTATATGAGGATCTCAGGGATGACACACACGAAAGCCAGATAGATCGCGCCGACAAAGGTGATTCGCGTCAACAACCGGTACAGATAATCGGTCGTCTTCTGTCCGGGCCGAATACCCGGGATGAACCCCCCGTATTTCTTCAAATTGTCCGCCATATCGACCGGATTCAACACGACGGCGGTGTAAAAAAAACAGAAGAAGAGAATCAGACTCACATACAGGATCGTATAGATGACCGATCCCGGGGCCAGATGGGTGCCGAACGATTGCACCCACGGCACTTGGATGAACCCGGCGATCGTCGCCGGCGTGGCAATCAGGGACGAGGCGAAGATCGGAGGGATCACCCCCGCCGTGTTGATCTTGAGAGGA
This sequence comes from Nitrospiria bacterium, assembly GCA_035517195.1. Taxonomy (GTDB): domain Bacteria; phylum Nitrospirota; class Nitrospiria; order JACQCE01; family JACQCE01; genus JACQCE01. The sequence continues at coordinate 10,916 of DATIZH010000017.1, read as the reverse complement.
ATGTGCGTGCTCTGCCCGCCGTAGACCCGTCTCCCCACCACCCGCTTCGCATACTGCACGGGCACCTTCCTCCTGGCGCTTTCTAAAAAGACGATGGCGGCGATGACTCCGAGCACCATGACGGTGAGCAGGGCCAGCGTGAGCAGGTTCGGCAGGCCGATCTGCTGCCCCAGCTGCCCGGTGTCATAGAGTCGATAGGTGTTCACCAGCGCGGAGGGCAACCGGGCCACGATGCCGGCGAAAATGATCAGCGAGATACCGTTGCCGATGCCCCGCTCCGTCACCTGCTCGCCCAGCCACATCAGGAACGCCGTCCCCGCGGTCACGGTGATCATGGTCATGAACCGGAACGGCCAGCCCGGCGTCTGTACGAAGGCGCCGTTCTGTAGCGTTTCCAGGCCGATGGCGATGAACATGCCCTGCACCAAGGCGATGCCGATCGTGCTGAGGCGGGTGTACCGGATGATCAACTTGCGCCCCGCCTCCCCCTCCTTGGCCAGCTTCGACAGCGAGGGGATCACGACCGTCAGCAGCTGCAGAATGATCGACGCGCTGATATACGGCATGATTCCGAGGGCGAAAATGGTCAACCGCGACAACGACCCGCCTGAAAAAATATCGAGAAACCCCAGCAGGGCGCCGCCTTGCTGTTGCAGGAAGTCCCTCAACGCCTCATTGTTGATCCCGGGCGTCGGGATGTGCGCCCCGATTCGATAGACGGCCAGCATCCCCAACGTGAACAGGATGCGGTTCCTCAGCTCGGGGATCTTGAAGATATTTTGAATATTGGTGAGCAGCCGTTCAATCATCCGTCACCACACGAACCGTGCCGCCGGCCGCCTGGATTTTGGCCTTGGCCGACGCGCTGAAGGCGTGCGCCGATACGACGAGCGGTTTGGACACCTGGCCGTCTCCAAGAATTTTGATCTTCGCCTTCCGGCTTTTATAGACGCCCTCTCGACGCAGCCGCTCCGGATCGATTTCGGCCGAACCGGTCAAACGGGACAATCGGTCCAACGACACCACCGTCCAGCGTTCACGAACCGGCGCCCGAAAGCCCCGTTTAGGCGCTCGGCGAATCAGGGGCTGTTGGCCCCCCTCAAAACCTGGACCTTTTCCGCCGCCCGATCGAGCCAATTGGCCCTTGTGACCCTTGGTGGCGGTTTTCCCTCGCCCCGACCCGGGGCCTCGCCCGCGCCGGATCCGGCGATGGGCCGCCCCCGGCTGGGGCGCCAATTCATGAAGCCGCATGAGTCCGAACCTCCACCAAGTGTGCCACTTTGGCCACCATGCCTCGAATTGTCGGATGGTCTTCCCGTACCACCCGCTGCCGGAGGCGCCGCAGCCCCAACGCTTTCAACACCCGCCGCTGCGTCGCCGGATGGCCGATCGGACTTCGACGTAATATGATATCAAGCTGTTTCATCGTCCACTCAGGCCTCTGGGACCGTTTCCGCCCGCGCGCCGGACGACGCAATCGCCGACGTTCCCTGGCGAGCCTGGACGGCCGCATCGGGGATCCGAAGACTTTGCAATCCGCTCAAGACCGCCTTGACCACGTTGATCGGGTTGCCGCTCCCGAGCGATTTGGTCAGAATGTTCTGAATCCCGGCCAATTCCACCACCGCGCGCACCGCTCCTCCCGCAATGATGCCCGTGCCCTCAGCCGCCGGCTTCATCATGACCTGTTCCACGCCGTATCGACCGATGACCGCGTGGGGGATCGTCGTCTTCTGCAACGGCACTGTCACCAGCTGTTTTTTCGCCTGCTCGACCGCCTTTCGGATGGCTTCCGGCACTTCGGCCGCCTTGCCCTTGCCAGCACCGACGTGCCCCTGGCTGTCGCCCACCACCACCACGGCGCTGAAGCTGAATCGCTTGCCCCCCTTGACCACCTTGGCCACGCGATTGATCGCCACCACCTTGTCTTTCAGTGACAAGCCTTCCGGATCGATCCTGCTCACGCCACACTCCCTGTCACGCTGTGAATACGCCGCGTCATCGTTTAAAACTCCAGACCCGCTGATCGGGCGCCGTCGGCCAACGCCTTGACTCTGCCGTGAAACAGATAGCCGCCACGATCAAAGACCACTCGTTGGACCTTGGCCGCCAGGGCCCGTTCGGCGAGGAGTTGTCCCACGGTTGTCGCCGCCGATCGATTGGATCCCTTCTGCTGCCGGGACCGGAACGCTGGATCCAGCGTGGAGGCGCTGGCCAGCGTCCGACCGGTGGTATCATCCACAACCTGCGCATAAATATGCTTGTGGCTGCGGAACACGGTCAGCCTGGGCCGATCCATCCGGCCCGCAATCTTCTGGCGGACGCGCCGGTGGCGTTTGACTCTGGCCGCCTCTCGTGATGCCTGTTGGGTTCCCACCATCCACTCCGTGTTATTTGTTCTTCTTGCCTTCCTTGCGGCGGATCTGTTCGTTGTGGTATTTGATGCCCTTGCCCTGATACGGCTCCGGCGGCCGATGGCCCCTCACATCCGCGGCGAACTGACCGACCAAGTGCTTGTTGACACCGCGAATCGTCAGGGCGGTCTGTTTGTCGATCGCCACCTCGATGCCGACGGGAATGTCCACGATGACCGGATGAGAGTAGCCCAGTGTCAGGTTGAGCTTTTTCCCCTGTTGCTGCACCTTGAACCCGACACCCGAGATTTCCAGCTTCCGTTCGTACCCTTTGATGACGCCCTGAATCATGTTGATGATCTCGCTGTGCACCATGCCGTGCATGGCGCGGTCGGCGTTGTCGTTGCCCAGGCGCTTCACCACCAGCGACTCGGGGGACAGTTCATACGTTAGGCCCTGGTCATCGAACCGGCGGGCCAAGCGCCCTTTCGGGCCCTGGACCTGGATCTCCCGGTTCTCCCCCGCGGTGATGGTTACCTTCACGTCCTTCGGGATGGCAATCGGTTTGGCTCCAATACGCGACATACCGCTCACCACACCTGGCAGAGCACTTCGCCGCCGACCCGCCGCTGGCGTGACTGGTGGTCCGTCAGGACCCCGGCCGGGGTTGACAGGATCATGATGCCGATCCCTCCCTCGATGGGCTTCAGGTCCTGATATCCGCTGTACACTCGCCGGCCGGGGCGGCTTACCCGTTTCAGTCCGTGAATGACCGGCTCCTCGTCAGCGAGATATTTCAGACGGATATTCATCATGGCCCGGGGCTTGCCGGGTGTCACATTGACGGCTTCGACAAACCCCTCATCACGCAGAACGGCGGCGATCTGCATGTTCAGCCTCGACTGCGGCACCTCGACGGTTTGGTACCGGCGCTGCAAGGCATTGGTGATTCTGATCAGCATGTCGGCAATGGGATCGGTCATCATCGGTGGTCACTCCGCTCGGCCGGCTCGCTTACCAGCTCGATTTTCTCACTCCAGGGATCTCTCCCCGCAGGCTCAAATGACGAAAACAAATCCGACAAAGCGCAAATTTTCTCAAATACCCCCTGGCGCGACCGCAGAGCCGGCACCGGGTGTACCGGCGGACGGCAAACTTTGGCGGCCTGTTCGCCTTGATCATCAAGGACTTTTTGGTCATCGTGCCTCCCGAAACGGCATTCCGAGACGCGCGAGCAGATCCTTGGCCGCTGCATCATCGCCCGCCGTCGTCACAAACGTGACATCCATGCCGTGCACAAGCTGGACCGTATCATACTCGATCTCGGGAAATATCAATTGTTCCTTCAATCCCAGCGTGTAGTTCCCGCGTCCGTCGAACGCCTTGGCCGACACCCCTCGGAAATCCCTCAGGCGCGGCAGCACGGCATGGAGCAACCGCTCGACAAACTCGTACATCCGACGGCCGCGAAGCGTCACCTTGCAGCCGATCGGCATGCCCTGGCGAATTTTAAAGCCCGCAATGGACTTCTTGGCCCGCGTGATCACTGGTCGCTGTCCGGTGATCGCCGCGAGCTCCTCCGCCGCGGTATCCAACACTTTCACGTTTTGAACCGCTTCGCCCATGCCGATATTCACAATGACTTTCGTCACTCGGGGCACTTGCAACCGGTTCGTATACCGCCCCTCAGCCAGATACGCGGGGATCAACGTCTCCTCGTAAAACGTCTTGATGCCCGAGACACCGCGTCCTTTGGACGCCGTCTTTGTCGCCGCCTGCGCCATGGTCTGATCTACCGTTCCTGTCCGTTCACTTCGCTCATGCCGTCTTAGCCTTCTCGACCGCCTCGTGGCACCGCTTGCAGACCCGGAGGCGCTGTCCGCTCTCAAGGACGCGGATGGCCACGCGGGTCGGCTTCCCGCATTCCGGGCAGACCAGCATCACGTTCGAGATGTGGATGGGCCCTTCCTTCTCGATGATCCCCCCCTTGCTCTCCCGCGACGGCCTGACGTGCCGCTTGATCAAGTTGACTTTCTCCACGATGATCCGGCGCGAGAATCGATTGACAGACAACACCTTCCCCTGGCGGCCCTTGGCCCGGCCGCTGATCACCGTGACCGTGTCGCCCTTCCTGATGCGAGGTTTTGCCTCCGCCGTGATCGGAGTTGACATCGTTACCACACCTCAGGCGCCAGAGAGATGATCTTCGTGAATTTTTTCCACCGCAACTCCCGCGCGACCGGACCGAAAATCCGGGTGCCCAGGGGCTCTCCCTGGGGATTCAGCAACACGGCCGAGTTTCGGTCAAAGCGGATGAAGGAGCCGTCGTTCCGCCTGACGGGTTTGACCGTTCTGACGACCACCGCCTTGACAACGTCGCCCTTCTTGACCGAGCCTTGTGGAATGGCTTCTTTGACCGTCGCCACGATCACATCGCCGATCGATGCATACCGCCGCTTCGACCCCCCGAGCACGTGAAAGCACATCACGCGCGTGGCCCCGGAATTGTCGGCCACATCGAGCATCGTCGTCGCCTGGATCATGACGACGCCTCGGAGGACTGGAACGCGGATGCCGGCTTGATGACCCGCACAATCCGCCACCGCTTGGTCCGGCTGATGGGCCGGCACAACGCAATTTCGACCAGATCGCCCTGGCGGCACTGGGATGCCGCGTCATGTGCCTTCAGCCGCGTCAGCCGCCGGATGACCTTCAGATATTTCGGATGTCGGATGCGTTGCGAAGCGGTCACCACGACGGACTTGGGCCCTGACAACTTCGTCACCGTGCCCTGGACCGTCTGGCCGCCGGAAGGCCGGGTGGGATTGACCTGTGGCGTCGTCACTGCCGTCCTCTCTTCTTGGGTGCGACCGACGGTACGGAAAGGGCACCCGGCTTGGAATGTAACAGCGTCAACACGCGCGCCAACTGGCGTCGCATATCGCGGAATTGAGACGGCCGCTCCATGCGCCCCGAGACCCGATGCACGCGCAGGGAAAAGAGCTCCTTGCGCAGCCCTGCCGCCCGTTGACGCAAATCATCCGCCGACAACTCCCTCAATTGCTGGAGAGGCTCCAGTTCCATTATGCGATGCTCCGTTGTATAAACGCCGTCGCCAGGGGCAGCTTGTGTGCGGCCAGCCGACACGCGGTGGTGGCCACATCCTTGGTCACGCCGTCCATCTCATAGATCACCCGGCCCGGCCTCACAACCGCCACCCACAACTCCGGACTGCCCTTCCCTTTGCCCATTCGGGTTTCCGCAGGCTTTTTGCATACCGGCTTGTCGGGAAACACCCGGATCCAGATCCGGCCGCCGCGCTTGATGAAGCGGGTCATGGCAATACGCCCCGCTTCCAACTGGCGCGCGGTGATCCATCCAGGCTCCAACGACTTCAACCCGTATTCTCCCATGGACAGCTGGCTGCCCCGATAGGCCTTGCCGTACATCCGGCCCTTTTGCATTTTACGATACTTAACCTTCTTCGGACTGAGCATCAGCGCCGGCCCCCAACTCCTGACAATTCATCCTCATACAGCGATTCGGGCAGGGCCTCGCCACGGTAGATCCAGACCTTCACGCCGATATTGCCCTGTGGCGTGACGGCTTCGGCGAACCCATAATTGATATCGGCCCGCAGCGTGTGCAACGGCACCCGCCCCTCCCGGTACCATTCCGTCCGAGCGATTTCAGCCCCGGCCAACCGTCCGGCGCAGGCGACCTTGATCCCCTGCCCCCCCAGCCGCATGGTCGCCGCCACCGCTTTTTTCATCGCGCGGCGGTACGCGACCCGCTTCTCCAACTGCATGGCAATGCTCTCTGCAACCAGCTGGGCCTCCAGCTCAGGCTTTTTGATCTCGCGGATGTTGATGTAGATCTGCCGCTTGGTCCGCGCCTCCAATTCCGCCTTGAGCTTGTCCACCTCGGCGCCCTTCCGGCCGATGATGATGCCGGGGCTCTTGGTATGGATCGTGAGCTTCAGCTGGTTGCCGGACCGCTCGATCTCGATCTTGGCCACACCCGCGTGGGCCAGTTTGGCCTTCACCAGCCGGCGAATGGCCAGATCCTCGTGCAACAGCGACGCATAGTCCTTTTCCGCGTACCAGCGCGACAACCAGGCCTGGTTGAAGCCCAGACGAAACCCGATTGGAAGCGTTTTCTGTCCCATGATGGCTCCTTCAACTCTTCGCCGCGCCGGCCGGCCGCGCGCTCACCACCAGCGTGATATGGCTGGTCCGTTTCTTGATCGGATGCGCGCGCCCCTGCGGAGCGGGTTGTATTCGTTTCAAGGTCGGCCCCTGGTCCACGCAGGCCTTGCTGATCCACAGCTCGTCGACATCACCGATCTCACGCTGTTCGGCGTTGGCGATGGCGGACTTGAGCACCTTCTCCACCACCTTCGACGCGTGGCGGGGCGTGAACTTCAAGATCGTTATCGCCTCCCCGACCCGCTTGCCGCGCACGAGATCGACCACGGCGCGCACCTTGCGCGGGGCCACCCGAACGTACCGTAAGATCGCTTTCGCTTCAGCCGACATCGCTCCGTCCGTCTCCCAACCCGCGCCTTACTTGGGCTTGCCAGGGGCGGCCGTCTCCACCTTGGCGGCTCCGTGCCCCTTGAAGAAGCGTGTGGGAGCAAATTCCCCCAGCTTGTGCCCAACCATGTTTTCCGTCACGTAGACGGGAATGAACTTCTTCCCGTTGTGCACGGCGAAGGTGTGACCGATCATCTCCGGCATGATCGTCGACCGCCTCGACCAGGTTTTGAGTAGCTTCTTCTCCTGCCCCTGGTTCATGGCTTCCACCCGCCTCATCAGCTTGTCGTCGACGAACGGGCCCTTTTTGACCGAACGCGGCATGGCTTATCCTTTCCGTCGCTGACGCGATTGCACGATAAATTTGTTCGTCAGTTTGCGTCGGCGCGTTTTGAACCCCTTGGTCAACTGTCCCCACGGCGAGACCGGATGGGGATTGCCCTGGCCGGATTTCCCCTCTCCTCCGCCGTGCGGATGATCCACGGGATTCATGGCCACACCGCGGACCGTCGGCCGGATTCCCAGCCAGCGGGACCGGCCGGCTTTCCCGATCGTCACGTTCTCATGATCGGGGTTGCCGACGCGCCCGATGGTGGCGCTGCAGAGGACGTGCACCTTGCGAATCTCGCCGGACATCAGCCGGAGTTGGGCGTAGTCGCCCTCCTTGGCCATCAATTGCACGGAGGCACCGGCGCTTCGGGCCAGTTGCCCGCCCTTGCCGGGCTTGAGCTCCACATTATGCACCACGGTGCCGACCGGGATGCGCTGCAATGGCAACGCATTGCCGATCCGGATCTCGGCGTTCTCGCCCGCCGTCACCTGCTCGCCGATGCCGAGCCCGTCTGGAGCCAGGATGTACCGTTTCTCCCCGTCGGCGTAGTGCAACAGGGCGATGCGGGCCGACCGGTTCGGATCATATTCAATGCTCGCTACGGTGGCCGGCACGCCGGTCTTGCCTCGGACAAAATCAATGGTCCGGTAGCGCTGTTTGTGCCCTCCGCCGTGATGGCGGGTCGTGATCCGGCCTTGATTGTTGCGCCCCCCGCTCTTGACGGTTCCACGAAGCAGCCGTTTGACCGACGGCCGGGCGAGTTCCCTGGTCGTATTGACGGACATCGCGCGGCGGCCCGGCGTGGTGGGATTGTAGAGTTTGAGTGGCATCGTGTTATGCGCCTTCAAAAATGTCGAGCTTCTCGCCCGCTTTCAGGGTCACAACTGCCTTCTTCCAGTTTGGTGTGCGCCCGGTGAACCGACCGAGACGCTTGATCTTGCCCCGCACCCGCAACATGTTGACATCGATCACTTTGACGTTGAGCATCCGTTCCACGGCCGCCTTGACGTCGATCTTGTTCGCTGACGGATGCACCGCAAAGGCGACCTTGTTCAGCCCCTCGCGCAGGGCCGTGCTCTTTTCCGTCAGCACGGGATGCAGCAGGATTTGGTGCAGATCCGGCTTCATGCCCATCGCTCCGACCAGCGCGGCAGATCATCCTGCGTTGTGATCAGATATCGATGCCGCAGCACGTCGTACAGGTTCAACGAGGAGAGCGGCAGGACCCCGACCAGGGGATGATTGCGCGCAGCGCGCCGCAGGGCATCCGACGGCTGGTCAACCACCACCAGCGCCCTCTCTTCAAGCCCAAGTCCTTTCATCATGGCCGCAATGGTCTTGGTCTTGGCCGATTCGACCTGGAGACGGTCCAGGACGACCACCTCGCCGGCCGCCGCCTTAGCCGAGAGCGCCCCCTGCAGCGCGAGCCTCGATTTTTGTCCCGGCAGCCTGTAGCCATATCGACGAGGATGCGGCCCAAAAATGGTGCCCCCGCCGCGCCAAAGCGGAGAGCGGTTGGAGCCTACCCGGGCGCGCCCCGTCCCCTTCTGTTTCCAGGGTTTCTTGCCTCCGCCGCTGACGTCACCCTTTTCCTTGGTCGCGGCGGTGCCCTGACGGCGGGACGCCAACTGCATCACCAGCACCTCGTGGACCACCGAGGGCTTGACGCGGACGCCGAACAGCTTGGGATCAAGATCGACCGTGCCGACCTTGTCGCGGGACATGTTCACCACCTCAACCGTTGGCATCGATCTTCCCATTTTGCTTGCCGATCCGCCTGGTTCCGTGTTTTCTGACCAGCACGAGGCCGTTCTTGGCGCCTGGCACGGCTCCGCGGAGAAACAGCAGGTGCTGCTCCGGTTCCACGCGAACCACGTCGAGCCGCTTGACCGTCACCTGCTCTGCCCCCATATGACCAGGCAATTTCTTGTTCTTCCACACCCTCGACGGCCATGAGCTCGAGCCGATCGACCCTGGAGCCCGGTGAAACATCGATCCGTGGGTGGCCGGACCGCCCCGAAAATGATGCCGCTTCATGCCGCCGGCGAACCCTTTACCAATCGAGGTGCCCGTCACATCCACCTGCTGGCCCGCCTGAAAGATCGACGCATCGATCACTCGGCCAATTTCGGGCAGAGCCCCTTCGCACGGGAACTCCCGAAGGTGGCGGGCCGCAGGCACCCCGGTCTTCCGGAACCGCCCAAGCGCCGCCTTGTTCAGCTTGCGCTCAGGCACTTCTTCGAAGGACAGCTGCACGGCGACATAGCCGTCGCGCTCGCGTGTTTTGACCTGCTGCACGCGGCAGGGGCCGGCTTCAACCACCGTCACCGGGACGACCTGACCGTCATCAAGAAACAGTTGCGTCATACCGAGCTTCCGCCCGATCAACCCCGTGACCGCAGGCTCCTTGGCCTCATCGCTCACAGCTTGATCTCCACATCCACGCCCGCCGAGAGGCTCAGCTTCATCAGCGCGTCAACCGTTTCCGGCGTCGGCTGCACGATGTCGATCAACCGCTTGTGCGTGCGAATTTCAAACTGTTCACGAGATTTCTTGTCCACGTGAGGGGAGCGCAGCACCGTAAATTTCTGGATTTTGGTGGGCAACGGAATCGGCCCCGCGATATTCGCGCCGGTCCGTTTGGCCGTCTCCACGATTTCCGCGACGGACCGATCCAGTAACCGATAATCGTACGCCTTCAGTCGTATGCGTATGCGCTGATCCATTTCAGTTCACTGTCGCTTGATTGCAGTGTGTCGTCTTCACTGGCCCCTTGTCCCTTAACCCTGGCCCCGTCATTCTATAATCTTGCTGATGACGCCAGCGCCGACGGTGTGGCCGCCCTCGCGGATGGCGAAGCGCAGCCCCTCCTCCATCGCAATCGGCGACTGAAGTGTCACCTCAAACCGAGTATTGTCCCCCGGCATGATCATCTCCACCCCCTCCGGCAACTTGACCGTCCCCGTCACGTCCGTCGTCCGGAAATAGAACTGCGGCCGGTACCCCTGGAAGAACGGCGTGTGCCGCCCCCCCTCCTCCTTCGTCAGGATGTATGCCTCCGCGGTAAACTTCGTGTGCGGCGTGATCGTGCCCGGCTTGGCCAGCACCTGCCCCCGCTCCACCTCTTCCTTCTTCGTCCCCCGCAACAGCAGCCCGATGTTGTCCCCCGCCTGCCCCTGGTCGAGCACCTTGCGGAACATCTCCACCCCTGTGATCACCGTGCGCGTCGTCGGCCGGATCCCCACGATCTCCACTTCCTCCCCCACCTTCACGATCCCCCGCTCGCACCGCCCCGTGACCACCGTGCCCCGCCCGCTGATGCTGAACACGTCCTCAACCGGCATCAGGAAGGGCTTGTCCAGCGGGCGCGTCGGTGTCGGAATATACCGGTCGACTTCCGCCAATAGTTTCATGATCGCCTGCTCGCCTAATTCCCCCTTGTCGCCTTCCAGCGCCTTGAGCGCGCTCCCTTTCACGATCGGTATGTCGTTCCCCGGAAAATCATACTTCGAGAGCAACTCCCGCACTTCCAATTCCACTAGGTCCAGGAGTTCCTTGTCCTCGACCATGTCCACTTTGTTCATGAACACCACGATGTACGGCACCCCCACCTGCCGCGCCAAGAGAATGTGCTCGCGCGTCTGCGGCATCGGCCCGTCCGCCGCACTGACCACCAGGATCGCCCCGTCCATCTGC
>DATIZH010000016.1:0-1278 GCA_035517195.1 Nitrospiria bacterium | reverse complement strand
ATTACCCTCCGCCCGCTGAAGGTCAATCGGCTTGTTTCACGAAGGCCTCGACGTCAGCGATCGCCTGGCCGATGGTCTCGCGGCGCCAGTCGGTGAGGGCCGTGTCGAGAGCCAGGGTCAGCTTGTTTGCCAGGTGAGCGGCGGCTTCCTTGGCGGAGCCGCCGTCAGCGCAGATTTCCGAGAAATCGCGATGGTGCACCTGGGTCGTATGCGCGGTGGCACCGCTGCTGACAATCACGCGGCTGAGGTCGATTTCCATGAGAGGCTCCGTCAAGAGAGAAGAGGCGTCAGTCGATGGTCGGTTTGGTTCGGATCCAATCCGATCACAACGGTTGATTTCCTGGTCGTGTCAGGACGTTGGGTCAGGATCAAAGATCGGCAGGCCGGGCCGGGATCAGAACTGGTCAAGGAACCGGATGTCGTTCTGGTAGAGCAGTCGGATGTCATCGATTCCATGCCTTCGCATGCAAAGCCGCTCGATCCCCAGACCGAAGGCAAAACCGGTCACTTCCTCAGGGTCGTAACCCACGGCGCGGAATACGTTGGGATCGACCATCCCCGCTCCCCCCATTTCAACCCATCGGTCTCCGCCGTGCCAGAGCATATCGACCTCGACGCTCGGTTCGGTGAACGGGAAGAAGGAGGGCCGGAAGCGAATCTTCACGTCGTGGCCGAGATAACTCCGGGCGAAAAGCCGGAGCACCGTCTTGAGGTCGGCCATGGTCACGCCGCGATCGACCATCAGGCCCTCGATCTGATGGAACATGAATGAATGGGTGGCATCCACCGTGTCGGGGCGATAGACCCGGCCGATGGCGATGACCCGCACCGGGGGCCGCTGCGCTTCCATGACCCGGATCTGCACGGTGCTCGTCTGACTCCGCAGCATGGTACCCTCGGACAAGAAAAAGTTGTCCAGAGGATCACGCGCGGGGTGCGATGGCGGGATATTGAGGGCATCGAAATTGTGGTGAATGTCCTCGACCTCGGGACCACGCGCTACACTGAAGCCGAACCGGCCGAAAAGGTCGATCAGCTCGTCGGCGGTTTGGGTGAGGGGATGACGATGGCCCAGGCGGGGGATGGCTCCCGGAAGCGTGACATCAATCGCGCCGGCGGCCACGGCGCGGCGTTCCAGCCGCAATCTGGCGGCGTTGAGGGCGGCCTCCAGGATTTGTTTGACGCTGTTGAATTGCTGGCCATAGACACGCTTGCCGGCCGGATCAAGCGTTCGCAGCCGCTCCTGGGCTGCTTTGAGCTTACCTTGCTTCTGGCCCA
>DATIZH010000015.1:0-16056 GCA_035517195.1 Nitrospiria bacterium | reverse complement strand
GTCGCCGACCAGCTCGGCGACCATCGGGATGGTTTTTTCATCCGGGTCGACCGAGATCATGCACTGGCGTTTGAAGTATTCGGTCGGTTTGAGCTTGCAGTCCGGCACCATCCAGCCGAGCCGTTCGCGGTGATGGTCCATGCGATCCAGCCAGTAGGGAAGCCATCCTCCCCCGGCCTCGAGAAACACGACCTTCAGGCGGGGGAATTTCTCGAGCACACCGCCGAGAATCATCGTCATGCAGGCGATCTGTTGCTCCATCGCGTGGCCCAGCATGTGGCGGTAGGCGAGGTTGGTGAACCGGTCGGCGCCGATGGTGGAGATCTTCTTGCTGAATCCGCCCTCATGGAACCCGACCGGGCATCCGATCTCCTGCGCCGCTTGCCAGAATGGATGGTAATCGGGGTGATCGAGATTGCGGCCGAGCAACGGATTGGGCCGGATGAAGACCGCTTTGAAGCCGAGTTTCTCATGCACCCGACGCATTTCGGCGATCGCAGACTGGGGGTCCTGAAACGGCACCGTTCCCACGCCGATCAGCCGGCCCGGGTACGCCTTGCAGTAGTCCGCCAGCCAGTTGTTGTAGGCGCGGCAGACGGCCGTCGCCAGTCTAAAGTCCGAAATCCCGCAGAAGCGCAGTCCGATCGTGGGATAGAGCACCGCGGTGTCGACGCCCTCCAGATCCAGATCCTTGATGCGCTCATGCGGATTGAATCCCCCAGGCTGCTGCTCATCCCAGAGTTGTTTCGACGTCTCAGGGGTGATCTGTTTGCCTGCGTTGCGGCCGGCGAGGCCGATGACGCCTCGGGGGAGCACCTGCCCTTCGAGCGAACATTGCTGCACGCCGGCTTCGTCGATAAAGAACCGGGGCGCCAGCGGGAGCAGGTCGCGTTCCTCCATGTATTCCTCCCACAAATTGCTGGGTTCGAGAATGTGTCCGTCGGCATCGATGACTTTTGGCGTGTCCTTCTTCATGGCTTTCTCCTCTTGAGCGGTAGTCGGGTTTATTAACTTGCTGATTGCGTCTCCGGGTAGCTTCCTTCGACCGCGATGTCCAGCAGGGCGGGTCCCTCGCGCTTGAGCGCCTCCCGCAGCCCGTCGGCCACCTGGTCCGGTCGTTCGATCCGCGTCGACCACACCCCCATGGATTGCCCCAGGGAGACGAAATCAATGGCCGGATCGCTCAGATCCACCCCGAGATATTTGCGATGTTTGGCCGCCTGCCCACCGTAGAGGTGCAGGCGGTGTTTCACAATCCGATATTGCCGATTGTTACAGATAATGAAGACGACCTTGCGGCGGTAGTGCGCCGCCGACCAGAGCCCTTGGATGGTGTACATCGCGCTGCCGTCGCCGAGCAGGGCGAGCACGGGCCGATCGGGATGGGCGAATTGCACGCCGACGCTCGCCGGCACCCCCCAGCCCAGCCCGCCGCCCTTCAAGCCATAATAGGCGAGCGGGCGGCGAAGCAGACACGTCCTCAGGGTCATCCCGGCGGTCTGGGATTCATCGACAATGATGCCGTTCTCCGGGGCGTGCTCGATCAGGGTCTTCATGAGGACGGAACCGGCCATCGGGGTCCGGCCGGCTTCTTCGGTGACCTGCCGGTCCATCGCAGCCAGCGCCTCCGACCGGCGCTGCGCGAAATACGCCTTGCGTTCGCTGATCCACTGGTCGGAGCGGTCCGACAGGCGGCGGATCTCCTCGACCATTTCGGCCAGCGTCGCCTTGGGATCGCCTAAGATCAGGGCTTCGGTCGGATAATTTTTTCCGAGCTGCCAGGCGTCGGAGTGCAGCTGGATCAGGCGCAGTTTGTCCGGGATGGGCTCCAGTTTGGCATAGGTCGCCATCGTGATGAGATCCGCGCCGACGGCAAAGAGCAAATCGAACTGCTCGAGCACCTCCCGGACGCCCTTTTGCGTCCGCGCCAGCGTTCCCTGATAGAGCGGATGGTCGGCCTGAAAATTGAAGGTGTTGGAGGACGGCTCGGAGTAGACGGGACATCCCAACAATTCGGCCAGTCGCAGGAGCTCGTCCTCCGCGCCGGACTTTCCGACCGCATCGCCGGCGACGAGGACAGGGGCCTGTGAGCCGAGGAGCAGGTTGCAGACTCGAAGGACGATGTCCCGGTCCCCCCGAACCCTGCTGCCCACCGGCGTGGGGGGCGTCAGATCGAATTCGGCCTCCTCCCTGAGAACGTCGCTTGGGAGGGAGAGGAACACCGGTCCCGTGGGGGGGGTGGTCGCAACTTTGATCGCCCGCCGCATCGCCCGGGGCAGGTCTCCGATCTGCTCGACCTGGTAGGCCCACTTCGTGAGCGGGCGCGCCAAGCCGACGAGGTCGCCCCAGAGCGCCGGCTCGCTGAGACTGAACCGGCTGTCCTGCTGCCCGGCCGTGACCAGCAGCGGCGCGCCGGTCTTGCTGGCGTCATACAGCATCCCCAGGGCGTTGCCGAAACCCGGCGTGATATGGCTGCAAAAGACGCCGAGCCGGCCCGAGGCCATGGCATAGCCGTCCGCCATCGCCATGGCCACAGCTTCGTTGAGGCCCAGTATATAATCCATCTCGGGCATGCCGGCCAGCACATCGAGCATGGGCAGTTCTGTATGTCCCGGGTTGCCGAAGAGATAGCGAACGCCGGCGCCCCGAAGGAGTTCCAAGAATGCTTTGGTCCCGTTCATCATGTCTGTTCGCCTTTCCTGTTGTGAATCCTATGTTCCCGAATAAGTGTCCCCGTATTTTTCCTGCAAGCGCCTGGCCATTCTGACCAGCGGGCGCGTACTGCTCTGACGGTCCAGTTCGGCCTGGATCAGCCCACGAACCAGCTCACAGAAGCCTTCCATCTGGCGGCGATTCTCGACGGACCGGATATGATCGCGCGCCCAAATTGGCGGGAGGAAGGTCAGCATATACTTGACCGGGTACGGCTTCTGCATGTTGAGCGTCACCGCGATCCCGCGCTGCTCGATCCTGAAACGGCTCTCATGGGGTCCGATAAAAGCGGCCGGGATGATCGGCGCCCCGGTCATCAGGGACATCTTAGCCATGCCGAAAAAGAACGGGCGCAGCCGATAGACCGGCATGGAGGCTCGACCCTCAGGATAGATCAAGACGGCCTTCCCCAGTTCTAGGAGCCGGACCCCATTGCCGAGGGTGGCCGGCACGCAACCGAGTTTTTCGATGTCGTCGAATGACAGGCGGCCTTCGGGGCGGTGGTAGTAATTCAGGTTCAGGAGGAGCCGGGCCGGATGGGCGAGGCGGGAGTGGAGATAATCCAATGTCAGCAGGAAATCCTCCATGACGACCGTCAGGCCGGTGAACATGGGCGTGGCGGTATGATTTGAGGCGATGATGACCGGGCCGTCGACGGGTAGGTGCTCCGTGCCGTCCACTGAGAAGTCATGGAAGATTTTTGTAAACGCCAGTGTTTCGGGCAGGACCGAGCCCACATGAATCTTGTCTTCCAGCGCGCGAAGCTGATCGTGGCTGAACTCGTATGGCGCCGGATCGATCCGTGCCCCGCGACGCTTCGGCCGTGTCCGGTCGTCATCTGAGGTGACATCCATGGATTCGGGCTGTTCCGGCCGGCCGGTTGCGGAAGGCGGCGCCTTGCCCAGCCAGACCTCCAGTCCGCCCTGAGGATTGTCGACATACTCCCATCCGGATTCGGTCCGTTTGGCCACTTCCGGGCCGAAGGGATTGATCGTTCCGAGGGCCAGCCCGTACGGCGTCGAGACCAGTGACCGGACCCCGTAATTGTAGGGGTTCCCGAAGCCGGTGCGCGTCACCTGGGTCCAATGATCGCCGTCCTGTGTTTTCCAGAGATCAAATCCGCCCTCGCGGCGGATCGTCTCATCAATCCCGATCCCTTCAACGAAGGCGCGAAACGGGCCGGGCCATTTGTCCACGGTCGAATACGTGAGAAACACGCTCCAATCGAGCGTGCCGACGTAGAGCCACCCCTCGTGCACGCACATCCGCCAGATGTATCCGTTGAAAAAATTGTCAAATCCTGGCCGCAGGCCGCTCACGGCGGTTTTCAGGCCGTTCGGGGTCAGGCGGGAATGGCCCATGACGAGATCCCAGGTGTCATCCGGATGGAGTCGGATGATCTCTCCGGCCGCCGGGCCGATGCCATTGGCGCGGTCGTACCCGCCGTCGACGATCCCCGTGCCGATATAGAGCGCGTTGTTGAAGACGCAGAGACTGGCCGCTCCTTCGTTAAAATTGCCCCGGTAGGCGCCCAACCGGAGGACCTGGGTCCAGCGATACGGTCTGGGCCCCTCCGCATCGGTTTTCCAGAGTTCGAAACCGGTCACATAGTTGAACGTGGTGGCATAGAGGGCGCCATGAAACTCAACCATTTCGAAAATCGCGCCGTTGTTCGAATTCCCGAAGCCAGGCAGGCTCACGGGAACCCATTGCCCTTTGACCGGATCGTCGGTTTCCAGCACGACGGGGGCGTTGGAGAAATTCGGCCTGTTGCCCTTGCTGCCGATGGGCGAGGTGTACAGGCGTCCTTTGAATGGAACCAAGGATCGAAACGCGGAAACCTGGTCGAAGCCGCAGCCCGCCTCGGCAGTGGGCGTGAACGTTTCACCGTCTTCCGACCGCAGAATGACCGGACCGGGAGCCCGCGTCGGGCTGAAACCGCTGACGTACAGGGCGGGGGCGGTGTCGCTCCGCCCCTTGAACACGACCATCCCGCGATACCCGATGTCGCGCGGGATCTCCTTGCCATCCCGTCCGATGACGATCGGGGACCGATGAACGTGCTCCCAACTGGACCGGCGGGGATCATAGCGCCAGATCTGCGCGCGCAGATCAAGGGAAAAGATGTCCTTCGGACAGTTGACCGGATAAAACTGCCACTTGGGCGGCGGATTCCGGTCCCGGATCAGGTACAGATTCGCCCGAAACGATCCGGCATACAACCGGTCCTGGAACCAGGTCATCGAGTGACAATAGGCGTTGTAGGCGTCGCCCCAACCGTTCGTGGCGATGGGGGCGAAATCCTGTTGTGTCAGACCCGTCATGGAGCGCGACGCCTCATGTCAGTTGACCGGGTTGTTGAGCGCAGATCTGGATTCGGGGCGTCCAGGCAGCGGATAGAGATCGCGTTCCGGTGAGAGTTCCGCCGCCGTCTGGACGTTGATCCTCGCCAGAAACAGGCAGACATGTTCGAGGAACGTCTCCGGCCTGATCAGAGGATGGAAATGGCCGACCCCTTCGATGATCGTGGCGGTGCAATCGGAGAGCATGCCGGTCAGCGCGTGCTGGGTGGGCAGGCAATGCGACAGCCCGCCGTAAATGGCGAGGACAGGCTGGGACACAGTCCGGATGGCCTCCGTGGTCAGGTCGGAGACGGCTTTGAAGTCTTCGATTGCGGTCGTTCCCCGGACCAGCCGCAGCCACAGCTCGGCCGGGCGATTGTTCCCGGAGAGAAACGGCACGTAGAAGGGGGGCGGCGCAAAATTTTCGAAGAGCCCCTCGATCCGGCAGCGCGCGAGCTGCTCGAGCAGGATGAAATCCAGATCCTCGTTTTCCTCATCGAGGCTGATTCCCAGTTCGGCGAGTTTATCCCGGAGCATCAGCCAGTGCACCGAATCCCGGACGCCGCGGGCCGGTTGCAGGGAGCGGATGCGGCTGTCGGCCATCGTCACGCTCAAGACGCGCTGGGGGGACTGCACGGCGCAATTCAGGGCGACGGCACCGCCGTAGCTGTGACCGATCAGATGCGCCCGTTCAACGCCAAGATGGTCCAGCAACACCTCAAGGTCGTCAGCCATGTCGGCGGTCGTGTACCCCGTTGGCGGCATCCCGCTGTAGCCATGCCCGCGCAGGTCGACGAGAATGACCTCGTGGTCGGCGATGAGCCGCATGACGATGGTCGGGTACCAGAAGGCGAGGTTGCCCGTCAGGCCGTGCAGCAATACCACGGACGGGCCGTTGCCCATGACCTGATAATGCAGCGCGAACCCATTTCGCTGTAGTTTCGGCATATGCACTGACTCCGGCGTTATTCCATATATCCGAGGGCCTTAAGGCTGGCCATGACTTTTTCGTTGGCGTCCGATTGGAGCGCCTGCTCCGGCTCGCGCGCCCACTGCCCGTCGATCAGGCGCGTCGGCTCGCCGGTCACGACGGGTTGCGCGAGCAGGAATGCCTCGTCGAAACACCGGTCCGCCACCCGGCCCTCGAGATCGCTCGGGATGGGCAACCCAAGGCTGTGCAAGAGGGTGGGGGCGACATCGATGATCGACAACGGCTCCAGCATCCGGCCCTTGGCGATGCCGGGACCGCCGGCGAGGAAAATCCCTTGCGGACGGTGTGTCCCGGCCGGCTCGGGGCGCGGTTTGACCGGCGCGTCGGCGTTCAAGACCGAGAGAAAGCCGTAATCTTCGAGGACCAGCGTCAAATCGGGCGCCTGATGCGAGGCCGAGCCGGGAAACGCCTCTTCCCGAGTCATGACCTTGCGAATGATCCGTGCGCCGGTCTCGGGATGTCGAAGCGCCAACAGCTTGTCGGCCAGCTGGCTCCGGAACGCCTGGTAGTCCCCCGGCCTGACGCCGGGCCGACCCGAACCGTCCTCGCGCCGGATGAAAATTCCGTTGCTGCTCGGGGTGAGGGCGTACGCCAGGGTTTTCGACCAGTCAATCCCAACCACGTGGCTCTTGATCTTGTCGGCCGCCATCCGTCCCAGGTCGTCTTTCGACGACTCTTCGGCCCACGCCAGGTATCCTTCCTGCCGCAGCCAGACGTTGGCATAAAACACCTCATGGGTCGCCCCGAATCCGTGATCCGATGCGAAATACACGCGCGTGTCCGGCCCCGCCAGGGTGATCAGATCGCGAATCAGCCCATCCAGCCGCCGGAAATAGCCGAGGCACAGGTCGCGCACCTTGGACTCGAACGGGGTGGGGTGATCCGGAAACAGGTGCGGATCCATATACCGCCAGCAGAGATGCTGCAGTTTGTCCACGCCATCGAAGAGGACGGCGACGAAGTCGGTCGGGCGGGTTTCCAGCAGGTGTCTGGCGATGGTGAACCACTGTCGTTCCCGTTGAATATGGTGCGTGATCCAGGCTTCGTATTCCTCCTGGGGAAGCCACTGGATAGACTTCAACTCGTCGTTCATGTCCATGGCCAGGGCTTTGGCGTCGAAGCCAGGGAGACCTTTGAGCACCTCGTAAAATTCCGGCGGGTGAACCGAGCGCCTCAGGTGCTTCCACGGCACGAATCCGGGAATCAGGTACCCGTTGACCGGCGGCGGCGGTGACGAGACGGGAAAGTTCAGGGAGGTCACCGTGCCGTGGTGCCGGTTGATCATCGACCAGATGGTTTCGCACCGGATGTCGTCGGAGGTGTTGAGCGTAAAGTAAAGGCCCTGGGGGCCTTCTTCGGCGCGGATGAAGTCGAAGATTCCGTGATGGCCGGGCGTGCGGCCGGTCACGAGGGAGGTCCATGCCGGGGGAGTCAGCGGGTTCGGCGTGGACAGTAATTCCGCCCGAACGCCGCCGGCCACGTAGTCCCTGAGAAACGGCATCACCCCGTCCTTCATGAGCGGATCAAGGATGGTGAACGTGCAGCCGTCAAGTCCGATGAATAACGTCCGTTGCATTGCAGCTCCTTACCGTGTTGGCACCGTTGACCACGTGTCGTAGAGGAAGTCGACCAGCGTCGAGATCCGTACGTCATCCACATACCGGCCCTGCGAGATGAACAGCCGCTCGAACGGAAACTTCTTGCGCGTGTAATACCGATGGATCTCGCCGGTGAGCATCACCACGTCGATAGATTCGAACCCGAGGTCTTTGATCAAGCAGGTCTCCCCGCTGATCGGTCCAGACAGCTCGTTCTCCCAGTCCTGCGTCATGTCGGAGATGATGTGAATGATGTCATTGAGAATAGACTGACGGTCGATCGAGTTTCCGGGCTGCATGACTGTTATCGGCTCCTCTGACAGGTGGATTCCGCCACGATGACGCCGCCGTGACGGGACGTGCGCACGCGAATCAGGTCGTTGTCCCAATCCGGAATTTTCCGCGCCAGGGCCTCCCCCAGTGAGACATACAGAGATCCCGCCGGGGGGCCGAGTCGTTGCACCACGAGCGCGTGGGGATCGCCGACCAATCCATGGCCCAGTGCCTTGGCCGCGGCTTCCTTGGCACACCAGAGCCGCAGCACCCATTCATTGCGGTCGCCCTCCGGAGAGGAGACGAGCGCGAGCTCGGATTCGGCAAACGCGGCCCGTTCCCAGGATGAATCGAGGGGTCGCCGGTCCACGTGTTCAATATCGATGCCGAGTTGTATGCCCGGGAGACCGGCGATCGCGGCCGCCCAGCCGGCTGAATGCGAGATCGACACCGCCGGCGATCCGCCGGTCAGCGCGGTCCACGATCCGGAAACCTGCGGCCGTCCGTCAGCGTCGGGCAGAATCTCGATGTCAGCCGGGCAGAGCTCCACTCCAAAATGCGCCGAGACCAGTCGGCGGACCGCGTCCTTGGCGGCGGCCCGGCCGAGCAGCCATTCGATCTGCCGCTTGTCAGGCCCCTGCAACGCCCGCCACAGTTCCCGTTCCTTCCGACCGAGGATCAGGTGGGCCAGCACGCGTCGCCAGATCATGGCGTGCGCATCCATGAAATCGGTGGGAAACGGCTCCCGCAGAGCGCAGCTCAAGTCGCTCTTCTCAGTTCCTCCCGGCCTGGAGACCGTCAGATCCCTCGTGAGATATCCGGTCCGGGGGTTGATGCGGAGGCGATAGAAATCCTCGGGCAGATCAAACCGCCGATCATCCCAGCCGCCCAATTGCATGTGCACGCGGCCGTCCGGGCCGATGAGGTCAATATCCGACGTGATGTATTGATCCCCCTCAAGTCGTATGCGGGCGCGGCAGGTGAGTCGCGTCTCTGCCGGCAGGAGCGGTCCGAAGATCGACAGTTCGCGCACCCGGAACGGAAACACGTTGAAACCGGTTGTCAGATGCTCGGTGGTCCAGAAGCCCACCAATTGGCCGGCGGCATCGAGGAGGATCGGATCGGTGACCCATGCTGGGGACGGCTTCGATCGGAACAGACGGTCCAGCGGGAGCACGGTCAGCGTGGCCACCGTGCCGTCCTTGCCCCAACGGTCGACCGATGACACCCCACGGAAGGTCGGACCGTGAAACATGCCCTCGGCATAGAGGGTGTCCGGGCGCCAGCTGGACGGGCGTTCCGACGCGAGCGGAAAAGGACCGGCGATCGGGGCCTGGGGATAGCCGCCGGCGAAATCCGCGACGCACTCGGCCAGCACAGGACCCGGCACCCCTGGGGAGTCCGTGCGTTCGCGTACTTGGACCGAGATGCTGGCGCCACCCGCATCGGATTGTGTGACGGCCGTCGTCAGGAGCGTGACGGGGGGACGGTCGAACGTGATCCACCGATAGGCGCGAATCTCCCGCATCCGAATCAGGTGGAGGCCCGGCGCAAGCGCCGCGGCCGCCTGGGCCATGATCTCCATCGTCATGGTCAGCGGCATCACGGGCAGGGCCGTCAGCGCCTGATCAGTCATCGACACCGACCCGCCGAGCGTATGGTGGAGCAAATAGATGTCCTCGGTCGGATCGATCCACGTGACGGCCTCAAGGCGTCGGGCGGGTTCGAAATGAGTGATCGTGCCGAGCAGGGGAAATTCCTGCGCCAGATCCCGCGACCCGACCTGTCGGGCCGGCGGGTCCGGACGGCCGTTGCCGGCAGGTGCCGGGAGCAGAGAGGGAGACGTGGGCGCCGGTGTTGGAGACGGCCTCGAAGGCGGGCGAGCCGTTCGAGACAGATACCGTTCCATGACCGATTGTTGCATGGCCAAAAATTCGTCCATCGTTTCCAGGTAGCCCTGCAGCGCGCGGTGTCGAGGGCTGTCGGCGGCGTGGTGAGTCGGGGTCTGCGGCGACGGCGGGGTCATCTGAACGGCGTCGTTCGGTCCCGCGGCCGGTTGCGCGGGCATCAGCGGAGGGGACGGCATCGGCCGGGTAGCATCGGCGGGGCGGCGCTCCAGACGAAGCGGATGCAACTCCAAGGCGACGCGCATGCCTGTGGCGGCCTCCCTCCGGGTGGCCCGGTCCTGGCCACCGTCAAGCGTGAGACGACGCACCGTCCGCCGGTGATACAGTGGCGCGAGATCCATCGGCACGTGGTGGGCCGACAACATGGCGAGCGCATGGTTGAGCTGGGTCGCGCCGTGCCGGCGATGGGAGTCGGAGGCGACCGCCAGGTGCGGTTGTGTTTTGAGCGTGTCATCCACGAACCCGGTCAGATTGCCCTTGGGGCCGATCTCAATGAAGATCCGCACGCCGTCGTCAAAGAGCCGCTCGATCGTCTCCCGGAACCTGACCGGTTGCGCCCACTGGTTCAGCGCGAGCTCGCGGATTGTTCCCGCATCGGACGGCATGAGCCCCGTGGTCGAGCACGAGTAAATCGGAATGGTCGGCGTCGTGAAGGGGAGGGCGGCAAAAAACTCCTTCAGCGCGGCGCAGACCGGCTGAAAGAGGGAAGTGTGATACGCCCGCTCGAAGGGCAGGGGGGAGCAGATCGCCCCCTCTGAGGTCAACAGGGAGGACGCCTGTTCGATCGCGCGGCGCGATCCGCACAGCACCAGCTGATGCGGACAGTTGTCCATGGCAATGAGGACGGGCTCCGCAGCGGCGGCGATGACCGCATCGACGGTCTGACGCTCCACGCCGCCGACGGCCAGCAGCACCCCGTCGGGAATCTCATGGCGGGCCGCCATCTCCTGATAGATCCTGTTGAGCTCAAGAATATGCCGGATGAGCTGCCTCTCGTTTTCCTCTCCACTCAGCGTCCCGGCGGCCAGCAACGCGGAATATTCCCCCGTGCTGTGGCCGACGACGCAATCGGGCCGGATCTTCAGACGATTGAAGAGGGCCAGCATCCCCTGGCTTGCCGCGAACACTGCCTCGGCTCCGACGTCCATCTGCCACAGCGTTTGCTCATCGGTCACACCGCCATGTCCATCCTGGGCGGTCGGGGGCGGAAAGACGACGTCACTGGGCAGGTAGCGGCGCCCCTGCTTGAGGAACGCGCGGTCCATCAGGTCGAATTGCTCCCGGACTTCGGAAAACAGGCCGCAGAGGTCCGACAGCATGTTCAGATACTGGGAGCCTTCGCCGGGGAACAGGAACGCCACCTTCCCGTGCAGGGCGAACGGATCGGAGAAGAAATAGACGCCCTCGCGTTCTTTGATCTGGCGGCAGTCCGGATCCGCCAGCCGTTTGCCGGCGTAGGCCAGCTTCTTGAGCAGATCCTCGACGCTTGTCGCGACGACTGCCAGGCGGCAGGCCCCGGTCTGCGGCCGGGTGTTGAGGGTGTAGGCAAGGTCCTTGAGCTCGACCGCGTTCATCTCCTTGGTGTACGCTTCCAGGGCGTGAAGCTGGTGCAGCAGCCCGTGGCGCGAAGAGCCCTGAAGCACGAGCAGTTCGGAAGGCCAGCGCGGCATCAGGTCCGGGTGTGCCGCCCCGGTGGTCCCGACGTACTCTTCAAGGATGACGTGGGCGTTGATTCCGCCGAACCCGAAGGCATTCACGCCGGCGCGGCGCGGGGTGTCGGCCCCGTGGATCCATGGCCGCGTCTCGGTGTTCAAATAGAATGGCGTCTTCTCCAGCTCAAGATCGGGGTTCGGCTCATCGCACAGGGTGGGCGGCAGGACCTTGTGATGCAGCGCAAGCGCCGCTTTGATGACGCCGGCCGCGCCGGAGGCCGGCATGGTGTGCGAGATCATCGACTTGACCGACCCCAAGGCGCAACGCGGCGGGCCGTTGCGGGGACCGAACGCACGGGCCAGCGCCTGGACTTCGGTGACATCTCCAACGGGAGTGCCCGTGCCATGCGCTTCGATCAGCCCAATGCTCTGCGGGGACACGCCGGCGGCCTCGTACGCGCGGCGGAGCGACAACTCTTCCCCGTCGACGCGGGGCGTGAGCAGCCCCAGCGCGCGGCCGTCGCTGGCCGTCCCGACACCCTTGACAAGCGCGTAGATTCTGTCACCGTCCCGCTCCGCGTCTGCAAGGCGCTTGAGGACGATCATGCCGAGGCCCTCTCCGAGCAGCGTCCCGTCCGGCTCCTTGCCGAACGGACGCAGCTGGCTTTTCCGGGACAGGGCGTTGAGCTGGCAGAAAACCATCACGATCGGCGGCGAGAGAGAGGCGTGCACGCCTCCGACGACAGCCAGGTCGCAGCGACCGGACTCCAGGTCCCGGAGGCCGTGATCGATGGCGATCAACGACGACGCGCAGGCCGCATCGATCAGGTAGTTCGTGCCCATGAAGTCAAGGCGGTTCATGACGCGCCCGGTGATGATGTTGGGCACCAGCCCCGGGACGACATTGGCGTTGAACGGCGGCAGGTCCGCTTTCATTCGGCGTTTCAGCTCAGCGAGCTCCTCATCGGTATGTTCGGGATGCAGCTCCTTGAGGAGCCGGAGCGTCTGGTCGATGATGACGCCGTGCTGGACGCCGTTGGTGATGCCGCGGTTGATGTAGGTGCCCCGGCCCAGAATCACTTCGATCCGCGTCCGGTCGACCCGGCCTTCGGCATACCCTGCGTCAACCAGAGCCTCATGCGCGATCCGCAGGGCCAGGAACTGGTCGGGTTCGCTGCCGTCGACCGCATTGGGCATGACGCCGTACTTGACCGGATTGAAACGGGCGAGCTCGCCGAGGAACCCCCCCCGTTTGCAATAAATCCGATCGTTCTCCGTGGAGTCGGGATCATAATAGCGGTCGACCTCCCACTCCGGGGGAGGAGCGGAAACGGCATCCACTTTCGAGATGATGTTGTTCCAATAGGTCTCGAGGTCCGGGGCACCGGGATAGAGGCAGGACATGCCGATGATGGCAATGTCGGTCACGACGCCCTCCGCTGGATGACGTGGGAGCCGCCGAGCCGGTTGAGCGCCCGGCTCCCGACCACTTCCATTCCCTTGATCTGCCCGATCAGCCCAGCGCGTTCGTCGATGAAGTCGATATCCTCATGGATGGTGGACTCGTCGGTGTCCGGAAGAATCCGCACGACGCACCGGATCGGTCCTCCGGTGGCCGATCCGTAGCGGATGTACCGTCCGAGCCTCGACGGCAACGGAGTGACGTCCTTGAACGCCCGCGCCCAGAGGAGCACCAGCTGCAGGCCGCAATCGATCATGACCGGATCGAGCACCCAGGGCGCGGTCGCCCCCGTGATGCAAAGGCCGGAATCGGACGGCCGCATGTCCGCGATGATCGCCTCTTCAGAGGCTCCCTCGATCGCGTCGATCTGCTGGAATAGAGGACCATGGAACAGCCAATCCTCATACGCCTGGGTTGCCGTTTTCGGAAAGGCCTCGAGCGGTCGCGCCGGAAGGTCGACCTCAGGCGGCTTGGGAAACCGGTCGCCCAGTTCGACGGTGCCCTGGTAGGAGGTCGGACCGGTGTGATCGGCATCGGTGATGGTGACCACCGCATCCAGGCCGAGACGCTCCTGGGCGGGCTCGGTTCGAGACCGGACAGAGATGCGCAGCCGTTTCGGTCCCTCATCGAAAATGATTCCCTTGAACCGGCGGACGTCGCGCACGCCGATCACCCGCCATTCGGGCCAGGCGGACTGCGCCGCTCCGGCCATCACTTCAAGCACAAACGCGAATGGCAACACCGGCTTCCCATCGATCTGATGATCCAACAGGAAGTGGTGGCGATTCGGATCCAGGGTCACGACCCCCTCCAGTGCGCCTCCTTCGCCGGGCGAGAAAGAGAAGCCGTCGAAGAGGGGACAACGCGTTCGGGGCTGCCCAGACGGCGCGGCGGCCTTCCACGGACCGTCGCCGAGCACCACCTCCACGTCGCCCTTCGGTCCCTGCGTCAGTTCGCGCCAGAAGGCGGCCCGTCCGAGCGGCGCGGGGATGACCTGGATTCCGCGCTCGGTAAACTGGCGTTGGACCTCGGACGACGCCATGCCGGATTCCCACGGCCCCCAGATCAATGACACCACCCGCGCGCGCCACGTCCGGTCGAGGTGCAGGGCCAGCTTGTTGAGGATTTCGTTCGAGGCGCCGTAGTCTCCCTGGCCGCGATTGGCGAAGCGTCCCGCCACCGAGCCGAAGAAGACAAACAATTTCAGCCGCTCCGGCCGAACCGCCCGGATGAGGTTGAAGGCGCCATCCACCTTGGTGTCCATGACCCGGTCCAGGGATTGGGGCGATTTTTCCTCGAGCAGTTTGTCCTCGATAATGCCAGCGGCGCTGATCACCCCATCGAGCCGGCCGTGCCGACGGTAGACATCGTCAATCGCCGTCTGCATCGCGGCCGCGTCGCGCACGTCCGCCTGCAGGTACTCCACCGTCGCGCCCGTTGATCGCAGCGCGCCCAGATTCGTGCGGATCTCGCGTTCCCGAAGCAGGCGGGCATAGGCCGCTTCGACCTTGGCCGGCGTGACGGCGGCGTCCGACCGGCGAAGCTGCTCGATCAGCGCCGACTTCAGTTCCGAGGGTTTCGTCCGTCCGCGCGTGTCTTCCGATTCAGCGGCCTGCGGGAGGGGGGTGCGGCCGACCAGCACGAGCGTGGGCCGGCACCGTGAGGCGATCTCCATGGCGATCTCGGCCGAGATGCCGCAGGCCCCGCCGGTGATCAGAATTACATCGTCCGATCCGATCGTAAGGGCTTCCGACGTCGACTCCAATGGGGCCGGATAAGGGCGCAGGACCAGCCGTGCGGCGCCTCGGTGGCCGACTTCGCTTTCGCCGTCGTCGGCGCCCATCGCCGCAAGGATGCGGGAGGCCAGCTCCGGCGCCCCCTCGGCCGGAGCGACGTCGACCGCAGCGCAGCGCACCTTTGGCCATTCGACGGCCAGCACCTTGATCATCCCCGTGACGCCGCCGTGGTGCGGCGACGCCAACGGCGAGCCGCCCCCGGTTCCGAACACCTGTCCCAGTGATGAGGCGCCAATCACCCAAGCCGACCCGGCTTCTCCTGCGGCCTTCAGATCGGGCGCGGCTGCCTTGACCAGATAGAAAAGACTTTTGATTTCGACCCGTACGCGCTCCCGCCACGCGGTGAGATCGAGCCGATCGAAGGGCGCCGCCTCCCGCAGGGGAAGCAAATGCACAAGGCCGTCGATCGCGCCGTACCGCCTCCGAATTTCCCGAATCAAATCGTCAACTCCATCGGCGTCGGCCAGGTTTGCCACCAAGCGGTTGTCGGCCGTCGAGATCAACGACGGGCCGTGAGCGACGGTCACCACCTCTGCGCCCATTCGTGCCAGCATTGAGCCGAGGCCTTCTGCGACGCCTCCGCCGTCGTCCGTGATGACGATCCGTCGGCCCGCGACGCGTGGAACGGGATTCACGTCCGAAGGCGCTTCGACGGTCCTCAACAGAAACCGGGGCAGCATGCCCGCTGGCGGGGTTGATTGCGCGACAGGCGCGCCTGTTGAAACGGTGACGGGGATCGGGGTCGCGGCGTCTGGAGTCGCCCGGGAGGACAGAATGCCGTCGGTGACGTCGAGAAGGCCTCTGAGCGTTTTGACGCCGGCGAACCGTTCCATGGCCCGGGCGATCCGCTGCTCGTTGTCGGGCCCGAGCTGCCGCCGGAAGGCGCCCATGATTTCCACCCGTTTGATCGAATCGATGCCCAGGTCGGCTTCCAGGTTCAGGTCGAGGCCGAGCAGCTCGCGCGGGTAACCGGTCCGGTCGGCGACCAGCTGCACGAGCGTCTCGGTCAGCGTGGCCCGGTCCGGCCCCGTCGCCCCGTTGGCGGCGTGTGGTGATGCGGCGGGTGAGGGGGGCGCCGGCGCGGCCGGGTGTATCAGCGGGGCTTGGGGTGTCGGGGAGGTTGAGAGGATGGCTGCCGTCGTATCGATGATCCCCCGAAGCGTTTTGACGCCGGTGAACTGCTCCATGGCCCGGGCGATCCGCTGCTCGTTGTCGGGCCCGAGCTGCCGCCGGAAGGCGCCCATGATTTCCACCCGTTTGATCGAATCGATGCCCAGGTCGGCCTCCAGGTTCAGGTCGAGGCCGAGCAGCTCGCGCGGGTAA
>DATIZH010000014.1:0-127790 GCA_035517195.1 Nitrospiria bacterium | reverse complement strand
GTTGAGCCGCGCTGCACAACGGCAACGGCTGGGACAGGCCGGTGAGGCCGTCGCACAGGGGGGTGGAGCTGGAAGAGCTGCACGCGACACCCGTCATACTGAGCAGGAGCAACAGCCGCCTGAAGGTCAGGCGTCTTGCGTCCCCGGCTCGCCTTCTTCGCCGCGCTGGTTGCCTGTCGCAGACGCGCGTCATCACGTCGGAAGTCGTCCCTATCGGGTCGGTCATTAGAATGCCTTGAGCAGTTCATTTTTCTTCGCCTCATAATCTGCGTCGCTGATCA
Source organism: Nitrospiria bacterium (assembly GCA_035517195.1). Taxonomy (GTDB): domain Bacteria; phylum Nitrospirota; class Nitrospiria; order JACQCE01; family JACQCE01; genus JACQCE01. The sequence goes on along the minus strand of DATIZH010000014.1, from coordinate 127,509 downwards.
ACCCTTCATCACGCAGCTTCTTCAACTCCAGCAGCTTTTCTTCCAGCGGGGAAGCCGAGGCCGGCGGCGCCGGGGCAACCGACTGGGTTCCCGAGGCGGGGGGCGGCTGGGACGGCTGAGCCGTGGCGGCGTTCGGCGTGGGTTGCCCGGCCGGCGCCGCGCTCTCCTCAGGGGCGACGGCGGGCGCGGCCGGAGCATTCAACGCCAGGAGCACGCCGCTCCTGCGCTCAGGACCTCCGAACCAGCGCCGGAACCACCCCGGCTCTCCCCCCAGCCGTTCCTGACCGGCCCCAAGGACCAACTGATAGGAGCCGTCTGGATAGGTGTAGAGCGGATTGTCCCGCGCCGAAGAGATTGAGACGCTGGCGTTCGACCCGCCTCCGCCCGGATCGCTCCACAAGGCGACGAATCGATAATTGGCCATGATGACGACCAATTTCTCCTGTCGGACGTAGACGCCGCCCGATGTAATGCGGAACCGTTGATTCGACTCCGGGGTGTTGAAATAGAAGACCGCCTGTTCCTCCGGCGTCGCCTCGGCCAGGGCCTTCGAGAGCTGCGCGGAGAGCAGATCAAGCTGGTCATCGGTAAAGGCCCTGAAGGGCTTCTCGGAGAAGATCACCGACAGCAATCCCGTCCGACGCTCCACGGCGACGGTCGCCAACAACTCCCTCAGGCGCGCCGGCGGGATCTGCGCCGGTTGATCAAACCGTTCCCCATCGGTGACGTGGTCGAGTCTGACGAAGACCTCCTGCTTCCCGGTTTCGCCCTCGTGATAAATCGTTCGCGTGACCAGGGGCGCGGCACACGCCGCGCTCCATACCATCACCCCCGCCGACAGCCACCCGATCCATCCACGTCGCATCATTCGGTTCTTGTCCAATCCCACGACTTGACTCCCTTCTCCTCCAGCTGTGCGTTCACTCCCCGTTCGCCTTGGCGCCATCCGAGGACGACACGTCACGCAAGGCCCTCGTCACCGCCTCTTTGAGGCCCGGCAGCCCCGCGTTGTGACGGATCGCGCCCGCGATTTTTTCCACCCGCGCCTGCTGGGTGAGCCGTTGATCGCGCTCCCGCAGTTCGTCCAACTTGGCGAATGCGTCCGGGTACCATTCTCTGAGCGGCGATTCGGCGGCACGCAGGCCGTTGAGCAGATCGGCCGGCTCGGGATCGGGCGATCCTGCCACAAGAAAGGTCCGATCGTCAAAGAGAATCACCTGTCCGGCCCGGCCTCCGCCCGCGCCTCCGCCGGAGGCGGAATCGGCGGCGGACAGGGGCAGGGTCGACAGGATCCGCTTGCCCTTCGCCTCGCGCCAGTCTCGCAGGAGGCCGGGAAAGTGCCTGGCAAACGCCACCATCTCCATGTTGGCCCGCCATTTTTCATTCGGTTCCACGTCATTCACGCCGGTTGGTCGCTTCCCCCCTCGCGGGGAGGAGGGCTGGAAGAGGGCCATTCAACCGAGGAGGAGGCCGTGGGCGCATGGACCAGTTCCAGCAGATTCTCATCCGGATCGAGAAAATAGAGGCAATAATGATCGCCCCAGTCGATTGGCGAATGAAAAGGGACCCGTCTCGATTCGAACAGCGCCTTCGCGGACCACAACTCGTTCTTGGACACCAGGAAGGCGTGATGCGCCCTGCCGCGGGGATCGCGGATCTGTTCCGATCCTGACGGCCGGCGCGCGGGGTTTTTAAACAACGCGATCCGCTGGGGGCCGCATTGCAACAGCAGCTGGTCGGGCAGGCGCATGAAGACGTCCATGCCCAGCAGGCCCACGTAAAATTGTTCCGCCCGCGCCAGATCGCTCACTTCAATCCCCACGTGATCGACTTGCAGAAGGTTCATGCCCGACCCGACGCTCCGGGCAACCCGGGCGTCACTGACCGTTTGTACTCCGTGCGCAGCTCCGCGTGCAACCGGCCGAGCCGGTAGGCCCCCCGGTTGACGAAGGTCGCATGCTCGGCCAGTGAAGGATGCACCGCCTCCACCTGCCGCCACAGCTCCTGCGCCAGCCTCCGGTAATCGGGATGGCCCTGCGGCATGGTCCGCAATTCCACTATGTGATAGAGCTCGCGCAGGTTGACCGTCATCATCCAGCGGACCCGGTAGGCGAACGGGACGACGTATTGCGCCTCCAGCGGGTGGTCGCGGGCGATGAGCCGGTGGACGGAGGCGGCCTCCTCCATGGCGCGCCGGAAGTCGACGTCAAAGCCGCACTCGGCCAATTCCTCGGGCATGTCGTACCCGTGCTCGACGGTGAAGGATTGACGGTCCTTCGTCACGATCCGATGACGGTGCAGGTCGCGATAGCTGCCGATATTGCAGCAGAGATCGAACGTGTAGACGGCCTGCTCCAGCGCCCGCCCCGGCTTGTCGCGCCGGTTGCGGCGGCCGCCCAGCGCGTCGGCCAGCAGCCGGCTGCGGGCGTCCCGATCCATCCCCCGCACCCGTTCGCGCAACGCGGCCAACGGCTGATGCGTGTGGGGGTAGAGCAGTGCGGCCAGCACCTTCTCCTCCGCCTGGGGATCAAATTCGACCAGCGTCGAACCGGACGGCGCCGGAGCCGCGGCGACCGGCTCGATCCGCTCCGCCTGCGCCCGAACGGCCGCGGAGGACTGCTGCCAGTAGGGATTGGGCCTGGCCCGCTTGACAAATGACGGGATCAACTCATTCAACTCGCGATGCATCGCCCCGGCCAGGCCGCGCATCTCGGCCAGCGGCGACGAGGAGCTCTTGTTCAGCAGATGCTCAAAGGCCTGACCGACGCCGAACAGCCCGACGTTCGTCCTGGTCGCCATCGGCAGATACCCCCGCAGCAGATCGCAGGCGTGCGCCCGGACGGTGGCCCGATAAGCGCGATCGGCCCACTGACGGTCCGTCCCGTAGGCCAGTTCCCCGTATCGAACCGGCTCCCCGGTGCTCGGATGGGTGAACTCCATCGTCTCGACCGGCATGGACCGTTCGACGTGAACGAGCATCGGCTCCATCTGCCGGGCATAAGTGTCGAAGAGCAAGGCCATCAGGGCGCGGTACTTCCCGGCATGGGGCGAGGCGATGATCGTCGGCTCGTCATAGACGGGATCACGTCCCTGCGCGTCCTTCCGGTCGAACCGGACGTAACGGGTCGATTTTTCCAGCGGGGCGATGCCGATGCGCGCATCTTCGATCACATTGGCGGCGACGTTGGAAATATTCTCGCACGCCAGGTGCGCGCCGCCGAGTTGCGCGACGGAATCGTCGCCGTAGCCGATCAGCACACGGTCGTAAAATTCCCTCGCCCGTTTCACCGACGCCCCGTCTTCGCCATCGGTCCGCCCCTCGGCCGGACGGTAGGCCGCCGCGTCTCCCGCGAACTCCTCCAGAAACACGTCGCGCAGGCTCTTGGCCGACCGGCTGTATCGGGAAAAGAGGGCGCCCGCCACCTCCTGCGGCAGCTTCAGACCGAAGACGTCGCGATCCAGATTGGTAAAGAAGGGCGCGAGGCGGGCTTGCTCGTCTGGGGTGAATGAGGGGTGTGACATTGGAGGGAATCGGTAACCCATTATAGGCAAATCGGTGCATTGAGTAAAGGACAGGGGGCGTGTACAATAGACCGCGAACCACACCGGAGGCGGAACCCGTGTCGTTATCCAGTGCCGCCATCACCAGACGCAGCAAGACCAATTTTTATTTTGCCTTTTTGTTTCTCCCCAAGGCGCAACGGGAGGCGCTCTACGCCGTCTACGCGTTCGCCCGCCAGGTCGACGATACCGTCGACCTGGCGGTCTCCCCGCTGGCCGCCGAAGAGGCGATTGCCGGCTGGCGTGCCGAGCTGGACCGCGTCTACTCCGGGTCGCCGGAGCACCCGGTCGCCCGCCAGCTCTCCGCGGCGGTCACACGCTACCGGCTGCCCAGGGAGCACTTCGACGCGCTGATCGACGGCGTGGAGATGGATCTGACCCGCCGGCGGTATGAGACTTTCGAACAGCTCGCCCGCTACTGCTACCGGGTGGCCTCGGTCGTCGGCTTGATCTGCATTGAGATTTTCGGGTACCGGAATCCCGCGACCAGAGACTACGCGATCGCCCAGGGCATGGCGTTTCAATTGACCAACATTCTGCGCGATATTAAAATCGATGCGGCCAAAGGCCGCATCTACCTTCCCATGGACGAGCTGGCCCGATTTGGCTACGGGGAGGCGGAGCTGCTCGCGCATCAGTATAACGAGGCGTTCGTCGCGCTGATGGCCTTTCAGTGCGAACGGGCCCGGGCCTATTATGACAAGGCGGCCGGGCTGCTGCCCGCCGTGGATCGCCGGACGATGCTGCCTTCGGAGATCATGGGGGGCATTTATCGCCGGATCCTGGATGACATCGAGGCGAGACGGTACAACGTGTTTGATGAGGAGTGCCGCCTCTCCGCACCGACCAAATTGCTGATCGCGCTGCGCGTCTGGGCGAGCGGGTTGTTACGGCGGTAAGATCCCCCGCCCCGTCGGGGACGCCCGCCGGGCGCGCCGCAGCCGGCGTATCAGGCTGATCGCCGCGGCGGCCGCGATCGCTGCCGACATTCCCAGATCGAATCGGCCGGATCGATCGAAGGGCAGTCCGGACGATGCCATGTCACAGCCGCTGGTCTGACTGTCGTCGACTTTGAGGAGGAACGCATCGATACCCCCGCTCGCCTTGCTGCCGTCATACGGCGGGTTGGTCAGCACAATCGGATTCACCGTTTGAAAAGTATTCGTCGACAGGGTGGTGCCCGTCACATAGGCGACGCCGATGTCGAAGATCACCGCGCGACCGACGTCTTCCCCTTCCCCTCCCCAGTAGGTGGAATAATCGAGTGTATCGTCGATATTCAGTCGCAGCAAAAAGGCATCGCCGCTCCCCCCGTACGAGCTGTTATAGAGAGGGTTCAGGATCGGGAACGGAATCGGATCGGTAGGGCCCGACAGGGTCTCGCCCGTGATGTAGATGAACCCTTCGGGGCTGCTCGCGATCCCGTAGGCCACGTCATCCTCGCTGCCGCCCAGATAGGTGGAAAAATTCAGGGCCTCGCCCTGTGGCTGGAGGTTGACGATGAAGAGATCCTTCCCTCCGGCGTTGGTGGCCTGGATGGGGTGATATTTGGGATCGATCGGTTCAGTCGAGGTCGTCGAACCCGTCACAAAGACCGCTTCGCTGGCGACGGCGATCGCATACCCGATGTCATCCCCGCCGCCGCCCAGATACGTGGAGTAGATCAGGCTTTTGCCGTCGCCGGTAAACCGCGTCACAAACGCGTCGGATTGGCCGCCGCCATAGACCGGCTGAAAGGGCCGGTTGTAGATCGAATGGGTGGGAAAATCCGATGAGTTCGTCCACCCGGTCACCGTGCTCACCCCGTTCGTTTCGAGCGTGAGCGCCAGCCCCTGCTCCTCCCCGCTGCCGCCCAGGTAGGTGGAATAGATCAACGCATTCCCCGTGCCGTTCACCACCGCCATGAACGCATCGGACGCTCCCCCGCCATAGACGCTCTGCCACGGCGCCTGCGTGGGGAAATCGGTCGACGAGGTGGTGCCCGTCACGTAGGCGTTGCCGTTGAGCGACTTGATCGCGTTGGCCTGATCGGGACCGGTGCCGCCCAGGAACGTGGCGTAGAGGAGGGCGTCGCCGAGATTGTTGATCCTCACGACAAACGCGTCGGAACTCCCGCCGCCATAATTAACCTGGAACGCGTACGGGTTTGAAGTAGCAGCGGCGTTATCGATGCAGGAGACGGTCGATGGAGTCTGATTCGGATTCGGACAGATGGGGAAGTCCGCCGCGTTGGTCCAGCCCGCGACGTAGACGGCGCCGGAGCCGTCCATATCGATCCCCAGGGCCTCCGTGATGCCGCTGCCGCCGAGAAACGTGGAGTAGCTCACCGCCGTCTGCGACGGATTCAAGGAGGTGACAAAGGCGTACCTCGTGCCGCCCGTCACACTGGCGCCTGGGATGGGGTTCACCCTCGGCAACGGCGAGGTCACAGCCACCGAATCGGTATAGCCGGCGAGCGCGATCGCCCCGGTATTGGGATCAACGGCAACGCCGGTTGCCACGTCATCCAAGGTGCCGCCCCAATAGGACGACAGATCCAGGATCGGATCGATCACCAGCGGCAGAGCCGGATCATGGGACGCCACGGTGATGCCGACCTCGTACCGCTTCTGAGGCCCGTCTTTGACCGACTGAACCTGCCGCAGCGTATAAAACCCGGCCACCGGCTGGCGCGCGCCATGGATCGCCTGATAGATCACCGGCCGGCGCTGGACGATCACGCCCGCCGGGGTCGTCAGGCGCAGATCGCCCCGTTCATCAACGACCGCCGATTCGGCGCCGTCCACTGCCAGCCGGACAGCGTTCGGGTCTGCGCCGGGCGCCACGACCAGGTCATATTCGAGCCCTTGCGCCCCACTCCGCCCGCTCGACGCGCTCCCAATTCCTCTTGAAGAACTGCCATCCCCTCTTGAAGAACTCCCATAATAAACCAGATCGATCCCGGGATAGAGCCCTCGATACCACACCCTGGCGTAATGGGGAACGTTTGTCCGCCAGCGCAATGGATCGCGGCCGATGAAATAATTGCTCCTCGCCTCCAGCGGATCCAGCCCCTCGATCACCGGATGCGGCGAGGCGCCGAGCCACGTCGTCGTGAGGACCGCGGCCGGAGGAGCGGCGGACGCACGCGGCCCGGCCTGCCGGATGGACCGCGCACCCAAATGGATCATTTCACCTTCAGTGGTCAGAAAAAGGGTCGCGCCCGCGCCGTGCGCCAGGAACGCAACCCGGGGATCGGTCTGACCCTGATTGATCTCAAACTCGATTGGAAGTCGGATGCGAGGGGGAGCGGCCGCCGCACGGGCTGCCGGCGGCCAACCACAGGACAGGAACAGGGCACACGCCAGGAGCCACGCCTGGGCGCGGACCATCCCGCCTACCCGCACACGGCGCCGATCGACGCCGACTGGACCAATCGGGCGTATTTGGCCAGCGCGCCGTGCGCGAATCTGGGCTTCGGCGCTTTCCATCCCTTGAGCCTGCGGCGGATTTCCTGCGCGGGCAGGTCGACGTTGATCCGCCGTTTGACCGCGTCGATTTCGATCATGTCGCCGTGTTTCACGATCGCGATCGGCCCCCCGACCGCCGCCTCGGGCGCCACGTGGCCGGCCATCAGGCCGTGCGTCGCGCCGGAGAAGCGCCCGTCGGTCAGAAGCGCGACCTTGTCGCCCAGCCCCTCCCCGACCAGCGCCGCCGTCAGGGCCAGCATCTCGCGCATGCCGGGGCCGCCCTTGGGCCCTTCATACCGGATCACCACCACGTCGCCCGACTTGATTGTCTTCCGCTTCACGGCGGCAAAGGCGTCCTCCTCCCGGTTGAAGACGCGCGCCGGCCCCCGATGGCGGAGGAGCTTGACCCCGGCCGTTTTGACGACGCATCCCTCCGGCGCCAGGTTGCCTTTGAGGATGGCCAGCGTGCCCGTCGGATTGATCGGCGACCTGACCGGATGGACGACGTCCTGACCGGAGGGAAGGCGCGTGTCGCGCAGATTCTCCCCGACCGTCCGGCCGGTCACCGTCAGCGCGTCGCCGTGGAGCAGGCCCGCGTCGAGCAGTTCCTTCATGACAACCGGGATGCCGCCCGCCCGGTCGAGGTCGGCCATCACGTACCGCCCGCCGGGCTTCATGTCGGCAATGTGAGGCGTCCGCTTGCTGATCCGGTCGAAATCCTCGATCCGGAGTTTTACTCCCGCTTCCCTCGCAATCGCCAGCAGGTGCAGCACCGAGTTGGTCGAGCCGCCGATCGCGACGACCACGGCGATCGCATTCTCCAGCGCCTTGCGCGTGATGATGTCACGGGGCAGGATGCCCTCCTTGAGCAGGCGCAGCACGGCGTGGCCGCTGGCCACGCAGAGCTGACTGCGCCGGTCGTCCACCGCCGGCACCGAGGCGCTCCCCGGCAACGACATCCCCATCGCCTCCGCCGCCGACGCCATCGTGTTGGCCGTGAACATCCCCGCGCAGGAGCCGGCGCCCGGGCAGGCGACCTGCTCCAGCGCATGCAGTTCGTCGGTCGGCAGCTTGCCCATCGCGTGGGCGCCAACGGCTTCAAAAACGTCCTGGATCGTCACATCGCGGCCGTGAAAGCTGCCCGGCATGATCGTGCCGCCGTAGATGAAGACCGACGGCAGGTTGAGCCGCAGGCAGCCCATGATCATCCCCGGCAGGCTCTTGTCGCAGCCGGCGATCGTCACCAGCCCGTCGAACCGCTCGGCGAACGCCACGAGCTCGACCGAGTCGGCGATGGCCTCGCGCGTCATCAGGGACGCCTTCATCCCCTCGTGGCCCATGGCGATCCCGTCGCTCACCGCAATCGTGCCGAACTCAATCGGCACGCCTCCGGACTGGCGGATCCCCTCCTTGGCAGACTGGGCGAGCCGGTTCAGGTGGATGTTGCAGGGGGTCACCTCGTTCCACGAGCTGGCCACCCCGATCTGGGGCTTGGCCAGCTGCTCGTCGGTCAGCCCCATCGCGTGAAACATCGCCCGGTGCGGCGCCCGTTCCGCGCCCTCGGTCACTTCCCAGCTGTGCAGCTTCAATCCATGAGAGGCCGCGTGTCCCGTTCGTTTGCTCATCTGGCCACCTTTCTGGTCGCTCTTCCCGGCTTGCGCGCCGGTGAGGCCGACCCTCCCCGGCGGAGGGGGCGGGATGACCGGGCAATCGTCTCCTCGCGCCGGGAGCCGGTCGAGATCAATTCAATCGGACAACCGACGGCCCGCTCCAGCGCCTCCAGATAATTGCGGGCGGCCTTCGGCAGTTTGGCGTAGGTGCGGATGTTCGTCGTCGGCTCCAGCCACCCCGGCAACGTTTCATAGACCGGCTCGCACGAGTCCAGCGCCGACAGCGCCGCCGGCATCTCGGCCGTGACCGTTCGTCCGACGCGATAGGCCGTGCAGAACCGGATCTCCCGGCAGCGGTCGAGGACATCCAATTTCGTAATCGCCAGACCGCTCAGGCCGTTGATCCGCGCGGCCGTTCGGACCACCACCGCATCGAACCAGCCGCACCGCCTCGGGCGGCCGGTCGTCGCGCCGAATTCCCTGCCGGCCGTCTGCAGCTCCTGACCCTGCCCGTCGTTGAGCTCCGTCGGGAAGGGACCGCTGCCGACGCGCGTCGTGTAGACCTTGGCCACGCCCAGCACCCGGTCGATCTTCGTCGGCCCCACGCCCGTGCCGATGCAGGCGCCGCCGGCGGCGGCCGAGGAGGAGGTCACGTAGGGGTAGGTGCCGAAATCGACGTCCAGATGCGTCGCCTGCGCCCCTTCGAAGAGCACCGACTTGCCCCGGTCGATCGCCTCGTTGAGGAGCGCGGTCGTATCGGTCACCAGCGGCCGGATCCGGTCGGCGTAGCCGCAATATTCCTTGTAGATCGCGTCAAGCTCGAACCCCTTCACCTTGAAGGTATGCCGGAGCACGGCGTTCATCTCGTCGATATTCGTCGCCAGACGGTCGCGGAAGACGGACGGCTCCATCAAGTCGATCATCCGGATGCCGATCCGGGCCGCCTTGTCGGCGTAGGCCGGCCCGATCCCCCGGCCGGTCGTGCCGATTTTCCTGGCGCCCTTGTGTTTCTCGCTTTCCCGCTCGATCGCCCGGTGATAGGGCAGGATCAGATGGGCCCGGTCGCTGACGAACAGCGCGCCGCGGACGGAGACGCCGCGCCGCTCGACCTCGGCGATTTCGGCAAGCAGCGCGGCGGGGTCAACCACCACCCCGTTGCCGATGACGCAGAGCTTGCCCGGATGGAAGATGCCTGAGGGAATCAAGTGCAGGACGCAGATCTCACCGTGGTAGACGATCGTGTGGCCGGCGTTGTGGCCGCCCTGGTAGCGGGCGACGCAATCGACCCGCTCGGCGAGCAGATCGACGATCTTGCCCTTGCCCTCATCTCCCCACTGTGTTCCCACCACCACGATATTGGGCATAGCCGTTCGTGCGCTCCCTCACAAAAAAGCCCTGGCACATGAAAAAACGCTCTGACCGTGACGACAGAGCGTCGGGGCTCATTTTCTCCCCTCTGTAAAAAGAAGTCAAGGGCGATGCCTGGCGCAAGCCGGGCCAATGAGGAGTGCCCTCTCGGAAGCCGCCCCATCACATGGCTTCGATAACGAGGCGGCTGAGAGCGGAGGGCTGGCGAGCACCGGAAGCGCAGCCAAGCCCGTGCCGACGAATTGGCCCGGCTTGCGCCAACTCAACCAGAGGGTAACAATCCGGCGTACAAGCCCTTGGCGACGTACGCGGCCTCGCCCAGCGTGAGCAGAAATCCCTCCCGCTGCCCCGCGCGGCCGCGCCACGCGGCCAGATGCTGATCCGAGCAGGCGAAGACCGCCCCATCACTGAAGGCCGCCGCGGCCCGCGCCCCGCCCGCGGGGGGCTGGTTGCCGACCCACAACCGCATTGCCTCCGGCTTCGCCTCCACCAATTCGCCCCCCTTCAATCCCACGTGAATCGGCGCGTCGCAATAGGCGCATTTCGATTCGACCGCCACCTCCTGCTCGACGAGGGAGGAGACGCCCAGCGCGTCGATCGCGGAGGCGGCGTAGACCGGCTGCCACTCCGGCTTGGAAGGAAAATGGACTTCGTGCAGCGTCGGGTTGACCGAATAGGGATAGACCGTGGCCACCAGCCCGCCCTGCAACGCGATGAGATCAAGCTGCTCCAGATGAGCGATCGCCTGCTCGGCCGCCTTGAGATCGTCCCAGTTCAGCGCGGACTGGATCTCCTCGGCGTAGGCGGCCCGGCCCCGTTCGGGATAGGCGGCGATGAGATAGCGCCAGGCCTCCCGCTCCGCCTCCGTCAACTGGGCGAGCCTCTGCTCCCGCTGGAGCAGAGTCTTGGCCGCGCCGAGCGCCGCCTGGGCGCGATTCGTCGATTCCACCTTCCAACGGGACTTTCCAGCCATGGCAACTCCTTTGATCGGACAATAAAACCGGCGCGGGCCCCCTCGCCGGCGCAAGAACAGGCCCGCCGTTCGGCGGGCTCGGACATCCCGGAACGCGAACCGCCAGGAAGACAGTGGGACTATGCCAGAGTCGACGGAAGAGTGTCAAGATGAGACAAATGCGAACATGTTGCCTTCCGTCAAGGGATGGATAGACAATGAACAAGTCACCCGGTGAGATGCGAAAGGCCCGGCTTGCGCCGGGCCTTCAGAGATCTGGTGGAGCTGAGGGGGATCGAACCCCTGACCTCAAGACTGCCAGCCTTGCGCTCTCCCAGCTGAGCTACAGCCCCAAAAATTTTGTGAAACAAAATTTTTGCCCCGAGCCGGTTGTCGGCGAGGGGCCATGATGTTTGTTTCAATCACCGTAAGCCTGAATGATCGTTGAGAGAATACCATTGCCTCGAAAAACGTGTCAAGCGCAGCCGTCCTCCCCTCGCCGACCGCCGGATTATGGCGGCGGGGGCGGGAAGGTCGTATCCACAATTCCCGAGGTCGTGTACCGGACCAGCGTGAACATATCCGGCTGCTGGGGCGGCAGGGGCTGTGGCGGCGACTGAGGAAAGCCATGGGAATAACCGGCGGCGATGGGTTGGCCGTCGGACTGAATCGCCAGACCGAACGCTTCGGCGCCGTACATGATCTCCGTAAAGACCGTGCCTCCCGATCCGAACGTGGGGTCCAGCTGGCCGGTCGGATTATAACGGGCCAGGATGAATTCAGGATAGGTGTTATTATAGCCCACGCCGGCGACGACGATTTGCTCGACGAGCTGCGCGTTGGTGGACAAGCTCAGCGCGGTCGCGCCCGCGTTGACCTGAATCGTCGTGCTGACCTTTCCCGTGCCGTTGAACGTGGTATCGAGGCTTCCGTCGGTATTGTACCGGACCACCGCGAGGGTTCTCAGCGTGACATAGGTGGAGCCGGCAACCACGACTTTGCCGTTCTGATCGATCGCCACGGCGGAGGCCTCGTCTTTCTCATAGGCCGTGCCAATGGCAGTGGTCACAAGGCCGGTCAGGTTGGAGGGATTGCCGCCATTCCATGTGGCATCGACACTCCCATTGGGATTGTAACGGGCCACAAGCAACGTATCCTCATAGATCGTCGTGGAGCCGATCGTCACCGGCGCCCCGCTGGCAACCCCGGCGACCACTAATTTTTGATCCGCCGGTTGTATGACCAGCCCGTTGGCGGCGGCGCCTGACGCGGAGACGGCGTCAGGCGTGGTGATCACCACGCCGTTCGTTCCAAAGCCGGCCGTGTCAAGACTCCCGTCCGTATTGTAGCGAACCACTGCGATACTGCTTTGAACTGCAGAATTAAAGATGGCACTGGTATAACCGGCCACCACAATCTTGCCGTCCGGTTGAATCGCCACGGCGAAAGCCCGGTCGTCGAGTGAGCCGATGGCGGTCGTCACGACCCCGCCCGAACCGAAGGCGCCGTCCAGGCTCCCGTCCGCCTCGTTGTAACGGACGAGGGTGAACACTTCTTGCGACCCGTTGAAGGAGAAGCCCACCGCCACCAGTTTTCCGTCGGTTTGAATGGCCAGCGCCCGGCCCTCGGCGTCCACCGAGCCGACGGGCGTGGTGACGATGCCGCCCGTGCCAAAACCGGGGTCCAGGCTCCCATCCGCGCTGTTGTAGCGGGCCAGGGCAAACACATTTTTTGTCCCGTCATCGGCGTAGCCGGCCGCCACGATCTTGCCGTCCGCCTGAATGGCGACGGCCTGCGCCCGGGAGCTCGTGGGCGGCGTGATCGCCGGAAAGATGTTCGTGATCACCACGGTCGAAATTCCCGGCGGCGCCAGGGCGTTTGAATTGCCGCTCGATCCGCAGGAGAGAGAAACGACGCAGGCGATCAGCGCAAGAATGGCGCGCAGGGGAAGGACGATGGAGACGATGGGGTTCTTCAATTAGAAAGGAGCGATGGGTGGTTGGTCAACGCTCGGTCGGGCTTCACTCGACTGGGCACTCTCGTGGTCGCATCATCGCCTGTCCGTCAATCCGGCCTCTCGCGTCCACACAGTGTATCGCGACGCTGAATGGATTTACAATGGCCCGCGACATGAGCCGGGGAATGAACGGTCCGTTCCGGCGGCGCCGATCGGGACCGGGGGCGCTACGCGCGGCCCCTCTTCCGTGGTGCACGTTCAGCCAGAATCGCCCGCTCCGCTTCCAGCCAGTCATCCACATCATGGCCGTGAACCCTGTTTCGCTCAAGAAAGCGCTGATAGGCGCGTTCAGCGATTCGCTGGTGCAAGGTGTCCGGATCCACCGACGGGACGCCGGCCTTCGGTCTGCCGGGCGATGATTGCTTGGTGCGCATCAACTGTGCCATCGTTACCTCCTCCGACATGCATAGCGATGATGAGGACCGACGTACAGCTCCATCCTGTTTAAATCTTTTTCGCTGAAAAGTCAACCGTGGCCGGCTTGGGGTGTGGGGGCAACGGAGGACCTTTCTCTGAACATTCCGCACGGGCCCCCACATCTAATAAATAATAGATGGTGCCGGTCAATGCGAAGGACTTCTACGCCGGTTCGAGCCGGGAAGGCGGCGGCTTGCAATGACCGCCTGGGTTGAGTAGCATGGCAGTGACATCACATGAAACAGGCGCGATCTCAGTCGAACGACCCTCACGAACAACCGGTCATGATCACCGGCGACTCCGTCACGCTTGAGGGCTCGCTCGGCGTGCCGCCATCCGCCTCTGGCATCGTCCTGTTCGCCCACGGCAGCGGCAGCAGCCGCCACAGCCCCCGGAACAACTACGTCGCCAGAGTGCTACGACGCGCGGGCGTGGCCACGCTCCTCATGGATCTGCTGACCGAGGAGGAGGACCGCGATTACGAGGCGCGCTTCGACATCGACTTGCTGACACGCCGGTTGGTCTCGGCCACCCGGTGGGTCGGCGCGCAGACGACCACACGCCGCCTCGCCGTCGGGTATTTCGGCGCCAGCACCGGTGCGGCGGCGGCGCTCAATGCCGCCGCGCGACTGGGTGACGCGGTCGGCGCGGTCGTGTCGCGCGGGGGCCGTCCCGATCTGGCCGATTCGCTGGGTCGCGTCACCGCGCCCACGCTGCTGATCGTCGGAGGACTCGACACGGAGGTGATCGCCCTCAACCGGCTGGCCTTCTCACAGCTGCGTGGCAAGAAGGAATTGACCATCGTACCCGGCGCCACCCATTTGTTCGAGGAACCGGGCACGCTGGAACAGGTTGCCGAGCTGGCGGCCCGATGGTTTACCGGACACCTGTCACCCCTGCCGCCGCGAACGGAGCCCCATGCCCCCTGACGCGCGCCCCACCCCCGAGCAGGTCATTCACACGCAACGAGAGGACTGGAACCGGGTCGCGCCCGCCTGGGAGAAATGGGACCGCCGGTTGGACGGGAACATGGCGTTCGTCTGTCACCGGCTGGTTGCGGACAGCCGGCTGCGCCCCGGCCAGCGGGTGCTCGATCTTGGCTCCGGCACAGGGTACCCCGCCCTCCTGTCCGCGGAAGCGGTGGGGCGTGAAGGAACCGTGATCGGCCTCGATCTGGCCGAGCGGATGCTGGCCGTCGCCCGTCGCAAGGCCGCCGCTCTGCACCTGTCGAATGTCACCTTCCAGACTGCCGACGTCACCCGCCTGCCCTTCGAGGCGGCGTCGTTCGATGCGGTCATCAGCCGCTTCTGCCTGATGTTTCTGCCCGAGATTCCGAACACCCTGGCCGAAATCGCCCGCGTGCTCAAACCGTCGGGCTATCTGGCCGCCGCCGTCTGGTCGGCGCCGGAGAAGAATCCATTTATTACCATCCCCATGAAGGTGCTCGCGTCGCATCTGACCCTGCCTCCGCCGGACCCGGAACAGCCGGGCATTTTCCGGCTGGCCAGGGCGGGCGACCTTTCCAGGATGGCGGAACAGGCCGGCCTGCGGGGAGTGGAGGACGAAGAGCTGACGGGCGAGGCGTGCTACGTTTCGGCCGATGAATATTACAATAGTTTGATGGAGACTGCGGCGCCGATTCAACCGCTGTTCGCCACACTGTCCGCCGGCGACAAGGCCAAGGCCCAGGCGGAGATCAAAGGGGCCGCCGAACAGTACCGCCGGGGAAATGGCCTCGCCATTCCCATGGCCATCCGGATTGTGGCCGCACGAAAACCGTAGCCGGGGATCCGTTCCTCAGGTGATGATCGTTGGGCTCGCGGCGACGGCGCCCAGCGGCCTCAGCCAGGTGAGATTGCCCAGCCGCTGAAGGTCGGCCAGGAGGCGGTCGGCCGCTCCCCAGTCGCTCCAGCGGACGCCCCGCACAGGCAGCACCGACAACCGCACCATGTGCTGTGACGCGGCGGCTTGCAAGATGTGCGAGGAGAAATTCACCGGCTTGAGCTGCCGGTAGGCGATTTCCACCGTCTCGTGCTCGCGGGGCGTCCCGATCTCCGCCTCCACGCGTTCGAACACGCGACACAACGCAGGCGCCACCCAACGCATCAGGCACAAGAGCCGTTCCACCCTCGTCACCATCACAAACGCGTTCCACAATGCGCCGGCCTTGATCAGGGCGCCGGCTGATTCGCGATCCGGTTTTTCCACAAATCGAATGACCCGCCTCATGCAACCGTCCCCGGCATCCTCCTTCCGCCGGCCGGGGAGGAGGTAGCCGTACTCCGAATCCGGGCCGGCGGGCTCAATGCCCAGGAGCACGAGTCCCGCCGGATCCCGCTCCACCTCCCGGCAGGCCAAGTCAACGTGGCCCATGAAGAGCGCCTCCTGCTCGATGAAATGGTCGGAGGGAAAGACGACCATCACGGCGCGGGGGTCACGGCGGTACAGGTGCAGGAGCGAAAGGTACAGTCCCGCCGCCGTCTCTTTGTTCTCCGGCTGGATAATGACGGTCGATGCGCCGCGACTGGCCAGCTGGCGACAGGCTTCGCGATGGGACAAATGGGAGCGGTTGACGATCGTCAGGAGCCGTTCGGCGGGCAGCAACTGTTCGGCCCGGCGCCAGGTCCGCTCCAGGAGCGATCCCTCTCCGGTAAAATCGACATACTGTTTGGGCAGATCGTCCCCCCGCCATTGGCGGATGAAGGATTGCAATCGTCGCCCCTCTCCCGCCGCCAGAACAATGCCGATGCGCGACATGGCCCGCTCAGGCCGCCGCCCGGCGGCGAGGGCGCAGGAATGATGGCTTGTCGGCCCTCGCCGTCAGCCGACGATGGCGCAAAATCAGCGAATCGATGACATCGCCGCAGAACAGACAGCGCCATCCCCGATACCACCAGGGCACCCCTCCATCGGTGCCGTTGGAAAACTCCTCCTCGATCATCACGCCTCCGCAGCGCGTGCAGGTCATGCCTCCCGCTCCCTTCTCCCCCCAAAGCCTGCTGATCACCCACGACACCGGGATCAGCCCAAGGCCGCGTCCTGTGATTCAAAATAGCAAAAATGGGGCCAAGAGGCGTGAAGAAAGCGGCCGGCATAGTTCCCTGTTTTTCCTCTTTATTTGAACGAGGTTCCGTGCAACCGGCGGAGGCGAGGGGCGCCGCGGTCCCGCCGGTCGGGCTCCCCCGCCCCAGATTCGGGCGAGGGAATCCGACCCTGCACGGTGGAGACGCGTCACCCCGGAAAGCGGAACCGCAGACCAAAGAGCCAGGACATGTAGACCGACGGCTGTCCGTTGACGTTCACGGAGGTGTAATTCAAGACGATCTCCGTGCCGAGCAGGAGGTTCTTCGCCAGCTCGAAATCGACGCCGGCGCCAACGGGGATGAGGAATCCTGCGTCATCATCACGGCCCGGTTGGTCGGCATCGATCACCACAAAGCCCAGGCCGCCCTGCAGATAGGGGATGATATGCGGCTGCGACGGCAGAGTCATCGAATAGGTCAACTGCCCGGACAGGCCGACCAGCGTGTAGTCCGAACTGACGCCGATCTGCAGCAGCGGACCGATGGCAAGATGTTGATCAAGCTGATACCTGCCGTCCATAAAAAGACCGAATACCGTCCCGTCCGCCGTCCCCGCGTGAAATCCCGTCGCCACTCCGATTGACAATCGATCCTGAGACGGGGGCGGGGATGCCGGCGCCGCCTGCGCCGCCGCCGTCCCCGTCCACACCGCCGAGATGACGCAGACCGCGACCAGGAGGGGCGTGATGAATGGCCACACACGTTCAGCATGGAATCGTGCCATCATGATCTCCTCTCGTTTGAAGGATACGTGACTCGCTCGGGGAACAGTATATGACAAGGCGGATCACCCGCCAAGGAATTTCAACAGCCGTCACGAGGCAGCCGCCGAACGCGCCGAACGGGGCCCGCCGGCGGAACGCCGGTCGGGCCCCCATAGCCACCGAAGGGGGGCGGTGACTATGATTTCTTGGCTTTGATCACTTTCGCATATCCGCTGGCGTCATCCACTTCAACCTCCACCGGCGCCCCCTCCTTGAGCTCTCCAATTTTCACGGTGGATTGATTGCTCACGATCCGCCGTTCAATGCCATTGCGGTTGTCCTTCACCACATAGACGGAGCCGTCGATCTTTTTCAGGGTGCCGTCGAACGTCTCGGCCAGGGCGAACCCGGACAGATTCACGATGAGCAGCAGGACACACGCTCCCAGCATCATTCGTATCCCCATGTCTGAAGACCTCCTTTCTTCCCCAAGCCGGCCGCGCTGAGCTGCGCGCGCCGAGCCGGCACGGGACGCGTTGATCACACCACACTGCGCGGTCGTGGCAGTTAGAATGGGTCAGAACCGTTCGAGTGGCCGCCTGCGCCGCCGCGGGTTGAAGGTTCATAGTGCGGCGCCCGCCCCGGCATGTGGAGGCCGGCCACGCGCGTGATGACGGAACAGCGGGCCTCTGGCGCCACTGATGAATCACCTCCTGCCCACGCATGCTCGCTCTCCGGCTGACACGTCTCCTGCACGATCCCGGCCACCTCGGCAAGGACATCAAAGGTCTCCGATAATTCGGCCCATCCAGGGAAATGAAATGTCGCGCTCTTGATGAATCCAGGCCGGTCGTCATCGGTTGCCAACAGCACCAATTTCGTCCGTCCGCGCTGCTGATTGTCTTCTTCAACGCACTGAACCCGTTCCATCGATGGAAACCCTCGTCCCCCCATGACCGCCCTCCACATTCTGATCGTTCCGCGCTCACAGCCGCTTCCTGTAACGCCCGCAGGCAAAGACCGGACTCATGGGAGACCGGCTCTGCGCGAGAATATTCACAAAGCAAACCCAATGCCACAAACGTTTCTATGAGAAATCAATGGATTAGATCATAGAGGCTCTTAAGGTCTGTCGTGGTATCACGACGCAAGAATACGATCAATGAGCCATCCATTTAAAAACAACAGGTTAATTTGTCTGGAAAAGACGACGTCAACCGTCGGAAGCGGAACGAAACAGCGAAGGAATCAACTTATGGCGGGTCAGGAGCTTGTAGAATTCCGTTCGATTGCGCTTGGCCAGCCCCGCCGCCTGCTTGACATTGCCCTGCGTCATCTGCAGGAGCTGGATCAGGTAGCTCTGCTCAAAGCAGTCCCTGGCTTCATCCAACGATTGAAGGGGCTGGGGCCTGTCGCGGAGCGCGGCCTGGATCATCGCGGCGGAGATGACGGGGCCGGTCGAAAGCACAACGGCATGTTCCACCACGTTCTGGAGATGGCGCACGTTGCCGGGCCACGGCGCGGCCAGCAACAGCTCCATGGCCTCGGGGGAAAAGCCCGCGATCTCCTTGGCATTCTCCTTGGCCATGCGGGCAAGAAAGTGCGCGGCCAGCAGGGGGATGTCCTCGCGGCGCTTGGACAACGGCGGGACTTCAAGGGTCATGACGTTCAGCCGGTAGTAGAGATCCTCCCTGAATTTTCCGGCCCTCATCTCCTGTTCAAGATCACGGTGGGAGGCCGAGACAATGCGGACGTCGGTGGGCGTCGACTCCGTCGCGCCGATCGATCGCACCCGTTTTTCCTGCAGGGCTCGCAGCAGCTTGGGCTGGAACAGGATCGGCATATCGCCGATCTCATCGAGGAACAGCGTCCCTTCATGCGTCGCTTGAAACAATCCCTGATTGCTTCGAACCGCGCCCGTGAACGCTCCCTTCCGGTAGCCGAACAATTCCGACTCGAACAGCTGTTCCGGGATCACGCTGCAATTGACGGCCGTGAACGGTTTCCGGCTTCGCGGGCTCGCCAGGTGAATCGCCCTGGCCAGCAACTCCTTGCCGGTGCCGGTCTCCCCATGGATGAAGACGCTGGTCTCGCTGGCCGCAATCAACCGCGCCTGGTGGAGCACTTCCTCCATCAGCGGGCTTCGTGTGATGAGCTCCTTCCGCCACGCCAGATCCTGCTCCCCCGAGTCGCTCCTGGGACGGTGCGCGCTGACCTGCAGCGCTTTCTGGACGAGGCTGATCAGGACCTTGCCGTCGAGCGGCTTCGTCAGATAGTTGAACACGCCGTGCTCCATCGCCTTGACGGCATGGGGGATCGACCCGTGGGCCGTCATGATGATGACCGGCAGCGCGGGATGGGCCTGATGAATCGTCTCGAACAAGCGCATCCCGTCCATGCCGGTCATCCTCAGGTCGGTGATCACGACATCCGGGATGATCACCGCCAACTGGACCAGGGCCTTTTCCGCGCTCTCCGCCGAGGTCACCCGGTAGCCGGCCGAGGACAACCGCATCGTCAACAACCGGAGCAGGTCGGTGTCGTCGTCCACAATGAGGATGGTGTGCGGCGCGCCGGTCACGGGCTTTTCTTGGTCCCCTGCTCAAGCAATTTCTGCTCGATGGTCGTCAATTCGTCGAGTTTTTGCTGAAGGAGCTCCCGTTGCTTTTTCTCCTCCTTGTATTTGGCGTCGAGCTTGAGGTACTGGTCGCCCTGTTTTTTGAATTCGCGAACCATGGAGGAGAGGAAGCCCGCCAACGCCCTGGAGGCGTCATCCTGACCGGTCTGATCGGCAACAACCTCGTCGAGCAGCGCCAGGGATCGATCGTAATCTTTAAATGGCGCGCGGGGATCGCCGAGCAGCAGGGCCAGTCTGATCCGGTCGCCGGGCTGATGACGCTCCGTCACCGCCTGCTGGGCGCGCGTGAATTCCTCCTGCAGCGCCGCCTCATTGAGCACCTCGAGCCCCCGGGCATACTCCAGCAGGGAGGCGACCTCCACACGCTCCTGGGCCGACGGGGGAGTTCCCGACTCCGACGCGTGGAAGGGCCCGTGGCTGATAACATCAAAGCCGGCGCATCCGGCGGCGGTCATTAGACAGGCGCTGAAAATGGTGATTTGGCGCACCTCCCTCGGTCGCATCGGAACGGCCTACCCTGACTGAACCGGGAGGCTCACGCGGAATCGCGCGCCGACCTGCTCATCGATGACCTGGATGGTCCCGCTGTGCAACTTGACATATTCCGCCACGACCGATAGGCCGATGCCCGTGCCTTTCACGTAGCCGTTCGGCGTGATCCGCCCCTGATAAAACGGCTCAAACACCTTGTCCCGCTCCTCCGAGGCGATGCCCGGGCCGGAATCGATCACTTCGAGCACCGCCAGGCCTTCCTGGCTGCTCAACTTGATTCTGACGAGTCCTTCATACGGCGAAAATTTGACCGCGTTGGAGATCAGGTTGTCAACGATGGCCGTGACTTTCTCCTCGTCCCCGTACACGGACAGATCGGCCAGGCTCAACTCAAGCTTGATGTTTTTCGCCATCATGGCCAATCCATGATCCGCCGCGACCTTCTCGATGACGCGATCGAGGCGGAATTCGCGAAGATAGAGTGCGGCATGGCGCAACAACACGGCCCTGAAATTCACCAACTGTTCGATGACCCGTTGCAAGTGCACGCTATTCTGGCGGAGAATCCCGACCACCTTCCGTTGGGCGTCGGTCAACGGCCCGGCGATCTCATCCATCAAGAGCTCCGAGCCTTCACGGATGGAACTGAGCGGCGTTTTGAGCTCATGGGAGACATGATCGAGAAATTTCTTCTTCTGCTCCTCCAGATCGATCAGTCGCAGACGGAGCCAGTCCAGCCGCCGGCCGAGATCCTCCAGATCATGCGGGCCCGAGATCGTGATCGGGGCGGCAAACTCTCCGTCGCCCAGCCGGCGGATCGCTTCGTTGATTCGTCGGATGGGGCGGGAGATGAGGACGGCAAAGACGACCACGAGGCCCACGACCACGGGCGCCACCGCGATCAATTGCCACGTGAGTATGCGCATCGCCTTCCCGGCGGTGTGCTGCATGGTTCCCATTTCCTGATCAATCAGACGGCCGCGCTCCGCCACAATAAACGCCGCCAGGTCGCGCAGCTTCTCAAACCCCGAGACCGCCGCGACGCTCACGTCGGAATTGTACGGATGGTCGCGCAGGACAGTGTACAGGTCCTGCTCCTTTTCCACCAATTCCTTCAAGATCCGCCACTGGGCCTCTTCCAGCGGCAGCGTGAACAGTTTCTTCGCCGAGGCCTGAAACGCGTCATGTGTTGTTTCATACACGCCGAATAATGTCGCGTCCCCCAGCACGAGATACTGCTTGGCGCTTCGTTCCATGGCGGTCACCTGCTCCAGCATGAGGGAGCTCTCCTTGGTCGCCTGAACGGCTTGAAGGATGGCATTCTGTCCCTGCCCCGCCAGGCGATCCACGTAGAGGGTCGCGTTCAGAAGCGCAAAAGCCAGGGGCAGCGTCACCAGCAGGAACCCGACGAGGATCAAACGAAGAACAGACTTGGGGAGGGGGATATTCATGTGATTCACCTTCAGGATCGGAGCATCGGCCTATGTGATCATTCCACTCTCCATAGCCGGATCTGAGCGCGTCCGACTCGCGTGCTCGATCAACGTAGCATACATGATCCCTTGCGGGAAGGTCAATGACGGCCGTCCAGCCTGAGGCGTTGTCCTTCCCCTCGTCCCGCCTGCGCCCGGGGCGATCCGGGTCGGCCCCGCCCCATGTTCGGGACCGCGTGCCGCAGGGACGGTGAACAACGGCCGGCGGCGGGGTCTGCGGCAAGCCCGGGGTTCCACGCCGCCTTGACAGACCGGCATTCCTTTGGCAGATTGCCAGAGACCGCCATGAGCAAATTCCTCCTGTTCGCGCTTTTGACGATGCTGACCGGCAGTCCGTGGACGGCCCTGCTGGTGGTGCTGGCCCTCTCCCTGATCTTTGATTATCACTATATGGGCGTCAGCCGTTCCGCCGTCAGCTGGATCAAGACCGCCGGCGAGATCAGGGAGCTGCAGGCCGATGTCTCGCTGAACCCTCACAACGCCGCCGCCCAGAACGATCTCGGACGGCTCCTGATCCTGAACGGTCGCGCGCGGGAGGCGGTCGCGCCGCTCGAACGCGCCATCGAGCGGCTGGACGATCTCGATGAGACCAATTATTACCTGGGACTGGCCTATCTGAATACGGGCCGGGAGCAGGAGGGCGAGGCGAGGATCGAAAAGGCCCTGGCGATCAATCCACGGTTTCGATACGGCGAGCCGTATCTACGGCTGGGGGAGCATTATCTGCACACGGGCCGCTATGACGACGCGCTGGCGATGCTGCGCACACAGGGGGAGATCCATACCTCCAGCGTGGAAGGCCTGTATTTGCTGGGTGAAACCCACCGTCACATGGGCGACCCCGTGCAAGCCCGTGATGCCTATCGCGCGAGCTTGGCCGCCTTCCGGCAGTCCCCCCGCTACAAGCGGCGGGAGGAGCGGCGGTGGGCGTGGCGCTCGCGGCTGGCGCTCTGGCGATACGGCTGAACCGCCTCCCATCCCCCGCCGGTTATCCATCGCCCTCGAATCGGTAGCTCTTCGGGACGACGACCACCCCGTTTTCCGAAACGGTGAACCGGCTTCGATCGCGGTCCAGATCCCACCCGATCGTCTCATTCGGGGGAATGGTCACGGATTTGTCGATGATGCATCGCTTGAGCCGGGCGCCAGTTCCGACCGTCACCCCCTCAAACAGGATCGCGTCTTCGACGGTCGCCCCCGCGTTGATCCAGACGTCCGGCGACAGAATCGAGTGGGCGAGCGTCGCGCCGATGATCACATCGCCGCCCGCCAGCAGGGTGTTCACCACCTGGCCGGAATTGCTCCGCGTGACGTCCGACGACGACGGCACGCTGCGGGCCGGCGGATGCTGGGCGTGGTAGGTTCGGATCGGCCAGTCCTTCTGATACAAATTCAGGGGCGGGAGCGGTTTGAGCAGATCCATGTTCGCCTCATAATAGGCGTCCAGCGTTCCCACGTCCCGCCAGTAGCCGTCTGGAGTGACCCGTTCCTCCATTTTGCCGAATCGGTAGACCCCCATGGCATGCGTGCCCACCAGGGCGGGCAGGATGTGACGGCCGAAATCATCCATCGGCGCGCCGGTGTCGTGGTTGTGTGCCAGCAGTCCGAGCAGGAAATTGAGTTTGAACACATAAATGCCCATCGACGCCAGCGCCCGATCCGGGGCATCCGGCATGGGCGGGGGATGGTCTGATTTTTCCACGAACTTCCGTATGCCCTGCTCCCCGTCGGTCTCCACCACGCCGAAGGCGTGCGCCTGATCGAGTGGCACCGGCACGCAGGCCACCGTCACGTCCCACTTCCGGCGAGCGTGCTCCTCAAGCATCCGGGCGTAATCCATCCGGTAGATATGATCCCCCGCCAGGACCAGCACATGCGTCGCTCCGCTTCGTTCCAACAGATAGCGGTTCTGTCGAATGGCATCGGCCGTCCCAGCGTACCAGCCCTCCCCGACCCGCATCTGGGCCGGCACGGAGGTGATGAACTCGCCGATTTCCGGGTTGAAGATCATCCAGCCGTCGCGCAAATGTTTCAGCAGCGAGTGGGATTTGTACTGCGTGAGCACCAGGATGCGTCGCAACCCTGAATGCAGGCAGTTCGACAGGGTGAAATCAATGATCCGGTAGATGCCGCCGAACGGGACGGCGGGTTTGGCGCGATCGGCGGTGAGCGGGGCGAGACGCGATCCCGCTCCCCCTGCCAGCACGATCGTGAGCGTGGATTCGTGGATCTGCATCAGTCCTCCGAGGCGCCGATTCGGTGTTCGACCCGGCGAAGGTTTCCAGTGTATCGAAACCCCAGCCCCTTTTCAACGCCGAGAGCGGTCCGGGCCTTCGATCAACTCGACTTTTTCCGGTTCGGGTATGTTACAATGATCGGTGATGTTCTTCTTTGTCGCGAGATGACTGCGATTGAACTCACTCATGCCCCGATGCGCCCGCGCGGCGGCATCGCCTCGTTCCTCCGGTCGGCCCTGACCCTGTTCCTCATCCTGGCGGGACTGCACGCGTCCGCGCCCCTCGCCGGAGCCCGCGAACCCGGGGCTTATGTGCTGACGCCGAACACGAAACACGCGACGTTCTCCTTTCTCGCCGCCGGGGGACATCACGTATGCGCGACGGTCTCCGACGGAACGATCTCCTGCTGGGGGAACGACATGATGGGCCAGCTCGGCAACGGCACCCAGGTCGATCAGGATCTCGACAAGCCGGCCGAGGTCGTCGGCATCACCACCGCGGTCGCGGTGGCCGGCGGCGACACTCACACCTGTGCGCTGCTGCGCAACGGCTCCGTCTGGTGCTGGGGCGGCAACCGCTACAATCAACTGTCCGGCGAACTGCCCAGCTCGCCCCAACCGCTTCAGGTGGAGACGATCAGCCGGGCCGCGGGCGTGACCACCGGGGCCTATCACAGTTGCGCGCTGGTGGCTGGCGGGAGGATCCGCTGCTGGGGGTATAACGAATCGGGGCAGCTCGGCGGCACCACCGATCCGCAATCGTCGGTTCCGGTGGAGGTGCCCGGCGTTGCGCATGTCATCGCGCTGTCGGCCGGCGCCGCTCACACCTGCGCGGTCGAACACGGCGGCGCGGTCCTCTGCTGGGGCGGGAACACGTTCGGCCAACTCGGCAACGGCACCCACACCGGCAGCGCCGCGCCGGTTGACCCGACAGGCCTGCCCCCCGCCCGGTCGATTTCGGCCGGCACCTCCCACACCTGCGCCGTGCTGCGTGACGGCCGGATCGCCTGCTGGGGCTGGAACGCCACCGGCCAGTTGGGAAACGGCACCATGGAGGATTCGGCCTCACCCGTGTTCGTCAAAGGCATCGCGAAGGCCATGCACGTGGCCGCCGGCCATTATCACAGCTGTGCGCTGCTCAAGAACGGGCGGGTCGCCTGCTGGGGCAGCAATACCAACGGCGAGCTCGGGACCGGGCCGCCGACCGGATCGCCGACCCCCTTGCTCGTTGATGGCATTCCCCGGGCCAAGGCCGTCGCCGTCGGCGACCGGTTCACCTGCATCCTGGTCAAACAGGATGGCACCGCCAAGTGCTGGGGCGGCATCAAGTAAGCCGGCCGCAGTCACCGGCCCGTAGAGGAGTCATGAAACGCATTTCGCTGATCATCGTCGCCCTGTCGGCCGCCGGCCTGCTGACGCTGGCCGCCCTGCGCCATCAGGCCCCCGAGCGCCATTCGCTCGTGGCACAGGCCTCAGCTTCCGCCGGCGACGAGCCTGTGCTGCCGGGCCTGCAGATATCGGAGGCGCCGTGGGCACCGCAAGTGTCCCACCTTGAGGAGCGGCTGCAGGCGATCGGTCTCCCGGCCCTGCGCCGGGAAGGCACGACGCTTCACCTCCACCAGCATTTGGATCTGTTCGTCCATGCACGACCGGTCCCCGTCCCGCCCATGATCGGGATCAACATGGTGGCCGGGTTCATCGCCCCCGTGCACACCCATGACGGGTCGGGCGTGATCCATATCGAGTCGGCCGTCGTCAGCCGTTACACGCTGGGGCAATTCTTCGATATCTGGGGGGTGCGGTTCACGCCGACCTGCCTGGGGGTGTACTGCAACGCGGGCGATCAACGCCTGCGCGTGTACGTGAATGGGGTCCCCGTGACCTCAAATCCGCGCGAGATCGGACTGGAAGACAACCAGGAGATCGTCGTCACCTACGGGTCCGAGCCGGAACTCCCCAAACCGATTCCCTCGACCTTCAAGGCGCCTTCGTCCTGATCCGGCGCGTCGCCGCTCAGCTGAACACCTCTTCCTTGAACTGCGCTTGAATGGTCTCAATGGCGGCGCGGTTGCGAATCAACGCCTCCACGCACTCCGGGTCCAATTTCAGGCCGGCCAGCTCCCTGAGCATGGCCAATGCCTCGTCATTCGACCAGCTGCTCTTATACGGACGCCGGCTGGTGAGCGCGTCGAAGATGTCCGCGACCGCAATGATTCTCGCCTCGATCGGAATGGAGGCGCCGCTCAGGCCATTCGGATAGCCCGTGCCATCCACCGCTTCATGATGATAGGAGGCGATGTTGCGCATGATCTCGGCGTGGCGGATGGAGTCGAGTCCGAAGTCCTGGAGAATCGCGTCGATGATCTGACGCCCCTTGGCGACGTGGCTCTTCATGATCTCGAACTCCTCGGGGGTCAACCGGCTGGGTTTTCTTAAAATATGGTCGGGCACGCCGATCTTGCCGATGTCGTGCAACGGCGAGAAGAGAAAGATATGCTCGATGAATTCATCGTCAAACCGGTGCGACTCGGCCAGCGCCACGGCGATCAGCCGGGCATAGTGCGCCATCCGGTCGAGATGGGCGCCGGTCTCGAGATCGCGGGACGACGTGATGTTGCGCGCCGCCCTAAGCGTGGCCAGCATCGTCCGAAAGGTCGTCAGGCCGCCGATCACCATGAGGGAGACGAGGTGGCCGAACAGATCGAGGTCGTGCATCACCTCCGGGCGGAAGCAGCCCGTCCGGTACGAATTGAAGAAGACAAAGCCGAAAAAGATGCCGTTCAGGTACATGGGCATGGTGTAGCTCGACCCGAATCCGCCGGCGGCGATCCGGCGCGTGTGCTCATGGCGCCCCGCCGCAAAGATGGACAGATCATTCACCACGCGGGGTTGGCCGGTCTGGACGATCTCCCGAAGCGACCCCGCCTGGCCGAGCGGGCATTCGTAATTGGACAGCATCGTGTCCGGACCACCGCTGTAGATGAAGGTTTTCAACAGATCCGTCTGGCTGTCGTGAACGGCCACGGCGATCCGGTCCAGAAAATCGTGCCGTTGCTTGAGCACGGAGTGGGTGTAGCGGAGCTTTTCCGACAGCGGCGCGCTCTTGTTCAGCTCTTCGAGCACGTCCCGGTGGGGTGCAATCGCCGGCGGTGATGAGGTGGGATCGGCCATGGTCGCTCCAGGCGTCGGTCGGATACTCCGTCTCGATTCCACTATAACACCCCCGTGGAGGCCGTCAATCCGGACACCCTCCCCGGGCCGAGCGCGTCGCGCCCGACCCGAACACACCGAAACCTCTCCAGCCGTTTCGCGGGGTCGCCCATGCTGCGCGACTCATCGCGCTTGACACCTCGATCCGCCTTTGGCAGAGTGAGGTCAGCGACGACCGGCCCCATCCCCGGTTTTATCGTATGCCCGACACGTCATCCGATACGCGCCTCCTTCGGGCGATCGACGCATTCGATCGCGTCCTCGGCCTCGATCCCCGCCGGCAGCGCTTCCAGGGAAACGACCGGCCGCGGGAACTGATCTTTGCCGAGCGCGTGATGCACTGGCTGCTCCAGTTGGCGCCGGAGGCCTCCGAGGCGGTGCGACTGTCGGCGGCCGGTCACACGCTCCGGCGCTGGGAGATTCCTCGCGACCGGTTCCCCAACGGCACGGCCGGGTATCACGCGTGGCGCGACGCGACCGCCGCCCATTCGGCCGAGGAGGCCGGGGGGCTGCTCCGGACGATCGGCTATCCGGATGAGCAGATACGGCGGGTGCGCCGACTCATCCGGCGGGAGGGGGTTCCCGGCGATCCCGAGGCGCAACTGTTGGAAGACGCCGACTGCCTGGCGTTTCTTGAGCTGAAGCTGGCCGATTACCTCGAACGATGGGACGGAGAAAAGCTGACCCGCATTCTGCACGGCACCTGGATGAAGATGAGCGGGCAGGCGCGGATACTCGCGCGGCGTGCGTTGGGAGATCCGCGCATCGTCCCATGGCTGGAACAGATGCCGTGACGACCACGGCCGCGCCGGAGACGATCGAGGAGACCGAAACCGGCAGCGCATCCCGTACCGACCTGGTTCCGCCGTACAAGCTCGTCTTGCTCAACGACGACGTCACAACAATGGAGTTCGTCGTTGCCATCCTGATGAGCCTGTTTCATCTGGACCAGCCCACGGCGGTGCGTCTCATGCTGGAGGTTCACCACACGGGCGCCGCGGTCGTCGCCGTGCTGCCGTTGGAGGAGGCGGAGCTGCGTCAGCAGCAGGTGCACGAGGCCGCGCGGGCGGCCGGCTTTCCGCTGCGGTGCGTGATTGAACCGGCGTAGATGAGATTAGAGAAGTGCGGATTAAAGATTAGGGGAGAAAAGGCGGGGTAAAGGTTGAATGGCTAAAAAATCAACCTCCATCCTTACCACCTGATCCATAATCCGCCTTTTCTTTTCTACTCCGCCGTTGCTTCACTCATCCGCCTTCTTCCACGTCAGTCAAACACGCCCTTGCTCAGTTTATCCACCTGCTCTTTCGCCTTGGCGTTGACCGGGTCCAGACGGAGTGCCTTTTCGTACTGCATGATCGCCCTGCCCATCGACCTGAGCTTCATATAGAGCTGCCCCAGCAGAACGTAATAATCGGCGTTGCCGGGTTCCAGTTCGATCGCCCGCTTCAACTCAGTCTCCGCCTCGCTCCACCGGTCGGGCACGCCCGCCAGAGCCTGGCCCAATAGCGCATGATAATGGGCCTGGGTCCCGTCCTGTCGCACCGCCGTTTCAAGGGAGACGATGGCGTCCTTGAGATTGCCGGCCAACAGCGCCGCTTCACCCCGTTTCCCTGGATCGGCCGCCGGCTGGATTCGCGGCTGGGACTCCTCCGGCCTGGCCGGCACGGGGGACGGGGGGGGAGGCGCCAGCGATTCGTCATACTGGCGGCGGGATTGGGGATGACTCAGCACGCCATACGCCTGGGTCAACCGGTCGAACAGCACCTCCAGCTTTCCCTGGAGGGCCTCCATCCCCGCTTCGTGGTGGCGATCCGGGTGATACGCCTTGGCCAGCCTGAAATAGGCTCGTTTGATCTCCATCGCCGACGCATCGCGGCTCACCCCCAGCACTTCATACTGATCCTTGACCTCCAGCGTCTCGTACGCGCGCTCGATCGCCTCGGCGCTCATGGCCAGTCGTTCGTTCTTGGGCAATTCGAAGAGATCAACCCGGCTCAGTTCCTGGTCATCCTGCTCCTTCCGGCTGATGACCTCCCGGACGATCGCCTCCAGCTCCGATTTGATGTTGCGGCGGAACACCACCGTGTGCTCCCCCGGCGCCTCCAGCGAATTGACCTTGATGATGCCGGCGGCCAGCAGAAAATAAATCATCTGGAAGGCGCGAATCGACGGCAGCGTCGTCGCGTAGACCAGCTCGCGGATGGTCCGGGCGCCGTCGATCAACAACAGCAACTGCTGTTCGTCCGGCCTGACCGCCACCGTCTGGAACAGGTCGCGCGGATCGGTGCTCATGTTCACCACGGTTTCAAGGGGGGGCAGCAACCGGCACAACCTGGAAAAGTCGTTGATCCGCCGGATGCCCTCGTAAATGAGCGCGCCGGAGCTCATCCGCAGGGTGATGACCTCATCGCCGGGTCTGGTCTGCGTCACGAATCGATAGTTGCCGTCGAGCCAGGTGAACAGGCTGAAGATGATCTCCTTCACCTGCACGCTAACGGCCAGGAACAACTCCTTGGGCGTCAGAATGCCCTGTTCAACGAGGATCGTTCCCTGCTGCTTCTTCGTCTCCCTCATCAGGCGCACGGACATTTCATACTGGGCGAAGGTGATCTTGCCCCATTTCAGCAGCATTTCACCCAGGCGCTCGTCTTCATACCGGGACGAGGCGAAGATGATATCGCCGTGCTTGAAATAGATCAGCTTGGTTTGATCGTTGCGGGTGACGGTCAACTCGCCGGTGGCCTGCGCGTGCTGCAGGGACCGCAGCAGCGAAGGCAACGGAGTCTCACTCAGACGGCCGACTGATGGCACGGCAAGCGTCACCGAATCCCCCTCGGATGTCGCAGCCGACGACGTCGGCCTTACGATTCAGTGTACCATGCCGGCCCCGATGGCGCCAGGAGCGCCGCCAGTGACCGTCCTAGGCCCGGATGGGCCCCCTCCACAGGATCAGAAGGGGGCTGGCCACAAAGACGGACGAATAGGTTCCGATGACGACGCCCAGCAGCATCGCAAGGGAGAAGTCGTGCAGCACCTCGCCCCCCCACCAGTAGAGCGCCGAGACCGCCAGCACCATGCACAGGGAGACCACCACCGTCCGGGAGAGGACCTTGTTGATGCTCGCGTTGATGACCTCCGTGATCGACTCCTGACGGCGGTGGCGCAGATTCTCCCGGATCCGATCGAAGACCACCACCTTGTCGGTCAGCGAATAGCCCGCCAGCGTCAGCAGCGACGTGATCACCAGCAGCGTGATCTCCTTGTCCAGCAGATACAGGATGCCCAGCACGGCCAGGACGTCGTGGATCGTCGCGATCGCGGCCGCCACGCCGAACCGGAACTCGAAGCGCAATGCAATATAGATCATGATGCCGACGAGCGCGATCGTCGTCGCAAGCACGGCGTCATCGCGCAGATGCTGGCCGATGGTCGGCCCGATCTCCATCGTGCTTTCCACCGTCAGCGTATTGCCCGGAAAGCGCTGCTGCAGCAGCGCGCTGATTTTTTCCGCGGCCTTCTCCTCAATGCTCGTCTGCCGCTTGACCCGCACCAGGAGCGCGTTGCCCGTCTTCATCTCCTGCAGCTCCGCATCCCCGAAGCCGCCGCCGGCCAGGGCCGCGCGCGCGTCGGACAGCAACACCGGCTGCGCGAACCGCACCTGCAACGCCGTGCCGCCGGAGAAATCAATGCCCAGATTCGCGTGGCCCCGGGAGATCTGGACCAGCGCCGCCACGCCGGAGAGCATCAAGAGTCCCGACAGGGCAAACGCGATGAAGCGCTTCGACATGAAATCGATTTTGGTCTTGCCCAATAGTTCCAGCACGTCGTCAGTCCCTTGTTCCGTTTGCCGTTAAATGCTCAGCGTGTCCAGTTTGCGCCGGCCGCTGATCCAGTCGAACACCACGCGGGTGCCGACGATCGAGGTGAACAGGTTGATCGTCACGCCCAGGCTGAGCGTCACGGCGAATCCTTTGATCGGCCCGGTCCCCAGCATGAAGAGGACCAGGGCCGTGATCAGCGTCGTCACGTGCGAATCGATGATGGTCACGAACGCCTTCTCGTAGCCCGCGTCGATCGCGAGGCGCACCGGCCGCTGCTGGCGCAGCTCCTCACGGATGCGCTCGAAGATCAGAATATTGGAGTCGACCGCCATCCCGATCGTCAGGATGATGCCGGCCAAACCGGGCAGCGTCAGCGTTGCGCCGAACATCGCCAGCGCGCCGACCAGCAGGACGACATTGAACAGGAGCGCGACGTCGGCGATCAGGCCGGAGAGGCGGTAGTAGACCAGCATAAAGAGCAGCACGAGCCCCGCGCCCACCAGGGCGGCCTTGATCCCCGCCTCGATCGAATCGCGCCCCAGCGTCGGGCCGACGGTGACGTTCTGGATGATCGTCACCGGCGCCGGCAGCGCGCCCGCACGCAATACAACAGCCAGATCGTTCGCTTGCTGCGTCGTAAAGCTGCCGCTGATCTGCGCGCGGCCGTTGTTGATCGGTTCCTGGATGACGGGAGCCGAGTAGACCGTGTTGTCCAGGACGATCGCCAGCCGCTTTTTCACGTTGTCGGTCGTCACCTTTTTGAAGAGTTGCGCGCCGGCGCTGTTGAAGGTGATCGACACGTAGGCTTCATTGAACTGGCCAATCGACACGCGCGCATCGGTCAGGAGGTCGCCCGTCAACGCGGGGATTCTTTTGACGATATAGGGCCGCTTCCTCACGTCGCCCGTGTCCTTGACCGTCTCCCGCTCGAAGAGCAGCTCGTCATCGGCCGCGAGTTGGGGCGAGATCTCCTTGACGATCGTCTCCTCCTGGCCCACCGGCACGAAGGCCGGGAGCTTGCTCCAGACGGGACTTTCCTCATCCAACAGCGTGAACTCCAGCTGGGCCGTCCGGCCGATCAGGTCGAGGGCGCGCTGCGGATCTTTAATGCCGGGCAGTTGCACCAGAATCTGGTCCGTCTCCTGCCGCTGGATCAACGGCTCGGCGACGCCGAACTGATCGACGCGGTTCCGGATCGTCTCCAGCGCCTGGGAGACCGCGCTCTCCTTGATCCGCGCCGCGTCGCTCTCCCGGACGCGAAAGACGAGTCGGCCAGGCTGGCCCTTCTCCTTGGGTATCGTGCGGTCGGTATTGTAGAGGGTCGGATAGCTGTCCTCCATCAATTTGATCAGACCGTCCCTGAGCGTTCCGGTCGCCTCCTCCGTCTCCTGGCCGGTGAAATCGAGCTCCAGCTCCAACGGGCCGATCCGCTTGGGTGTGACGCCGGCCAATTTCCTGTCGATCAGCGCCGGCGGCAGGGTGGCCAGGGCCCGGTCGACGATCCCTTCAACCGCCTTGTCCGATTCCACACGCAGCACCACGTGCATGCCGCCCTGGAGATCGAGGCCCAGCGTGACCCCCTGGCTCGGCAGATAGCGCTTCCACCAATCAGGCATGGAGGAATAGAGCGGCGTGGATGGGAGGAAGAGCACGAGCGAGACGAGAATGGTCGCGGCGATGAGGGCCAGGCGAATGCCGATGCGGCGTTTCAATTCAGCACCGCCCCTCTTCCCTGCCTGCCCTAGCCTGTCCGGCGGGCAGGCGTCCCCTCTCCCCTTCCCACCGGGGGAGAGAGGAGAATGTCACCGTGGAGATTTCAGCACATCCCCCTCGCCCCACCCACTCCCCCTCACCAGGGGAAAGGGAAATGGGGCCACGGCACGCGGTCACCGGGGCCGTCATTGATCGAAGGGACATGTCAGGAGGAACCCTCTTCGAGATCTTCGCCGCGGAGCGAGGCAACCGAGCTGCGAAGCACCTTGACCTTCACGTTCTCGGCAACCTGCAGCGTCACCAGATCGTTGTGGATGTTCGTGACCGCGCCGACCAACCCCCCGTTGGTGACCACCCGGTCGCCCTTCTTCAGGGCGTCAAGCATCTGCTGATGCTTTTTCCGCTGGCGCTGCTGGGGCAGGATCATCATGACATAAAACAACACAAAGATCAGAACAAAGGGGACAAACCCCAGAATCCCGGCCGCACCGCCTGGTCCCGGCGCCGACCCGCCGGCGCCGGACGGGCCAGCCTGGGCCCATGCCGTCGCCGAGAAGACCCGCGTGAGATATTCGATCATGCCCCCGTTTCCTCCCTCATCCGGTAAAAGTCATTTCGATACTCCGCCAGCCGTCCGGCCTCGATCGCCTCCCGGAGCCGTCGCATGAGCGACAGATAATAATAGAGATTGTGCACCGTATGCAAGCGGGCCGCCAGCGGCTCGTTCGCCAGGAAGAGATGGCGCAGGTAGGCGCGAGAATAGGTCCGGCAGGTCTCGCAGCCGCACGCCGGGTCAATGGGGGCCGGATCGTTCGCATACCGGGCGTGCTTGATCAGCAACCGGCCCGACGGGGTGAAAAGCCACCCCGTCCGGGCATGACGGGTCGGCATGACGCAGTCGAACAGATCGGCACCGCGCCAGACGCCTTCGACCAGATCCTCCGGCAGGCCGACCCCCATGAGATAGCGCGGCGCGGCCTCCGGGAGCGCGGCCGCCGACGCTTCGATGGCGAGATGGGTCTGCGCCTTGGGCTCGCCGACGCAAAGGCCGCCGATGGCGTAGCCGTCGAATCCGATGTCGACCAGGTCGGCCGCCGCTCGACGGCGCAACGCTGGCCAGACGCCGCCCTGCACGATGCCGTAGAGCGCCATGTCGGGACGGCGGCGGGCCTCGAGGCTGCGCCCGGCCCAGCGCAGCGTCCGCGCCCACGCCGCGCGCGCCCGTTCCTCCGTGCAGGGATAGGGCAAACATTCATCGAGCGCCATCGCCACGTCGACGCCCAGCGCCTCCTGGATTTCGACGGCCAGCTCGGGCGTGAACCGATGCTCCGAACCATCAAGATGGGAGCGGAAGGTGACGCCGTCGTCATCGATCGCGCAGAGCTTCGCCAGACTGAAGACCTGAAAGCCGCCGCTGTCGGTCAGGATCGGCCCCGTCCATCCCATAAATCGATGGAGCCCCCCCAGTTCGGCGATGAGCCTGTGGCCTGGACGCAAATAGAGATGATAGGCGTTCGCCAGGATCATCTCGGCGCCCATGCCGCGCAAGTCGGCCGGCGTGACCGCCTTGACCGCGCCCGACGTGCCGACAGGCATGAACGCGGGAGTCTCGACAATCCCGTGCGCTGTCGTCAACCGTCCCCGCCGCGCGCGGCCCGATGGGTCGACGGCCAGAATGCGAAATCCGTTCTCGGATTCCGAAACGGGACCGGTCACGTCTGTCGGCGCCGAGCGATTCATGACAGTCAGGGGGTGACGCTATCTCCCCCTGACACCTCCGATTATTGAACGGAGGGGGGAGACGATCTCTCCCTCCTCGCCCTTCTTGATTGGCGGGTGGATGATGGGCGCGGGATCTGTCATCGCCAGTACGCACGGCAATCTGCACATCACATGCGCTCCGGGGCGATCACACCCACGACGGTGAGGCCGTTGGCGAGCACGGTGCGGACCGCCTGCATGAGGGCCAATCGGGCCAGGCTGCGAGCACGATCGTCGGTGATCACGCGGTGCTTGTTGTAATACGCGTGCAGGAGCCCCGCCACCTCCTGCAGATAGAAGATCACACGGTGCGGCTCCAGCAGCTGCGCGCTCGATTCGATCACGGCGGGGTATAGCGACAGTTGGCGCAGCAATCCCTGTTCTTCCGACAGCGTCAACG
The DNA here is from genome assembly GCA_035517195.1 of Nitrospiria bacterium. Classification (GTDB taxonomy): domain Bacteria; phylum Nitrospirota; class Nitrospiria; order JACQCE01; family JACQCE01; genus JACQCE01. Next base: position 92,584 of record DATIZH010000014.1, on the reverse strand, counting down.
GAGTCGGGTCGACATCGGCGACCGCCGGAACGGAGAGGCCGCGGTCGGCCGCCTGCCGCTGCATGCTGCAGAGACGGGCGTGGGCGTACTGGACGTAGTAGACGGGATTCTCCTCCGACTGCGACTTGGCCAGTTCCAGGTCAAAATCCAGGGCATTGTCACACCGGCGCATGAGAAAGAAAAAGCGGGCCGCGTCGCGCCCCACCTCGTCAAGCACCTCCCTGAGCGTCACGAATTCGCCTGCGCGCGTCGACATGCTGACGGGCTTGCCGTGGCGCAACAGGGCGACCAGTTGCACCAGCACGATTTTCAGCCGGTCGCGGGGGCGGCCCAATGCCTCCATCCCGGCCCACACCCTCGGCGCGTAGCCGTGATGATCCGCGCCCCACACATCGACGATCTCATCGAATCCCCGCTCGAATTTGTCCAGATGATAGGCCAGATCGGAGGCAAAATAGGTCATCTGTCCATTCTGCCTGACCACGACCCGGTTTTTGTCATCGCCAAAGTCCGTCGTCCGCACCCACGTCGCCCCCTCCTCTTCATAAAGATGGCCGGCCGCGTCCAACAGCTTCAAGGCCCGCTCCACCTTGCCGTCGAGATGCAGGGTCATCTCGGACATCCATTCGTCGAAGCCGACGCCGAACCGGTCCAGATCATCGCGGATGGAGGCGAGCAGCCGTTGCGCGGCGACCTGCGAACAGTGGCGTTGCGCCTCCTCCTCCGGTTCGTCGAGCCAACGCGGCCCCTCGTTTTCGGCCATCTCCGCGGCAAGGGCCCGAAGATAGTCGCCTTGGTAGCCGCCCTCCGGGATCGACGCCTCGCGGCCGAAGTGCTGGCGGTAGCGCGCCAGCAGCGACTGGCCCAGCGTCGTCATCTGTTTGCCCAGATCGTTGATGTAATATTCCCGCTCGACGGTGTGGCCGGTCGCCTCCAGCAGTCGGGCCACGGTATCGCCGACCGCCGCAATGCGTCCGTGTCCGACATGCAACGGGCCGGTGGGATTGGCGCTGACAAACTCCACCTGCACCCGTCTCCCAGCGCCGATGGCCGAACGGCCGTAGGCGGAGGCCTGCTCCAGGATGCCGGCCAGCAGCCGGTGCCAGTACGAAGGGGCCATGGTGAAGTTTAAATACCCGGGGCCGGCGACATCGACCCGCTCCAGCCACGGCTCGTCCGGCATGTGACGTTTGAGCACTTCAGCGATGTCGCGACCCGTCCTCCGTTCCTCCGCCGCCAGCGTCATCGCCACCGTGCTGGCGAAATCACCCTGGCCGGACCGCCGGGGCACTTCCAGCAGCAGCGGCGGTTCCGTCTGACCGGACAACTGTCCGTCCGTCCGGGCCGCGCGGATCGCCGCGTGCAACAGATCCACCAAATCCTTGTTCATTCAGCATCCATTCGATATGAGTGTTGCGCCATCGCGACCCCGTCATTCGCGATCATCGATCGTCCCGGCGGGCAGATCACGGGGAAAACGACGGCCTAGTATATCTGAACAGCAGTAAATGTCAACGAACGGGGCCTCCTCCTCGCTTGCAAATCAGCGACGATTCCTCTAGAGTGCACGGCATGCCCGCATGCCACGGCTTATCCGCGTGATGCGTCACCGTCGACGCGATTTCATCCTGCCCTGCCTCTCTGTTATCTTCCTGCTGACGGCCTGCGCCACCACCGGCAGGGAGGCGGCCATGGCGCCGCGCCTCGTGCTTGACCGGAATTCCGTCGCCGTCATGACCGCGCTCAACGCGGAGGAAGCCGACCGGCTTCGCCTGTCGTTGCTCAGGGGACAACCGCCGCCGCCTTCGGCTCAAATCTTCTTGATCGACGACTTGAACCGGAGCAACCCCGTGCTTGGCAAGGTGGCGGCGCAACTGGCCGATTGTGAGATCAGCCCGCCCATTCCCCCGACCGATGCGCAGACCAGCTCAGGATATCTGGTGCTGCAACGGGGCGGCGATCCGGACCAGCCGTGTCATGGATCGGTGAGCGCATCCGACCAGGAAGCATGGACGGACAAGGCGGGGCAATTGCTGGTTGGCGTGCTGTTAATCGGCGTGGTCGGGTTCATGGTCGCCGCGCCCTTTATCTTCCATATCTTCTAAGGGACAGGGCGTCGGGCCCTCGGCGTCATCGACCCCACGCGCGCGGACGGCTCCCTTTGTACGTCTCATCGCAGCCCGGGGCACGCGACTGTCACCATTCCGCCGGATCCCCCGACTTTGGCAGTCAGTCCAAATCGATCGGACGAATCGGCGGCTTGGCATCCTCCGGATCGACGCGCTTCATCGACTCCTTCACCTTCTCTTCCAGAACCCGTGACCGATCCTTCAGGGCCAGCTGTTCCTGCCTGACCCGTTCGGTGGTCGCTTGCCGGCGGTCGTCGAGCCGGCGCACCATCTCCTGCAATGATGCGGTCGGCTTGGTGGACTTCGGCTCCGCGTGGAGTATGGCCCCGGTCTGTCGATCGACCACCAATTCCGTGTCGCAATGGGGGCACTGGATCCGGAAATTGTCCATGTCAGCCATCCTCCTGCCTTCCGCATCTGTATTGTAGATTTCACTCCTTTCATTTGCAACCGTGTTCCCCTTCACATGCCCCGGCCGAGAGCCGAGAACCGTAACCGCCGCTGAGTCCGTGCCGAAGCACTGCCCATGCCCAAGGCCTCCCTCCCCTCCCCGCGCTTGACAGAACCGGCATCGAGCGGCTAGCATAGACGGCATGTCGGATGCTTCGCGCGCTGCCTCCCCGCGCACACCCCGCCCGGAGAAGGTCCTCCTGGCCAAGCCCCGTGGATTTTGCGCAGGGGTGGAGCGAGCCATTGATGTGGTCGAGATCGCCTTGCAGCTGTTCGCCGGCCCAATCTACGTTCGCAAGGAAATCGTCCATAACAAGCATGTGGTGGAAGAGTTGAAGGCGAAGGGCGCCATCTTCGTTGAGGAGCTGGATGAGGTGCCCGACGGGGCGCGGGTGATCTTCAGCGCCCATGGCGTCTCACCCGAGGTGCGCGAGAAGGCCGAGGCGCGTCAGCTCAAAGTCATCGACGCCACCTGCCCCCTCGTCACCAAGGTGCATCACGAGGCGGTCCGTTACGCCACCGAGGGGCGCACGATCATCCTCGTCGGCCACGAGGGGCATGATGAGGTCATCGGGACGATGGGCGAGGCGCCGAAACACATCCGGCTGGTCGGATCCGCCGAGGAGGCCCAGCAGTTGTCCCTGCCCGATCCCGACAAGGTGGCCGTCATCACTCAGACCACGCTGAGCGTCGATGATACGAAGGAGGTCATCGATGTGCTCAGGCAACGGTTCCCCGCGATGCGCGTGCCGGCCGGCGAGGACATTTGTTACGCCACGCAAAACCGGCAGACCGCCGTCAAGCAGATGGCCGAGCAGGCCGACCTGCTGCTGGTCATCGGGTCGGGCAACAGCTCGAATTCGAACCGGTTGAAGGAAGTCTCCGAGTCGTTGGGCACCACCGCCTATCTCATCGACGACGTCAATGAGATTGACCCGGCCTGGCTGACGGAGAAAGTCAAATGCGTCGGCATCACCGCCGGCGCGTCCGCGCCCGAGTACTTAGTCCAGGACGTCCTGAAATTTTTCCAGGACATGGGCGTGACCAATGTCGAGGAAATTGACGCCGTGACGGAGGAGGTCAGCTTTGCGCTGCCCCAGGAGTTGACCGCCGATCATTCCGTCACGCCCGCGACCACCAAGCCGTCGCGCGTCGGCTGATCGCGCTCGCTCCCCTGTTGAAGAACCCCGCCTTGACAGGCGGGGGCTGCACTTGCTGGCCGGGTTCATTTCCCTCCCGGTTGTCCCCCGTTCTCCCGCCGGCCCGCTGGTCGTCGATCGATTCTCCAGACCCTCAGCGAAGGGTTCGCCTCCCTTGCGGCGTCCGGTGACCCAGGCTTCGAGATGCTGGAACCGCCTGGGGGCTCATGTGCCTTCCCTCCATCGATGCCCATGGGCAAGCCCGGGATACTTGACTGGATGCGCACTTCGTACGCAACGGCTGCATTCACCCCCGCCTCTTAGTACTGAGAATCCCTCGGGAAGAGCCCTCGGGACAAGTCGAATGGGACTTCTCACATCCGTTCGAAATAAAGGGGTGGGGCCCTTCCGCCAGAAGTGGATCGCGCCGCCCGGGAACAGCTATCCAGCGAGCAATGCGAGCGAGAGGGGGATGCTCCACGGGCGGGGACAGATTTATATCTGTCCCCACCGGGGAGGGGGCGACGCGAGCCCCTACAATGGACCCGCTGCGGCGCAATCCAACGGATGGGGCGAGTACAGGCCGGCCACTCCCTCGACCCGCCGCCCGGCGCATGGCGCGAGCGGAATGAGGAGGGGCGCTGGGGCTCGTGGTTGGACCACTTGCCGCACACTCAATCGGACGGTGTGGGAGCAGGCGTGAAGGGCGGGGGACGGGGTCGCCATTGACCGGCGATGGCCCGGCCGACGGCTAGAACCGGTAGATGACCTTCACATACATTTTCGTAATCCAACTCGAATCGTATTTTGTGAAATCGTTGTTGTACAGGCCGGAGAAGGCGTTGTCGGCGATGAGGAAGCCCCCCCCGGCCTTGATCATCAAATTGGCATCCGCCTGATAGGTGGCGTTCAGATCGAGCTCCCACCCCAACCGGTCGTCCACTTTACAGCTGGGGTTCGGGGGCGAACCGGGCGGAGGAGGGCCGTAGGTCGGCACACAGTAGTGCGGACTGGTCGGATCAATATTGGGGATCACGGGGTCGACCGTCTTGGCATAAATGACCGCGCCGTCGATCCGCAACCCCTGGGCGACTTCGCCGCTGGCCGACAGTTTGACCGCCATCAATCCCGCCCCGCCTTGATTGAGCGCTCCGCATTGCCCGGACGCGGCCCGGGCGGCGTTCGGGCACACAAATCCGCCGTTTTGAAGCGTCGTGCCGTCGCGATCCGAAAAGGCTTCGTTGTTGACCAGGATGTTGCCGAGCACGAAATTGGGGGAGATGTCGGAGATGTTGATCCCCGACGCCGCCTTTCCGGTCTCTCCGAAATCATCCTGACCCGACGACGAAGCGTACACAAACATGAGCCCCAGGACCACCGGCCCGGTGTCGAGAGTCTGCTCCGCCATCAGATCATAGCCGTGCAAGGGCAACGAAGTATTGATGACGGGCACGTTGTCGATAGAACCGTTCAGCGTGTCAAATTCGAAGCTGAAGGTCGAGGGCCCGACGTGCGCGTCGTAGGTGGCGCCAATCAGGAACACGGTCCCCGTCGCGGGGGACAGGTCCGTCCCGAGGGGCACTTCGGGCGAGCCATCGATGTTCCTCGCCCCGTAGATCAAGCCGTTCAGCAGCGTCGGGCCGCGGTCTCTCAATACCCCGCCGTACACGCTGAACACATGCGGAGGGGATGGGCTCATCTGCAGATTGACCAGATAGAGATTGGTGTCATTGCCGCCGCTGAACGGCACGGTGGCGTTGTCGTTCAAGATGTCCAGTACGGAGGCGCTCAACTGGCTGTGCCAGAAGGCCATCGGCAGGACGGCGGTGAAGCCGTCGGCGACATCGTCATAGACGATGCTGTGCCCCAGCACCACGTGATGACGTCCGGCGAAGAGCGTCACCGCCGGGAAGGACATTTTCACATAGGCTTCGCGCATGCCAACGCCATTGATGGTCCCGCCGAATCCGGCCGTTCCAAACCGGTAATCTCCCGTCCCGATCCCGGTGATGGACGGGACGGTGAGGTACGATGTGGGACGGGTCGGGCCGGTGGTGTTCAGGAAATCAAGCGTCACGACCCCGGACGTGATGCCGGCGCCGGCGGCGGCGGTGAGTCGAAAGCGTTGATCAAGAAACCGCATCTGATCACTACAGGACCCGGGCGGGACACCGCAACCGCCGGCGGCGTTTCCGCCGGACCTGGCGTCAAAGAAATTGTTCATGTCAAACCCGCGGACGCGGAATTCACCGTTGATTTGCAGGTCGACGGCCCAGGCGCTGTGGGTCGACATCGTCAGCGCGGCGCCGCACAGCACGGCCCCCAGCCAACGGATCCACCTCCTGGCCCCGGTGAAGGCCGGACGCGATTCCGCCGCCGCATTCCCGTCGATTGGGGTCAGCACGTTCAGTCGGCCACGATAACACACCGGCCTGATCGGTGCAAGCGAATTACGGGGGAATTACGGGGGATGGCGAGGCAATTTGTCTGTTCCCGGTGTCGTATGCTATAACTACGGCCGAGGCGTCCGTGAAAGATTCTGATCCCGCCACACAGTCGCGGCAGGATGACGGCCGTGACGACAGGCGGCGGTCCGCAATCGTCAACCGGACAGGACGGATCACGTTCGGCACGGTGGTCTTCTTCGGCCTGGTCGCAGGCGCGATCTATCTGGCCGTGGAGTATCTTCCCCCGTGGATGGCTTATCGAGCCATGCTGGAGGTGATGCAGGAGCAGGTCGGTGCCGCCGCCGTCTCGTCAGACGATGAGATCATCGACCGCATCATGGCGACAGCCAAGGAGTGGCAGGTGCCGGTCGCCAGGGAGCAGATCATCATCACCAGGACGGATGCCCGGCTCTCCATCTCCGCCCAGTGGGACGCGACGGTGACATTATTCGGCGGGCGGTTCCAGCAGACGCTGCACTTCGCCCCGTCGACGGAATCGACGGCGCTGCCGGCCAACCGGTAACCTTACGCGGCCGTTCGAGGGCCGCTGACGGACAGATCACCGGTCCATTCCAGCACCGGGCCGAGCGCCAGATCGATCGGCGGCCGCGAAGCCGCCGCGCGCAGCCGGTAGTATCCGGCGGCCGCGATCATCGCACCATTGTCCGTGCAATAACGCGGAGGCGGAACATGGATGCGGAAGCCTCGGACGGCCCCTTCCTCCTGCAGCTGTTTCCGAAGCGCCCGATTGGCCGCGACCCCGCCCGCCACCACAATGTCGGCCACGCCCAGATCTTCCGCGGCCCGTAATGTCTTCTCGACCAGCACGTCGACAATGGCCGCTTGAAAACTGGCCGCCAGGTGGGGCAGCGTGTCCGGTGTCGGGGGGCCATGGCGGTCGAGATGACGGGCCAGCGCGGTCTTCAATCCGCTGAAGCTGAATTCATAGGCGGCCGGTCCGGTCCGGCCCGCCATGCCGCGCGGGAAATGAATCCAGTCCGGCCGCCCTGAGGCCGCCAGCCGATCGATCACCGGTCCGCCCGGGTAACCCAGCCCGAGCATCTTGGCCGCCTTGTCAAACGCCTCGCCGGCCGCGTCATCGCGTGTTCGTCCCAGCAGCCGATAGGACCCGATGGCATCCACGGCATAGAGATTCGTATGGCCGCCCGAGGCGATGAGCGCGATGAAGGGCGGAGCGACCGGCTGCCGGTCGAGCAGAATGGACAGCAGATGTCCTTCGAGATGATTGACGCCCGCCAGCGGACATCCCAGCGAGTAGGCCAGGCCCTTGGCGAATGCCACGCCGATCGCCAGCGCTCCGATCAAACCCGGGCCCGTGGTCACGGCGATCCCGCCCAGCGCATCCGCGGCGACGCCCGCCTCCCTGAGCGCCGCCCGGGTCAGGCCCACCACCGACTCAAGATGATGCCGCGACGCCAATTCCGGCACCACCCCGCCGTAGTCGCTATGCAGGGCCGATTGAGAAATCAACAGGCTGGATTGGACGGCTGTGCCGTCCCTCACAACGGCAACGGCGGTTTCATCGCACGAGGTCTCAATGCCCAGGATGTCCATCAGAAGCCGCCTCCGGGATGACGGTCAGCGTGCGCCGGTCGGCGGCGTCGGCGGGAGGCTCGAGAGGTGCGCGCGGACGCGATCCGCCAGTCCGCTCAGGGCAAAGGGGACGTCGGCGAGAAATTTATCGTATTCCGCCTTGGCTTCGGCGGACCGGCCAAGGCGCTCGAGCGCAATCGCGTAATTCAAGTGGCCCTCGGGGTATTTCGGCCGGAGCGTCAATGCTCTGGTATATTCCACGATCTCCCGGCTCGATTCGCCTTGTTGCCCGTAGATCATCGCCAAGTTATTGTGCGCTTCGGCATTGTCGGGATCCAACCTGATTGCTTCGAGGTCGTATCGCTCGGCCTCCGCCAGCCTGCCGGCGCTCTTCTCGACCAATCCCAATCCGATCTGGGCCACGGCCGACGAAGGATCCAGCTGGGCCGCCTTCGCGAAGGCCGAACGGGCCGCCGCCATGTCGCCGGCGTGGAGCGCCGACCGGCCCGTTGCAATCAGCTGATTGAGTTCCTTGGGATGCCCGGCCGGACGCGAAGGCACGGGTCCGGTGACGGCGGGCGCGACCGGCCGGCCTTCTTTGACCGAAGGGGTCGGGGGGGATCCGCCAAACAGAACGAGCCGTTGAGCGATAAAGGGCATCTGCAGTACCGCCACGGCCAACGCGCCCAAAAGAAGCGCCCCCAATCCAAGGCTCAACACCCGGTGGTGGCTTTGTCGACCGGCGGAAAAGAAGATTTTCTGGGGGTAGGCGAACTCGGGGGCGTTCCCGACTTCCGTCTCACGTTCCGCTTTCTTCAGGGCCTCATTGATCAGACTCATGGGCGATTACACCCAGCGGACGGGCCGCACTGCACGGTGTGGAATCGACAGACGCCCGATCGGCACCCGCGACTCAGACTTCGGCCAGCGCTTCTTCTTCGATAAACGCCGGCACGTGGTCCTTGAGCACGACTTTGATGCGCTTGAGCTCCTTGTCCTTGCCCGCCTCCTTGAAGCGCCCCTTCAACAGCTCCTCGGAGAGCATATCCTCGATGTTCCGCTGGATGCAGCGGCGCATCGGCCGGGCGCCGTAGGTCGGCTGGTAGCCCTCGTCGATCAGCCACTGTTTGACCTCGGGCGTCAATTCCAGATAGAGCCCCTGCTCCGCCAGCCGCGCGTTGACCTCGCCGATCAGAATGTCGACGATATTAACCAGGTGCTCCTTGGTCAACGGATGGAAGACGACCACCTCGTCCAGCCGGTTCAGGAACTCGGGGTTGAAGGTCTTCTTGAGCTCGCCCATCACAGTGTCCTTGATCTGCTTGACCTGCTCACCCTGCGTGTCCCGCTGGAATCCCATGGGCGTGGCCTTGTCGAGCAGCCGGGCGCCGACGTTGGAGGTCATGATCAGCACGGTGTTTTTGAAATCGACCTTCCGTCCCAGACTGTCGGTCAGCACGCCGTCATCCAGCACCTGGAGCAGCATGTTGAAGATCTCCGGGTGGGCCTTCTCGATCTCGTCAAACAACACCACGGAGTAGGGGCGGCGGCGGACCCGCTCGGTCAACTGTCCTCCCTCCTCGTACCCGACATAGCCCGGAGGCGCTCCCACGAGGCGCGAGCTGCTGAACCGTTCCATATATTCGGACATATCGATCCGGATCAGTGCGTCCTTGTCGTCGAAGAGCAGTTCGGCCAGCGCCCGGGCCAGTTCCGTTTTGCCGACGCCGGTCGGCCCAAGGAACATGAACGATCCGATGGGACGGCGGTCGCCTTTCAAGCCGGCGCGCGACCGGCGGATGGCGCGCGACACCGCCTTGATCGCCTCTTCTTGTCCGACGATGCGCCGGTGCAACTCGTCCTCCATGGCCAGCAGCTTCTTGGATTCCTCCTCCTCCAGCTTGTAGAGGGGAATGCCGGTCATCTTGGAGACCACGTAGGCGATGTCTTCCTTTGCGATGACGGGCCGCTGCTTCTCCTGCTTCTTCTTCCAGTCCTGCTTCGAATCGTCGAAGAGCTTTTTCATCCGCTCCTCTTCCTCGCGGAGCTTGACCGCTTCCTCGAAATTTTGCAGGCGGATGGCCAGGTCTTTTTCCCGTGAAATCTTCTTCAGCTCCTGCTCCATCCCACGCAATTCGCTCGGCAGCGAATAGGTCAGCAGCTTGGCGCGCGAGCCGGCCTCGTCGATCACATCCACCGCCTTGTCGGGCAGGAACCGGTCCGAAATGTACCGGTCGGCCAGCTTGACCGCCTCCTCCAGCGCCTCATCCTCGATCTTGACGCCGTGGTGCTCCTCGTACCGGTCGCGCAATCCCATGATGATTTTGATCGCTTCGGGGATGGCGGGCGGTTGCACGTAGATGGGCTGGAAGCGGCGTTTCAGCGCCCCATCGTGCTCGATGTGCTTGCGGTACTCGTCCAGCGTGGTGGCGCCGATGCACTGGATCTCGCCGCGCGACAATGCCGGCTTGAGCATGTTCGACGCATCGATCGATCCTTCAGCCGCGCCCGCGCCCACCAGCGTGTGCAGCTCATCGATGAAGATGATGATGTTGCCGGCGTTGATGATCTCTTTCATCACGACCTTGAGCCGTTCTTCGAATTGCCCCCGGTACTTGGTGCCCGCCACCAGCGAACCGAGGTCGAGGGAGATCACCCGACGGTTCAGCAGGTTGTCCGGCACCTCGCCCTGCACGATCCGCTGGGCGAGCCCCTCGACGATTGCCGTCTTGCCGACGCCGGACTCGCCGATCAGGGCGGGATTGTTTTTGGTGCGCCGGCACAGAATGTGCAACACCCGTTCGATTTCGTCGGTCCGTCCGATGACCGGATCGAGCGCCCCTTCCGAGGCCAACTGCGTCAGGTCGCGGCCGAATTCATCCAGCGCGGGGGTGTTGCTCTTCTTTTCCTTCTCCCGGGTCGCCGACCGCTTGGAGAGGCTGATGGCCAGCTGTCGGGCGTTGAGCAGATTGGCCCCCAGGCTGCGAAGAATCTTGCCCCCCATCCCGTCCTCTTCCCGCAACAAGCCCAGCAGCAGGTGCTCGCTGCCAATGTAGTTGTGGCCAAGCAAACGGGCCTCCTCGATCGCAAATTCAATGACTTTTTTCACGCGCGGCGTGAAGGGGATTTCGCCGAAGGTCATGGTGGAACTGCCGCCGGGAAGGTTCCGTTCGATTTCCAAGCGGACGTGCTCAGGCGACAGCCCCATCTTCTTGAGCATGGCCAGGGCAATACCATCGCCCTCGCGGAGAATGGCCAGCACCAGATGCTCGGTGCCTAGATAATCGTTTTGATGGCGTTCCGCTTCCTCGCGGGCGAGAATGATGATCTTCCGTCCTCGGTCGGTGAATCGCTCAAACATGCCCTCTTCCCTCCCCGCCGGTCGTCCCCGCCGGCCCCCTGAGGGGCCGACAGCGGCCGGCCGTTCCAGCCTCGTCGAAAGCGCCGCACTGCCTTGCTAAGAAAATTGTAACCATGCCCCGGCGTCTTGTCAAGGAATTTGTCTTGTTTTCACTGAAGTTATCGACGAGAATGCGCCGTGTCCTCCGGTTGGCCCCCGTCGGGGGCACGCTGCGGGGATCATTGACAAGCCCCCCGCCCCCTGTGTAGGGTAGCGGAGCGCGCGTCGACACAGGACGATGAGTGCGCCCATGTTCGAACAGACCCTCGCGTCGCTCAAAACCCGTCATCTCTACCGCACGCTCCGTGGCGTCTCTTCCAGCCAGGACTCCGTCATCACGATCCATGGTCAAGTATACCGAAATTTTGGGTCGAATAACTACCTGGGGCTGGCCAACCACCCCGAGGTGAAGGCGGCGGCGGCGGAGGCGGTCATGGCCTACGGCGTGGGCGCCGGCGCCTCCCGCCTGATCACCGGGACCATGACGCTGCACGAACAGTGCGAGGCCGCGCTGGCGGCCTTCACCGGGACCAAGGCGGCGCTGCTGTTCGGCGCCGGGTACCTGGCCAATGTGGGGTTGATCCCGGCCCTGATCGGACCTGACGGCGTCGTCTTTGCAGACCGGTACAATCACGCCAGCCTGGTGGACGGCTGCCGCCTGAGCCGCGCCGCCTTCAAGGTCTATCGGCACAAGGACCTCGAGCAGCTCGGCCGGCTACTCGAGCGGACCGCACCGGGCACGCCCAAGCTCATCGTCACCGACGCCGTCTTTAGCATGGACGGCGATCTCGCCCCCCTGCCCGGGCTGCTCGCTCTGGCCCGCCGATACGATGCGCTTCTGCTGGTCGACGACGCCCATGGCACGGGGGTCATAGGCCCCCGCGGCCGCGGTTCGCCCGAACATTTCGGTTTACCACACAACGATCGGTTGATCCACATGGGGACTTTGAGCAAGGCGCTCGGCGGCTTGGGCGCGTTCGTCGCCGGCTCGTCTTCGCTGATCGCCTATTTGCAGAACCGGTGCCGGTCGTTTCTCTTTACGACTGCCCCTCCCCCGGCCATGGCGGCCGCGGCGATCGCGGCGCTGTCGATTATCGATCGCGAGCCGGAACGACGGGCCGCGCTGTGGCGTCACCGGGATCGCTGCGCCCTCGCACTGCGTCAGTTCGGATTCGACCTGATGGCCTCCGAGACTCCCATCCTCCCCATTCGGATCGGCGATCCGGCCGCGGCGGTGGCCGTGGCGGAGTCGTTGCTCGCCCGGGGTTTCCTCGTCCCGGCGATCCGGCCGCCGACCGTCCCATCGGGCACCGACCGGTTGCGGCTTTCACTGATGGCCACTCACACGGACGAGGACATCTCCGCCCTGATCGAGGCGTGTCGCCAGGCCGGCCGGATCCACGGACTGATCCCGTCATGACCCGGTTGCCCGGAGGCGCTGAGCCGCGCCGTCCCGCGTCGGGACGGAGTGGCTCGGATCCCAGAGGGAAGCGCGGAAGCCACAAGGCCGTGCGCGCGCCCGACGACCGGCCCGTCGCCGTCGTCACCGGCGCGTCACGGGGGTTGGGACGCCTGATCGCGCTCCGGCTGGGCTCCGACGGCTACCGGGTGGCCGTCCATTATCATAGGGCCGCGTCGGCTTCAGCGCGGGTGTGCCTGGCCGTTCAACGAGCCGGCGGCCAAGCCCTGGCCCTGCCGGCCGATTTGTGCAATCCCGATCAAACGACTGCGCTCATCTCCAGGGTCCTGGCCGCGTGGCGCCGGATCGACCTGCTGGTGCACAACGCCGGCGTGGTCCACGATGGGTTACTGCTGCGCATGCCGGCCGCCGTCTGGCACGAGGTCGTGGACACGCATCTGACGGCGGGGTTTCATCTGATGCAATCGGCAGCGCGGAGGATGGCCGGGCGACGCCAGGGACAGATCATCACGATCGGCTCCATCGCAGGGCTGCTCGGGCGGGCCGGCCAGGCGAATTACGCCGCGGCCAAGGCCGGTCTCATTGCGCTGTCCAAGGCGGCGGCGCGGGAATGGGCGCCCTACAACATCCGCGTCAATTGCGTGCTGCCCGGCTGTCTGGCCGTGGGGATGGGGCGTCGGCTCACCTCGGCGCAGCGGGCGCGCCTGCGGGATGACATGCTGATCGGGTACGGCTCCGCTCGTGAGGTCGCCGACTGGATCGTCGGGCTCGCCGCCACCCGGCGCGTCACCGGGCAGGTGTTCAACCTGGACAATCGCTTGGTCTAACGGGTGACACGACGCCATCCCATGGCCGGTAGTGCCCTGCCAAACGACCCCATGCCGGAGAGGAGGAGGAGCGCTCCGGGGCAGGGGGCCATCGCCGCCTCGGGCCGTGCACATGGAGGCCGCGAGGTACGTCGCAGGATCGCCTCAGCTCGACTCCCTGTCTCATGGGCACGGCAACGCCCGTCCCCCCGATCGGGGCAGGGCGTGTTTATCTCAGGCACGGACACCGGCGTCGGCAAAACGATGGTGACGGCGGCCCTGGCCGCATGGCTGCGCGCCGGGGGCTATGACGTTGGCGTGATGAAGCCGGTGCATACCGGCTGCCGATCCGGGCGTGACCCCCGCACGGCCGGGCACGCGCCGCCGGACACCGCCCTGCTCCTGCGCGCCGCAGGAACGCGCGATCCCATCGGACTGGTGACGCCGTACCGTCTGCGCCGGCCGCTTTCCCCGTTGGCGGCCGCGCGCGCCGAAGGCCGTTCGATCAACCTCCGGCGGCTCCGCGCGGCCTACCGCGCGCTCTCCCGTCGTCATCGAATCGTCCTGGTCGAGGGCATCGGCGGGCTGCTGGTTCCGCTCACGGCGTCCTCGACGGTCGCTGATCTGATTGCTGCGTGGAGGCTGCCCCTGATTTTGGTCGCGCGGGCCGGACTCGGGACGCTCAATCACACGTTGTTGTCCATTGAAGCGGCGCGCCGACGGGGGATCACGATCGGCGGAATCGTTCTCAATCACGACCGTCCGACGGCGGGACGCCGACCCGATCCCAGCGTGAACAACAACGGCCCGCTGCTCAGAGAGATGACGGGGCTGCCCGTGATCGGACCGCTCCCACACGTCACGGGGTTGCGGCTGGCCGACCACGCGGCGAGAAGGCGGTGGCTTACGGCGATTCTCGGTGAACCGGCCCATCCGGCCGGAGGGCAATGGCCGGCGTCGCTCCTCCATCGGTGCGGACTCGTTCCTCCAGTACGGTCATGAAGGCCTCGACCACCTGCGGGTCGAACTGGGTGCCGGCGCACCGACGCAGTTCGACGAGGGCCTTGTCCAGCGGCATCGCCTTGCGGTAGGGCCGGTCCGACGTCATCGCATCAAAGGTGTCCAGGACGGCGACGATTCTCGCCCCCAGGGGGATCGCCTCCCCGATCAAGCCCGCCGGATACCCCTTGCCATCGTACCGCTCCTGATGATGATAGACGAGCGGGACGACCGGTTCGAGAAATGCCACGCCCTTGATGATGTCGGCGCCCAGAGACGGATGCGATTGCATCATGCGGTATTCCTCCTCCGTCAGCCGCCCCTCCTTCGCCAGAATGGATTCATGGATGCCGATTTTGCCGACATCGTGAAGAAACGCCGCGTAGCGTAGCGCCTTTTTTTCCTCGTCCGACAAGCCCAGTTTCTCGGCGATGGCCAAGGCGTATTCCACGGTCCGGTCGCAATGGCCCCGCGTGTACTGATCCTTGGCTTCAATGGCCTGGGCCAACGCCTTCATCGCCTCGAAGTGCGTGCGCTGCAGGTCTTCGAACAGCCGGATGTTCTCGATCGCGATGGCCGCCTGCCCGCAGAGGATGGCCAGCAGCTCGATGTCCACCTGGGTGTAGGAGGGCCGCCCCTCTCCCTTGTAGAGCACGAGCCCTCCCGCGACCCGCCCCTTCGTCACCAGGGGCATGCAGAGCACCGAGGAGAGGCGGGAGGCCTGCATGTCGGCCCGGACCAATGGATCGCCCGGCATGACAGGCGTGAGCATCAAGAGGTCCTTCTCCGACATCACCCAACGGCGGATGTGGTCGTTGACGGCCGGCGGCGAAGCCTGGGCGATTCCTTCCTCCCGCTTCACCACGAAATCGCCCCCCTCCTTCAAGAGAAACCGGACCCCGTCCGAATGGGTCTCGCCGATGGCGATCGTGGCCAGTTCGTCGACCAGCCGGCTCATGTTCAATTCGCTGAGCAGCTGCCGGCTGACCTCGAACAGGGGCATCAACAATCGGTAGCGCATGTTCTCGTGGCGCAGGCGCGTCTTGGTCAGGGCATCCTCGACAGCCGCCACCATCTCCGCCCCGCTGAAGGGTTTGATCACAAAGCCCTGCACACCCAGCTTCAGGCATTCAACAGCCCGCTCCATGGTGCCCTGGCCGGTCATGACAATGGTGGGCAGCTCACGCAAGTGCTCGCGGATCAGCCAGATCAATTGCAGGCCGTCCATCTCGGGCATGACCAGATCCGTCACCAGCAGATCAAACGGAATCGTCTTGGAGAGTTCCAGTGCGTCTCGCGCCGATGTCGCGGTTTTGACGCGGTATCCCTTCGCCTGGAGGATTTCCGCGCACAACCGCTGGATGTGCGGCTCGTCATCGACCACAAGAATCAATTCCCCGGCCACCCCTCACCCCCCTAAAGCAAATCATCCCGCCCGCAGCCTCAGACCCTCAAGCCGCCGGCAGGATGATGCTTGCCCTCCGAGGCGCATCCTTCCGTCGCGCCACTACACCACCAAGCTGATAATCCGTCCGCGTCCCGCGTTATGCCGAGGTGATGCGAAGACCGGCATAATAGCAGCAGTTCTGATCATCAAGATTGTTGATGAACGACCGTTCCTGCCCGTCGGTAAACATGACCCGGGCCAGGCACAACCCTCCGCGCAGCGAGGAAGCCCGTTCCTCCACCACGACCCCCTTGCCCCACTGAGGGTAGCGCCGGTGATTGACCTCGTCACCCACCCGCAGGTAGATGCGACCATCCAGCCGGCGCTCGCACGGCGTCTCAACACGCTGGCTGGTCAGTTCACGCGTTCGCTTGATCATGATGAAGGTAACGGTATCGTGAACGCGCCGGCTTGTCAAGCCTTTTGATCGACGGAGGCGTGCGCTTGCGCGATCGATCGGAGGTACGCCGCCACCGCCGCGCCGACCTCGGCGGCGCCGCACAGTCCTGAAATCACGGCCGCACTCGTCGCGCCGGCCCGGATCGTCTCCCCGATGGTTTCCGGCGTGATGCCCCCGATGGCCACCAGGGGAATCGAGGTCAGCGCACGCACGCGGCGGATTGCGTCGCACCCGACGGGAGTGCGGTCCGACTTGATCGAAGTGGCAAAGATCGGCCCGACGGCGATGTAGTCGGCGCCCTCATCGATCGCGCGACGGGCATCCTCCAGCGTATGCGTTGACACGCCGATCAGGCGGCCGCCAAACCACCGTCGTGCGACGGGCAGAGGCAGATCCTCCTGACCCAGGTGCAGGCCGTCCGCCTCGACCGCGACGGCCACATCGAGTTCGTCATTGATGATCAGGGCGGCTCCGGCTTCGCGCGTGAGTCGCCGAAGCCGGAGCGCCTCCTCATAGCGGACCAGCCGCGTCGATGACTTGTCCCGGTATTGCACCCACCGGACGCCCGCCGCAGTGGCGGCGCGCACCACCTCCGCCACGGGCCTGCTTCCGCATGCCTGCCGGTCGGCAATCAAGTAGAGTCCCGTGGGCACACGCATCGGGTGCGTTGCGATGTCCGTCATCTCCATCACGGCCTCGCCACCTGCGGTCTCACCCGGAAAGCAACACGAGGCAGGGGATGTCACACAATCCCGCACGGATCATCACAATGGACGACCCGACGCCCTCCATGCTGACCCGGAGGGACTGCGCCCCCCAACCCGGCCTATTCGCCGGCAATAAACTTCTCAAGAAAGTTTGTGGAGTACCGTCCTTTGAGAAAGGCGGGATCGTTCAGGATGCGCCGCTGCAGAGGAATGTTCGTCTTGATGCCCTCGATCCGGCACTCTGCAAGCGCGCGGTTCATCCTGGCCACCGCCTCCTCCCGCGTGTCCCCGAATGCGATGATCTTCGCAACCAGCGAGTCATAATGGGGCGGCACCGTGCAACCGGGGAAGAGCGCCGAATCGACCCGGATGCCTGGGCCGCCGGGCGGCACGTAGTCGACCACGGTGCCCGGCGACGGGGTGAAGGTGTCGGGGCATTCGGCGTTGATCCTGCACTCGATCGCGCATCCTCGAATCCTGATCTCCTGCTGCCGGTAACTGAGCGGCCGCCCTGCCGCGATGAGAATCTGTTCTTTCACCAGATCGATGCCCGTCACCACCTCGGTGACGGGATGCTCGACCTGAATGCGCGTGTTCATCTCCAGGAAGTAGAAATTCGACTGCTTGTCGAGGAGAAATTCGACGGTGCCGGCGTTAAGATAGCCGACCGCGCGGGCGGCTTCGACCGCCACGCGGCTCAACTCCCTCCGGAGCGGCTCCTCGACCACCGGCGAGGGAGACTCCTCCAGCAGCTTTTGATGTCGGCGCTGGATGGAGCAGTCACGCTCGCCGAATGTCACCACCCGGCCCTTGTCGTCGGCCATGATCTGAATCTCGATGTGACGCGGCTCGATGTAATATTTTTCGACATAGACGCTCTCGTCGCCGAAGGCGGCCTTGGCCTCCGCCTGAGCCGATTGAAACGACCTGTTCAGTTCGTCTTCACGGTTGACGACCCGGAGCCCGCGTCCGCCGCCGCCCGCCGCCGCCTTGATCATGACCGGGTAGCCCAGCGCCGCGGCGATCCGCGCCGCCTCTTGCTCGCTGGTCACGACCCCCTCGCTGCCCGCGACAACCGGGATCGACTTCTTCCGCATCACCTCGCGGGCTTTGGCCTTGTCGCCCATCAGGGCGATATGCTCGGCAGTCGGCCCGATGAACCGCAGGCCGACCGACTCGCAGACCTCGGCAAAGTGCGGATTCTCCGCAAGGAACCCGTAGCCGGGGTGAATCGCATCGGCTCCGGTGATCTCGGCGGCGCTCAAAATATTGGGGATGTTCCGGTAGCTCAGCGCATTGTCGGCCGGCCCAACGCAGACCTGCTCGTCCGCCGCCCGGACGTGCAGGGCCCGGGCGTCGATCTGGGAATAAATCGCCACGGTGCGGATGCCCAATTCCTTGCAGGCGCGGATCACCCGCAGGGCGATCTCTCCGCGATTGGCGACAAGGATTTTATTGAACATGGCCATGGAAACGGGTCCCTGCCTAACAGGGGGGTCAGGCCGACGTCGGGTCGATTCGAAAGAGGGGTTGGCCGTACTCCACCGGCCTGGCGTTCTCGATCAGCACCTCCAGAATCCTGCCGTCCGTTTCCGATTCGATCTCGTTCATCAGCTTCATCGCTTCCACAATGCAGAGGATCTGCCCTTTTTTGACCACATCGCCGACCTCGACATAATTGGGGCCGTCAGGTGAGGCGCTGCGATAGAACGTGCCCACGATGGGTGACCGGACGAGCACGCCCTGCTCCTCCGCGGGCTGGGGTGCGCCGGGCTCGGCGGACGGTTTGACGGCCGATGGCTCCTGCGAAGCCCGTTCGGAGAGCGGGTGCACAACCGTTACAGCCGGCTCCTCGCCCCCGGTCCTGCCGGTTCTGATGCGGACCCTGACGCCCGACCGCTCGACCTCCAGTTCCGACACGCCCGTCTGGCGCATCAGCTCAATCAATTCCTTGATCTCTTTGAGATTCACGCTGCCCTGATCCGCTCGATGTATTCGCCGGTGCGCGTGTCGATCTTGAGCAGGTCGCCGGTATTGATGTGAAACGGCACCTTGATCACCGCCCCCGTCTCGAGCGTCGCCGGCTTGGTCCCGCCGGTGGCCGTGTCGCCCCGCACGCCGGGCGCCGTCTCGCTGACCCGCAATTCCACGAAATTGGGCAGCGTCACGCCGATCGGCCTGCCCTTGTAGAACATGATGACGGCCTCCATGTTCTCCTTGAGGAATTTTTTGCTCTCCCCCAGTTGGTCGACGGTCAGCGACAGCTGCTCGTAATTCTGGCTGTCCATGAAGTGGCATTCGCCCGCCTGTTCGTACAAATACTGCAGCCGTCGTTCTTCGATTTCCGGTTCGTCGAACTTTTCAACGACCCGGAAGGTGCGTTCAAGCTGATTGCCCGTCCGGAGATTCCTGAACTTGGTGCGGACGAACGCGCCTCCCTTCGCCGGCTTCACATGCACCGCATCAATGATGAGGTAGGGTTCGCCGTCGATTTCCACCCTCCTCCCGGCCCGAAACTCATTCGCTCCAATCATTCCGCGTCCACCCCTCTCATGAATGTTGTGCGTTCGAAACGGACCGGCGCCGCCGGGCCATGACGGACCGGACGCCCCGCTTCACCCGACGGGGAGCGGCCGCCTGACGGCGCCACACGGCGCGGGCGGCCTCCAGACCGAGCAGGTAACTGTCAATGCCGAAGCCGCTGATCTGACCGACGGCGACTTCGGCGATATAGGACCGGTGGCGAAACGGCTCCCTCGCCGCGGGATTGCTCAAATGCACTTCGATGGCCGGCACCGCCACGGCCGCGATCGCGTCCCTGAGGGCTACGCTGGTGTGCGTGTAGGCCGCCGGGTTGATCACGATCACATCATACCGAGATGCCGCGTGCTGAATCCAATCGACCAGCTCTCCTTCGCTGTTTGACTGACGAATGGTCACATCGGTGCCGGTCCGCCGCGCCCAATCGCGGATGAGGCGGTCGATGGCGGCGAGCGACGTTCGGCCGTAGATCTCCGGCTCCCGGCTCCCCAGCAGATTCAAATTGGGGCCGTGGAGTACTAAGACCCGCATGACCGCCGGTCAACAAATCCGGCCCGCCTGTGCGCCACGAACCGGATGGTCCTCTCCTCGTCGCACGGACGCCGGGGCAGGGAGAGTGGGGTCAGAGTGGAAGACAGTTCACGGCACTCCGCCCGCTCCCCCCGTCCATTCGTCAGGAGAATGCGTTCGTCATGCCCGATCATGAAGCGCCGCGTCGCCGCTGTTGCTGAATGCGGAGCAACCACGATTGCAATCGGTCGATGACGCGATCGTGGGGATGATGAGGAGGTTTCTCGGGAAGCCGACTGGCTGTCGGAGCCGCGGACCCTGATGGAGGGGCCTGCGCCGTTCCGGGCGTCGCCTGCTGCCCCTGCAGCAACGTGAGCGCGATATTGTGCGCCTGCCGGTACGATTCGTTCTGGGGTTCGCGCCGGAGCAGCTCGTCATAGACGCTCACCGCCTGGGCATACTGGCCCTGGCGCAGATAGAGCTGAGCCAGCGTTGGCGAGACGAGTTCTTCCTGGGCGTCATCTCCCACCGCAGGGCTCCCCATCGAATCCATCGGCGGCGATGACGGCGCCGGCGGCGTCACGGTCTGAGTCTGAGAAGGCGACGGAGGCTGGGGAGGAACATATCCGGTGGCCAGATCCGTCCGTGCCGCCATCGGCATCCCGCTGCTGTTCTCCAACAGGTGCTCGGCGCCCGGTCCCGACGAAGATGTGGTGTGAGACCTGGGTGGGGCGATGCTGATCTCCGACTGTTCGTCCTTGCCCTGAGCCGCCTTGATCTCCTGCAAGAGTTGCAGCATCTCGGCATCTTTGGGATTCGCCGCGAGCAACGCGTCACAACATCGTTTCGCGAGGTCCAGCAGCTTGCTCTGCCTGTA
Organism: Nitrospiria bacterium; assembly: GCA_035517195.1. GTDB lineage: Bacteria > Nitrospirota > Nitrospiria > JACQCE01 > JACQCE01 > JACQCE01. The sequence goes on along the minus strand of DATIZH010000014.1, from coordinate 71,758 downwards.
GAGGACGGCGAGTTTCCGCAGCGCAATGAGATTGTCCGGGTTGACCTTGACGACTTCCTCGAACTCGCGTCGGGCTTCGGCAAATTTCCCCTGCTGGAAGTAGATCCTTCCCAGCGTCACACGAGCGACGTGGAACTCGGGATGTTTCTTGAGCCCGTCGGTCAGAACCTGGACCGCTTCGTCCAGCATTTCAGCCTTGATATACTCCTCGGCCAGCGGCACAAACAGGCGAGAACCCGGATCTTTTTGCAGCTTGGCGCTCAGTTCGGCGATCTTGGGCAATAATTCAGGCATTGGCGTTGACTCCGCGCAAGGTTTCTCCTGCCATCATAGCAGAACCTCCCGTTTTGTCAAGCCTTTTGGCGCAATGCCGCCGCCACGTCAAGGAGGCGCCCGGCCGCAACGAGTTTCGGCAGGAGACCGAGGTCCGTCACCCGTCCGTCGCGATCAAGCAACGTCAGGGCAATCTCATCCCGGTCAAAGCCGAGCGACGGACCCACCAGATTGGCGGCGATCAGATCAAGCTGTTTGTTTTCCAGCTTACGCCTGGCTCGAGGGAGCAATTCCTCCGTCTCCGCTGCAAATCCGACCATCAATTGTCGAGGCCGTTCGGGGCGCAGTTGTCCCAAGAGGTCGGGCACGGATTCCAATTCAAGCTGAAGGCCTCCAGGTTGCCGTTTGATCTTTTTGGCATCGGTCCGGGCCGGACGATAATCGGCGACCGCCGCCGCCATGACCAGCAGGGTAGCGTCTGAAAACCGCTTGTGCAACGCCGCGGCCATCTCGGCCGCCGTTTCGACGGCGACTATCTCGACGCCGTAAGGAGGCGGCAGCGCAGTCGGCCCGCTGATCAACGTCACGCGTGCGCCACGCCTGACGGCCGCACGGGCGATGGCGTACCCCATTTTTCCCGAGGAGCGGTTGGACAGAAACCGCACCGGGTCAAGCGGTTCACGTGTCGGACCGGCCGTCACCAGGATGTGTTCTCCCGACAGGGCCGTTCGTGAGGCCAGGCATTCCGATGCGGCGGCAACGATCGTCTCGAAGCCGGCCAATCGCCCCATGCCGACCAGGCCCGAGGCCAGGGGGCCGGCTTCCGGACCGATCACGTCGACGCCGGTGTCCCGCAGATGTCGCAGCTGTCCGCGCGTCACGGGGTGATCCCACATGACAGCGTCCATCGCCGGAGCCAGCAGGACCGGCCCGCGTGCGGCAAGAAACAATGTGGAGAGCAGATCGTCTGCAAGCCCGGACGCCGCCTTGCCGATGAAATTGGCCGTGGCCGGCGCGATCAGGAACAGATCGGCGTCCTGCACCAGCGTCAGATGAAGTATTTCGTCGCGGGGATCAAACTGACGGGTATAGACGGGCCGGCGTGAGATCGTCTGCAGCGTCAGGGGGGTCACAAATTGCCCCGCCGCCTCGGTCATGACGACCGTCACCGTCGCCCCCTGGTCCTGCAGCCGCCGGATCAGTTCAGGGCATTTGTAGGCTGCAATGCTTCCCGTGACACCAAGAAGGATGCGCGAGCCGTGCAGGGCGGACACCGTCTCTCCTTGTTCACCTCTCGATGCAGGGCGGATCAGCAGCGAGGGGGGGGTATGGGGCAACGCTGTGGAACGCCGGGATCAGGGCGGGCTTACCTCTCCGATCCTCCGGCCGGCTCCTCCTCGTGTGGGAGGGCTTCCTTGGCCCTGCCCTCTTCCACGTAGACGGACAAATCGCGTTTGATCTCCTCGCTGAGCGCGGCGTGACGGGCTTCAAGCGCCTTGGCTGCCATGGCCTCTTCTCTGATCCGCTTCGCCTCCTTCTGAGCCACGCGCGCCTCTTTCCCCGTCAAAAATTCAAGTTTGCCATCGAAAAATTCTTGCAACGCGATGGTCGTCGGTTTGGTGTACCTGGTCGTCACCGACGGCTTGGCGCCCTCCGACAGCTGTCGGGCGCGTTGCGAGGAAACGGTCACGATCCGATACCGGCTGTCGACGCCAGCCGGCAGCGTCCCTTCAAACGGCAGTGCGATCAAATCCATGCTTATCCCCCCCCAACCGCGGATTCCGGTTTCGTCTTGATAAAGGTGTCCTCAATCCAACCAAGATTCATCCGTTTCATTTTCCGGCGCTCAGCCAGCACAATGGCCTCCAGTTCCCTCAGCGCCTCTTCCACCTGATCGTTCACCACCAGATAATAATACTCCCGGTAACTCCACACTTCTTCGCGAGCCTTCCTGAGCCGGCGGGCCACCTCTTCCGGCGAATCGGACCGCCGCTCCAGCAACCGGGCCTTCAACGCCTCCAGCGACGGGGGAAGAATGTAGATAAACACGCCGTCCAGCCCCTTTTTCTTCAGGTGGATCGCCCCCTGACAATCAATGTTCAACAGGACATCGTGCCCTTGGTTGACGAGGTCCATCACGCGGTCCCGTCCCGTGCCGTACCGGTGGCCGTGCACTTCGGCCCACTCGAGGAAGCCGTTCTTTTCCATCATCTCGGTAAACTTGTCATCCGTCACGAAAAAGTAGTCGACCCCGTGCGCCTCGCCTGGACGGGGAGTCCGGGTTGTATAGGAAATCGATCGTTGCAGATTCGGCACCCGCTTGCTCAACTCCGCGCAGAGAGTGGTCTTCCCCGCGCCGGAAGGAGCTGAGACGACAAAAATGATGCCCTTTTGATAATCGCTCATTGTAACGGCCTGGCCGCGGTGGCGTGGGGGAGCAGCTCGGCAGGGGCGAATTCCTCGGACGCGCAGCGTTGCGCCAGGGTTTCAGCCTGCAGGGCCGAGAGGATGACGTGCCCGCTGTCCATCACAACGATGGCGCGGGTTTTCCTGCCCTGCGACGCGTCGACCAACCGCCCCGTCTCCTTGGCCTCATCCTTGAGCCGGCGCACGGGCGCCGAATCGGTCGCCACAATGGCGATGACCCGATTGGCCGAAACCACGTTGCCGAATCCGACATTCAACAGTTTCATCCTTCACTCGCTCCCGGACCCCGCCGCCCCGGAACGTTACTCCACATTTTGCACCTGCTCGCGAATTTTCTCAAGCTCTCCCTTCAGCGTCACCACCTCCGAAGAGATGAGGGCGTCGTTCGCCTTCGAGCCGAGCGTGTTGACTTCCCTGTTCATTTCCTGGAGGAGAAAATCGAGCGTCCGTCCGATCGGCTCCCTGCTTTTCAAATGGCCCCGAAACTGTCCGATGTGGCTGGCCAGCCGCACCAGCTCTTCGCTGACGTCGCATCGTTCCGCGTAGAGGGCCACTTCCTGGGCTAACCGATCCGATCCAATCGCCGCTCCAGCCAATTCGGCCGCCCGCGCCGCCAGCCGGCGATGATAGCCTTCAACCACGGCCGGCAACCGGCGTCGCACCCGCTCCACCATCCCCTCGATTGCCGTCACCCGTCGTTCCAGGTCGGCCCCGAGCGCCCTTCCCTCGGTCCGCCGCATGGCTTCGACCTGTCGGGCCGCCCGACGGAGGAGCCGCAGCACGGTCCGACCGGCCGCCGGGGGCAGCGACGGCGCTTCGTTGATCGTCAATAACTCACGCACGCCCGCCAGATGGCCGATTTCCAATTCTCCCCGCAGCCCGTAGTGCCGTTGCAGACTGCGCAATTGCCGGATGTAACTCCGGGCCAGCCGGGTGTCAACCACCACCTCCCGGTCGACCCCTCCCCGGCCGTTCAATGTGACCGATAGATCGACCCGCCCGCGCGCGAACCACGCCGTGACCCGCTCCTTGACGGCAGTCTCCAAGTGGGCCAGCGAACGGGGCAGTTTGATGTTCAGCTCGGAATAGCGGTGATTGACGGTGCGTAACTCCACCGCCAACTCCATCCCCTGTCCCCTCTGCTCAGCCCGACCATAGCCGGTCATGCTCCGCACCATGTGACTCCGCCCATCAATCATGCCCACTTGTAAAACGAGTAACTATACCGAACATCCTGAATGGCTGTCAATTTAACGCCGCTGCGATCGCCCTGTCGGCCGGCCGTGTGCGGCCGCCAGGTACCACGGGCATATGGCTGTCAAACCACAGTCCTCACAACGGGGACGACGGGCCAGACAGACATGCCGGCCATGCAGGAGTAGTTGCTGGGAGCGGCGCGTCCAATCGGCCATGGGGAACAGCGCCGCAAGATCCTGTTCGATCCGGTCGGGATCGTCCGATTGGCTCAGTCCCAGCCGCTGACTGACCCGGCGCACGTGCGTGTCGACGATGACGGCCGGTCGGTTGAAGGCATTGCCGCGGATGACGTTGGCGGTCTTCCGGCCGATGCCGGGCAAACGGAGCAGCGCTTCCATGCTGTCCGGGAGACGGCCCCCGTGCTCGGCGACCACCCGCCGGGCGAAACCGATGAGATGGCGGCTTTTGACGCGATAAAACCCCGTCGATCGAATGAACGATTCCAGCTCGCGCGTCTCCGCCGAGGCCATCGCGGCCGGGGTCGGATATCGGGCAAAGAGAGAGGGGGTCACCTGGTTGACGCGCGCATCGGTGCACTGGGCCGAGAGGATTGTGGCCACGGCCAGCTCCCACGGTGTGGCGTAGCTCAACGCGGGCTCCCATTGCGGAAACCGTCGATCAAGCCAGGCCGCCACCGCGGGCAGAGCCGCCGACCGAACGGCGGCCGTCCGGCGTCTCGCGCCGGTCCTGCGCCGAAGACCGTCCCGTTGCGGCCGGGTCGTGGTCACGCGGCATTCTAGCAGTAACCACCCTAGGGATCAATGGAACGATGATCAACCGGTTGTTCGGCGAGAGAGATCCAGGGCTGCGAAGCGGCCAATGGGAGCATAACAAGGGCTCGGGGCGTGGGGCTGATAGGGGTAGGGATTCTGGGGTAAGGATTAAAAAGAAATCTGCCTGCCCCTTATCCCCTAATCCGTAATCCCAGATTCATATTTGCACAGGCCCCCACATCTAATAAATCCACCTCTTGACACTCCCGCCGCCGCCCGCTACTATCGCGGCGATGCCGGTGCAGCCGTCATTGTTTGATCCTCCCTTCGACCCGCCGGACGCCACGCGGGCGACGATTCCGGATGCTCGTCTCGAAGCGGCCCGCGTACGCGGCCTGCTCCGCGAACTGTGTCTGCTCAACGACGACATCCCCGTGATTGTTGAGGGGCGGCGTGACGTCGCCGCATTGCGCCACCTGGGACTGAGGGGCACCATCCACATGCTGCACTGCGGTCAAACCGTGGCGGCCTTCGGCGAGCGCCTCGACCGTCGAGTTCCCATGGTAATCCTCCTTCTCGACTGGGACCGGCGGGGGCGCCAGTTGCATGCCCAGTTGACGCGGCATCTGGAGGCGGACTGGGAGGAGTACAACTATATCAGACAAGAGTTGATCAGCCTCTGCAAGAGCGCGATCTCCTCCGTGGAGGAATTGCCGGCGTGGCTGGCGGCTCACGAGGCATCGTCGCCGTCCCGTCCGCGACCCGAGCCGTCTCGGACCGGCTCGCGGTCGAATCCATGAAATACCTGCTCTACTTTTTGATCGGCGGCGGCGTGGTGACGGCGGTCACCTACGTCGGGGGCAGTGGCCGTTCGCTGCTGTCCGCCTTTCTCGCCACCTTCCCGGCCATCACCCTGCTCTCGGTCATCTTCATTCATGTGGAAGCGGGTCTTCAACCGACCATCGATTATGTCCGTGGGATGATCCTGTTCGCCCCCGCCTGGTTCGCCTACCTGATCTCGCTGTTCGTGCTCCTGCCCCGGCTCGAATTCTGGAACGCCCTCATCGGAGCGGTGATCGTCTTTCTGTGCGGCGTCATCTTGACGCGGCTTGCGATGAACGTGTTTTGATCGCGCGTGCTCCTTCCGCCTCGCGTGTTATAATAACTGGCTTTGCCGTTCTCCAGCACACACCCATGCCCCATGGCAGCCGAACCGCTCATTATCCGTGGCGCCCGTGAACACAATCTGAAGGGGATCACGGTCGAGGTGCCACACGACCGGGTCACCGCCATCACCGGCCTGAGCGGATCCGGCAAATCCTCCCTGGCGTTTGACACGATCTTCGCCGAAGGGCAGTGGCGCTACATCGAATCGCTCTCAACTTACGCGCGGCTCTTCCTTGAAAAGGTCGACCGGCCCGACGTCGAGCAGATCGCCCGGATCCGACCCTCGATCGCCATCGAACAGAAGAACCCCGTCCGCAGTGCGCGCTCCACCGTCGGGACGAGCACCGAGCTGTACGATTATCTCCGATTACTCTTCGCGAAAATCGGGCTCCTGCACTGTCCAACCTGTCACGCCCCGGTTCGCGCCGAATCGCCGTCAACGATCGCCGCGCGGCTCGCGGCCGATCATGCGGGGAAGCCCGCCCTGGTACTCTTCCCCTCGACCGTTCCCCGCGAGCCCGGACCATGGCTCGGCGGGCTCCTCCGTCAGGGCTTCTCCCGGCTGCGCATTGAGGAACCCGGCACGGATGAGGGTGGCGACGGGATCAAGGTGATCCCGATCGACGCCTACACCGATCCGGCGCGTTTCACGGGTGCCTCCGTGGCCGTGGTCGTCGACCGACTGCGGCTGGCGCCGGATGAGCACAGCCGTCTCGCTGAATCGCTTGCCACCGCCTTTCGAGGCGGCGACGGCCGTGCTGAAATCGAGCTGCCTGGAGAGGAGCGGATTCGACTGACCCAGGCCTACGCCTGCGCCCGGTGCGGCACCCACTACCAGCGGCCGCAGCCGTTGCTTTTCTCATTCAATCATCCGCTTGGCGCCTGCCCGGATTGCAAGGGGTTTGGCCATCTGCTGGAGTATGACGAACGGCTGGTTGTGCCCGATTCCCGGCTGACGCTGGCACAGGGCGCCGTCGATCCCTGGACCAAACCCTCCCATCGCTGGTGGCATCGACAGCTCATGAAACAGGGAGAAACGGCCGGGATTCGCCTAGACCGCCCCTACCAAAACCTGACGAAAAAGGAGAAACGGACGCTGTGGGAGGGCGCCAAGGGGCTCGAGGGCGTCAACGACTTCTTCGCATACCTGGAGGGCAAGCGATACAAACTGCACGTCCGCGTCTTCCTGAGCCGGTATCGGTCGCAGACGCTCTGCCCCCGTTGCCACGGCGCCCGGCTGATCCCGCTGGCACAGGCGGTAACGGTGCACGACCGGTCGATCACGCAGCTCTCTGCGCTCAGCATCGACCATGTGGCCGAGTGGGCCGACCACACCCCCTTCACCGAGCATGAACAGGCCATCGCGCGGGAAATTCTCCGGCAGGTTCGGGCCAAGCTGAGCTTCCTGCGGCGCGTCGGTCTCGGCTATCTGACCCTGGACCGGCAGACGCGCACCCTGTCGGGCGGCGAGGCGCAACGGATCAGTCTGGCCAATCAGCTCGGCGCGCAATTGACCGGCACTCTCTATGTACTCGATGAGCCCAGCATTGGATTGCATCCCCGGGACACTACCCGCCTCGCCGCGATCGTGCGGGACCTGGCCGCGGCCGGCAATACGGCGGTCCTGGTCGAACACGACGCGACGCTCATTCGTTCAGCAGATCATGTCGTCGAACTGGGGCCGGGCAGCGGAGCCGGGGGGGGCGAGGTCGTCTTTGCCGGCCCGATCGGCTCCTTTCTGGCCGGTGACACGCTCACGGCGCGCTATCTTTCACGACAGACCGAGATCCCCCTGCCCGGGGCGCGGCGAACGGGCAACGGGCACCTCCTGCTTTTGGAGGGAGCGAGCGAGCACAACCTCAAGTCGGTCGATCTCGCCATTCCGCTCGGCACCTTCACCTGCGTGACCGGCGTCTCGGGTTCGGGAAAGAGCACGCTCCTGCACGACACCCTCCACCCGGCTCTGGCGCGTTATTTCCGGCTCAGCTTCGACGCCATGGGCCGGTTCACGCGGATCACCGGCATGGAACAGCTGAACGGGGTGCGGTTGATCGACCAGGAACCGATCGGACGCACCCCCCGTTCCAATCCCGTCACCTACATGAAACTGTTCGGTCTGATCCGAGACCGATTCGCCGCCCAGCCGGAAGCCAAGGCCCGGGGCCTGGCCGCTCGCCATTTCTCGTTTAATGTGCCCGGCGGACGATGCGAGCGGTGCGAAGGCAACGGGTACGAAAAACTGGAAATGTTTTTCTTCGAGGATCTCTACGTCCATTGCGAGGAATGCGGCGGCGCGCGCTACCGTCCCGAGGTGTTGAAGATCACCTACAAGGGGCTGCATATCGGCCAGGTGCTGGAGCTGACGGTCGATCAGGCACTGATTCACTTTGCCGATGCCCCGGATCTGACCCGGACGCTGCGGCTGTTGTCGGCTGTCGGGCTGGGTTATATCCGGCTGGGGCAGCCGGCGACGACGCTTTCCGGCGGCGAGGCGCAGCGGCTCAAAATCTGCGCCGAGCTCGACCGGCCCGACGCGCGGGGCTGGCTGTTTCTCTTAGATGAACCGACGACCGGATTACACCCGGAGGACATCCGGAAGCTGCTCGGCGTGCTGCAGCAACTGGTCGACACGGGCAATACGGTCGTCGTCATCGAACATAACCTCGACGTGATCAAGTGCGCCGACTGGATCATCGACATGGGCCCCGAGGGGGGCGAGCAGGGGGGCGAGATCATCGCCCAAGGAACGCCGGAGGCCGTGGCGAAGCATCCGCGGTCCTACACCGGACACTATCTCAAGCCGCTTATTGGATGAGTTCGCGCTCTCCCTCTCAAACTCATCACACGTCGAATCGGACGGCTGAATCAAGAGGACAGATTTATTTTCCGCTTTTTGTCCAATCAACCCGACATCTTCCCATCAGCAAGGCGGAGGGCTAGCCGCGACTTGGCGGTCCGCTGGGCACCCGCTCGGCGACGGGCTGCGACCCCGAATGGGAAGCAATTCCATTGTTCTTATTCCCCTCCCTATCACGCGGCGAGTCGGGGGCCTGAGCGCGACTTGGCTTTGCGGTGGGCACCGTCTTGGCGAAGGCGCGTCCCCGAAGGGGCGAATACGCGTGTCCGAAGGTCTGCCTGCCAACGGCAATGGTAGAACAAGTTTGCGCATTCGAGCAGTCTGAGCCTTAGACGGTCACCGCAAAGCCCGGAGCGGCAAAGGCCCCCGCCTCGCCGCCTACTCCACCTTCACCCGTTTCTGCTGCTCGAACAGCTCAACCACCTCCGCCACCGTGGTCGCGTCCTCGGCCCGTTTGTCGGTCCGGATAAATCCGACGGTGCGGGGGAAGCGCATTGCGTAGCCGGGTTCGTCCCCCTCCTTGCCGCAGGTGTGCATCGGTGAACGGGTGATCTCATCCGCCATCACGGTGAGCACGTACCGCGGCTCGACCCAGACATCGGGTTCAATCAGACTGTCGACTCTCGCCGGTTTGTGGTCGAGCGCGATCTCATCGAGCTTGCGCTTCAGCTCGCCCAGCTCCTCCTCGCTGAAACCCGAGCCGATTTTCGTCACCGTCTTGAAGGTGTCGCTCCGATCATCATAGACGGCGGCCAGCACGGTGCCGACACCGAACCTGGCCCGTTGTCCCCGGCCGGCGGCGTAGCCGACCACCACGACGTCCACCGTGTCGGTCAGCTCGCCTTTGTAACTGCGCTTGAGCTTGATCCAGTTGAAATTCCTGGCGCCGGCCGTATAGGGGCCGTCGAGCCGTTTGGCGACGATCCCCTCCTGCCCGTTCGCCACTGCCTCGTCGAAAAAGCGCTGCAACTCGGAGGCATCGTCTGTCTCAATCGCACGGGAGAGTTCAATGACCGGGTCCGGCTTCAACAGCGCCCGCAACTTCGCCCGCCGTTCGGTGTAGGGCCGCGGCGTGTAATCCTCCCCGTCCAGATAGAGCAGATCGAACGCGAAAAAGCGCAGGGGGACCTCCTTCGCGACGGCCGCGATATCGTGCTTGCGCTTCCGCTGTACGGTGACCTGAAACGGTTGCAGTTCGCCGGTGGCCTCATCAACGGCGAGCGCTTCGCCTTCAAGGATCACGTGGCGGGACTGCACCGCGCGGCGCACCGCCTCGCTGATCTCCGGAAACATCCGTGACATCCGCTCAAGATTGCGCGAGAACATCTCGACCGTGTCGCCGTCCCGGTGGATCTGAAGCCGCAGACCGTCATATTTGAGCTCCACGCCGCACCGGCCGATTTTCCCGATGATTTCTTCGGTCGTCGGCAATCGTTCGCAGAGCGCCGGCCGGATCGGATAGCCCAATCTGGCATGGATCGTCTCCACTCCCGCCACCCCCCTGGCCAGCAACTCCTCCCCCACGACACCCAGATCGGAACAGAGATTATAGGCCCGCTCCAGCACCGGTTTGCCGGAGCGGTCCTTCAGGACGGCCACACTGAGCGCCTCCAAAATCGTCGCGTCGCCGGCACCCAGCCGCAGCTTGCCCATGACAACCCGCGCGATGTAGCGCGCTTCGGGAGGCGAGACCCGGCGCAGCAGATCGGCCAGCGCGCCGACTTTTTCCTCAACACTGCCCTCCCCGCTGATCCGGGCGGTCCGCACCAACTCGTCATACACGGACTTCATGCTCGGGGACCGTCCCGCTCCGCCGAGCAGCGCCTCCGCCGTTTTGCCCAGATCGCCGGTTCGCTTGAAGACCGCCGCCACGCCGGCCGGCTCTCGCTCCGCGGCCAGCGCAATGGCTCGGATAAGCAATTTCTCGGACATTCCGATCTGCAGGCCGCGGAAGGAGGGCAACAATTCCCCCTGTGTCAGGTAGATCATCGGCGCGATCTCATCCACGCCGGCCTCTGAAAATAACTCGGCGAGGATCGAGAACATCTCGAGACGCTTGCTGGTCTGCTCGAGCCGATCGAAATAGCGGGACAGGTCGAGAAAGGTGAGCATCGAGTGGTCGGTCTCCCGTTCCGGCCCTGCCGGCGGATTGGTGGCGCGCGTCAGACGAACCGCTGCCGATAGTAGGTCAGAAATTCCGCCGGCACGGGAATCAGCCGGCCGTTGGTGTTGGAAAAAGCGAAGATTTGCTGGCCTTGGGCCACAATCCTCCGTGTGGCCGGGGAGAGATAGTCGAAGCGGACGTTGATGGTGGATCGCTTGATGGACGTGATTTTCAACCGCAACAGCAGCGCCGCTTCAGCTGTCGCGCCCACGGCATGATGAATCGTCGCCTCCACCGTGACCAGCTGCAACCCCCGCGCATGCCAGACATCCGGTATCACGGCGCGGACGAACTCATCTTTGATCTGCCGTTCCCACTCCATCGGCGCGGCGTCCGCCTGTCCCGTCCTCCCGGTTCCGGTCGCCTGGACCATGTGCTCGCAGAGAAACTCCGACCGATGCCAGTTGAGGGTCGGCGACCACGTCGGCTGGGGCGGGATCGCCATGTTGGCGACACCGGCCAGGTAGGAGGCCAGCGCTTTACGCTCCGTATCGGTGCCACGGATGAACTGCAACCCGACCGTCGCCTGCCGGCCCGGGTCGTTCTGATCGGAGGCGTGGACGACCTCACTGTGAAATTCCACGTACAGATCTGGGGAGAAGGAAAATTGCAGGATCAGCTCGCCGCCCAGCGGTTTGGGCTGCATGGCCAGCATGGACATGCCCCCCAGACCAATGTCCAGCGAGTAACTTTCGAACAAACGGGCATGGTCCCGGCAACTGACGGGCAACGAGAGAAGAAAACGACGGAACCTCCGGCGGGTCTCGGCCCGTCGATCGGGGAAGGAGATGGCTATGGATTCAAATCGGCGATCAGGCTCAAGAGCCGGATTCGCCATGCCGGCACCCCTCTCGCATCGCCGCCATTGTAGCGACAGTGCGGACCGGTGTCAATATCCTCGTCGGGTCGGAACGACCGGTCGCCGGCCGTCGGTCAGGGGGCGTCGCCGGATTTGGAGAGGACCTTGTCTTCGAGGTTGAACCCAGGCGCGGCTGAGGCCACATAGACCCTTGACCGTTCCAGCGTTCGGAGCCGGGGGCGCCCCCACAGGGACCGGGTATAGGGGACTCGCACCGTCAACCGCTTGGAGCTGACAGCAAGGCCGGCGCCGGCGACCATCTGTCCGGCAACCGGCTGTGCATTCGATCCCGTGACGGAAAACTCAATCGCCCGCGGATCGACCTGCGTCCCCTCACGCCCGGCGGCCGTCGCAATGTCGGCGCGCATCTGCTCGATTCCACGTGTCCTCGGATCGTCGATCGCCTGCTCGACGTCCGAACCGAAGCGCTCCTGCGCCATCATGTCGTCCAGATAGACGTATCCGCCCCATCCGACCAGCGCCAGCAGAGCAATGCCAATCAGCACCTTCATGAGCTGACAGAGACCCCCGGCGGCGCGGGAACGGCCTGCAACGCCTTGATGATGAGTCCTACATCACTGAACCGCTCGCGCTTTTTCTTGGCCAGGCAGGTCAGGAGCAGGCGGTTCAGCTGGGGGGACAGACTGGGGTTGATCGAGACCGGCGGCTCCGGCGCCGTGTGGAGGTGATGATAGTACAGGTCGCCACCCGTGAACGGCGGCCGGCCGGTTGCCATCCGGTACAGCGTGCACCCGAGCGAATAGATGTCCGATTGATGATCAACCTGATCCCCCGTGACCTGTTCCGGCGCCATGTAGAGCGGGGTGCCCTTGACCGATGTGCGGTCGGCCAGCGCATCGCTGACCACCTTGGCCAGTCCGAAATCCATGATCTTGACCTGGCCGTCCCGACCCAACATCACGTTGGCCGGCTTGATATCCCGGTGAACCACCTTGTGCCGATGGGCGTAGGCCAAGCCCTGACAGAGCTGCAGCGCGATGTGCATGAATTCGTCGTGCGGCAGAGGCGCAACCTGCTGGAGACGCTCCTTCAGACTGATCCCATCCACAAATTCCATGACGATGTAGAGCTCGGCCCCCTCGTGTCCGGCGTCGTAGACGGCCACGATGTTCGGATGGCTCAGCGACGCGGCGATGCGCGCCTCACGCAGAAAGCTGGCCAGCACCTTGGGATGATCCTTCACACTGGGCGGCAGCACCTTGTAGGCCACGACGCGGTTGAGCACCGAATCTTCCGCCTGATAGACGATGCCCATCCCCCCCTGGCCGATTTTCTTGATCAGCCGGTACCGGCGTGTCTTGCCCCCGCTGTTCGTCTCAACCACCGTGCTGACATCCCGTGGCGCCTCCGATATCGCCCGCTTGGCGCTGGAAAGCGCCCGCTTGATCAAATTGGCCCGTCCCATGGTGTCCCGATAGTTGACGTCATGGGAGAGAATCCGCTCGTACCACTGCAGCGCGGCCGTGTAGTCGCGCTGCTTTTCAGCCAGCGTCGCCAGCCGATAGAGCGGCTCCATCAACGACGCCGGCTCGGCAGTCCGGTCGACCAGCTTCAGGTAGCGCTCCCTCGCCGCATCCCACATCTCCTGCGAGACGAAGAGATCGCCAAGAAGCAGTGACGCCTGATAGTAATCATCCGACTCCGTATCGACCTTTTGCAGCAGCTCAATGGTCCGTCCCTGGTGGCCCAGTTCGCGGCAGAGCAACGCCGCATGATAATGCTCGCCCAGCTTCTCATATAACCCGCGGGCTTTGTCCGCTTCACCCAGTTCCTCGTACAGACCGGCGGCGTCCTTGAACCGGCGGCCCGCCTCCAACGCCATCGCCGCCTGTTTCCGATCCTCCGCCTTCAGGAACAGCTCCGCCGCGCGGGCATAATCCTGCATCGACAGATAACGCTGGGCCGCGTCGGATAGCTGGCCGGCCCGTTCCAGCAGCTCGGCCGCCTGGGCCGTTTCCCCCGCTTCGTCAAAGAGACGAGCGGCCTCCTCGACTTCTCCCGCGTGCAAGTGGCGCTGCGCCCGGAGCAGCATGGCGCGTTTGGGTTCGCCGTTCTGTTCATAGCAGCGGGCCGCCGAGTCCTCCTCACCGGCCTGCTCATAGAGTTGCGCAGCCTGCTGGAAACGGCCCGCCGCCTCGTGCACGGCCGCAGCCTTCTGGCAATCACCCGATTGCTCATACAGCGCAGCCGCACGGTCGGATTGCTCGGACTGCATGAACAGATCGGCCGCCAGCCGAGCGATCGTATTCACCTCGTCGAGATTTTTGCCGTTCCGATCCTCGGTCGGGTCATGGTACCGTTCACGTTCACGTTGATAATGCTGCTCGTACATGACCGCCGCTTTTTTGGCATTGCCCACCTGTTCGTACAGCCGGGCCGCCCGCCCCTCCTGCTTGCCCTGCTCGAAATTGGCCGCGGCTTCCGGTAAATTTCCGGCCAGCTCCTCCATTTCACCGGCGGCCGCATATTGGCCGATGCGGGCATAGAGCTGGGCGGCCTTGGCAAAATTACGCTCAGAGTGGTACATCACAGCGGCCTGCTCCAGTTCGCCGCATTGTTCGTACGCCTGGGCGGCCTCACGCCACCGCCTCAGCTGCCGGTACAATTGCGCCAGCGTCCGGGCGGCGCCGGCCTTGCGGTACATTTCGATGGCCTGATCAAACTCCCCGATCGAGGCGTAGCACTCGCCGGCCCGGCTATAGGCCCTGGACCGCTTCCATTGCTTGGCCTGCTTTCGGATCTGATCCTGGTGCTTGTGTTGATCGGCCTGGCCCCAGGGAGAGGCCGGCGTCGCCCGCTCGGAGGCCTTGTAGACGCGGTACAATTTAATCGCGCCGATGACGCACATAAACACGATGAGATAACCCAGGGTGATATACCACTGATCGCCCTCAAACCACTGACTGACCTGGGGAGGCAGGTCGGGCAGATTGGCCGGGGGAGTGAGTCCGGGGGGCACGTCTATTCCTTCTGGACGTTCAGATGCAGTTGCAGTTCCGTCTCGCCAAGACGCAGCACGTCGTTCGGCTTGAGCAACTGGCTGGTCACCGGCAGTTGATTGAGGAAGCTCCCGTTGGTGCTGCCCAGATCGACGTAAAGAAACCCATCCGGCGTCCATTCGATCGACCCGTGCTCGCGCGAGATCTTGGGATCATCGACAACGACGTCGCCCTTCGTGCGGCCGATGAACATTTTCGTCTGCGTCAATTCGATCCGCATGCCCGTTAACTTGCCGCCGATGACGTCAAACCAGCCCAGCAGGCCCGTCTTTTGATGGCCCGGCGGCCGGGGAGCCGACCTGACCATCGTTGCCTCACAGACGTCATCCTCCGGGTCATCGGCGGAGACCGCCTCATCCTCCCGGATGAACCGCAGGGCGACGTCCCCGACGCGCAGGCTTTCGCCCCCGGTCAGGGTCGCGCTCGTCAGGGCCCGCCCGTTGACCATCGTGCCGTTGCGGCTGTCCAGATCGCGAGCGAAATACCCCCCCTGTTCGCGGCGGATCAAGAGATGCGACCGGGACACCGACGGATGGCTCAACACCAGGTCGTTTTCTGGTCCTCGCCCGATCACGAACTGGGACCCCTTGAGCACGACCTTCGCCTCCTGTCCGCCTTCGGTGGCCAGAACCAGCGAAAAGCGCGGGGCCAGAAAAAATTCCACCACGCGTTCCGGCCATTGACCGCCGAGCAGGTCGCGATCCTGCGCGGCGTGGACATTGACGTCTTCATATAGCGACACGTCAACGGATTCGGACGCCGTCTCCCGCACAACCCGTTGCAGCCTGCCCCGGTTGTCCTCGTCAATCTGGCGCCAAGCCGGATTCCGGCTTTCCAAAAAGACCGGCGCGCCGTTCAGAAAATAACAGAGCGTCAGACCCGACGGCTCGTGCACCACCAGCAGCGCGTCCCGCTGCATCTGGGCCAGATGCTGGAGCAGGCCGTCCAGTTTGACCACGGCCGACGTTGTTTGAAGGCTGGGCGCTTTCTGCGCCACGATCAGCAGGCTCTTGATCAGGATGGGGTCGGCCCGCCAGACCGTGACCCGCGCATTGTAGGAGATGTTCAGCAACTGGAAAAAACGTCGGATCGTCAACGGCGACCACCTGGTGTTCCACCATCGGGCGGCCGCGTGCAGCTCCCCCTGCACAATGCACAGGTAGAGCCGATGGGTCGGTTCCACGACCACTTCGACCACCCCCACAAAGGGCCGATCCTCTCCGTGCAACTGGCGGAGCTGCTGTTCAAAGTTCTCCTGCACGTAGGGCATGTCAGCCGTGACGGCATCGACGAGGGGAAATCCCGTATTGGACAGCGTGATGGGCTCGGATGATTGTGACGACATGGTGCTGCTGTTCCTCCAAGAGCCGAAAACTCGACGGCGAAAAAGAAACCGACTAACCTGTTGATTTCAGTGTAGATGGGGGGGAAATTTCTGTCAAATGATCGAGCGGCTTGCCGTCGACCGAATTGGAGCGTTGATCACGACTCGCGGCGCCCGTTGGCCGCCAGCTCCGGATGATCTGCGGAAGACGCGAGCCAGGGGCTCCCCTGAGCGCGGAGGGCAGGTCGCTCCCTTGGGCAGGACGCGCACGCGCGCGGAGGACCGCGAACAGCCCCGGCAGAACTCGAGGCGCGAGAGCTGCCCCGCTCTTACGGCGTGGCCGCCGTGATGGCGAGGATCAGAACACCGGCCTTGTGGGGAATGCCGCCGACAAGGATCGTTCCGCCGTTGGCCAATTTCAACTCGCTGTTCGAAGGCGGCCGACCTCCCTCCTGAATCGACACCAGCAACACCACTGACCCGCCGCTGATGCCCTGGGGCGCCAGTAACAGGGTGCGTCCCCCCGGCAGGTGGATGGTGCCCTGCTGGCCGATTGATCGAACCAGCTCGTGCGAGTCAAGCCGTTGATAACTGGAGAATCGAAACGACGATCGCAACTGTCGTTCCACGCCGGCCAGCCCAGGATCGACCTGTTGCCCATCATTCGACGCGTAAATGACCTGCACGCCCAGCCGGACGGCGTCGGCGCCGAAGGCCGGCTCGCCGACCGCCAATGCGACGAACGGCAAGACCGCGGCGAATCGACGGAACCGGAACCAACGGGTCATGAAGGCGTCGGTGTCGGCGAATCTTGCGGGGAATGCAAGCCGGCCGTCCTTGAGAAAAATTTCTGCCTGCCGCCGGGCGGGTTCATGCCTCCCGCTCCGCAACGAACCTGCCTCATGTCACATCGCTCATCCCGCCGGCTCAGCCTGAGGCGCTGGCGGGGACGGCGCGCTCACTCCAGGGTCGAACAACCAGATGATCGTCATGTCGCCCGGCCGTGACGGCATCATGACCATCACGGGATAACCGGAAGACTCAACAAATGCCACGGAGGTTTCATGCGACGGCGCGGGGGACAGTCGTGCATAGGGATTGACCAGCAGCAACAGCAGCGCGGCGGCGATGCCCCCCGCGGCCAGCCATCCCCACCGAACGGGTCGGCCCAGACGGTGCCACGCGGACCGCCATGGTGCGGGCGGACTCTGACGGGGCAGTCGGATAGCCACCCCCTGCCACACATCGGCCAACTCGGGCGATTCGCCGGCGGCCGCGCTCCGAAGCCACGTTGAAACGGAACGGGCCGTTTCAAGATATCCTCGGCACTCCCTGCACATGGCCAGATGAGCGTCAACTTCAGCTCGGCGACAGCCCGGAAGGCGACCGTCATGCCGCTGCATGACGAGCCACTCCATCGACCGGCTATGTCCCTTCATACCCATGAACGTCCCACCTCATGCAGGCCAATCGCGCGACCTGATTCGCCTTCGACGTACGCTCTGGATCCCAGCGCTTCATGATCCCCACCGAAATTCGATATTCGCCATGTCCTGACGGCTCCCCATCCTAGCACAGACCGTATTGAGAGACCATGTCAACGGCCATGCGCTCAGTTCGTCGGTCGATACGGCCTCAGGAGCGCTTGGAGCCGTTTGCGGGCATAGTGCAGGCGCGACATGACCGTGCCAATGGAGCACCCCAAGACCGCGGCGATCTCCTCATACGACAATCCTTCCAGCTCGCGCAGCGCCATCACGGCCCGGTGAGGCGGTGACAACTGCGCAAACGCCCGCTCCAGCGCCTGCCGCATCTCCGACCGGTGCACGGCGTCGTCCGGCCGTTCGGCGGACGGATCCGGCCATTGCGCGGAGGGCGAGTCATCCTCGCCGGCCGGCGCCAGCTCGACTGTCTGGGGGGAACGGCCGGCCCGGCGGAAGTGATCGACGCAGAGATTGGTCACAATGCGATAGAGCCACGTCGAGAATTTGGCCGAATAGCGAAATCCTCCGATCGACCGGTGCACATGCAGAAAGGCTTCCTGGGTCAGATCCAGAGCATCGTCCCGGTTCCGGACCATGCTCATCGCCAATCCGAAGATTTTCTGATAATGCCGCTCCACCAGTGTGCGAAATGCGGACGATTCGCCGTCCCGGATCCGTGCCACCAGCTCCTCATCAGTCGGTTCCACCAGGCCATCGTCACCGATGAGGAAGAGACGCTCTTGAGCGCCGAATATTCAAGGGAGCCGGCGGCCCGGCGTCACCGAAGCGCCGTTATCTGGCTCGAGCCAAGAAGTGTCAAGCCGACCGGAAAAAGGCTGACGGTCCAACAACGGACGGATGTACCGGCGCAGCGCCTGTTCGATCTCCCGACAGACGGCGGCTGTCGGATGGAGTCGCCGCCCCTTGTCCAAACCCAGCCGCCCGGCCTGCCGCAGAAAGGACACCACGCTCGGTGAAACGGGGAACGGCGGCTCCCCCCCCGTCGCATCATGATAACCGGCGGTGCAACCACGGCAGAGCAGCCCCCCGGCTTGGGGCGAGAACAACGGCGAGGCACTGACATCCAAGCGCCACGCGCGCTGGCATCGGACGCAGCGGTCCAAGCGCGGCTCGTAGCCGACGTCTCGAAGCAGCTGCACTTCAAACAGCCGGAGGATCAGCCAGGCATCCTCCCCGCCCGCCAGCGCCGACAGTGCGCCGGCCAGCAGCGCAAAGGCGACCGGATGGGGCGCGGCTTCCGGCAGAAAGGCCCGGCAGAGCGTCACCAGCCGGCCGGCAGCCTCGATCCGGACAAGCTCGGACCGGATCGCCGGGAAACTGTTCACAATCGAGGCCTGTCGCAGATCAATGTGGTGATGCGGACGCCGTTCGGCCATTTGCAGCTCGCATTGCGTAAACGGCTCCAGGGCGCCGCCAAACCGGCGGTTGGGCCTTCGCACATTGTAGGCCATCCCGGTCAACCGGCCTCTCGACGGCGTCAGAAAGGTCACCAGCCGATTCGCTTCGCCCAGACGAATCGAACCGAGTATGATTGCGTCTGTCCGCGTCAGTGTCATTTAATTCGGGGGGAGAGGCGCTTCTCCCCCCGTACCCCCCATCGCCCTACGTGTTGTACCCTCGGCTCGCGTGTCAAATCGACGCTCGGTCCCTGGCCGCCGAAACTCCAGCGGTTCACCGAGATTCAAAATGGTCGGGAATGGCTTCTCTCTCCCTTAATTCCCCATCGCCCATACGCTCAATACCCCGCTTGGACCAGGAATTGCTCATCCTGCCTCCACTCTTCCTTGACGGTCACCCACAGTGAGAGAAAGACGGAACGTCCGACTAGGGCTTCGAGTTCCGGCCGGGCTTCGGTTCCGATCGTCTTGAGCATCCGCCCCCCCTTGCCGATCAGAATGGCCTTCTGCGACTCTCGTTCGACGATCACCCGGGCGCGGATTCTCGTGGCCGCGGTCGGCCGGTCGGCCGGCGGCTCCGTGAATTCCTCCACCACCACCGCCACGGCGTGCGGCACTTCCTGACGCGTATGGTGCAGCACCTTTTCCCGAATCAATTCGGCCGCGCGGAACAGCAGCGGCTGATCGCTCGATTGTGTCGCCGGATAATAGGGCACGCTGTCCGGCAGTCGCTGGACAATCGCCTCCAACAACGGACCGATCCCGTCGCCCGTCTTGGCGGAGACGGGCAGAAACAGGGCGAAGGGATGGCGGCGCCGGTAGGCATCGATCAACGGCAGCAAGCGCCCTTTGTTGATCAGGTCGATTTTGTTGAGCAGCAGGAAGACCGGCTGCCGGATCGACGGCAACAGCTCCAGGATGGCCTCTTCGCCGCCGTGTCGTTCCGCGCCGGGCAGGGGCGGTCTGCGGGTGGCGTCGACCACGAGCAACACCAGATCCGCCTCCTGCAGCACCGCCTTGGCTGTCTGCACCATCCGCTGGTTCAACCGATGGCCCAAAGGGCGGTGCAGGCCCGGCGTATCCAGAAAGATGATCTGGGCCGCGGGTGCACCCCCCTCGGCGGTCAGGTGACGGATGCCGATGATCTTCGTGCGGGTCGTCTGGGGCGCGGCTGAGACAATCGACACCTTTTCATGCAGGATGCAGTTGAGCAGCGACGATTTGCCGACATTGGGACAGCCGACCAGCGCCACGTAACCTGATTTGAAGCCGTCAACGCCTCCGGCCTGAAGCGGCGGGGAGAACGGGACGACGCGGGCGGGCAGTAATTCACGGCCGGGCTCGCGCCGCGTCTTTTCCTTGGAGCGGCGCGGCCTCGCGGGTGCCCTGCGCCGCTTCGGGTTCGCCGACTTAGTCATGCTCCCTGGATGGCGCGTCGGGGGCCATCGGGGAGGTGACCGGCGAAGACGCCGACTCGCGGGGCACCAAGCGGTAGACCCGCTCACCGGGCCGCACCATGCCGAGCTGTTCCCGCGCCAGCGCTTCGATATACACGGGGTCGCTCCGGAGCGCCTGCACCTGGTCCGCCAGCTTCGCATTCTTCTCCTGGAGGTCGGCAATTTCCTGTTGCAGATCGCGCCGGGTTCGATGCAGATCAAGCAGCGTGAAGACGCCCATGTCGCTGAGCAGCAGCGACAGCAGCAGTTTGAAGAGAATGAAGGCGGCGGCCGCCAGCCCCAGGAGGGTCAGCCACCGGCGCCGCCGGAACGATTCGACCGCCGTGAGATTCGAATTCGCCATACCGCCTACCGATTCCGCGCAAGCACCCCGCCCATGTAGCGGGCGCGACCGCCCAGCTGCTCTTCGATCCGAAGCAGCTGATTGTACTTGGCCGTCCGTTCCGACCGGCAGAGGGAGCCCGTCTTGATCTGGCCGGCGCCCGTCGCCACGGCCAGGTCGGCGATCGTCGTATCCTCCGTCTCCCCAGACCGGTGTGATACGACCGCCCCGTAGCCGGCCTGCTGGGCGATGCGGATCGTCTCCAGCGTCTCCGTCAACGTGCCGACTTGGTTGAGTTTGATCAGAATCGCGTTGGCGACGCCCTCCTTGATGCCCTGGCGCAGCGGCGCCGCCTGGGTGACGAACAGATCGTCCCCCACCAGTTGCACCCGGCTGCCCAACCGTTCGGTCAATGCGCGCCAGCCATTCCAATCGTCTTCGCCAAGCCCGTCTTCAATGGACACGATCGGATACCGGCCGAGAAGCTGTTCGTACCAGTCAATGATCACCCCGGCGGGCAGCCGTTCCTTCTTCTCGGCCCGCAGGGTGTACCGCCCCTCTTCGACCCAGCCGCTGGCCGCCGCGTCCAGCGCGATCGCCACCTGACGTCCCGGGGCGTAACCGGCCGCGGTGATCGCCTCGATCAGCAGTTCAAGCGCCGCCTCATTCGATCCGACCTTTGGCGCGAAGCCGCCTTCGTCGCCGATTGCTGTCGAATATTGGTGCCGGCGCAGCAACGCCTTCAAGGCATGAAAGACCTCGGCGCCCATCCTGAGTGCATCGTGAAAGGAAGCCGCGCCGACCGGCACGATCATGAACTCCTGAATGTCCAGGCCATTGTCCGCGTGGGCGCCTCCATTCAGAATGTTCATCAACGGCACCGGCAGCAACGTCGCGCTCCGGCCGCCAAGGGCGATAAAGAGCGGCTCTCCCCGGTCCTGCGCCGCTGCTCTCGCGACGGCCAATGACACACCGAGGATGGCGTTGGCGCCCAGGCGCTTCTTCTCGGGGGTGCCGTCGAGCTCGATCAGTTTCCGGTCCACCGCCTCCTGATTGTCCGCCGGCATGCCGACGAGGGCCCGGGCGATCTCGCCGGCCGCATGGCCGACGGCCTTCCGCACGCCGCGTCCGCCGTAGCGACGCTCGTCGCCATCCCGGAGCTCCAGCGCCTCGCGGCGCCCCGTCGACGCCCCGGACGGCACGGCCGCCCGACCCATTGCACCCCCCTTCAACCACGCCTCCACCTCCACGGTGGGATAGCCCCGTGAATCGAGGATCTCGCGGGCCGTGATCTTCACAATCGTGCTCATGTATGCGCTCCCGTCATGGTCCCGCCTTGGCGGCCAGGCGTTGCTTCAATAACCGGTTGATCTCGGCCGGATTGGCCCGGCCGCCGGACGCCTTCATCGCCTGACCGACTAGGAATCCAAAGAGTTTCTCCTTCCCCTGCCGGTACGCGTCGACTTCCGCCGCGTGTTGCCGGCACACCTCATCGATGAGCCGCTCGAGTTCCCCCGAATCGCTGACCTGCGCCAGCCCCTCTTCGTCGATCACGCGGCGGGCATCACGGCCCGTCTGATACATTTTCTCGAACACGCTCTTCGCCAGCGTCGTGCTGACCACGCCCTGGTCGATCAGCGCCAGGAGCCCGGCGAGCTGCGCGGCCGAGACCGGGCTCCGCTCGATCGCGCGGCCCTCCTTGTTCAAATGGCCGAAGAGCTCGACCGTGATCCAGTTGCTCGCCGCCTTGGGCTTGGCGCCCGCCGCCAGTGTCGCCTCGAAGAAGGCGGCGGTGGCGGGCGTCGCCGTCAAGACGCCGGCGTCGTAGTCGCTCAGGCCGTAGGCGTCCCGATACCGCTGCCGTCTGGCCGCCGGCAACTCCGGCAGGGCCCGCCTCCGCTCATCGATGAAGGACGCGGGCAGTTGCAGCGGTACCAGGTCCGGCTCGGGGAAATACCGGTAGTCATGCGCTTCCTCCTTCGACCGCATGGTCGCCGTCACGCCCCGGTCAGGGTCCCATAACCTCGTTTCCTGCGCCACCCGTTCTCCCCGTTCTAGCAGTTTCGACTGCCGGACGATTTCATACTCCATCGCATGCTGGACAAACCGGAACGAGTTGATGTTTTTCATCTCGACCCGTGAGCCCAGCGTCGAGCTGCCGGCCGGTCGCAGCGACAGGTTCGGCTCGCAACGAAAGCTGCCCTCTTCCATGTTCCCGTCCGAAATGCCCAGATGGACCACCAGCTCTCGCAGCGTTTTCAGATAGGCGACCGCCTCGTCCACCGAGTGCAGATCCGGTTCGCTGACGATCTCCAGCAGCGGCATGCCCGCCCGGTTCAGGTCGACGTGGCTCGCCTCGGCAATCCCTTCGTGCAGGTTTTTGCCGGCGTCCTCCTCCAGATGGATCCGACGGATTCGCACCCGCTTGGCCGTCCCGTTGACCGTGATCTCGAGCACGCCGTGCTGGCAGACGGGCAGTTCGTATTGCGAGATTTGATAGCCCTTCGGCAGATCGGGATAAAAGTAGTTCTTGCGGGCGAATCGGCTGAAGGGCGTGATCGAGCAGCCCGTCGCCAGCCCGGCCGTCACGGCCATCTCGACGGCCCGCTTGTTCAGCACCGGGAGCACGCCCGGCAACCCCGCGCAGACGGGGCAGACCTGGCTGTTGGGTGGAGCGCCGAAGGCCGTGCTGCAACCGCAGAAAAGCTTGGACTTCGTCGACAGTTGGCAATGGACTTCCATGCCGACGACGGGTTCAAATTTCATTCCGCTCGCGCTCCGCGCTCGCTCAAGCGGGGGGAGTGATGCTCACACTCCTCCCCGCGCCCCCCATCGCCGTACGCTTTAACGACTTTTATACGATGCTCGGCCCCTGGCCAACGCAATCTTGCTTCGCCCTTCGTCATTTCACTGCCGCTCGTTTTTTGTGCCATTCCGTCTCGCGTTCATAGGCGTGGGCGGCGCGCAGCAGCGTCGCCTCGTCGAACGGCTTGCCCAAGAGTTGCAGGCCGATCGGCAGGCCGCGTTGTGTCAGACCGCACGGCATCGACAGCGCGGGGATGCCCGCCAAATTGACCGAAATCGTGAAGATGTCGGACAGGTACATCTGCAGCGGATCGTCCATCTTTTCCCCGATCCGAAAGGCCGGCGTCGGCGTCGTGGGCGTCGCGATGACGTCGACCCCGGCGAACGCGTCGTCAAAATCACGCCGCAGCAGGGTGCGGACCTGCTGCGCCTTCTGGTAATAGGCGTTGTAGTATCCCGCGCTCAGCGCGTACGTCCCCAGCATGATCCGTCGCTTGACCTCGGATCCGAATCCCTCCGCACGGCTACGGGCGTACATCTCGGCCAACGTTGTCGCGCCAGCCGTCCGGTAGCCGTATTTGACGCCGTCGTAGCGGGCGAGATTGGAGCTGGCCTCGGCCGTCGCCACCAGGTAATAGGTGGCCACCGCATACCGGGTGTGGGGCAGTGAGATCTCCCTGACGGTCAGCCCCATCTTCTCATAAACGCGGATCGCCTCGCGCACGGCGCGTTCGACCTCTGGGTCCATGCCCTCGACGAAATATTCCTTCGGCACGCCGATCCGCAGGCCGGCGGCCGGCCCCTGAAGCGCGGCCCGGTAATCGGGGACGTCGATCGAGGCCGAGGTGGAATCGCGTGGATCGCGCCCCGCAATGGCCTGCAGCAGCATCGCGCAATCGGTCACGTCCTTGGTCAACGGCCCGATTTGATCGAGCGAAGAAGCGAAGGCGATCAAGCCGTAGCGTGAGACCCGGCCGTAGGTCGGTTTGAGCCCCACAAGCCCGCAGAGCGCCGCCGGCTGCCGGATGGAGCCGCCGGTGTCGGATCCCAGCGCCGCAGCCGCGCAGCCGGCCGCAACCGCCGCGGCTGAGCCGCCGCTGGAGCCGCCGGGAATGCGGCCGGTATCCCATGGATTCTTGGTGACAGCCAGTGAGGAATTCTCGGTCGACGAGCCCATGGCGAATTCGTCCATGTTGGTCTTGCCGACCATGGCCATGCCGAGCCGGTCGAGCCGCTCGACCACCGTGGCGGAATACGGGGGGACGAACCCCTTGAGAATTTTCGAGGCGCAGGCCGTTTCCACGCCCGCGGTGCAGAGATTGTCCTTGATCGCGATCGGGATGCCGGCCAGCGGCGGAACCGCAGCGCCGGTCCTGATCGCCTGGTCGGCCCGCGCCGCCGCCGCCTCGGCCCGGTCCCGCGTCAGGGTGACGTAGGCCCGGACGTGCGGCTCGACCGCTGCAATCCGGTCGTAGATCGCGCGGACGAGTTCCGCAGCGCTGAACGCGCGCCGCTCGAACCCCTCCTGCATCTCATGCAGCGTCAGGTCGTGCAGCGCCTGGCTCGTTGGTCTGTCCATCTGCGGTTCCTTAAGGGTCACGTGCCGTTCTGAGGCCAGATCCTGTTCTTCTCATCCGCCTGCACGTTGGTGGGCCCGTACCGTGTCCGTTCGCTCATTCCGCTCCGCTCAACCGACAGGGAAATGCTCAGCTCCCCTTGGCGTTGACCTGTGGGGGCTGCCGTCCCCACACCCCGGCCCCATCGCTGTACGGATCAGGATTTGATCCGATTCTTTTCATCCACCAGCACGATGGTGGGTTTGTACCGCTTCAGTTCCTCCTCGTTGTACATCTCGTAGCAGAAGATGACGATCCGGTCGCCGATTTTGCCCTTGTGAGCCGCTGGTCCGTTCAAACAGACGGTGCCAGTGCCGGGGGGACCGGGGATGACGTAGGTTTCGAACCGTTCCCCGTTGTTCAGATTGGAGACCATCACCTGCTCGTAGGGCAGCATCCCCGCCGCCTTGAGCAGCTGGTCGTCGACGGTCAGGCTGCCTTCGTAATTGATGTTGGAATCGGTGACCGCGGCTCGGTGGATCTTCGACCGGAGCATGATGCGCAACATGGATCGCCCCTACCCTCCCTCGGTGATGATTTTCGGCACCCGGAAGAATTCATCGGTCCGGTCGGGCGCGTTGCCCAGCACCGCGTCGCGGCCGGCCGACGGCTCGATCTCGTCCTCCCGCCAGACATTCGCCATCGGCACCACATGGGCGGTCGGCTCCACCTGGCTGGTGTCCAATTCATTGAGCGTCTGGATATACTCGAGAATCTGACTCAATTGGCGGCCTATCCGGGCCGCCTCCTCCTCGCTCAACGCCAGACGAGCCAATTGCGCCACGTGTCGAACCTCGTCCTGATCAAGCGCCACTCGCGGGGCTCGCGCTGAAGGCCCTCCCCTCGGGGTGACCCCTCGGGATGAACCCTGAAGTGAATCCTCGCGGTGAACCATCGCTACGCCCGCTCCAACCGAGCCTGACGCACCAGCAATTTTTTCACGCCGACGCTGGCAAAATGAACCACCACTTTCTGCCGTTCGCCCCGCCCCTCGCTGAGCCTGATCGTCCCTATGCCCCAGACGGGATGACGGACGCGCGCGCCCGCCTGGAGCGACTCAAAATCTGGGGCCGCGTCCGGTGCGGTCCAGTCATCAACGTGATCGTTCATCGCGGTCGGTGCGGCCATCCCGGCGTCAAACGGCGCGACGCCCTCGAAGACCGACTCCAACAGTTCCTCCGGCACCTCGTCCAGGAAACGCGACGGCGGGTTCCATTGCACCGATCCGTAGAGCCGCCGCATTTCGGTATGGATCAGATAGAGCCGCTGTTTGGCCCGCGTCATCCCGACATAACAGAGGCGACGCTCCTCCTCCATCTCGACGGGCTCGGCCAACGACCGCGCATGGGGAAAGAGCCCCTCCTCCATCCCGGCCAGAAACACGGCGGGGAATTCGAGCCCCTTGGCGCTGTGGAGCGTCATCAGCAGGACAGCGCCCTCCTCCCCGTTCAAATCGTCAACATCGGAAACCAGCGCCACCTGATCGAGAAAGGCCGGCAGAATCCGTTCCGGTTGTTCCGGGTGAGGCACCGCTTCGCCCCTACGGCCACGATCATTATCATCTTCGAACAACCGCTCTTCAAATTCCTCGATGGCGGAGAACAGTTCCTGGATATTTTCGATGCGTGGCTCGGCGGCGGGTCCGAATTCCTGCCTGAGCCATTCCTGGTAGCCGGTGCGTCGCAACAGCTCGTCCAACAGCCCGGTCAGTCCGCCTGAGGCGGAGCCCGGCTCCAGCTGTTCGTACCGACGTCGGAGATCGCGCAGGACCGACCGGAACTCGGCAAGTGCCCTGCGCGGCGCCGATGCCAGGACCACTCCGGCCGCCTCGGCCTCGGCGGGCGCATCCAGCAGCCGGCCGATGGCGTCGGCGAGCGGCAGACCCCAGGCCGCCGCCGCCTGCTCGATGCGCTCAATGGTGGTCGCGCCGATGCCGCGCGCCGGCACGTTCAGAATCCTGAGCAGACCGACCCGGTCCTGCGGGTTGACGATCACCCGCAGATAGGCGAGCAGGTCCTTGATCTCCTTGCGCTCATAGAACCTCACGCCCCCGATGATCTGATACGGGATGCCGCGCCGGCGCAATCCCTCCTCCAGCGATCGCGACTGGGCGTTGGTCCGGTAGAGGACGCAACAATCGCCGTATCGCAGTCCATCCGTCCGCTGGAGCGCGTCAATCGTCCTGGCGATGTAGTCCGCCTCCGTTTCGTCATCGGATGCGCGGCAGCGCGTGATCAGCGGTCCGCCGCGGTTGTCCGTCCACAGCTGCTTGGGCTTGCGCGACGCATTGCCCGAGACGACGGCCATGGCGGCGTCGAGAATCGTTTGCGTCGACCGGTAGTTCTGCTCCAGGAGAATCACCTCAGCCGAGGGAAAGTCCTGCTCGAACCGCAGGATGTTGCCGACATCCGCGCCGCGAAAGCGGTAGATGCTCTGGTCGTCGTCGCCGACCACGCACAGATTCTGGTGGCGGCCGGTCAACTGCCGCACCCAGCGGTACTGAACCGGATTCGTGTCCTGAAACTCGTCGATCAGCAGGTACCGGAACCGCTGCTGGTAGGCCTCCAGCACGGCGGGGTGCTCGTCGAACAGACGAACCGACAACTGCAGCAGGTCGTCGAAATCAATCGCCTGGTGCCGCCGCAACCGTTCTTGATACCACGGGTAGAGCCGTGCGGCGGCGCGTTCCAAACCGAACGAGGCTGCGGTCCGTTCGAACGCGTCCGGCGTCATCAGATGATTCTTCGCCCAGCTGATCCGTCCCAGCAGCGCCGACGGTTTGTACCGCTCCGGGTCGAGCTGCAGTTCCTTGGTCCCCTCCTTCACCACGGCGAGCTGGTCGGCCGTGTCGTAGATCTGAAAGCTCTTCTCGTACCCGAGCCGGTCGGCGTGCTGGCGGAGGATCCGCACGCAGGCACTGTGAAACGTGCTGACCCAGACGCCCAGGCTGCGCACGCCGAGCAGATGGGCCACCCGTTCGCGCATTTCCCCGGCGGCCTTGTTGGTGAAGGTGACGGCCAGAATCTGCGCCGGCAGGACGCCTTTGCTGGCGATCAGATAGGCAATCCGAGCGGCGATGACCCGCGTCTTGCCGCTGCCCGCGCCGGCCAGCACCAGAAGCGGCCCTTCCGTCCGCTCCACGGCCCGACGCTGAGGCGGATTCAACTGGTCAAGAAAATGCGCGCTGTTCATCTTTCCTCGCTAACCCTTCATCACTTGTTCAGAATCAGGCGATTCGCGAATCGCCCCTACGTTCGAAATCACTTCATTCGTCATTCGTAATTCGCTACTTATTCCACCGTCACGCTTTTGGCCAGGTTCTTCGGTTGATCCACATCGAAGTCAGGGGAAGATGCTCCTCTCCCCCTGACGATGGCTTGTGGGAGCTGCCGCCCCCACACACCCCGGCCCCATCGCTGTACGCGTCACATCACTCAACTGTCACGCTCTTGGCCAAATTCCTCGGCTGATCCACATCGCAGCCGCGCAGCACCGCGATGTGATAGGCCAGCAGCTGCAGCGGCAGCACGTAGAGGATCGGCGACAGGAGCGGGTGCACGTCGGGGAGCGCGATCACTTCGTCGGCCTTCGACGCGATGGCGGTGTCCCCCTCCGTCACCAGCGCGATGACGATTCCGTCCCGCGCCTTGACCTCCATCATGTTGCTCAGCATTTTCTCATAAACGCGGTCCTTCGGCATCATCACCACGATCGGCATCTCTGGATCAATGAGCGCGATGGGTCCGTGCTTCATCTCGCCGGCCGGATAGCCCTCGGCGTGGATGTAGGAGATCTCTTTCAGCTTGAGCGCCCCTTCGAGTGCAATCGGGTAGAGGGGCCCCCGTCCCAGATAGAGCATGTGCTTGTACGGGGCGAAGCGCCGGGCGATCGCCGCGATGGCGTCGTCCTGACGCAGCACCTGCTCGACCAGTTGCGGCAGCCGGATTGCCGCCTCCGCCACCTGGCGCCGCGCGTCGGGCGAGAGGCGGCCGGTCGACTGGCCGAGCCATAACGCCAGCAGCAACAGCGCGGCCACCTGCGCCGTGAAGGCCTTGGTCGAAGCGACGCCGATCTCCGGCCCTGCGTGGGTGTAGATCACTCCGTCCGCCTCGCGGGCCAGCGTGCTGCCCACCACGTTGCAGATCGCGAGCGTGGTCGCCCCCTTTTTCTTCGCCTCGCGCAGGCCCGCCAGCGTGTCGGCCGTTTCGCCCGATTGGGA
The DNA here is from genome assembly GCA_035517195.1 of Nitrospiria bacterium. Taxonomy (GTDB): domain Bacteria; phylum Nitrospirota; class Nitrospiria; order JACQCE01; family JACQCE01; genus JACQCE01. The sequence goes on along the minus strand of DATIZH010000014.1, from coordinate 42,376 downwards.
GATGGCCACCACCAAGTCGCCGTCGCCGATGATGGGGTTGCGGTAGCGGTACTCCGAGCCGATCTCGACCGACACCGGCAGGCGGGCCAGCTCCTCGATCAGATAGCGGCCGACCAGCCCCGCGTGCCAGGAGGTGCCGCAGGCCAGCAGCGTCAGGCGGGACAACCGCCCCGCCTGCGAGGGGGAGATCCCCAGCTCGGGCAGGGAAACTTCTTCGGTCGCCAGCGACAGCCGCCCGCGAATCGTGTCGGTCAACGCCCTCGGCTGCTCGTGGATCTCCTTGAGCATGAAATGCCTGAAGCCGCCCTTTTCAGCCATCGCCAGATTCCAATCCACCGTCACCACGGTGCGCGTTTTCGGCCGGCCCTCCAGGTCGGTCACGACCACCGGAGGGTCGCTGCCCGGCGAGAGGACCGCCATCTCTTCATCTTCCAGAAAGAGCATCTGTCGGGTATGGGCCAGCAGCGGCGGAATGTCCGATGCGGCCATCACGCCGTCGGTGCTCAACCCCAGCACCAGCGGGCAGCCGAACCGTGCGGCAATGAGCACATCGGGCTCCGTCTCCGAGACGGCGCAGATGGCGTAGGCGCCGCGCAGTTGTTTCAGCGCCCGGCGGACGGCCTCCCGGAAGGAATGGCCTTGGAGCGTCTCCTGGTGAATCAGATGCACGATGACTTCCGTGTCGGTCTCGGAGGTGAAGACCGCGCCCCGCTGCTGCAGCCCCGCCTTCAACTCCAGATAATTTTCGATGATGCCGTTGTGCACGACGGCGATGCCCCCGGCTGTGTGGGGGTGGGCGTTTTCTTCGGAGGGTCGGCCGTGCGTCGCCCAGCGGGTATGGCCGATGCCGATCCGTCCGCTGTACTGCTTGCCCTGCAAAGTGGCTTCGAGATTGGCCAGTTTGCCGACGGCCCGCTTGACGCTGAGCTGCCCCGACTGCAGGAACGCGATCCCCGCCGAATCGTAGCCCCGGTATTCCAGCCGGCGCAGCCCCTCAATCAGGAAGGGCACGACATTGTTCGTGCCGATATAACCGACGATGCCGCACATTCCGCTTCGCGCTCCGCGCCCGCTTATTCGGGGGGAGATGCTCCTCTCCTCCCCGATCCCCCCATCGCCCATACCCACAGGGTGTTGGGGGCGAAGATCACCGCTTTTTCTTTCTCTTCCTTTGAACCGTGAATCTTTTCTTCGCCCAGCCGGGCTTATTCTCCTGCGTCACGCGGCTGATGGCGAGCGCGCCGGGCGGCACGTCACGCGTGACGGTCGCGCCCGCCGCAATGACCGCCCCCCGGCCGATCCGTACGGGAGCGATGAACTGCACATCGCTGCCGACGAATACCCCGTCACCGATCACGGTGGCGTGCTTGTGCAGGCCGTCGTAATTGCAGGTGATCGTCCCCGCGCCGACATTGACTCCGCGGCCGATCGTCGCATCGCCCAGATAGGATAGATGATTCACCTTGGAACCAGGCCCGATCACCGACTGTTTGACCTCGACAAAATTGCCGATCTTGGCCAGGGCGCCGATCCGCGCGCCCGGGCGCAGCCGCGCAAAGGGACCGATCACGGCGCCGTCGGCCACCTCGCTCTCATCAAGGATGCACCCGTCCAGCACGGTCACGCCCTTGCCCAACCGGCTGTTCCGAATCCGCGTTCCCGCGTGCACGGTCGATCCCGCGCCGATTGCTGTCCGCCCCTCGAGCTGCACCATCGGATAAAGCAGGCAATCCTGTCCGATCGCCACCTCATCATCGATAAATACCGTGGGCGGATGGCGCATCGTCACGCCGGCCGCCAGATGGCGGGCGTTGATCCGATCGCGCAGCCGCGTCTCGGCTCGGGCCAAATCGGCCCGGCTGTTGACGCCCAGCAGTTCCTCGGATTCCGCCACCGGCACGGCCTGCACCACCCCGCCGCCGGCGACGGCGATCTTCACCAGATCGGTCAGATAATATTCCCGCTTCGCGTTGTCGGGGCGGATCTTCCGCAACGCATCGGCCAGCCATCGCCCTTCGACCACGTACAGACCTCCGTTGACCTCGGTCAATCCCCGCTCCGCCGGCGTCGCATCCGCCTCCTCCACGATGGCCGCCACCCGCCCGCCGGCCGATCGCACGATGCGGCCGTAACCGGACGCATCGGCCAGGTGCACGCTCGCCAGGCTCAGTGTGGAGGGTTGACTCTGGTGCGCGTCCAGCATCCGGCGTATCGTCGAGCCGGACAGCAGCGGCAGGTCGCCGTTGAGAATCACCACCGGTGCGCGGAGCGTGGCGAACCAACGGCGGGCCTGCAACACCGCGTGCGCGGTGCCCAGCGGGTTTCGCTGAATGACTGCCTGGCTGGGCAGCCCCTTCAGCGCCGCCCCCACCTCGCCCGCCTGATGGCCGAGCACCGTCACGATGCGGGCGCAGCCCGCCGCTTTCGCCGCCAGGACCGGATAGTGGATCATCGGCCGTCCCGCCACAGGATGGAGCACCTTGGCCAGCTGAGACCGCATGCGCGTGCCCAGCCCTGCAGCGAGAATGATGGCCAGGGGCGCGCTCACGGCCGGCCGGCAGCACCCATCGCGCCGGCCGCCGGCTGTTTGGCGGCCGAAGCGGGCGAATAAAACCCGCCGGAAATCACCACTTTCATTCCATCCTCGACGCTCATGGACAACGGCGTCACCTTCTCCTCCGGCACAAAGATCAGATACCCGGACGTCGGATTCAGCGCCGTCGGCACATAGACGTTCAACATCCGCTCCGTCGTCACGTGTTGAATTTCATCCACCTCACCGGTCACGAACGCAATGCAGTAACTTCCCTTTTGGGGGAATTCAACGAGCACGACCCTATTGAACTTTGATTTCTGCTGCAGCGAAATGGCGTCGACGATCGATTTCATCACGCTGTAGATGTTTCGGACAACCGGCACGCGGTGCAACAGCCCCTCCCAGACCGCGACCAGCTGCCGGCCCAGATAATTGGTCGCCACCACGCCCACCAGAAGGATCAACGCCACCAGGACGATGATGCCAAACCCGGGCAGATAGAATGCAAGATGCCGCTGCAGCGTGTCGCCCACGATCCCATCGAGGGTCCTGAGCAGCGTTTTCAAAATCAGATAGGTGCCCCAAATGGGCGTAATGACCAGTAACCCGGTCAGGAAATAGCGGCGAAGGTGGAGGAGTAGAGGCGTCACGGCGATGAAAGTTCTTCAATAATTTCAAGTGCCTCATCTTACCTATTTTATCGAGGCCATGCAAGTTCTATTTGCACCGTCCCGAGCTGAACGCACCGGCCAGAGGACGGGGCTGTCCGCTGGCCCGCCCCACCTGCACGTGCGCCGAGTCCGCCACGGTGACGCGGCGGCGTCAAGTTGAACCGCGGGCCATCTTGCGCTATGATAAATTTTGTTCACCCGTGCGCCGAGCCGGGTGAGGGTGTAGCGGCCCTGAACAGGAGAGGACGAAGCCTGATGCCACGGATTATAGAACTGGCTCTGTACGGCATTCGACACGTGCAGTCGATGACCCGTCTCTCCTTCGGCCCCGGTCTGAACGTGCTGTCAGGCGGCGTCGGCAGCGGCAAAAGTACGCTGTGCGAATTGATCGCCGCGTTGCTCTGTCCTGAGCTGACTGACCGGTTTCGTTCCTTCGTTCATCCCCACCACACTGAGCGCGCCCAGGCCGCCGTCGTCTTCCAGGCCGCAGACGGCGGCTTCTACCGGGTGATCAGAGATTTCATCAAGGATCGGATCAATCTGACCAAGATTGAAGCGCCTGGCCAAACCGCCGGCGGGCTCCCCCCGCTGGCCAACGACATGCCGTCCGTCATGGTCGAGTTGCAACGGCTCCTTCCCGGCATGACGGCGGACCAGATTGCCCGCTACTGGCTCTTCAGCCCGGCGCGGATGTCCTCTCTCCCCGTCCAGTCGAAGGCAGGCGGCGGTTCGAACGGGGCCGCGACCCCGGGTGGGCACGTCCCGGTTGCGGGCCCGACCGGCTCATCGGTCCGGTCTCCTGCGGACCGGCCCCCGCCGGCTCCCGGGACCCGCCTCGATGAGCTCAGGCACGCCCTGGCCAAGGCGGAGGAAACTCTCGTGCTGGACGAACAGGTGATGGCGGCACAGGACCGCGCCAGCACCATCAAACAGAAACTGGTCCAGGCCGCCCATCTGACGGAGGAACGGGATGCACTGCAGAACGAACTGAAGGGTTTTACCGGCTTCGATCAGCTGCCGGCCGGCTTTCTGGCCATGATCGAAGGACTGGCCGAGCGGGAACGGACGCTGCACAGCCAGCTCGAGGCGACGCGTACTCAGCTCCAGGAACTGGAAGCCGAACTGGCCGCGCTGCCCGCCCAGCCGATTTTCCAGCAGCGGCGATTCCAAACCGGCGTCGGGTTGACGGTCCTGGCCTTGCTGGTCGCGCTGTTGATCAATCTGCCGGGCCTGTTCCGGTATGTCTTCCTGGCCCTGTTGGTTCCGGGGCTCGGGGTTCTGGTCTGGTCCGTCGTCAACGATATGCGCATTCAGTCCGCGCGCGCGGCGCTCGAAGGCAAGATCAAATCGTTAAAGAAGGAGCAGGAGATTTCTGACAAGCAGTTCAACCGGGAACAAAAACCGGCGCTGGAGCTGCTCGCTCTCACCAAATCCAACTCGGTCGCGCAGTTCAAAGAGCGGGCCCGAAACGTCAGCCGTCTGCGCGACCAGATCGAGCAACTGACGCTGGAACAGACCCAGTTGCTGGGCGGGCAGACCGTCGGGCAGCTCCAGGAACAGCTCCAGACCCTCTCCGCGGAGGCGCGCGCGCTGGAAGAGCGGCTGCGCGAGGCCGCCTCGATCGCCGCCAAGACCGGCATGGGCGATGTGGCCAGCCTGCAGGCGGAAATCTCCCGGTTGGAATCGGGCGGAGCGGCCGCAACCAATCTGGAATTTGCGGAGCTGACCGGTGCGGAGGCGCCCCCCCTGCGTGGACAGTCGCCCCCTTCGCCGGCTGTCACCTGGCAGGGCGCGTTGCGCGCCCTCTGGCCCCATGAGCATCCCGCACTGCAAACCGCCGTCTCCACCCTCTTCAGCAAACTCAGCGGAGGCGGATACAGCAAGGCGGTCTGGAGCGACAACCGCCTGCTCATCCAGACGCAGGATCAGCGGGAGATTGATCCCGAGTTGCTCAGCAGCGGCCAACGGGACCTGTTGGCATTGGCCTGCTTTCTCGCTCCCTGGCTGGCGGCCCGCGCCGAAAAATCTCCAGACAAAGCGATTGTCGCCCTGGGCCGTTTCCCCCTGCTCTTGGATGATCCGTTTCAGTCGCTTGATCCCGCCGCCCAATCGTCGTTTATGCAATTGCTGCGTTCTCTCGGAGCCTCACAACAAATCCTGCTGGCCACCCGCCAGCCCGTTCCGGAACAGGCTGGCGACCATCGCATCGCGCTTCCCATCGCCGCGCCCGCTCCGGCCCCTGCCCCGGCAGCACAGGCCCGGCCGGCCCGATGATCCTTCCAGCATAATGCGCGGCCTTTTCATCACCTTTGAAGGCATCGAAGGCAGCGGCAAGAGCACCCAGCTTGCGCGGCTCGCTTCCCGGTTGCGACTTCAAGGACACGCCGTGGATACGACTCGAGAGCCGGGAGGTACGATGATGGGGGATAAGATCCGCTCCCTCCTGCTTGACGTCCGTCATACCGATCTTCGGCCAAAAGCAGAACTTCTGCTGTATCTGGCAGGTCGAAGCCAACATTTGCAAACGGTGATCCAGCCCAACCTGGCCAAAGGCATGATTATTCTCTGCGATCGATTTAGTGATGCGACCATCGCCTACCAAGGTTACGGTCGCGGCCTCCGAACGTCTCCCGATTTTCAGCGCCTCATCCGTTACGCGGCCGACGGATTGCAACCGAACCTGACTCTTCTGCTGGATCTCGACCCCCGAACCGCCCTCGCGCGAGTCGCGAACCGCGGCGAGGTCAACCGGCTGGACCGTGAAACCCTCGCCTTCCACACGCGCGTGCGGCGCGGCTATCGCGAGCTGGCCCGCCGCGCGCCCAGCCGGATTACCATCATTGATGCCACACGGTCCGAGGATGAGGTCGCCGGACAGATCGAGCGGATCGTGCGCGACCGACTGGGCGGCCCCTCCGCGCGTCGACGCCATCTGAAGACGGGCGCCGCACCCGGGATCTCTTCCAAGGCTGCACCATGACCAGCCAGCTCCCGTCCCCCATCATCGGCCACGAACAAGCACTCCGCCTCCTGACGGCCGCTGTCCGCTCCAAACGGCTTGCCCACGCCTACCTCTTTGCCGGGCCGGAGGGCATCGGCAAGCGGTTGGTCGCCACCCGGTGGGCCACGGCGATCAATTGTGAAACCCCGCCCTCGGCTGGATTCGGCGGCTGCGCGACTGTCGGATCGGTCGGCTCTGGCTCCCCCGGCAGCGTGTGCCGCTCCTGTGCCATGGCGGCGGCGGGCAGTCATCCCGATATGACCGTCATCGAACCGGACGGCCTCTTCATCAAAATCGAGCAGATCCGGGCCATGCAAGCCGCTCTCGGCCTGACCGCCTGGTCGGGTTCGCGCAAGATCGTGCTCATCGACCGGGCCGACCGGCTCAACCAGGAGGCGGCCAACTGCCTGCTCAAGACACTGGAAGAACCGCCGCCCGCCAGCCTGCTGATCCTCATCAGTTCATCTTCGGACGATTTGCTGCCGACCCTGCGCTCGCGGTGCCAGGTCGTCCGTTTTTTTCCACTCGACCCCGACCGGCTGACGTCATGGCTGGCCGACGAGCAGCACTGGTCCCCGGCTGACGCCGAACTCGTCGGCGCCGTCGCCGGCGGCTGCCTGGGCAAGGCGCTGGCGGCCGATCCATCCGCATTACGGGATGAGCGCGATCAGATCGATCAATGGATTTCGGCAAGCTGCCTGGCCCGAACCGGGACCGACCAAGCCTTGTCTCACCTCACCGAAGGGGCGGAGGCGGCGTCACAAACTCCGGAGCAGTTCGAACGGACGGTGCGCTGGCTGCTGTTGTGGCTGCAGGATGCCGTCCGCCTAACGATCCACCAAGGGGCCGCCGCACCGACGCCCCGTCTTTCCTCGGCGCAACGCGCCGCCAGTCTGTTGCCGATCGCGACCTGCTGCGAGTTGGCCGCGCAGCTGCACTGGACGTGGCGCGCGTCGTTTCGCAATATCAACCGACAGTTACTGCTGGAGCACTGGCTGATCGCCCTTCGGGAAGCCTGCCTCGAGGCTCCCCGTCGAATCCGACAGCAGGAGCCGGCCGCTTCCTGATGATCGGGTCCCATCGATCACCCATGTTCCCACAAAGGATCCCATGCCACGAATGCGACGTCCCCGATACTATGTCACCACCCCGATTTACTACGTTAACGACGTGCCGCACATCGGACACGCCTACACCACCGTTGCCGCCGACGTCATGGCCCGCTACAAACGGCTCTGCGGTTATGAGACGATCTTTCTCACCGGCACCGATGAACACGGCCAGAAGGTCGAAAAAGCCGCAGCCGCCGCGGGGGAGAGTCCCCAGGCGCTGGCCGACCGGATGGTCCAGCGCTACCAGTCGCTCTGGCAGCGGCTGAACATCTCCTGCACCGATTTCATCCGCACCACCGAATCGCGCCATCAGGCCGCGGTCACCGCCCTGTTCAAAAAACTGGAGGTCAAGGGCGACATCTACAAGGGCGAATATGAAGATTGGTACTGCGTCCATTGCGAAACCTTCCTGACCGAATTGCAGCTCGTCAACCAGGCCTGCCCCACTTGCGGCCGGCCGGTCGAGAAGATCAAGGAGGAGAGCTACTTTTTCGCCATGTCGAAATATCAGGAGCAGCTCCTCCGCTGGATCACCCAGCACCCCAAGATGATCCAGCCCGACGGCCGGCGCAATGAGATCGTCAGTTTTGTCTCCGGCGGGCTGAAGGATTTATCGATCAGCCGCACCGGCTTCAGGTGGGGCATTCCGCTGCCGAACGACCCCACACACATCGCCTACGTCTGGTTCGACGCGCTGGTCAATTATTTGACCGCCGTCGGCTATCCGAACGACATTCAGCGAATCCGGCGTTTCTGGCCCGCCGACCTGCACCTGATCGGCAAGGACATTGTGCGTTTCCACGCCGTCTACTGGCCCGCCTTTCTCATGGCCGCGGAGCTGCCGTTGCCGCGGCAGATTTTCTCCCACGGCTGGTGGACGGTGAACGGCGAGAAAATGTCCAAAAGCAAGGGCAACGTCGTCGACCCGTTCGCCATGATCGACGCCTATGGCGCGGACGCCTTCAGGTACTTCCTGTTGCGCGAGGTTCCGTTCGGCCAGGACGGCGACTTTTCCGAGCGGGCGCTCAGACAGCGCTATAACAGCGATCTGGCCAACGATCTCGGCAACCTCTGCTTCCGCACGCTATCGATGATCGACCGGTACGCGGGCGGCCGGATTCCGCCCAGGACATCGTCGGCCAAGATGAAGGAGGACGACCCGTTGCACAAGGCCCTGGCCGGCCTGGGCGGGAAGATGGGGGCCGCGATGGGCGAGCTGGCGTTTCATCGCGCCCTGCAGTCGATCTGGGAGGTGGTCGAAACCGCCAACCGGTACATTGAAGTCACGGCGCCTTGGAATCTCGACAAACAGGTCAAGAAAAAACAGCGCCTCTCCACCGTCCTCTACAATTTGGCCGAGTCCCTCCATCTGGTCAGCCTCTATCTGTATCCCTTCATGCCCCAAACCTCCGAGCGCATTCTGACCCAGATCGGGATCAAACCTTCATTCGAAACGTGGATCTTGGCCAAAACGGCCCGAATCGGCGCGCTCAGACCAGGGACCACGGTCAAGAAGACCGAGCCGCTCTTCCCCCGCCTGGAGCCGACCGAGGAGGAGCTGGCGGCCGAGGAGGCGGCCAAACAACGGAAGGCCCCCGGGCGCGGGAAACAGCCCCAACAGGAGGCCCAGAAGGGGCAAAAGGCGCGGCAACAACAAACGCAGCAGCCGGCCGGCGGCCAGGCGCCCGGGCAGGTCACCATCGGCGATTTCTCTCGGATGGATTTGCGCACCGCTCGCATTCTGTCCGCCGAGAGGATTCCCAACTCGCAGAAACTCCTGAAGCTGCGCGTCAGCCTGGGCGCCGAGGAACGGCAGATCGTGGCCGGCATCGGGACGAAATACGAACCGGATCAGCTTCTGGGCAAGCAGGTGGTAGTCCTGGCCAACCTGCGGCCGGCCAAACTCATGGGCGTCGAGTCGCAGGGCATGATCCTTGCCGCCGGGGACGCCGCCGTGGCCAGCGTGATTACACCCTTGGAGGAGGTGGCGGAGGGGATGAAAGTGAAATGAAGGGTGTAACGCGTCACCAGAAGCCTTGAAGGACTATGGATGAGGGAAAACAGGCCACATATAGAACGCCACTGTCCCTCCGTCGTCGGGTCCTTTGAATAGACAGGGGCGCTGATTTATAATTTATGCGTAAAGGAGTTACGGTACGCACCGATACACGGTCTGCGGAGGTTGACACGTGAACGTCATGAAAACAGGGATTCTCTTAGCGCTGCTGGCCGGCATCTTGGTCGTGGTCGGCGGGTTGATCGGCGGCCAACAGGGGGCGATGATCGCCTTGATCATGGCCTTTGCGATGAATTTCCTCGCCTACTGGTTTTCGGACAAAATGGTGCTGGCGATGTACCGGGCCAAGCCCGTGTCGGAGGCCGAGGCCCCCGACCTGCACCGCATCGTGCGGAACCTCGCCCGCAAGGCCGGCATCCCGATGCCGAAAATTTACCGGATTGACACACCCACGCCCAACGCCTTCGCCACCGGGCGCAATCCGGAGCACGCCGCGGTGGCGGTCACAACCGGGATCGAGGCGATCTTGAACACTGAGGAGCTGGAGGGCGTCCTGGGCCATGAGCTCTCCCACGTGCTCCATCGGGACATCCTGATCAGCACGATCGCGGCCACGATCGCCGGCGCCATCAGCTATCTGACGTATATGGCGCAATGGGCCATGATGTTCGGCGGCGGCGACCGGGATCGTGAGAGTAATCCGTTGCAGTTGGCCGGGATGATCCTCTCCATCGTGGTCGCGCCGATCGCGGCGATGCTGGTGCAGATGGCGATTTCCCGCTCCCGCGAATATCACGCCGACGAAGGCGGCGCAGAGCTGACCAACCCGATGTCCCTGGCGTCGGCACTCCGCAAGCTGGACATCGGCAATCGACAAGCCCCCATGGACGCGAATCCTGGGACGGCGCATCTCTTCATAGTCAATCCGCTGCGCGGCGGAGGGTTGGTCAACCTCTTTTCCACCCACCCACCCATTCAAGATCGGATCGCCCGCCTCGAAGCCATGGCCCACCACCGAGTAACGCGGTAACCCGGCACCTCTTGACCAAAAGCGCTGTCCGGCCCGCCGGACAGCGCTTTATTTTTCCTCATTCCGCCCCCGCCCCCCTTTTCGTTGACAAACCCCCAAACCGCTCGCTAGAATGGGGGGCTTGATCGACGACATCGCAATGAAACCATTCATGAAAATCGGCATTATCGCCAAGCCGCTCGGGACGGAGATCAAGCCCGTGGTCGAAGCCCTTGTCCCCTGGCTCACGGCACAGGGGAAGGAGGTCTTCGTTGACGCCGACACCGCCAAGGTCGCCGGGTTGCCCGCCATCCATCAGAAATCGAAGATTCCTGGACTGGTCGACATGGTCATCGTGCTGGGCGGAGACGGCACGCTGCTGAGCGTCGCGCGCCTCATCGAGCAGCGCGGCGTGCCCATTCTGGGGGTCAACGTGGGGGGATTGGGCTTCCTCACGGAAGTGACGTTGGATACGCTCTACCCCACATTGGATCAGGTCTTCCAGGAGCGGTTCATTCCCCAGGAACGGATGCTGCTCAAGGCGGAGGTGCTGCGCCAGGGGGAGACCGTCGCCCAATCCTACTGCCTGAACGACGCCGTGATCAGCAAAGGGCTTCCGGCCCGTATGATCAAACTGGAAACGTCGGTCGACGGCCAGTTTCTGACGGCACTGAGGGGCGACGGATTGATTGTCGCCTCCCCGACCGGCTCCACCGCCTATTCCCTCTCTTCCGGAGGGCCGATCGTCCACCCGGCCGTCGATGCCATGCTCTTCACCCCCATCTGCCCGCACACGCTGACGAACCGACCGATCGTCATCCCGGCGACGGCCCGCTTGGAGGCGGCCCTCCGCAGCGCCGAAGAAGGCGCGCTCGTCACCTTTGACGGTCAGGTCGGCGTGCACCTGCGCCTGAACGATGTCGTCACCGTCACCGCCGCCGAGCACCGGATCAAGCTGTTCCGCTCGCCGTCCCGGAGCGATTTTCAGGTGTGGCGGACCAAATTGAAATGGGGCGGGGAATGACAGCCGGCCTCCGGAAGGCCATCGCGGGGCACTGGTTCGCCTGGGTTGTCTGGGCCGTCGTCGTGCCGCTGGCCGCGGCGCACGCCGGAGACATCACCATGACGAAATTGCCCGCCCCGCCCGCGGCCGGTGGGGCGACGGAGCCGCGCGGCGCGCAACAGATCAGCCTGACATCGCCTGTCGGGGCCGAGCCCGTCTGGACCAGTTGGTCAATCAACGCGATGATCCGGGCGGTCACGGCCCATGGCGACGACATCTGGATCGGCACGACCGCCGGCCTGTTGCGCTTCAACCGCAAGACGGAAACACACACCCTCTACACAACGAAGAATGGGCTGCTGAGCAACATCATCCTGGTGGTCCGCGTTGACGCCAAGAATAGGGTCTGGGCGGGGACGTACGGCGGCGGCCTGTCCCGGTTTGATCCTGACGGTCCGCCCGATCATCAGTGGACGACCTACACCCCGTTTGGCGCCGGCGACAGCCGGTATGGCTCGAACTGGCGGCCCTACCGGCGCGGAGACGGGATCGGGGATCTCTGGGTGTACGACCTGCTGTTCGAACCCGACGGCACCCTGTGGGCGGCGACGTGGAAGGGGGCGAGCCGGTTTGACGGCACGCGGTTTCACACCTACACGACCCGCGACGGGCTGGCGGACAAGTGGGTCTATACGCTGCAACGGGCTTCCTCGGGCACGTTGTGGTTCGGCACCGAAGGGGGCGTGACCCGGTACCTCCCGAACGCGGGCGCCTCGGCGCGGTGGAAAAGCTGGACACACGAGGACGGTGTCGGCGCCGCGCTGGCGGAGGCGCCTTCCGCCACGCCCTACAACGCCATCGCGCCCCATCACCAAACCGGCGGGAAAACTGTCGCCGGCTACAACCCGAACTACATCATCACGTCCGCACTGGACCGGCAGGGCCGGTTGTGGGTTGGCACCTGGGGCGCCGGGTTGGGATGCTTCGACGGCCGGACGTGGAAGAATTACACGACCTCCGACGGCCTGTCAGGGAATCACGTCAACAGCATCCTGTTCGACCACAACGGGGACTTGTGGATCGGCACCGACGGGGGCGTCACCCGCCTGGATCCCGCCAGCGGAGGCACGACCAACTACGGCCAGCAGGACGGCCTGCTGGCCATTCCGATCTATTCGATCGCCATGGACGCCGACGGCGGAAAGTGGTTCGGCACCATCGGTGGCATTACCAGGGTCGCCCCCCCATAACCCCCATATCAACACACGTTCCCTGACAGGAGCACTATGAGCCCATCGCCGTCCTCACACCTGATTATCGTCATCGGCGCTGGTCCGGCCGGCCTAGCCGCTGCCGATCAACTCTCATCGGCCGGCCATGAAGTGGTCATCATCAACCGGGATTGCAAGTTCGGGGGGCTGGCAGAATACGGCATCTTCCCCACCAAACACCGTCTGCGCAACGGCTTGCGGAAGAACTACCGGGAGATTCTGAACCGCCCCAACGTGCATTATTTCGGCAACGTCACGGTCGGCGAGCACGGCCATCTCCGGTTGGAGGAGTTGCGCGCGCTCACGCCCGGCGCGATCATCGTGGCCTCCGGCGCGCAGGGGACCAAGTCGCTCGGCCTCGAAGGAGAAAAAGCCACCGGTGTCTTCCACGCCAAAGACGTGGTCTACCACTATAACCAGCTCCCGGGTTTCAGCGAACGCGTGTTCCATCTCGGGGAGCATACCGCCGTCATCGGCATCGGCGACGTCATGGTCGACATCGCGCATTGGCTGATCCAATTCCGCCATGTCCCGCTCGTCACCGCCATCGCGCGGCGCGGCCCGGCCGAGCGGAAATACAATCCCAAGGAGATCAGGGCCGTGTGCGCGCAGATCGACCAGTCCGCGCTGACCGCGGAGTTTGCCAGGATCGGCGCCGCGCTCACGGCCGTCGGTCAGCAGCCCGACGCGATTCGGGCCGAGTTGCTCGGAGAGTTGAAGGAGTGCAACACAACGTCCTCGACCTCCATCCTGCGCTTTCACTTCCTGGCGTCCCCCCGCCGGGTGCTTGTCGACGATCGCAACTACGTCAGAGGGCTGGAATTGGAAGAAATGGTCTTGGCCCTGCGCAACGGCGACGTTGCGGCGGTGGGCACCGGCCGCCGATATGAGTTCCCCTGCGACAGCGTCATCTTCGCCGTCGGTGACTGCGTCGATGGTTCGCTGGGACTGCCGTCAAAAAACGGCGCCTTTCTGACCAATCCGAACCACACCGACCTTCAGCCCGACGACGCGCTGTTCCAGGCGTACGATCCGTCGTCCGGCCGCGTGATTGACGGCGTGTTTGTCACGGGATGGGCCCGCCAGGCGAGCGTCGGTTTAGTCGGCATCGCCAAACGGGACGGCGATTGGTGCGCCCAGGTCGTGCAACGGCATCTGGCCGGCAAGTCGGCCGCCCCCGCCGACCCGCCGCAGGCGGCCGCCGACAAGCTCCGCCGGCTCATCGCCTCAAGACAGCCGGCGCTCATCGACCGGCGCGCGCTCACCCTCCTGTCGCTCGCCGAGGAGGAAGGGGGGACCCGGCTGGGCTCGGCGGAGTTTAAATTCTCCACCAACGAAGAAATGATCGCCGCCATTCAGCAACAGCAGGCGTGACGCGGCCCGCCCCTCAGCCGCGCCGCTCCTACCGGTCGATCCTTCAACGCCTGCACCGCGCCGTACGGGCGGTCCCGGGCGGCCGCCTCGAGCCGATCGGCGAAGCCGTGCACGGCGCCCGCCGGTATCCGCTCGTCGCCGTCATGCTCACCACCGGCCCGGCCGCCCGCCGACGGAGGCGGGGTCCCCGCCCCCTGCGCGTCTGCCTCGGCGCCGGCATTCACGGCGATGAACCCGCCGGCGTTGAGGCGGTGCTGAAGTGGTTGACCCGGCTGCCGGCAACCGGCGCCAGTTTGCCGCCGGCCGAGTTGGTGATCTTCCCCTGCTTGAACCCGTCCGGATACGAACGGAACCGGCGCGTCAACGACGACGGCATCGACCTGAACCGGCAGTACCGTAATCAAAGAGCCCCGGTCGAGGTCCGTGCCGTTCGAAGCCTGCTCGCCCGCCTGTCCGGCCGCCGGGCCGGCGGACGGGCGGTCCGGCGCTTCGATCTGTCGGTCGAATTTCATGAGGATGTCGACAGCACCGGCTTCTATCTCTACGAGCTGATCGGCCGCCGCGCCCCCGTCGGCCTGGACCTCACCGCCGCCGCAGCCCGCCGACTGCCCGTCAATCACGCCAGCAAAATTGAAGGAGCCGGCGCCGAGTCCGGCGTGATTCATCGCGACCGTCGCGCGGTCCGCCGCCGGCGGACGCGCTGGCCGCACGCGCTGTATCTGTTTCATCTGGGCACGCCCCGCTGCCTGACGTTTGAAACGCCCGTCACAATCCCGCTGGCCCGGAGGGCCGCCGTCCACGCGGAGCTCTTCACGCTCGCGCTCCGCCTCGAGGCGCGGGGGCATCGCCAACCCAAAAGCGAAGCTTTTGGGGAATTTAATCGATAACCCTTCGTCGCTTTATCCGCACAGGCAGTTATTAGATGCGGGGGGAGACGCTATCTCCCCCCGCACCCCCCCCATTGATTGTGTAACGCGAGAAGGACGAAAGAGCTATACGTTTGGTTCTCAGCATGGGAGTGTAAATCCGCTGGGGGGGCTATGGGGGGAGAAAGCGGCCTCTCCACCCGTTTGAGCGAGCGGCCTCAGCCGCGAAGCGGATTCATCAGGGAGACTTTATCCCCCCCCGCCTTCCCCCATTGATCGTTTGAATCGTGATGTGCAATGGATCGACACACTTGGATATACGGTGGAAGCGTATCTCTGGCTCGAAGCCGCCAATGGTAGAAATAAAGGGGCTTGGGGTGTGGGGGCATCGCCAACCCGAACGCAGGGCGTTCGGGGATTTGGTCGAATAATCGCACGCTGCGGCGAGGAAGGCGCAGCGAGCTCGTACGCGCCGCCGAGCCGGGGAGGCGGCCGGCTATCAAATTCGTGCGGCCAGCCGTGTCAGAGACCGTTCATTGGGGGAACAGATCCTTGATGGCTTCCGAGCCGGCGCTGCTCACTCCGCGCAACGTGACGAGGAAGAACACCTGATGCCGTCCCATCAGCTGCTGATAGGCCAGCGTCGCGTTCCAGCATTCGTTGCAGGCGCCCCGCCAGCGAATGGCATACACCATCTCGGTGAACTGGTCGTGCTCAATGTCGTAGAGCGTCCGTGTCGCAAGCGCAATCCGCCAGGGGAGGCTGAGCTCCCCACCCCAGTTGACCGCCGAGATGCGCTGGCTGCCGCCGATGGGATCGGTGAGGATGGACGTCTCCGAGGACACCAGATCGCCCCGTCGGGGCACCACGCCCTCGCGGGTGAAGTGCTCGCCAGCCGACAGCACCAGCCATTCGGTCGGCGCAGCCAGCAGTCCGCTGTTGAACATCGTCACCCCCTGCCCGTAGAAATTGACGAAGCTCTCCATGTTCATCGCCACCTTGGACACCGGCCTGGCCTCGGCCTGGATGCGCAGATCTGTGAAGGGACTTTGTTCGGGCGCCTGATCTTTCACGGTTTGCATGGCGTAACTTTCGGTCACCTTGATCCAGAGCAGATCGCCCCGCCCCGTGTCGATGGATGGGACGATGTTGGACTGCGGCTGCGGAGGGGCGGCGGACGGGGCGCCGGCCCGGCGGAGGCGGTTGGTCAGCATCAGCGTGACGTGCCGTTTCTCCGGAATCGTATCCACCTCGTCGAATTGGGGCACGGTGACGCTGTTCAACTGGTGCGAATATTCGAAGAGCAGGGACGGTTCCACCACGTGCATGATCGAGCCGTACCACCGGGTCAGCTGCAAGTCGGTGCGCAGCGCCGCATAGACGGCTTGGCGGTACTCGGTGTCATTCGGAATCAGCGCCGCGCTGTTGTAATAGGTTTCTCTCGCGCCGACCGTTGGCGTGATCGTGACGCCGGCGACCGGGTGAAGCCGCCCGGTGAGCGTCGGGTAGAGATCGACCCGGAGCTCCCCGTTGCCGTTCCCCTCGCCGAAGATCCTGACATCCGTCCCTTCATAGAAATGCACGACCGTCGCCTGCAGGCCGGCGTAGAGCGGCAGCGACCCCAGCCTGGCGTCGATCAGTCGATATCCGATTTCCGGGAGTCGCTGGAGACTTTGCTGTGTCGACGCGACGAGATTTTGCGTGTACTGCATGGACAGATACATGAACTGATGGTCCAGCCGGTAGGTCAGCGAGGCGAATGATTCCAGCCCGAGCTGACTGCGCTCCGCCGTGCTGTAACTCAACTCGGTGAACAGATCCTTTCGATTGACAAAATTGATATCCCACGAAAGCTGCAGCCGGTTGTCCAGCCATCGCTGCTGGTGTTGGGCCCGGTAGGAGAGAAAATTATCGCCGTTGTTCCAATCGTGAAAATAATCGAGATCGAGCTGTCCCTTGGCCGTTTCCGTGAGCCGATACCGGTACTCGTTGTCGACCCCGATACCCAGTTTGGTCCGCAAATCAAGCGAAATGGTTGCGTCCTGGCTGCGGCCGATCGCCCAATAGAACGGCTGCAGGTAGCGGAAGCCTTCTGTGGTGTTGTACCCGAACGCGGGCAACAGGAATCCGCTCTGCCGGCTTTGGAGCGGATACGCGAACCACGGCAGATAGAGCACCGGCACGTCCCTGACCCGCAACGTGACCCCGCGCGCGATCAGATACCCGTCCAGAACGGCGCGGAGACGATGCGCCTCAAACTCCCAGGGCGGCACGCCCCCTTCGCACACGGTATCACAGGTCGTGAACGCCGCACCCTCGGCGTGCAGGGTGCCATCGGCGCTCCGTTCAATCCGCTTCGCGATCAGCCGATAGGGCGAGGCTTCAAGCACCTGGTCCTCGTTCAGCATGGGAACCGACAGATCGGCCTGATACATGACCCCCGACTGGTCGAAGATGTTGTATTCGAGCCGATCCATCGTCATGCGCTCAAGCCCCTGCACCAGGACCACGTGTCCGTTCGCGTTCAGCTGCCCTGTGCGCTTGACATATTCCATGTGGTCCGCGTTCAACTGGGTCTGGCCGTATTTGAGGACCCCGTGCCCGTCGACCACATACCGATCCTCTTGCTGGAAGTACTCCACGCGGTCGCCATCGATGGTCAATGGCAGCTGTTGGCGCTCTTTGGTGGAGGGAATGATCGGCACGTCGGGGGCGGAGGTTTCCGCGGCCGCGCAGAGGGAGGGAAGGACGACGACAAGCGCCAGGCTCAGGGCACAGGCCCGCGCCGACGGCCTGGCAAGCCTGCCGCGCGCTCGCGGCAAAGGCGTGGACTCGCAGGCCTCCCGGGTCGGGATTCGATGAAGGTCGGGATTCCACCCCACGGACCCGCCCTCCGGGGAACACCCTCGGGGGGGCCCCGCACACCTCCGCATCAAGACGCAGATGCGCAGAGGAGCGATTCCCGTGCCGCTGCTACGGTATAGAACGAGCCGGTGACACAGCACAGATCGTCCGGCGACAACGTCGACAGCGTCGCTGAGACCGCCCGACCCGGATCGGATGCCATCGTCACTGAACCGCCGGCCGCCTCAATCACGGCCGCCACCCGCTCCGGGGAAAGCGCGCGAGGCGTCTCGGGTGAGACGGCCACCCACCGATCAACCACCGGCCGCAGGGCGGCCACCACCTCGACCACCGCCTTGTCCCGCATGATGCCGAAGATCAGCGTCACCGAGCCGCCCAGGCGCCGTTTTTCCTCCGAGAGATAAGCCGCCAGCGCCCTGGCCGCGGCCGGATTGTGCGCCCCGTCAAGAATGAGGCGCGGCCGCTCCTTCATGACCTCAAGCCGCCCCTCCCAACGAACCGACGCGAGACCGCGCGAGACCGTTTCCGGGGTCATGGGGACACCCTCGCGCCGCAACGCGGCCACCGCGGCGATCGCCGAAGAGGCGTTGAGCAACTGGTGGCGTCCAAGGAGTGGACAGGCCAGGTCAGGCAGCGTCCACTCCCGGTCCCGATAGGTGAACCGTTGCGGGCCGCCGTCGAGTTGAACCGCCGGTTCGACTGAAAAATCACGCCCGTGCCGGATCACCGGCGCCGATTGCAGCCGCGCCTCTTCATCGAGAACCGACCGGACCTCGGGCTCTTGCGGAGCCATCACCACCGGCACGCCGGCTTTGATGATGCCCGCCTTTTCCCATGCGATCGAAGCCAGGGACGGCCCCAGATAGTCGGTATGATCGTAGTCGATCGGCGTCAGCACCGACACGCGGGACATGACGACGTTGGTGGCGTCGAACCGCCCGCCGAGGCCGGTCTCCACGACGGCCCAGTCCACCCGTTCGCGGGTGAAATAGGCGAACGCGATGGCCGTCGTGCATTCAAAATAGGTGGGCAGATCGGTCACGGGATGGGGCGTTGCCGGCGACGGGCCGACGTCGCGCAACCCGAGGCGTCGCAAGGCGGCCCTGAGCTCCTCGGCCAGCCCGGCCAGACGGTCCGCCGGAATCGGCGCGCCATTGACCCGCATCCGCTCATTGACCGTATGCAGATGAGGCGAGGTGTAGAGGCCGACCCGGTACCCCGCCGCCTGGAGCATGGCGGCGATCATCGCGGCGGTCGACCCTTTGCCGTTGGTCCCGGCCACATGGACGGAGGGCCACCGCCGGTGGGGATGACCAAACGCTTCCAGCAGGCGCAGGACGCGGCCGAGGCCGGGCTTGATCAGGGAATGATCGAACCGGGCCAGCCACTGGAGCGGGTCGCTGACAACCGGCTTGGCCACGATCAGTCCGAGTTCCGTCCCGCGGCGGCCGGTTCCGCGGCGGCGCCGCGGACGGACCAGGTTAAAAACCGGCGGATGACTTCGCGCTGCCGCTTGCGCTCGACGATCTGGTCGACCATCCCGTGCCTGAGCAAAAACTCCGCCCGCTGGAATCCCTCGGGCAGCTTCTGCTTGATCGTCTGCTCGATGACGCGCGGGCCGGCAAAGCCGATCAACGCCTTCGGTTCGGCAAGGATCAGATCGCCCAGCATCGCGAAGCTGGCGGTCACGCCGCCGTAGGTCGGATCGGTCAGAACCGACACGTAGGGCAGACCGTTCGCCTGCAGCCGGCCGATGGCCGCCGAGGTCTTGGCCATCTGCATCAGGGAAAAGATGCCTTCCTGCATGCGGGCGCCGCCCGACGAGGTGACCACGATCAGCGGCGCCGTCACGTCAAGGGCCCGCTCCACCGCCCGCAACAGCTTCTCGCCCACGACGGAGCCCATGCTGCCTCCCATGAAGCCGAAGTGCAACAGCGCCAGAACCACCGGGAGACCGTCAATCCGGGCGTCGCCGATCACCATCGCGTCGCGCAGGCCGGTCCGCTCCTGCGTCTCCTTGAGCCGGTCCTGATACTTTTTACTGTCTCGAAAGGCCAGCGGATCGAGCGGGGCGAGCCCGCGTTCCCGCTCCGAGAAACTGCCCTCATCAACCAGCAGCGCGATCCGCTCGGCAAAATCGATCGGGAAATGGTAGTCGCACTTGGGGCAGACCTTGCCGTTGCGCTCGAGCTCCTTTTTGTAAATAATCTCGCGGCAGTGGTTGCACTTGACCCACAACCCTTCGGGAATCTTGACCCGCTTGTCAGTCCCGGGTTCCTGGGATTGCTCTTTTTTTCGAAACCACGCCATCCGTCGCCGCTCCGTCGGTCAGAATAACACAGTCTGAAAAGAGGGCGCAAGGCGCACTGAACATACCCTCTTCTCTAACCGAACACTTTCGTCGCACATCATGCGTTCAATAACCAATGGGGGATTGGGGGGAGATAGCGTCTCGGCTTGTTCCGCTTCGCGGCTGAAGCCGCTCGCTCTAATGGGTGGAGTGGCTGCTTACTCCCCCCATACCCCCCATCGGATGTACACTCCCCGCACATATCCAGCGTATCGGTCCATCGTACCTCACGCGTCCAATAATCAATGGGGGGTGGTCAGGGGGGAGATAACGTCTCCCCCCTGACTCTAATTGACAGTCCGAAAGTCAGCGTGCTATAAGGGATTCCTACTCGCACGCAGTCCATGTCTTCACTGAAAAGGAGTGGCGCATGAAAAATCCGCTCGACACGATTACGGGCACGATCATCTCGGGGTTTATTCTGACTGCGATTCTCTATCTGGTCGTTCGGGCACTGATCTAAGACCCGACCAGGACACACCGCACCATCACGATTGATCCGATGAGAGGGAGGAGACGATGATTGAACTGTTCATTCGATGGGGCCACTTTCTGGCCGGCATCACCTGGATCGGCTTGCTCTACTATTTCAATTTCGTCCAGGGCTCGTTTCTCAAAAAGGTGACCCCTGAAGCCAAGGCGGAAGCGTTCAAGCACCTCGTCCCGCTCGCCCTGCTCTGGTTCCGCTGGTCGGCGCTGGCGACCTGGCTGTTCGGCGCGATGCTGCTTGGCGCCCAGGGCCGTCTCGGCAGGGCCTTCATGCTCCAGGGCGAAGACGCCGTGATCGGCATGGGGGCCTGGCTGGGCACCATCATGCTGTTCAACGTCTGGGGAATCATCTGGCGGAATCAGAAGAAGGTGCTGGGGATGGTGCCGGCGTCAGCCGAGGAGAAGACCAGGGCGGCTCGGATTGCCTTCCTCGCTTCCCGGACGAACACGATGCTCTCGATTCCGATGCTCTTCTTCATGGCCTCCTCCGCCCACGCCCCGACCGGGTTCTTCGGCGCGGGCGGATAAAATCGGCCTCGTCCGATCTGTAAACCAGGACATGCTCCCGCAACAGTTGGGGGCGTGTCCTGTTTGTTTTGCGTGATGTCAATCATGTGAATCGCAGTTTCCTTCTGACATGAATCACGAGCGGAGGCAGGAGCAATGAGAGGAGAAAGAGGGCCGCGCCGGCCGGCGTGGTCGGCACTGTCGGCCTGAGGCTTCCGCACCCCCCGCCTCCGGAGGGCGTGGTGGGCGTCGCCGTGACGATGGAAGAATCGGCGCTTTCAATCCCCGGCGTATCCTCGCTCCTGACGACAAAATAGTAGGGGGTGCCTGCCGTCAACCCGGTGACGGTAAATGAGGTTGAGGAGGCGGACACCACGCTGGTATTGGCTTGTGTATACGGCCCTCCGCTATTGGTGCTCTTATAGACGTTGTACCCATCCAGATAGATGTCAGTTGTAATCGCGTTCCACGAGATCCTCGCCGAGCCCCCACCGGGGGCCGCGGTCACATTTGCAGGCGGATTCGGACTGGGATCTGGATGCTTGTCGGTGCCCACCGTCGCAATGGCCTGGTCGACCGCCAGCTTGCCGTAGCCCCAGGTGTTGTTCGGCACCGCCCCTGTATTACCGTCCGACTTTGCGTTTTCCAGTGCCGCCTTGACCTGATCGGCCGTCAGTGATTGATCCTGGGCTAGGAGCAGGGCCGCGGCGCCCGTGACATGGGGCGTCGACATGCTGGTGCCCTGGAACACCACATGCAGTCCATCAGGGTCCAGACATTGATTCGAGTTGGCAAAACAGTAGCCTGCCGTCGGCGTGCCGGCCGCGTGTGACGACATGATCTCCTCGCCCGGCGCGGCCAGCTCCGGCTTCTGGACTACCGCCGTACAGATGGAATTACTCGTATTGCTGCAGGTCCGGCGAGGACCCAGGCTGCTGAAGTAAGTGATATCCTTGACGGTACCAAAAGTGTCTATTGCAGCTCCGGCGCTGCTCGTCCAGGTCGTCTTGGTCGTATAGGCGCCAACCGCGATCACCTCCGTGGCCGTCCCCGGCATGCCGACCGTCTTGTTGTAATCAATATTGTCGATGAAGGTGGCGTTGGAACTCGTATCGTCAATCCACACATCAAACGTCCCGTTCGAAATGCACGGTGTCGGCGGCGGACAGTTGCTGCCGGTCAACGTAAAACTCCAGGATCCGATCGAAATCGTGTGACCGATATTCTGGATCTCAATGTAGATTTCATGATCGCCGTTATTGAGTTTGTCGACATTGGTTGTTGGCGTGGTGAGTGTGATCTGGCCGCAATTGGTATTGAACGGCAGAGTGGTATTACCAGGATACTGAAACCCGCTAGACGGGGCTGTGCAGGAGCCGCCCGGGCTGGTCACCTTCACCCCCATCTTGTCTGCGCCGGCATACCAGAGATCGAGGACCACATCGGTCGATCCCGATGGCACGGAAAAGTGGACCGTTGGGCCCACGTTGCCGTCAACGACCTTGTCGCTGCCCAAATCACTGGCGTGGATGGGGTAATTAAAGTCAGGCAGCTGCCCCGGAAACACGTTGTCGGTATTTCCTTCATTGCTGGCCGCCGCCACGATTACACGGCCCGTACCGGTGGCATTATCCATCGCCACTTCGAAATTCGATGTCCCATCATGCGGCCCAAGATGACCCGCCAGGCTCAAATTGATCACCGCCGGCAATCCCAGCGCGGATGCTTTGCTTTCAATGTAGGCAATACCGTCTTCAATATCCGTGTCATAGAAGGTGGTGTTCACCACAATGAGATTCGCCTCCGGCGCCATGCCGATGTAGCGGTAGGCCGGCTGATTGTTGCCGGTGGCGGCGCCATTGCCCGCCGCTATCCCAAGGACGTGGGTGCCATGGCCGTCGGCATCTTTTTCACTGCATGTTCCGGCGTCGATCTGCTGCTTGGTGCATTCCTTCCCCGTATTCTGATCCCAGACATAGAGCAGCCGACTTTTTCCCAAACTGTCTTTGAAATCGCCATGCTTCAGATCGATCCCCGTATCCACCAATCCTATAATGACGTTTCTACCGGTATTGCCCGACCATGGCGGGGGTAATGGTCGCGACTGAGCGCTACCAGGGCCTGTTGTGCCCGGGAGGTTTGCCGCATTCTCTCCACCCCAAAGTCCAACGCCATTCGCACCGCTGGCCGGCACGCTGACATCCAGCCGCGGTTTTAATTTCCTGGCCTCTTCGATCCGGATCACTTCCGGACGGTTGGCGATCGCTTCCAACACGCTGACCGGGATCTCCGCCGTCGCCACATCGCCCAGAACGGATCGCACCCGCACCCCGTAGACCTCGAGCGCTCTGGGATCGCCCTTCACCCGGACGAACGCATCCACCATCGGCTCCGCCGAGACGGGATTGATCGTCATCCGGAGATGCCGCTTCGCGCTCTCCACCAGAGCCGGATCTCGGCTGGTCACCATCCGAAGCCGGGGGCTCAGTTTGGCCCGAGAGTCCTGCGCGCCCGCCGCCTCCTGCGCCGCGAACAGGCCTGCGAGCACGAGGAGGATGAGCATCGAATACGGGTATTTCATGGAGCCTCCCTCGGCTTCAACCGCTTGGCCAGCTCAATCCGCACGATGTAATCCAGCGCGGCCGCCGTCGGGATGGACGAGGCCGGCAGCGTCGCACTGAGGATGACGCCCGATGTCGAATGAATCGTCATGCCGAGCCGTTCGAGCTGGCCTTCCTGATCCGGGCTGATATCGGCCGCCGTTCTGACCAGCACGCTGAGTCGCTGGTCGGACTGTCCACGCGCCCGAAGCTCGTCCATCCGGTGACGCAGGGCCGGATCCAGTTTATCGAGAACGGCGGGGGGGAATTCCCCTCCGGCGAGGGAGGAGGAGTGGGAACAGGCCAGCGCGGCGAGGGTGAAGCCGATCAGCACCGTTGTGGTCGCGTTCGAGAGGTGTCGGGTCACTGTGTCGATCCGGCGGATCGGTCGGGACGCGACCATGCCGGCCCCCTCACGCCGACATGAAGGAATTACGGCGTCGCCGCGCCGCTTCCGACGGCGGTCTGAATCGCCGCCCGCAGTTCTCCAAGCGTCTGGGGCATCTCGCCGACGGCCTCGCCGGGTTTCGACGGGGCGAAGTGGATGCCCTCCAGACGGCGCACGATCCGCTCCTCCCCCGTTTTGGGATTGGTGCGGACCGTAAACTTGCCTTGGGCCCAGCCGACGATATTATACCGTTTTGCCTCACCGCCGGAGGGCGCGAGAAAGAGGACCGCCCGCTCCCCCTGTTCAAACGCGGCGCCGCCGACATTCAGTTGCTCGCTGGTAAAGCTACTGAAGAGGTCGACCTGCAGATCGCTCCCCGCCGCCATCGCCCCCTTGAGCACCTCCTCGGCCTGCAACGTCACCACCGTGATCAGCATGTTTTTGTTGCTATCCCATTCGCTCTGCTGGTTGGTCATGCGACAGACGCAGATGAGGGAGGCCCGGCTCGCCAGCTCGGCGAGACTGAAGCGCATAATCGTCGGGGGACCGGCCTTGGCCGCCTGAGCGGACCCGACGCCGAACAGGAGAGAGGCCAGCGCCCCCAGGATCACCATCGCGGTCAGGCTTCGCCCCGGGACGGAACCCCGCGGGACGATCATCCGTGCTAGGTGCCCTGTTCCCATGATGCGAGGTAGCGTTCCTGCTCCTTGGTCAGCTTGTCGATTCCGACCCCCAACGCCTCCAGCTTGAGCCGGGCGATCCTGCGGTCGATCTCCGGCGGCACGGGGTAGACCTGCTTGGCGAGCTTACCCTTCGACGTGACCAGGAACTCGGCGGACAGCGCCTGGTTGGCGAAGCTCATGTCCATGACGGCCGAGGGGTGTCCCTCCGCTGAAGCCAGGTTGATCAGCCGCCCCTCGCCCAGAAGATAGATCCGCCGGCCGTCGGCCAGCCGGTATTCGTCGACGAAATCCCGGACGGTCCGCTTGCCCCGGCTCAATTTCTCCAGGGCGGGGATGTCGATCTCGACGTTGAAATGGCCGGAGTTGCAGACGATCGCGCCGTCGCGCATCGCTTCGAAATGCTCCTTGCGGATCACCTTGATGTCGCCGGTGACGGTGACGAAGAAATCGCCCTGCGGCGCCGCGTCGGCCATGGGGGCGACTTCAAACCCGTCCATGACCGCTTCGAGCGCCTTGATCGGATCGATTTCGGTCACCAGGACCCTCGAGCCCAAGCCGCAGGCGCGCATGGCGATGCCCCGGCCGCACCAGCCGTAGCCGCTGACGACCGTCACCGCGCCGGCCATGAGCCGGTTCGTGGCGCGCAGCATGCCGTCGATTGTGCTCTGTCCCGTGCCGTACCGGTTGTCGAACAGGTGCTTCGTCTCGGCGTCGTTGACGGAAATGACGGGAAAGCGGAGCACTTTCTTCGCCGCCATGCTGCGCAATCGGATCACGCCCGTCGTCGTCTCCTCCGTGCCGCCGATAATGCCGGCGGCCAGCGCCTTCTGCTCGCCATGCAGGACGGAGACCAGGTCGGCGCCGTCATCCATGGTGATCATCGGCTTGATCGAAAGGGTCGACAGGATGTGGCGATAATAGGTCTTGTGATCCTCGCCCTTGAT
This sequence comes from Nitrospiria bacterium, assembly GCA_035517195.1. Lineage (GTDB taxonomy): Bacteria > Nitrospirota > Nitrospiria > JACQCE01 > JACQCE01 > JACQCE01. Next base: position 16,690 of record DATIZH010000014.1, on the reverse strand, counting down.
CGCAAAGACGGGCATCTGGTGATGGGCGACCAGCGACGCCGCCACGTCATCCTGCGTGCTCAGCGGGTTGGAGGCGCACAACGCGACCTCGGCGCCGCCGGCCTTGAGCGTCAGCATCAGGCTGGCCGTTTCCGTCGTGACATGCAGACAGGCGGCGATCCGGACGCCCCTGAACGGCTGATCCTTCTTGAACTGCTTGCGGATCAGCCGGAGGACGGGCATTTCCTGCTCGGCCCACTCGATCCGACCCGCCCCGCGATCCGCCAACCCAATATTCTTGATATCGTAATCCACCACGCCTCCTATTCTTCCGCTCGTGCTTCGCACTCGCTCAAGCGGGGGGAGCAATGCCTCACGCTCCTCCCCGCGTCATCATCTGTGGGGGCCCGTGCGGAAGTGGCGGAGAAGGGTCCTCCGATGCCCCCACACCCCGGGCCGCCTCACTTCTCCCATCGGCCCCGATGGGTCCGTGTGGAAGAACTGCCGGAATCCAGTCGCCTCACTGATTCGGCGGCGCGCACGAGCCGGCTGCTCCTTCCTCGTCGCAGCGTACGCCCTCCAATACCCCCCCGGCATCGCCGTACGCTTGTTTGACTTCCCTCGTCCGTTACTCTGCATCCCGTCTTTTACAGTCCCGCTTCCTTCTTTATTTTCCCGGCCAGATCGGTCTTCTCCCAGGTAAACTCCGGCCCCTGTCGGCCGAAGTGGCCGTAGGCCGCCGTCTTCTTATAGATCGGACGGCGCAGGTCCAGGTAATCGATGATCCCCTTCGGCGTCAGCGGGAAAAACTGCCGGACCAGTTCCAGAATCCGTTCCTGCGGAATCCTGCCCGTGCCGAACGTGTCAACCAGGATGGAGACGGGATCGGCCACGCCGATGGCGTAGGCCACCTGCACCTCGCACCGGTCGGCGATGCCGGCCGCCACGAGATTTTTGGCCACATAGCGGCACATGTAGGAGGCCGACCGGTCGACTTTGGTCGGATCCTTGCCGGAGAAGGCGCCGCCGCCGTGGCTGCCGACGCCGCCGTAGGTGTCGACGATGATCTTCCGGCCCGTGATGCCGGTGTCGCCCTGCGGTCCGCCGATGACGAAACGCCCCGTCGGGTTGATGTGGTAGATGACGGTCTCCTCGTCCAGCAACGCGGGCGGGATAGTCGGTTTGATCACCTTTTCAATGACGTCCTCGCGCAGATCCTTCAGCGTCACGTCCGGACTGTGCTGCACCGAGATGACCACCGCCGTCACCCGGACCGGCTTGCCGTCGCGATATTCGACCGTGACCTGCGATTTGCCGTCGGGCCTGAGATAAGGCAGAATCCCCTGCTTCCGCATCTCCGACAGCCGCTTCGTCAGCTTGTGGGCCAACAGGATCGGCGTCGGCATCAACTCCGGCGTTTCATTCGTGGCGTAACCGAACATGATGCCCTGATCCCCCGCGCCGCCGGTGTCCACGCCCATCGCAATATCGGGCGACTGGCTGTGAATCGCCGTGAGGACCGAACAGGTCTCAAAATCGAAACCGTACTTGGCACGCGTATAGCCGATATCGCGGACCGTGCGCCGGACGATTTCGGGGATCTCCACGTAGCAGTTCGTGGTGATCTCTCCGGCGACAAACGCCAGTCCCGTCGTCACCAGCGTCTCGCAGGCCACCCGGCAATAGTGGTCTTTCGAGATGATCTCGTCCAGAATGGCATCGGAAATTTGATCGGCGATCTTGTCGGGATGTCCTTCGGTCACTGATTCAGATGTAAACAGATAGTTCACGCGACTCATGCTGTACCTCCAGGTTGAGCGTCAGGACGCCTCTCCAAGGAATGCGCCCACAAAAAAACCCTGCGCCTCAGCAGCACAGGGTCGCTCGTCACGTTCACGGTCCTTCGACAGCTCGCCTGGCTCTTTAGCACTTTTTTAAGGTGGTTGCAATCCGCCAACAAATCAATCCACCGTAACCGACGCCTACTCTATACCAGCGCTCCTTCTTCTGTCAAGCTGCTCATGAAACATGAAAAAAGTGGCTCCGTTGCAAGGTGGCCGGGTCGCCGGGCCCTGATTCATCAGGGATCGGTTCACTGCGCAGCGACCGACCTCCCGGTGACCCCGTCACCTGCTGTTCACACCACAAACGACAGGCCCGCGGCGTACCGGCCGGTCCCGCGCATGGGGCGCGTCCACTGCACAAAGGCCAGGGTCGGCACCGAGATGTCCGGCTGGGCCAGCGGCAGCGAGATGGCGAGCAGCTGCTTCGGGGCCAGCCGCTCATCGGTCACCAGGCAGAAGCCGCCTTCGCTCACATTGTGCAGTTGGCCCTGTCCGCTGATCGAGCGAAGTGTCTGACCTCGAGACGGCACGGACCGCCGGTAGGTGACTTCGCCCTGCCAGGGATAGCGGGTCTGCGTTCGTCGGTTCTTGACATTCCGCATGGATCGCTACTATACTCCATTCGCCCATGCTTCGCAATGCCTTTCTTCGCGTGACGCGTTCTTCCAATCAAGCGATTTCTTCTGTACGGCGACCCCTCCCCACGGCGCGTTGATTCATGACCGCACGACCGATGATCCGCACCCCCGGCCGGAGAGTTGCCCGAAAACGCACGCTGATCGGATTGCTGCTCTTCAATGATCACGGGCGACTCCTCTCCGCCAATCCGGCGGCCGATCTTTTGGTGCCGGCCCGCGACCGGCGGCCGATTCAGCAGACCGTCCGGCAGGTGCTCCGCACCAAGGTCGCCAACGCGCCATGGGCGTCAACGGCCACGGACGCGCCGGTCGGCCCCCTGCACCAGACCGTCCACCGATCGGGCACGCGCATGCTCGGCTTGCAGGCCTTCTGGATCAATCGGGGAACCGGACGCCGCGAACCGATGGTCGCCGTGCTCGTTGAGCGACTCGCTCCGATCCGGGCCGGACTGATCGGCCTGGGAAAAGCACAACGCAGTTACGGCCTGTCGCCCCGCGAAATGGATGTCGTGGAGGCCTTGCGCAACGGCATGAGCGACAAGGAGATTGCCTCCAGCCTGGGCATTGGTTTTGAGACCGTCCGCGATTATCTGAAGGCGATCCGCCGGAAGCTCGGCGTCTCGACGCGCACGGCGATTATCAGCACCATCCTATCTACGTAAGCGCAGCGCCGCAGGTCCAACCTCTGCAATGTCTTCGCACGCTCGCAGGGCAGTAAAATAACTTCTACCGCAGGCCGGTCAAAACGTTCCGGCTGCAAGGCCACAGGCTCCGAGGGAACCGGAGCGTACTGTGTTGCACGTGTGGATTTCCGACGGGCCGCGCTTGTACCAAGAATCGAACATTCGTCCCATCTTCGACGAGGTAAACGACGCAGATGGACTTTTTCACCAACCTGCTAGTGCGGCTTGATGATATGGAAACCCGCTTCACTGTGGCACAGTTCGCAACGCTCCCCCAGCTCGCCGTCATGCGGATCATCCCTGCGGTGGCAACTGACGCAGAGGCGTGACGTCTCTCCCGTAAATAACGGCCGACGGTGGCACTGCTCACACTTGACGTCGGCGTGTTTGCCGGTCAGCGAGTAACCCGTGTCCTTCTCGTGGTTGAACGTTGAGCGCTTCCAGTCGTCCGCCGTGTGGCAGACCTCGCAGACAAATTAGAGGGTGCCTGGATTTCGGCGCGTGGGGGACTGAAACCGCCGGATTTTCAGCTCGAGCCCTGTGGCCGGATCAAGGAACAGACGGCCCGCCGCCCCGGAGCGGGACGAGAAATCAAACAGCGCGAGCAAGGAGCCGGCCTTCGCATCGAGCGAGCCGTTCCCGAGCCGCCCCAGCGACCAGTTGTCCTCGATAAACCGCAGCACCGACGTCTGGTCCGTCACCGTGTGATCCACAGCGTTCACCTTCGCATAGGGCGAGATCACTAAGAGCGGCTGCCGCGGCCCATACCCGCACCGATCCTGATAGCCCCCCGCCCTCTGGCCCGCCGCCGTCCCGCAGTCGCTGCCCCGCAGCGCGTCATGCGCCGGATCATTCGACTGATTCACGATCGGCCCCAGCTGATGATCGTACCAGCCGTCCGAATCATCGTACAAGATGATCACGGCCGTCGTCGCCCAGTCGGGGGTCTTCTGCAACTGGTTGAGCGTCTCCACCAGAAACTGCTGCTCGTCCAGCGGATCGGAATAGCCCGCATGGCCGTCCTGATAGGCCGCCGCCTTCAGAAAGCTCACCGCCGGCAGGTGGTGCGCGGTGACGGCCGTCCAGAAATCCGTCAGGTCATACTGATGATTCGCCTGATCGGTCCGGCCGATCATCGCCACCGAGCTGGGCGGCAGATGCTGCCAGTTGGCCGTGGAGGCAAAGAACTGGAACGGCTGGTGGTGCGGGATGTAATCCTTGCTCGTCTGCCCGCCGATGTTCGTGTGCGCGGCGGTGCAGTCGGCAAAGCCGCCTTGAAACCACCCCCACGTCACCCCCTTGGCGTTGAGCAGGTCGCCCACGTTCTTGTTGTTCGGATCGATCGAGGTGGTGGTGTCCCGGGTATCGCACACATCATTCGACGGCTGCGGATCGCCGATGACCGTGTGATTGGCCGTCACGGCGCTGCTGGTCGTGGCAAACCCGTGCGTCTGGCCCGAGACCAGGTTCAAGGCCCCCGGGGCCGAGGGGCCGAACCCCGCGTCGTAGGAGTTGTCGCTCATCGCAAAGTGCTGGGCGTAGTTCCAGAGCGCTGTGACCGTATTGCCGTCATAGTAGCCCATGACCAGCCCGGGGCCGTAGCCGTAGTCCACGCAGGTGCCCGCGCCGCGGCCGACAGTCTCCACGAACTGGTCCATCAGGCCGTGGTTGAAGGCCTTCTGCTCGTCCGTGTACCCGTGGTCCTGATCGCAGGTCTGGGCCTGCTCGTGGGAGAGCCGGAAGGGCTGGGTGGCGTTCGGGTTGTTCGGGGCGAGCAGCGAGGGGCCCAGACCGTTCACGGTCGGGGTGCCGGGCCGGGGGATAAACCGCGAGCCGTCGGTGTTGGCGGCAACCGGGTAGGTGGCAAAGTAATGATCGAACGACACGTTCTCCTGGAAGATCACCACCAGATGCTGGATCGGGGTGGTGGTCGGATGGCCCGATGAAATGGCAGCTGATGATTTGATGACGTGGCTGCAGGACAGTAACGGCAGCACGACGCTGGAGAGAGAGAGAATGCTGAATTGGGCCATGCGGCTCCGTCGCGCATTCACGGGCTGGCGTCCGGCGGATGAAGTGCAGGGAAGGCGATTCATCTATTGATGAGTAGACTACCAGCGCGCCAACATGAACTCAAGAATGAGGAGAGTCAGGCGCGAACGCTGACCGCAATAGCCCGCAGTCGCACCGCATCCACCTATTTACATAGACCCGTCCAATGGGTACAATCAGGCGGTTGTCCGGTTACAGATGCCACCGTAGCTCAGTTGGCAGAGCAGACGATTCGTAATCGTCAGGTCGTCGGTTCGATTCCGACCGGTGGCTTTCTCATTCTTTCGTAAAATCAGTTGATTCTGTTGGGTCCTCCCCAGCTCTGGCTCCAATTCTGTGCTCGCCTCACCCAAATTGCGCTCATGAAAGACACGCGGCGTATCTAGGGTATCGATCTGTCGGCTGGAAAGATTTGACAGCTGAAGCAAAACGCCTCAGGACGATTTACCCCCTGTGGCAGAATTCCACTGGTCACGTCACCCCTGACTCGATTTCAACAATCCAATACTTTTTATCTTATTGATTCCTCTTGGATAAATCCAGTTTATTTCAATGGGACGAATCGTGCACGCTCCTTGCATGGAGATCAATGATAAGATCAGTGATCTTCACAATGAGAGACTGCCATCGCGACTGATTCTGATCGATAGGGTTGTTTCTGAATATCAGAGGAAGGATGGAATCATTATGAGAAAACCTTCTGTCATCACCTCGATCCTTATCCTCCTATTGACGTTAACCCTCGTCCTACCACCCGGCCTGTATGCCCAAACAATGACCACAGGTTCGCAGACCGGTCAGGAGCTAACCTGGCCGCGCGTTCATCATGAACCGGGATTGACCATCTTCATCTATCAGCCTCAGATCGAACAGTGGAAAGGCGACCGGATCGAAGCCCGCATGGCGGTTGGCATGCAACAGACCGGGGCCAAGTCACCCGTCTACGGCGTGGTCTGGATGTCCGCCAGAGCCGATGTGGACAAAGCGGCTCGCATAGTCATGATCAGGGACACCGCACTCACCAAGGCCTCGTTCCCCACGGAGCCGACCAAGGAGGGCGGGTACCTGAGCGTGCTTCGCAAATATTTCTCCAAGGGGCCGAAGGCGGTGGCACTCGATCATCTGGAAGCCGATTTTGCGATCTCCCAGGCCGTGAAGCAGGCGCAAGTCGTCGCCGTGAAGAATACCCCGCCGCGGATCATCTTCAGCAGCACGCCGGCCCTGTTGGTGCTCATCGATGGCCCACCGGTCCTCCGTCCCGTGAAGGGCCAGCAGGCCGAGCGCATCATTAACACCAACGCGCTGATCGTGAAGATCGGCGGCCGGTTCTATCTCTCGGCCATGAACGATTGGTATCAGGCATCTCAGGTCGAAGGCCCCTGGTCGATGACGACCAGCGTGCCGGCCTCGCTTGAGCCGATCAAACGGAGCCTTGCCGAGAACGGACAGGTTGACTTGCTGGAGCCGCCGCCGGATGCCGCGCTGCCTCCTTCCCCGCCGGCCGTCTACGTCAGCACCGTGCCGGCCGAGGTGATCCAGACGGACGGCCAGCCGCAGCTGGTGCCCATCGAGGGCACCGGGCTGCTGCAGGTCAAAAACAGCGACAACATCATCTTCATGGACGTGAATTCAAACTCGTATTATGTCCTCATTTCCGGCCGGTGGTTTCAATCGAAGTCGCTCAACGGGCCATGGTCGTTCGTATCGGGCAAGAACCTGCCGGCGGATTTTGCCAAGATCCCTCCGGACCATCCCCGGGCCAACGCGCTCGTGTCCGTCCCCGGAACGCCGCAGGCCGATGAAGCCGTGATCGCCAATTCCATCCCCCAGACCTCGACGGTGGATCGCCGCGGAGCCTCGCTGGAGGTCACATACGACGGTCCCCCCCGGTTCGAACCCATTGAAGACACACCCCTGCAATACGCGGTCAACTCCCCGGTGCCGGTCATCCGCGTCGATCCGCAGAGCTATTACAGCGTCCAGAACGGCGTCTGGTTTGTGGCCCCGTCGCCCACGGGACCGTGGAGCGTGGCCACAGATGTTCCGGCGGTCATCTATTCGATTCCGCCCAGCTCGCCGCTTTACTATGTCACCTATGTGCGCGTCTACGGCTCGACAGGGGACGACGTCTATGTCGGCTACACTCCGGGATACCTCGGCACCGTCGTCTCGCCCGACGACACGGTGGTCTACGGCACCGGCTACGACTACCCGCCGTATATCGGCACAGACTGGATCGGCTGGCCCTGCACCTACGGATGGAACGCCGGCTTCGAATGGGACCTCTACGGGGGGTTTGCCTTCGGGTTTGCGGCGGCGGCGATCTGGGGCGCCTGGTGGAATCCCTGGTGGGGGCCAATCGGCTGGGGCTGGCACCATCGACACCGGCCATACACGCACGTGAACCTCAACCGCGTGAATATCTATCACAACTGGGACCGCCGCGCGGTGACGGTCACCCATCCGTATAGATCGAATGAGTATCGGAACGGCCGCTGGACCCAGGCGGGAGGCACAACATTCAATCCTTATTCCGCCCGCCAGCGGACGGGCGACCGGAGTTGGGACGCCAATGCCAGGCGGGTGGCGCCCCGGCCTGCAACCCGTGCGCCGTCCACAACGACCAACAATATCTACGGAGGAAGAAACGGGCACGTCTATCGCTACAATCCCTCGGGCTATTGGGAGAGAAACACACCAAGCGGCTGGCAGAATGCGGAGCGGGCCGGGGGGTTCCAGAGCCAGAGCCGGGAACTCAATCAGGAGAGAAATGGCCGCATCATGGGCCAGCAGATGTTCAACAATTCCCGTTCATCCGGCAGTTTTCGAAGCAGCGGCTCTCCGGGAGGCGGTGTCCGCGGCGGAGGGGGGAACCCAGGAGGCGCTGTCCACGGAGGAGGGGGGACACGCGGAGGCATCAGGAGGTAGAGGAACCGCACGCGAAAGTGAAATCCTTGGAATATCCTAGGGGACAGAATATCCTTGGGGACAGATTTATTTTCAGATGCACGCCCCAAGGCCGAAGAGAGGGCGGCGCAATTGAACAAGACTTGCCATCCACTGTGTGGAGCATAGAGGATCGAGCAGTAATACAAAGATAAATAATTTGTCTCAAGGGTATCCCGGGCGTTGGAAAATAAATGTGTCCCAGGATTATGAGGATTATGCAGTCCTATCTGTGCTGACAAAATGGGAATTGATCCAGCGCTTGCCGCCTAATTCGTCAGGCCGGATCAAAACGCGAAGGTCGAGGGGGCGGGAGGCTGCGGCGTGGACAACGGGGAGGGTGAGGGAGACGGCGATAGCGGCGATTTCGGCGGGAGTGATCGTCTGACATGATCCGGTCCGTCCTTGGTCAAGTGTAGTCGGACCACTTGCCCCGGCCGGCCGAGCGCAGCCAGCGACTGGCCATTGAAGGAGAGGGCAAGTCCCCCGGCATTGCCGAGCGTCAACTCCATCTGATCGTTCGCCGTCCAGGTGATCCGTTCGCCGGCCTGAAGCAGGGCCTCTTTCACTTCCCCTCCATCCAGGGCCGCCTGGACCCAACTCGGCTCGTGCGCCTCGATCTCCAGCCGAAGGGGCGGCGGTGCCGGGACGGCATCAACCGTTTTGGGCGCCGCGCCCGCTGGCGCCGGCGGAGTCAGGACGACGATCGACTTGGATGTTGTGTCAGACTGTGCCGGTGCAGTGAGGGCAACAGCCGGTTCGCTCTTTGCCTGCGGGCCTGGCGGAACCGACGACGAGACCGCCTTCAGCTCTTCCGGTGGATGAACGGGCTTCGCTTGAGCAACCGCGGGTTGGGGCGGCGTCGGACGAAGTGTCGGCGCAGTCGTTCCTTTCTCCGCTCTGGCAGAGCGAACGACGGGCCCAGGGGTGATCTGCTCCTGCATGTTCCGCATCCAGCCGAAGATCAGGAGTATCACCACGATCAGCGCGACGCCCATGCCCAGGCCGGCATGACGCCGCCCGGACTGGACTTTGAAGATGGTCGCATTGGTCTTCGCCAATGGCAGCGGTTGCGCGCCGCCCCCGTGAGGGGCCACCGCGCGCTCATACAGGATCAGGAGTTCCTGTGCATCCGTCCGGTAGTGCCTTGCCAGCAAACGCACAAATCCCCTTGCGGAGGCATCGCTTGGAAGCGCTTGAAACTGCTCGGCTTCTAAGGCAAGCAGGTGGCGGTACGGAATGCGGGTGGCCTGCGTGATGGACTCGAGACTCTGACCCTGCGATTCCCGAAGCCGGCGAATAAATTGACCGAACTCACCCATGGCGAACGGTGGATCCCCAAGATTGGGCTTATCTTACCAAACCAGACGATCTTGTCAACATCGCGGCGACGTCGATTTTCCCCGGTCACTTGAGGTTGCCGACCTGTTGTTGGGCGTCAACCGCCAGGGCGCTGTTGGGCGCCTGTTTAATCACTTTATCGAAATAGGTCATCGCGGACTGCTTCGCGCCGCTTTTGGCATAGGCCAGCGCTAATTGATAGTTGGCCTCCAGGAGGTCGGGATACCGCTCAGTCAGCTCTTTGTAGACCGAGATGGCCTCCTCGGACATGCCGAGATCGATATAGAGCTTCCCAAGCTGAAAGTAGGAGACGGGATAGCGGGGATTGATGCGCATGGCTTCGCGAAACTCGCGTATGGCGTCGGTCACCCGCTTTTGCTTGACGTAGAGCATGCCGAGATTGGTGTGGGGAATCTCCGGTGTGACATAGAGCGGATTTTTCAACGCCGATTGATAGGCCTCGATCGCCTGCGCGTCCTTCCCCTGCTGTTCGTAGACCTTGCCCAGGTAGTTAAAGGCCTCCGATTCATCCGGCTTCAGAGTGAGCACGACGTGAAATTCTTTGCTCGCGTCGTCAAATCGCCCCTGTTGAAAGTAGATGTGGCCGAGGGCGTAGTGGGCGTCCCGGTTGCCCGGGTTCAGCTTGATGGCCTCCTGAAATTCGACGAAGGCCTCCTGCATCTGGTTGTCGCCCAGCCGCGACGCGCCGAGCTGATAGTGGGCCAGCGACTGCTTCTTCTGCTCCGGGCTTACGCCGGCGCACCCGCTGCAGCCGATGACGGCTGTCGCAACCGCCGCCCACGCCAGCCGTTGCGCCCACCAAACCGGTCTGTCCCGTTTGATCATGGCACGGTCTCCTCAAATACGGTCATCGCCTTGAATTCGCTCACCCTGGTCTGCAGATCCTCTTCGGTCACGGTCTTGAGCCGTTCGACGCTGAATGCCTCGACGGCGAACGACGCCATCGCGCTTCCGAAGATGACGGCGCGGCGCAGGTTGCCGTCGGACAGGTCGTCCGATTGCGCCAGATAGCCCAGCAGGCCGCCGGCGAAGCTGTCGCCCGCCCCCGTGGGATCGAACACGCTTTCCAGCGGGTAGGCCGGCGCAATGAAGACCCGGTGGGAGTTGAACATCATGGCGCCGTACTCCCCCCGCTTGATGATAAGCCCCTTGGGCCCGCACCCCAGAATCCACTGGGCCGCCTTGACGAGGTTGACCTCCTTCGCCAGGGAGCGCGCCTCGCCGTCGTTGATCATCAACAAGTCGATTTCCTTGAGCACGCGCAGGAGCGCGTCCCGCTTGCCGTCGATCCAGAAATTCATCGTGTCGGCGGCGACCAGCCGGGGCCGCTCGACCTGGCTGAGCACGTGCAACTGCAGCTCGGGATCGATATTGGCCAGGAAGACGATCTCCGCCTGACGGCACCGGGGCGGCAGCGTGGGCTGAAAGGTTTCGAGCACGTTCAGCTCGGTGCGGAGCGTCTTGGCCTCGTTCAATTGAAAGCCGTATTCACCCTTCCAGCGGAATGTCCGGCCCGGCTTGGTCACGAGCCCGTCGACGTTGACGCCCCGGCGCCGGAGAAAGTCCCGGTGCGGCTCGGGAAAATCCTCCCCCACGACCGCAACCAGATCGACATCGGTGAAATAACTCGCCGCAATCGATCCGTACGTCGCCGATCCCCCCAGCACCTCCTCCACCTCGCCAAACGGCGTGCGGACGGAATCCAGCGCCACCGATCCGACAATCAACACCCCCATGCCGCTCTCCTCCCCGATCAGCAGGGCGGCTGATCCGCCGCCTTTTTCCCGAGCGACGGTCCGACTTCGGCCACCGCGTCCGATGCCACTTCCGTGAAGACCAGCCCCATCGGCGTCGCCGCCTGTTGCAGCGGGTCCGACACGCGGCGATAACTGCTGCCGCCCCAGACGACCCGGTCGCACTTCGCATCCCACAGCTCGGTGTACAACCCCACCTCCTTTTGCCGCATGCCGGCGACGTCCCGCTCCGAAAAGCGCTCGAGCCGTCCGTAGGCCAGGTAGCGGACCGTCAGGCCCTGCCGCAGCCGGAGCAGCAGCGCGGGATCGAGCTTCTGCGTCGATTCATATTCCTGCACCAACCGTGTGGTGATCTTGTCCAAACCCTCCGGCCGAAGCGACCGGAACAGATCGTCCTTCGTGATCACCGTCGCGTGCGGAAAGGCCCGATGATAGGCTTGGGCCAGTTCGAACGCGGCATCCGTGCGAATCCCCTCGGGACCGACTCCGCCAAGAAAGGGCAGCACCGCCACGCCGCCCAGCCCAACCGCCTCCCGGAAAAACGGCTTGACGACAAACCGCTCTTGATGCTCGCTGATCACCTCAGGCGGCACCACCGTCGGACAGCCCCACAGCAGCACCGACAGCACCGCCGCCGCTCCCGCCCGCCACCGCGCCCCCTTCACAATCGCTCACCGCTTGAGCACGGCCAAGAGCCGCCCGGTCTCCGCCGTGATCGCGTCCGGCCTGGTGACGATGGCGTCGCGCAGGGCCGATCCGCACGCGCAGGCGCGCACTTCCGGAATCTTGGGCACCGCCTCCGCGATCAGCCGCTTGGCCAGCTCCGCGTTCAGATGCAGCAATTGGAGGATCGCCTCCACCGTGACCGGCTCGACCGTCTGATGCCAGCAATCATAGTCGGTGATCAGGGCGACGGTGGCGTAGCAGAGCTGCGCCTCGCGGGCCAGCTTGGCCTCGGTGGCGTTGGTCATCCCGATCACGTCGACGCCCCAGGAGCGGTACAGATCCGATTCCGCGCGGGTCGAGAATTGCGGCCCCTCGATGCAGACATAAGTGCCGCCGCGATGGACCGTCGCACCGATCCGTCCGCCGGCCTCCTCCAGCCGCGCCGCGAGCTCGGGACAGACCGGATCGCCGAACCCGACATGGCCGACGACGCCCCGCCCGAGAAAGGTGCTGACGCGCTGTTTGGTCAGATCGATAAACTGGTCGGGGATGACGATCTCGCCGGGATGACGCGACTCCTTCATGCTGCCGACCGCGCTCACGGAGATCACCTGCCGCACCCCCAGCTGCTTCAGACCGAACAGGTTGGCGCGATAGTTGATCTCCGTAGGCATCAGCCGGTGGCCCCGGCCGTGCCGGGAGAGAAAGGCGATCTTCACGCCGCTCAGCTCGCCGACCAGATAGGCGTCCGACGGCGCTCCGAACGGCGTCCGCACGCGGACCTCCCGCAATTGCCGGAGGCTCTCGATTTGATAGAGTCCGCTGCCGCCGATCACGCCAATCGTGGCGGCCGAGGCACCCGGCCCCGCCGGTCCGGCCCTACGGGCGGTCGAGGTTTTGCGGCGGTCAGCGTGTTGACGTGACGCGGGCATTGTATGATTCCGGTGACGAATCCTGCTCAAGAAACCCGGCCATTATAGCATACGGGGACTCCGCCCCCCCAGCGGCGCGCCGCCATCCGATCCAGCCGTTCCGCCACATCCTCGGCGGATTCGCCGCCGTCAAGGTCGAGCCAGCACAATCCGGCCTGACGGCGGAACCAGGTCATCTGCCGCTTGGCGTACCGTTTCGTCTCACGGATCGTGGCGTCGACGGCGGCGTCAATCGACCACTCGCCGCGAAACACCCGGAGCAGCTGCCGGTAGCCGAGGCCCCGCATCGCATTGTGCCGTTCATCATATCCGGCCTCCCACAGCCGCCGCGCCTCCTCCACCAATCCCCGCCCCACCATCTCCCCCACCCGTTCTTCGATCCGCCGATGGAGCACGGGACGGGGCAGCCGCAGACCGATCAGCGCGTGATCGTATCGGGGCGACTGAAACCCATGGCTGGCCTGCCACGCCGACTTCGGTCGGCCGGTCATCAAGTGGATTTCGAGCGCCCTGATCAGTTTCGGGCAGTCGCCCGGCGAGATGGTGTCGGCCGACGCCGGATCGACCGCACGCAACCGGTCGTGCAGCGAGGCGGCGCCCTCCCGCTCCGCCTGATCGGCCAGCTGTCGCCGCAGCGCCGGATCGGACGGCGGCGCGGCCATCAACCCATACAGCAGGGCCCGGAGGTACAGCCCGGTTCCGCCGACGACGATGGGGATCCGGTCGTCACGATGGAGCGCCTCGATGATCGGCTCGGCGGCGCGGCAAAAGCGTCCCGCGTTCCACGACTGATCCGGAGGGACCACGCCCACCAGGTGATGAACCACCCGCCGCTGCCAATCGGGCGGCGGTTGATCGGTGCCGATCGTCATGCCGAGATAGAGCTGCCGGGAATCGGCCGCAACGATCTCGGTTCCCCAGCGGCGGGCCAGGGCGTAGGCCGCCGCGCTTTTGCCGGAGGCCGTCGGGCCGGTGAGACACAGCAACGGTCGCAGTGGGGTTGTTCCGCTCGTGCTGACGCACTCGCTCAGTTCGGGGAAGTGATGCGCTTCGTCCCGGCCATGGCTCTGGCCATGGTTCGTGCTCAGATGATCGCTTCCACGGGCAGTGCCCGTGAAGCTCAATTCACACTCCCCCGAGCCCCCATCGCCATACACTTCTGGCTGATTCTTTCTCATCGACGATGGAAGAGTTTTTCCAGATGCGCGCGGTCGAAGCTCACGCGGAGCGGACGGCCGTGCGGACAGGTGGGGGGCAGTGGTCGTTCCTGCAGGCGCGTCAGCAAGGCGGCCATTTCCTCCCTGCTGAGCGGCTGGTTCGCCTTGATCGCGCCGTGGCAGGCCATGGTGGCCGCGGTGGCGTGGACGAGCCGACGGCTGTCCGCGCCGGAAGTTTCCCGTTCCTGTTCCATCCACTCCTCGGCCAGATCGGTCAGAAAGGGCCCCAATTCCACACCGGACAGAATGGCGGGAGCCGAGCGCACGATCACGGCATCCCGGCCGAACGGTTCGCACTCCAGCCCGAGCCTGGCGAGGAGGGGCAGCCGGTCGGCCAGCCGCGTCACCACGGGGGCCGGCAAGAGAATCGTGTGAGGAACGAGACGGGGCTGGGTGGCCAGCACGCACGCGTGGGCCGCTTCGCGCGGTCGATGCGCCGAGGATTCCTCCGTCTCCAACGCCGCGGTCCACTCGGCCATCAACGCCTCGAACAACCACCGTTCATGCGCCGCATGCTGATCGATGATTTCAAGCGTCCCTTCAACCACCGCCACGATGTAGGTCCGATAGAGTTGGCCCAGCGGCTCGATGATCGGTGTGGCGAACAGGGAGGGAGCGGCCGGTTCCGGCTGCGCGTCCCGTTCGACGGCCCTCCTGTGCGGATAGTCGGTCGCCGGCTCGCGCGACCACACCGGACCCGCCTGTGCGGCGAAGCCGGGCTTCGCATACACGGCCTGGCCGTCCGCCCCGCCGACGGAGGGGAGCGCATTCGCGTCAGGCAACGGCGTCGCACCGGCCGGCCGGGCCGGATGGCCGATCCGATCGGCGACGGCATCGCGCACCAGCGTATGCACCTGCTGCGGCCGGGCAAAGCGGACTTCGAGTTTCGCCGGATGGACGTTGACGTCGACCTGGGCCGGATCGAGCGTCAGCTGCAGGAGGGCAGCGGGGTGCTGCCCCCGGCGCAGCAGCGACAGATAGCCTTCATAGAGCGCGTGATTGAGCAGCTGGCTGTGGATCGGCCTCCGGTTGACGCTCCAGTGCTGAAAGCGCCGGTGCGACCAACTGGCCGGCGGCGCCGATATCAGCCCGCGGAGCGTGAGTCCGTCCACCGTCCCGTCGATGTCGAGCAGGCCCGCCGCCCATTCCACGCCGAACAGTTGCGCGACCCGCTCCCGCACCGTGGCGGCCGCCGGCGCCCGCAACAGCTCCCGCTGCTGGTGCATCAGGCGAAACGCGATGGCCGGATGGATGAGGGCGTGCTCCGTGACCATCTCCTGGATCTTCCCCAGCTCGGTCGCGGGCGCCCGGAGGAATTTCTTGCGGGCGGGGGTGTTGAAGAAGAGGTCGCGCACTTCAACCGTCGTGCCCTTCGGTCCGCCGATTTCCCGCACCCGGTGGATCGCGCCGCCTTCGACCAGGAGCTCGACGCCCGAGGCCGATCCGGCGGCGGTGGTCGTCACGCGAACGCGGGCGACGGCCGCGATGCTGGGCAGCGCCTCGCCGCGGAACCCCAGCGTGCCGATCCGGTTCAGATCATCCAGCGAGCCGAGCTTGCTGGTGGCGTGATGCTCGAAGGCGAGCCGCGCATCGTCGGGCGTCATGCCGATGCCGTCATCGCTGACCGCGATCAGCTCCCGTCCGGCGGCGGCCACCGCAATGTCGATCGAACGCGCGCCGGCGTCGATGGCATTCTCCACCAGTTCCTTGACGACGGAGGCGGGCCGCTCGACGACCTCGCCGGCCGCGATGTGATTGATGAGGTCAGCGGGCAGTCGATGAATGGCAGGCATGGGAACCAGGGTCAAGGGTCAGGGGCATGGGTCAAGGAGACCATCACGGGTGTTCTTGACCCCGGACCCTTGTCGCCTATCGAATTTCAGCCAGCCGTCCTTTGGCGACATTGGCTTCATCCGAAGTCGGATAATTGGCGACCAGCCGCTTCAGCAGCTGGCTGGCCTGCTGCTTGTCGCCGATCTCCAGGTAGGCGAGGCCGTTTTTGAGCATGGCCGCTGGCACCTTTTCGTGCTTGGGGTACCGCTGCATGAACTGCTCGAACGTTCCGGCCGCCTTCTGGTACTGCTTGGCACCGAAATAGGATTCGCCGAGCCAGTACATCGCATGCGGAACCAGGATGGACGACGGATACTGCTGCAGGAATTGCTCGAATCCGTTCACCGCCAGGGTGTAGTTGCCGCGCAGGTAATCGTTATACGCCAGATTGTAGGCTTCCACCGGCGTCACGGCGCCCGTCTTCGGCGCCGGCATCCGACCCGGCAGGACCAGTTTCTGATCGGGCGCGGCGGCTACCGGCGGGGGCGGCGCGCCGGCGGCTGGCGGCATCGCGCCGGCGACGGCCGTCTGCAGCGTCTGCATCTGCGCCGTCAACGTGGAGAGCTGGAACCCCTGGTCATCCAGGTGCTGCCGGATTTCGCCGATGGCGTGGTTGGTCTCCTCCATCTGGCCCTTGAGCGTCTTCAGATCGTTCTGCAACTGGTCGTATTGCGTCGTCAACTCCGCGGCGGCCGGTGCCTCGCCCGCCGCCGGGGCCGGATGCTGATCGAGTTTTACCTGAAGCGAGGCCATGTCCTGGCCGAGCTTTTTCTGCGCGGCGGCC
>DATIZH010000013.1:0-3641 GCA_035517195.1 Nitrospiria bacterium | reverse complement strand
AATCATAGGGGCTCGTGCGCGGCTTGAACGCCCCGCCTCGCAACAACCGCGCGCCGGCCTGTTTGGCGATCCGGGCGCAGGCCATGAGCTGAGGCTCGCTCTCCACGGAGCAGGGGCCGGCCATCACCGCCAGCGCCTCGCCGCCGATCGGAGTCCCGTTGACGGTCACGACCGTGTGTTCGGGCTTCACTTCTCTTGAGACCAGCTTGAAGGGCTGGCTGACGGGAATCGCCTGGGCCACCCCGGGCATCACCTCGAACAGCTCGGCGGGCACCGGCCCCTGGTTGCCCGTGATTCCGATGGCGGTGCGCTGGCTGCCGGGAATCGTATTCGGCGTCAGCCCCAGCTCGCGGATCTTGTCCGACACCGCCTGGATCTGCTCGGCGGTCGCCTCTTTGGTCATGACGATCAGCATGGATTCACCTTTACGTGCCGATCAAACCTCATCCATATGATCACAACTCAGTATTATTGTAGCAAATCCTTCGTCTACTGACGACCGGACCGGACGCTGCTCTCAATCGAAATGACGAGCCCGCGGCCCAGATGCGCGCGGCTGAAACTACCGCTCAACCAGCCGGACGCTCCGCACGACGGCATCGAACGCGTCGGCGTCTTTTTGGAAATAGTATCGCCGGGCGGCGCTATAGTTCATGCCATAGTACCAGTCATCCAGCAGGAACCCATACGTGAGCGTCCGGTATGGCGTCTTGCGCCCCATCACTTCCAGACTGAACTCATAGACCGCCCTGAACCCCTGATAGCCCGAGATCGCGCGCGTCGTGACCTCTTTGATCTCGAAGCCGGTGACGCCCGCATTGTTTGCCCGGCTGGCGAGCACCGCATCGGCGACGGCCAGAGGAGCCAGGCCCGGCGCAAGCCGCTTCTTCAGGTAGGGAACCGTCCGGATGGGCCATTGCTTCGAGGAGATCGCCGCCTGCGGAAAAGGGTCGTCGGACTGCGTCACCTGATCGACGTGGAACCGTTCCACCGTGATGTTCTGCACATAGACGCCGTCTCGGGTCGCGACATAATCATTGCCCCTCATGACCCAACGCCAGCCATCTGGCAGCGTCAGTTCGGCCCGGCGCGACCAGCTCATTGACGGTTCAGTGCCCGTCGATTGGATGTAATTGACCTCCGGCAGGGTCTGCGGGCCGTGCTGGAGCTTCCAGCCGAGGGCGCATCCTGACACGGCCAGGAGGAACATGCCGATGCCACAGGCGAGGACGACGCGATTCATTGCGCCGCCTTCAGGTAGGCCGAGAGCAGCGCCCTGACATAACGCCGGGCAAACCCAGGATCTCGGAGGTCTTCTTTGGCGCCTTCTTCCTCAGGAACGTTCGAATCATCGAGGATTGCATAGAACACGATCTGCCCGCTCTGATCCACGAGCGCCGCCCTGAACTCGAACTTTCTCATCACGGAAGGGTTGGTCGGTGATCCGGCGAGCGAGCCGATGGTGGAAAAAAAGTAATCGGCCACATCCCGTGCCTGCGCGCCCGCCGTCGGCAGCAGGTTAAAGCCGGAGATGATCCAGACCGCGTCCACCTGCTGCCGTTCCATCGTTTCCCTGGCGTCTCCAAGGGAGTAGTCAAAGAAGCGCGCCTTCTCAGGAAACGGCTCCATGTCCTTGAGATTGTCATAGGGTTGCGGCGGAGTGTGGATCACGCCGGCATCACGGTAGAAGAGCCCGTGATCCTCCCAGACATGCCGGGTGATGCTGAGATCCACCGCGACGTAGAGGTCGAGCAGGTCGGTCCAGTCCCGGTCATCGCCGTCGATAACCTTGACCGGCAGGTGCCTGGCCGAGGACTCCTCGATGAAGGCATTCCTGACCGCGTCCGCCGCCTCGCGAGTCCAGTCGTCATGCAACACCACCTGATTCAGCCCGTATCTGAACTGCTCTTCATAGACCGAGATCATGGGCGGCAAAAGCCCCATGGTCTTGATCGCCCCCTTTCGCTGCGGCCAATCCGGATTCGTCCGATAGACCGGAGCTGCGGCGCAACCGGCCGACAGCAGTACGACGGCGAGCAGTCCGGCTATCGGGAATGAACCGCGGACCCGGACATCATGCGGCGGGTAAGGCCTTCTTAGATTGAAGCGCATACGATAACCCACGGCAGGATCATGTCAGCGCCTTCAGACAAGGCAGCACCATCAGAGCAAGCTTGAGACGAATGAGAGACATGGCGACAGCGCAATCGAGAATCGCATGATTTCTCATACGCAAAACGTCAAAGGGAATGCGAGTCCCGTTCGTGGAAGCCATTCATGCAACAGGGACCGCTCAATTTGTCGAGTGATCGTCGAACTACCCGATAATTCTATGGTCGATCTTGAACTAAACGGCCCCCCGGGGACAGATTTATTTTCAATCACCGCGAGCACTCCCGGTCTTCGATGCTCCCCGCTGCGGCCGGCACTGAACACTCAGTTTACCGTCCCCTCTTGAGTCGTCGGTGTGCGATCAGATTGTCCACCAGGGCGACTCAACGCGGCATCGCTAAAGAGATCAGGATGGCAGTCGGCACGGGACGCGGGCTGCACTCTATGACGGTTGATGGCTCGGAAGGGGATCGATTCCAAAGGTCTTTTTGATCCATGCCCAGAAGGGAGGCAGGTCCGCCTCGGTCAGGACGCCAACCTTCAACCCCTTTGCCGTGATCAGCCGGGCCAAGCGGGCCTGCGCCACCTGCCGGGCCTGGTCGGTCCGCCCCGCCATGCAAAGCGCGTAGACGCGGAGCCGAAAGGCCTGATCCCGTTGCTCCGGCACCGCCTCCGCGCGGCTGAGCGGCTCGACGGCCTCCATGTACCGGCGATCGGCCAGGAGGCGGAGCCCTAGATGATACTGCATCTCGGGCCGCGCCAGCTCTGATGGCCCCGCCTCAGTCAGAATTCGTTGAATGTCCGAATCGCTGCCCAGGAGCCAGAGGACCGGAGTGCTCAAAGGGGAGTGGAGTAAGAGGCGATGCGCCTCCTCCATGCCGGGCTTGGGCCGTAAGCGATCACCGTACAAATTCGAGTTGATGACCCCTTGATCATCGAAATAGGGCAGCGACGCATCCCGCAACCGCTCCGGCCACAGGCGCGCGATCAGCGGGCTCCGCAGAAACCGCTCCCGCGCCGCGGCGACGTCGGTAAAACTGGTGAGCAGCCGGTCCACTTCCGCCTGTGACCCCAACACCGGTTCGATCCGTCTCGGATAATTGTCGACCAGGGGGGGAAAGTCGGAGTAGATTCCCTTCAGATAGGCCGCGTCTCCGATAAACAACGCTCCGAGCTGCTCCGGCCGTTCCAGCCCCAGCCGTTGCATCTCGGCGGCCACCGCCGGGTCGCGCCACTGACGGGTGAACTGGTCTTCCTCTACCGGTCCCTTCACCGCCCGGCTCCCCGCCAGGATCAGATCCATCCCCGATCCGTTCCAGAGCGAGCAGTCCTCAAACACCTCGCAGAAGGCGCGGAGAATGGCTTTCGAGCTTAGATCGCTCATCGCATGGAGCGGCAGCCAGTAGGTGACGATGCCGCCCTCGGCAAGCCGGTCATGGATCAATTCAAAATATTCGCGGGAATAGAGGGTTTCCACACCGGCCAGCCCCGGCGGCGGCGGCTCTCCGGTGATCAGATCGAAGCGCTGC
>DATIZH010000012.1:0-6125 GCA_035517195.1 Nitrospiria bacterium | reverse complement strand
CTTGCTGGGGATATAACAGCTTCGGCCAGCTCGGCAATGGGACGACTACAGATGCCTCCACACCCGTCCCGGTCAGCGGAATCTCCACCGCGACGGCCATTACTGCGGGTGCCTATCACACCTGTGCATTGTTGGCCAATGGCACGGAGGCCTGCTGGGGGATGAACGGCAACGGCCAGCTCGGCAATGGAACGACCACAGATGCCTCCGCCCCCGTCCCGGTCAGCGGGATCACGACCGCGACTGCGATTGCTGGGGGTGGCTATCACACCTGTGCGCTGTTGACCGATGGCACGGTGGCCTGCTGGGGGTTGAACGGCGACGGCCAGCTCGGCAACGGGATGATCACGGCCTCCTCCACTCCCGTCGCGGCGAGCGGGATCACGACCGCGACGGCCATTGCCGCGGGTTTCGATCACACCTGTGCGGGGCTGGCCAATGGCAAGATGGTCTGCTGGGGGTATAACAACTACGGCCAACTCGGCAATGGGATGACCACAGATGCCTTCACACCCACCCCGGTTAGCGGAATCGACTCCGCCCTCACCGTTGTCTGGACGAACAGCCATCCGGATGTCGCCACTCTGACCACCACGGGTCTGGCTTCTGCTCTAACTGATGGGATCTCCACCATCACGGCCGCCTCCGGCGCAGTCAGCGGGGCCACCCTGCTCACCGTAGGAGCCCCGACCTTTACACTCTCCCTGAGCACGGCAGGCTCCGGCTCGGGCGCAGTCAGCGGAGAGGGAACGTATCACTCTGGCCAGACGGCTGCTGTCTCCCAGTCGGCCAATACGGGCTCTACCTTCACCGGGTGGACCGGGCCTGACTCTGCCGAGTGCGCGACCGGATCGGTGCTGATGAGTACGAATAAGAGCTGTACGGCCAACTTTAATCTTAATACCTATGGCCTGACGCTCAATACCGCCGGCACCGGCTCGGGCACCACCTCTGGAGCAGGCATGTACAGCTATAACCAAACTGCAACCGTCTCCGCCACGGCCAGTGCCGGATCTGTCTTCACGGGTTGGACTGGGCCGAATGCGACCGAGTGCACAACAGGCTCAGTAAATATGAATGCCGACAAGACCTGCACCGCCAATTTCACCTTGACCTCAACCCAATCCGACCTGATCGTCTCTGCCCTGTCGACCGGCACCACAGCGACCTCCCCCGGGAAGAAATTGGTCCTCTTGACCACGGTGAGGAACCAAGGAAGCGGGAACGCCGGCGCATCGATCACTGCATTCCACCTCTCTAAGGATGCGACCTATGGAGGGAGCGATGACATTGTCCTTCCGATGATCCGGCCAGTAGACGCGTTACTCTCGGGCGCCAGCCATACCGTTTTTACCATCCTGTTCGTACCCGCCAAAACCCCCTTGGGCGCTTATTATCTCTGTGCGATGGCGGATAGTCACAACTCTATCGTCGAATCCGATGAGACCAATAACACCGCATGCACGAGTAGCCCCGTGCAAGTGACCCGCGCGGATAGCAAGCACGACGGGAATGACCACCACCCTCATCCCGGCCACCATAACAATGAACACCAACCTAGTCCGTGCGATGGCGGATTCGACCAATGCCGTGATCGAGACGAATAAGACGGACACTACCTTCGGCTCGACCAAGACCGTTACCGTGCCGAGGCCGGATCGGGTGGTCAGTGCCCTATTGTTGAAGGCCGCCACGGTCAAGGCGGGCGGGAGCGCGTCGGTTACCAACACCATCAAGAATCAAGTGGATTCGAGGACGGGCTGGTCAGTGGCGGACATCCATCTGTCTACCAACCAGACCTATGGGGATGACATCGCTTCGGCACTACACGAACGATTGCCCCCCAGGGATCAACCTGACCGGTCCTGGCCCTTCGCCAGAAGAGCCTAAGTTATTACTCCGATTTACCATGTACAATGAGCGGCTCGTTGTTTTCGGACCTTGTAAGGGTCAACGTTCGCCTTCCCCACTTCCTTGACGGATCGAATTCAGCCGCTATACTTGAAGAATCCCGCCCTCACAGGCGGAGTGAGCTCGCTGTCCGGGTTCAATGACGGAAGTCGTCGACCTTGTAAGTGACGCCATGGGCCTTCATGACATCAGACAACTCACCCGACGAACGACGGCCCATTAGAACGACCACACTCGTGACGCACCCCGTCTAAGGGATCCGGTTATTTTAGAAGCCACAAAAATCGAACGGCGGGAGTGGCACCTCTGGTATCTTGCCCTGACGCTGATCCTGTGTCTGGGCGGCCTGACCGTCGGGGCCTATGCGGTCGTCGGCTCCGAGCTGCTTCATGATCGACCGACACTCAATAAGGCTCTCGGAGGGGTCAGCCTCCTTCTTGCCCTATTCTGCGCCTACGTGATCCATACTCGCATTGCCCTGGTCCGCATGCGACGCCTGTTCGAAAAGCAGGCGACGCGTGATCCTCTGACCGGCCTGTTGAATCGCCAGTATTTCGATGACAGAGTGCAGGAGGAAATCAACCGGGCGGCGCGCAACGGAAGCATCCTGGCCCTGCTCCTGTGCGATCTGGATCATTTCAAAGAGATCAATGATGTCCATGGTCATCAGGCCGGGGACGAGATTCTCAAAGCCGCGGCCAAGAGCATTGAGAATTCCATCCGGGGGATCGATCTGGCGTTTCGCTGGGGCGGAGATGAAATCGTGGTGATCCTCTCCGATACGTCACGGGACGGCGTGCTGATCGCGGCGGAGCGGATGAGAAGCGGGGTCAGAAAGATCAGCGACCGGGTCCACGCGACGCTCGACCTGAGCATCGGGGCGGCGCTTTTCCCCGAGCACGGACGGGACGTGGATGAACTCATCCGACTGGCGGATCGGGCCCTGTACATCGCCAAGAAGGGCGGGGGGAAGATCCACATCGGAGAAGAAGAATACCAATTGAATGACGATGCGGTCAGGATCGTCTTTCAACCGGTGGTCGACACCCGGTCGGATCAGACACTGGGATTCGAGGCCCTGAGCCGCGATCCTCACGGCAGGTTGACGATTCTCGAGCTGTTCAAACGGTATCAGGCGGTCGGACAGCTGAATGAATTGAAATGCCTCTGTTTCAAGCTCCAGCTCAGGAAGGCGCGGGACCTCGGACTGCAACGAGTCTTTCTGAATGTGGATTTTACGATGCTGAACAAGATGGAAGACGTGTCCAAGCCCGAGGCGATGGAGGTCATTCTCGAGATTTCCGAACACGAGGCCTTACACGATATTGAGAAATGCCTGGAGATTATCCGGGCCTGGCGGGCGAGAGGCTTCAAGTTCGCCATCGATGACTTTGGATCAGGCTTCATCTCCCTGCCGTTTATCGCCCGGCTGATCCCCGACTACATCAAACTGGACCGATCCACAATCCTTCAATCCGTCTCCTCTCAGCAATTCGGGGAATTGATGAAGGGGTTGATCATCGCCATGCGGAATTACTCGAAGGAAGGGATCATTGCCGAGGGCATTGAGACTGACAAGGAACTGCAGATGAGCTCGACCCTGGGGACCGATCTTGTCCAGGGCTTTCTCATGGGCAAACCCAAAGAGCTGACAGAAGGTCCGGCGAAGTAAATCCACTCAGACAACCGGCGCCGAGACGGACACCTCCGTGCGGGGCTCCGGCCCCTACCGGGGCGCTGGCCCTTCAACCACCTGCACCAGGTCATCAGGACGAACCCACTTGGTGAAGGCCGCCTGTACTTCCTTGTCGGTGAGCGTCAGATAGCGCTGCGCCGCCCGTGTCGGCTCGTCCAGCGGCAGATCGTGGCCGGCCCGATAGAGCAGCCCCATGGCGACGCGACCCATGCTCGATTCGGAGAGCGGAATTTCCCGGAGCAGTAGAGATTTGGCTTGTCGCAGCTCTTCGGGGGTCACCGGTGTGGTCTGCATCTCCTTCAGCTCGCGCACAATGACGGTGCGGACTCTGGAGACATTGGTGGGATCACAGGCATAGTCCGCGACATACAGCGCGCGGGTCTGCTCCACATGAAACGAGGAGGAGACGTAGTAGACCAGCCCGTTCCGTTCCCGCAAATCGCGGTAGAGCCGGGTCGCGTAGAACGCGCCGCCCAGCACGTGGTTTCCCAGCTCCAGGGCATAGTAGTCCGGATTGGATCGAGTCAGTCCAAGCGTTTCCGCCAGCGTGACCGAACTCTGAACCTTGCTGGCGTCCGGCACGGCGGCCATCGACGGCGGGTTGGCCGGCACCGGCGGCAGGAGTGTTTCGGGTTGAGGGCCGGTGGCCGTCCAGCCGCCGAAGTATTTCTCGATCACTGTCTTGGCCGTGTCGGGATCCACATGTCCAATGACGACGATCACGCACAGGTCGGGCCGATAGACATGCCGGTAATAATCCCTGACATCCTTGATCGTAAGGGCGGATATCGTCTCTGGTTTGGCCTCGCGGAGCGTGGGATCGTGAGGCGGAAAGAGCGCGGCGTGCAGGGCCCGGCCCGTCAGATAGTCGGGACTCTCCAGTCGTCCGGCCACTGCGGCGGCCTGTTGACGTCGAATGATGGCGAACGCCTGCTCGGGCAGCGCCGGGGACAACTCATTCTCCGCCAGCAGCGCCACGCCCCGATCGAACTGATCCGCCAGGACCCGGACGGAAAAATCCACGCCCGCCGATTCATTCGCCGCGATATCGTCCAGGGCCTTTTGAAACGCAACGCGATCCAGCGAGTGTGTGCCGAATGAGAAGAGCTGGTCCAACACCCCGCTCACGCCCTCCCGGCCGTCCGGCGTTTCAAGATCCGGATTGTTCTTGATGTGTCCGTACACGGACACGGTCCGGCTGGTCGTCTCGGTCTGCACAATGAGACGGATGCCGTTGGGAAGCGTCGTGACCACCGGGTGCAGCGTGGAGGAAGGAACGGCCAGTCGTCCTACCGCTTGCTGAGCCCAGACGGGCAGTTCGACGTGTCCGACGTGACTCGGTGTGAAGGATTCCCTGCCGCCGAAGGTGTTGGATGAAATCGGTCGTCCCGACGACCGGGGCGTGAGGATGGCGTCGATGGCATGGGCCTGATCCAGATAGGCTCGCGCGATGCGGTTGACATCCGCCACGGTCACCCGCTCGATGGCCGCGACCTCTTCGTCTGGTGAGGTCCGGCCGCGCACCGCCAGTGCGTCAGACCAGACGTTGGCCAGCCCCGAGACGGAGTTTTTTTCAAACTCCGCATTGGCCACTTCACGCCGCTTGGCCGCCTCCACCAGATCCGCCGGCACGCCGTTCGTCGCGTCAATGGCCAGGATGGCCTTCATCTCCTTGAGCAGCGCCGCTCCGTCGCCGCCTTTGGGAAACGTCGCCTCGGCATACCCCAGCCCTGCCCTGGGAAGCTGCTCGACGGAAAAATCCGCCGCGAGCGCCTTGCCATCCGGAACCAGCGCATAGAGGCTACCCCGCTCGCTGCTGAGGACGTCTGCCAGCACCTGGGCCGCGGCAGCATCCGGACTGTCAGACCCGGGCAGACGGAAGGCGAGCACGGCCATGCCGTACGGCAGGTCGGTGTCAAGGCGGAGCGAGGCGGCCTGCACGGGTTCGAGGCGGATGGCGGGACGATCAGGCAGTGTCCGGGCCGGAATGTTCTCAAACAACGTCCTGACGGTGGCCAACGCCTGTTGCGGTTGCACGTCGCCCACGATTACCACAATCGCGTTGTTGGGCGCGTACCAGGCGGCGTGAAATTTCCCGAGCATCGCGCCGGTGGTCTTGTCAAACGAGGATCGGCTGCCGAGCGCATCGTGGGCATAGGGCGTCCCCTTGTACAAGGCCTCGAGCAGTTTCGTGTAGAAGACATATTCGGGATTGGACAGATCCTGAGCCACCTCCTGCTCAATCGCGCCCCGTTCCTGCTCCCACAATTTCTCATCATCCAGAACGGCCTGCATGCGAATCGCTTCGATATGGAGCGCCACATCCAGGTCGTCCGCGGGAACGGTGAAATAGTACTGGGTCACCGTCTGCTGGGTGTCGGCGTCGAACTGCCCTCCCATGGAGGCGGTGAGCACGGCCAATTGCTCGGCTGAAAGATTCGGGCTGCCGCGGAACATCATGTGCTCCTGGGCATGCGCCATGCCGGGAAATCCGGCAGGCGCCTCGTTCGAGCCGACC
>DATIZH010000011.1:0-1581 GCA_035517195.1 Nitrospiria bacterium | reverse complement strand
CTGGTTCGTCCCGTCAGCATTCATCACTACCATGGGTTTGCCAACACTCGGCGTCAGCACGATTCGGTCGCCGTCCGGAGAATACGCCGGCATGTCGCCTATGGTCGACAGCAGATCGACGCGCGCGTCAATGCCAAAGGCCGGCTTGACGCTCAACTCTCTAAAGTTTTTTTGATAGATCACGGTTTTGCCGTCCGGCGACCATGAGGGATGCCGGACCTCGCCCACCGGGCCGGACCGTCCGCTGGTAAACCGCAGGCCCTGCTTCTGCTGATCGGCAGACCCGAGACTCTTCGAAGTGGTCGGAGCACGGCCCCCCAGAACGTACCCGACTTCGTCCCCCTTGATGTAGCGCGGCGATACCTTCAACCCTGGCCCGGACGTGAGCGCTTGCGTTGCGCCCGTCTCTACGTCGACCGACCAGATCTGGGACGTCGCTTTTTCCTGGAATCTGCCCGGGTACACGTCCTTGGGAATGGACTGGTGGTACACGATGTGCCGTCCGTCTCGCGACCATTGCGGGCTGCCCGCGTAGCCGCCCAATTCCGTCAGTCTTCTGAGCCCCGTGCCGTCTGGATGCACAATGTAGATGGCCGTCGATTGCAGGATCTCCCACGATGGGTTCGCGCGCCCCGCATGCGTGTCACGCCCGGAGCTGAACGCGATCCACTTGCCATCCGGCGACCAGCTTGGACGGAAGTTCCCGCCGGTGTCCTTCGTCAGTTTCGTGTACTCGTGCCGCGCAAGGTCCAGTAACCAGATGTTCGCCGTGCCCCCGTCGCGCGTCGAAACAAACGCCAGTGTCTGGTTGTCGGGCGAGAGAGACGCCTGGTCGTCATAACTCGGACCGCTCGTGACCTGCTCCACCCCGGAGCCATCGGCGTGCATCTTAAATATGTCCGCGGAGCCGGCGCGCTCCGAGGTGAACACGATCCATTTGCCGTCGTAAGAATAGGACGCATTGTAGTCGAGTCCTGTCGCTGGCAGCAGAGGGCGCTCTTTTGTTCCATCGCCATCTGCGATAAACAGGCCGCTCCGCTCCGGCGCCAGCCGGCTGAACAGGATCTGTGGCCGCTCACTGGCCCGGCATGGCAGTCCGGCCGCCAGAGCCAACACCGCGTAAGTGATTCTAAGGTTCATCTCTTCACCCCCGTGAGATGTGTTAGGGAATCATATCTCAGACTACCGGTGGTTCATGGGACAAACTTGGATGGAGGCCCAGATTCGCCTGCGCTTGCATCTCCGGACGGCTCATGTATAATGCCTAACGCCCGAATCTGGGGCTCCCCGGTTCGGCATCACTCTTTGACTGGTGGAGGACAAACGGCATGTCGTATCTGGCTTGGATCGTCCTGGGGCTGGTCGCCGGTTTTATCGGCAGCAAAATTGTCAACAAACAAGGCGAGGGGCTCATCCTCGACATCATTCTGGGGATCGTGGGGGCCATCGTGGGAGGATGGCTGTTCAGCACGTTAGGCGCCCACGGGGTCACCGGGCTGAATCTCTACAGTCTTGCGGTCGCGGTTATCGGTGCGATTGTGGTTCTTGTCGTCTACCACGCGTTGCGCCGAGCCGCCTGAG
>DATIZH010000010.1:0-1966 GCA_035517195.1 Nitrospiria bacterium | reverse complement strand
GCGCCGGCATCGGCCCAATACGCTGCATTCCGGGCTTTGGATCCCGCCGCCGCGATCGAAACGCTCGCCGATGGGGCCATCCTGATCACTCCGTCCTCTTCATTCGTGCGTCCAGGAAGTGGACAGGCCCATACCAACTTCCATCTTTTTCATCCGGCTGGGGGCCTGCCGACTGCAAATGCGGCCAATACCGCGCCGCCAGTCGCGGGGAATTACAACGAGACGCCGGCATCGATCGCCTGCATTTACGCTCTGGTAACGCCCGTCACTACCGGCTGCAATCCCCAGAACGTGTTCACGGTGCCGACCGGGGGCAGCGGGGTGATCGCGATCGTGGATGCTTTCCACGCGCCCAATGCATTGCCGGATTTGCAGGCCTTCATCAACATTTTCAACTTGCCGCCGGTCGACTTCCAGGTCGTTTACGCGACCTCCGCCGGAACCATGACCTCCACGCCGCCCCCTTATGATTCCGGCTGGGAGATGGAGATTTCCCTCGACATCCAATGGGCCCACGCGATGGCCCCCGGCGCCAAGATCATACTGGTCGAAGCCAATTCGGCCAACCTCAGCGATATGTTTGCCGCGGTGGCATTGGCTGGTAAAATGGTCACCCCCTTTGGAGGACAGGTGTCGAATAGCTGGGGTACCAGCGAGTATTTGGGCGAAACCACCAACGACTCTTTTTTCGCCACCGGTTCCAATGTGGTGTACTTCGCGGCAAGCGGCGACAGTCCGGGAACCTCGTATCCCGCGGTTTCCCCGAATGTCGTTGCCGTCGGCGGGACGACCATCAGCCGTAACAGGACGACCGGCAATTACGTCTCGCAATCGGCCTGGAGCAGCGGCGGTGGAGGCCCGAGCCGATACGAAAAGCGGCCCTCTTATCAGAGCTCCATTTCAAGGACCGTCAGCAGTGCCCGCGGGATACCGGACGTGTCGGCAGTGGCCGATCCGAACAGCGGCGTTTGGATCTACGATTCTGCCGCGGGCGGTTGGATCGTCGTCGGTGGCACCAGCGTCGCGACGCCGGTGGTGGCAGGGATCACGAATTTGCGGGGCAGTTTCAATGCGTCCTCGACTGCGGAATTGACATACATCTACGGCAATCAATCCCATTATACTGACATTACCTCCGGCAGCTGCCGCACACACAGAGCGACGACGAACTGGGACTTCTGCACCGGCCTCGGCGTGCCAAAAAGGCCTTGAAGCGGCCGGTGCCAGTGATCGGGTATCTCGGTTCCCAACGCTGACGATGACTACAAAAACTTCACTATCACTATTTCGTTTCTCCAGGGTCTGAAGGTGCGGGGCTGTGCCCCCATCGAAACGCGCGGGCTCGGCCCGCCACTGGACCGCTCTCCGAGCCGGCCGATGCCACGATGGACGATTACGAGAAAAATCACCGGCCGCGCCGATCGAGGGGTGCGCCTGGGCTTGGTGCAGAAGTGTATGTAGATGCTTGGCATTTTCCACCTATCGGGGAAACCGTAAGCATGAACCGGCCGAAGAATTGTTCGCTGATCGTCGGCCGATTGACAACCGTCATCCCCCAGATCGTAGGGCGAGATGGCGAGTTCTCCCGACCGCGGCGTCGTCGGGTCGAACCCCCCGTCGACCGTGTGTGACGGCCTCGGCCAATGTCACGGACGCTCGCTGATGCGATCGCCGACTTGGGTGATGTCGACAACACGTCGGCGGCCGAGCGGCACATCGTTCGCCGGGCGTGCGTCCTGATCGTTGAGTTGGAGCGCTGGAACGCAGGTTCGCCCAGCCGGCGAGGGCACGCCGTCCTCCCCGGCGCCGGTCGGAGGATTGTCGGTCGACACCACCTTGATCTCGATCCCGGCCTCGCGGTGCAGCCGCGCAACGTGGCGACGCAGACCGAAGGCAGCACCACCGTTTTGTGACAAGCGTCTTCTCAGAAGACGCTGTAGTCTGCACATTCCTTCGAGCTTGTCAA
>DATIZH010000009.1:0-1584 GCA_035517195.1 Nitrospiria bacterium | reverse complement strand
TTATGGCTTCTCCGGGGTCACTTCAACCTCGATGGTCACCCCTTGCTTGAGCCGGACGCTGTGCTGCTTGCTCTTTGACGGCGCGGCGCCCGGCGCCCCGGACGCGGCGGCCGTTTCCGCTTCGGCCTTTTTCGTCTCCTGATCCTGCACGGTGTCGGCCACCGACGCAGTCATGGTCGTGACCGTGCTGGAGAGCGATCCGGTGGAGCCGGTCAGCCCGCTGAGCCCCGACGACGACGTCGGCGCGGGCACCGTGAAACTTCCGCCCGAGTTGCCGAACGTCGGTCCGATAATGCCGTTCCGGTTCCCCGTGATATTGCCGACGTCGACGCTCAGATTGCCGACAATGGCTCCTCCGATCAAATCCAGGTTTTTCGCCTGAATGGCAATATTCTTGCCCCGGATTCCGGCCGGCGGGACCACCACGCTGCCTTGAAGAGCAGTCAGGGCAATGTCGCCCAGCTTCCAATCCTTCGTAAACTCGCTGAGGATCTCGTTGTAGTCGTCGCTCCAGGCCTTGTACGCGCCCTGAAGCACCGATTGGTAATGGGGATTCAGTCTGGCCGGGATGCCATGGCCGGCAATCACCTGTTCGAAAATCTGCGTCACGAACAACTTTTGTGACGGGGTCATGAATGCGGTCAACGGAGGCGCGGCCGGATAGGGGGGCAGCGGATTGGGGTCGGCCGGATCAAACGTGAAAATCCCGCTGCCGGGCACATACACGATCAGATTTTCTTGTTGGCCTTGCGCGTTGAGGACCGGTTGTCCGGTCACCGGATCGATGACCGGGATCGCAAATCTCACTTCCTGTTTACGATCGCCGCTGCCCGCATTAATGTTGCCGTTGACCGACTCGATCGTGATGTTCCCGGTCCCAAAGGTGGCCACCCGGGAGCTGTTCACCTCCACATTGCCGTCAGCCTTGATCACAATGTCGCCGCCGTTCAGCGTCATGATCCCAAACAATGCCGCGCTGAGGATGGGCGCCGTGTCCGTCCCGACATCCACGCTGCCTCCGAGGGGAATATCCGCCCCTCCATCGCCATGGATCGAAATGGAGGCCCCACTGTACGTGACAATTTTGGAGAGCGTCATTTTCAGATCACCCCCGGCCCCGACCTCAAGCAACCCACCGGGGGACGAAGCCGTCCCCTGGTAGAATTCAATCCCGCTGCTCTCCGCAAGGTTCAGATCACCCCCCGCCAGGACCTCGGCATGGCCATTGCCAAAGAACGTCACCCCGCTGGCCAGCAGCGAGGTCTGCGGCTGCGTCATGTCAATGGTATCGGCGGCGGAGACGGTCTGCGGGCAGTCCCCGTCCACGCATTGATAGGCGGCAATCAGGGCGGCGAAGTTGGTGAGATCGTGTCCGGACGAGACCGTGACCGATTTGGGCATCGACGACGGTGTGCGAAGATCCATGATGAGGTCATGAATGTCCCCACTTTGCGTCTCCAATCGCACCGGGGCCAAGGACGCCATCGTCACCGGCGCACTCGGCGCAGGCGCCCTGAGTATCTGATCCAGAGTGGCGGGATCAGCCCATATCAGGAGGTCGGGATCGGCCTGGACAAAACTCAT
>DATIZH010000008.1:0-27599 GCA_035517195.1 Nitrospiria bacterium | reverse complement strand
GGAATGACAGCGTGACGATCTACAGCCGGACGGCCTCCGGCAACGCGGCGCCGTTGCGGACGCTGACCGGCACGATGACGGGGTTGAGCATCCCAGCCGGGATTTTCATCGACACGGTCAATGTCGTCGGCGGAGAGATCGGCGTGGTCAATCGCGCGAACAACAGCGTGACGATCTTCAACCGGACGGCGGACGGGGACGCGGTGCCGTTGCAGACCCTGGCCGGTCCGACCCTCGGACTGAGCAGCCCCACCGGAATCTACGTGGATACGGTCCACGAAGAGATCGGCGTGGTCAATCGCGCGAGTCCAAGCGTGACGATCTACGACAACCTGGGCAACGGCCCTGAAACGGTCATCGCGGTGATCGATTCCGGCGTCGATTACACCCACCCGGATCTATCGAATAACATCTGGGCCAATCCGCATGAAGATCCCTGGGTGGATCCCGCGCACCAGAATCCGGCGTACGGCAACGGCTGGGATGATGATGGGGACGGCTATATCGACGATTGGAAGGGCTGGAATTTCGTGGGGAACCAGCAATGCTCCATCGATGCGCAGGGCCACTGCGATTGCTCGGCGATCGATCCTTCGGATCCGGGGAATAACGACCCGATGGACGATTTCGGCCACGGAACGGCCGCGGCAGGGATCGTCGCCGCCGTCGCGAATAATAACACGGGTGTGTCCGGGGTCATGTGGAGAGCCAAAATCATGCCGTTGAAAGTCCTTGATTCCGCGGGGTGCGGCACGGTCGACCGCGAGATCAAGGCCATCAACTACGCCATCCTCAACGGGGCCAGGATCATTCTTCTGAGCAGCGGGTCGTCTGGATTCTCTCAAGCCGAATATGACGCGCTTCAGGCCGCCGGCCGAGCAGGCATCCTGGTCGTCACGGCGGCGGGCAATGACGGGTCGGACAATGATCAAAATCCCGTCTATCCATCGAGCTACAATCTGGAGAGCCTGCTCTCGGTCGCCGCCAGCGATTTCAATGATGACCTGGCCTTTTTTTCCAATTACGGCCGGACCACGGTGGATGTCGCCGCTCCCGGCGATTGCGTCTATACCACCATGCCCACGGGGAGTTTCACGCTTCAAAATGACTTTAACATCACATGCACATCGTCATATTACTCGAAGAATTATGACTACATCAGCGGCACGTCCTTTGCCGCGGCGCATGCCGCCGGGGTTGCGGGGCTGGTGCTCTCCCTGAATCCGGGATGGTCCCCGCCCCAACTGAAATCCATCATCGTCAGCACGGCGGATTCCAGGCAATCGCTGGCCCAGAAGGTTGCCGCGGGAGGCCGGCTGAACGCGGATCGCGCCGTGACGCGCAAGTCCGCTTCTACGCTGAGCGGCGGGACGGGCGGAGACGCCGGCTGTCTCGGCATCGCGATCAGCATCGGAACTCCCAAGGGGGGATCGGGGCCGCCTTCCTCGGGCACGGCCGCGGCGACCCTGCTGAGCCTCTTGCTTCCGCTGTTGCTGGCGTCCAGGCGGCTCAGGGGGCTGTTCCGCTCTCGCCGGCATCGGATGGCGGCGACCACGATGGTGCTGACCGCGGCGCTTCTTCATGTCCTCTCGACGTCAAGCGCGGCGAAGCAGGTGGAGATCTCGGAGGAGGAAAAACAAAGAGCCGAGTCGATCATGCCGCATCAGCTTTCGCTGAAACTGGGCGTGCATCAGTACCCGGACAGCAACTACTTTGACAGTAATTCCGTCTACTTCGACCAGAACGATTTATCCAGCCTGGCGGTTGAGCTGGCGTATGACTATCTCTGGCTCTACCCGAAATACCCGAGCACCAGCGTCGGGCTCGACGTCGGCTATTATGACGGTCAAACTTCATTCCATTCCATCTGCTGCGGCAGTGTGGATTTTTCAACCATCTATACCTTGATCACGCTGAAGTACAAGCAAACCCCGTCGTTCCTGTCCCCGGCCTACTGGTATGTCGGGGCGGGTGTGGGTGAATATTTCTTCAGTCGGGACGTCACCGAGACAGGCGTGTCGAGTCATTTCAATGAGCATGTGTTTGGCAGCCATTATCTGCTCGGTGTGGGATGGCCGCTGACTCAGCGTCTCAGTTTTTTCACCGAAGCCCGCTATGCCATTGCCAAGACCAAGAGCGCCAACGGACTGAACGACTCCCTGGGCGTCGGGGGCTTGACCGCGTTTGTCGGTCTGTCCTGGCAGTTTCCCACGTTTACCGAATTTCTGCCCAAAAATCCGCCTCCCGCGGCGCCTGCAGCCGCCCAGCTGCAGAAGGCGGCGCCCCCTCCTCAACCGGCGAAGTAACGCGCCGTCTTGAACCCGGGAAGACAGGGCGGTCGCCAGACCCCACGAAAGTGTGCTTTTCATCAGACGGGAAAGACCCTTGCGTTGACTTGATAGGGGGGGATGATTTTGTTAGAATTCGATGATTTAATCGAGTCACGGAACCAGAGCCGCTCCTGCCGGTTCGGCGGGGGGCAGGCCACGACGCCTTCGCGGGACGCATATCCAAGAACAGGATGAAGTTCTTGGATTTTTAATCTGGCAGGCAGGGGCGCGACGCCGATCACAAAGGCCCGTTCAGGTTTGATCAAGGCCCCCCGATCAGAGGGGAGCGGATGGAACGACACGCCCGCGACGGCAGGGCCCTTGAACGCGCGGCGATGAGCCATCCGAGGGCGCATCTCAGGCCTGCCTGCAATGAGGGGCCGGGCGGGAGGGAGGGCATGGGGGCTGTGTATTTCTGGCGTCGTCTTTGCGCGCCGCTCCTTGTCGGAGTGCTCCTCCTGGGCGCTCCATCCCCGGTCCACGGGCAGAGCCGCGACGACCAATCCCCCCCGCTCTCCGCCTACGGCGGCGCATTGGCGCCGGATCTCTTCACCGGCGCGCTCACCGAATCGATCCCGATCGACGCGCCTCCCGGTCGCCACGGAATCCA
Source organism: Nitrospiria bacterium (assembly GCA_035517195.1). Lineage (GTDB taxonomy): Bacteria > Nitrospirota > Nitrospiria > JACQCE01 > JACQCE01 > JACQCE01. The sequence goes on along the minus strand of DATIZH010000008.1, from coordinate 24,659 downwards.
GCCCGCCTTGACGCTCGACTATCGCAGCGACAGGGGGAATGGCTGGGTGGGGGCGGGGTGGGAGCTGAGCCTCGGATCCATCGAACGGAAGAGCCGGACCGGGGTGGATTACGGCAAGGATGACTACGTGCTGCATCTGGCCGGTGCCACGCTCGACCTGGTCAAGAACGGTTCGGTCTATGTCGCGGTCAGCGAAGGCACGTTTTATCTCATCCAGCAGTTGACGGACCTCTCAGGTGATCCCTTCTGGCAGGTGACGGATAAACTCGGGATCCGGTACCTGTTCGGCGAGACCACCGCCTCCCGCCAAAATGACACCACAAGCACCCCTCCCAATCCCTCACATATCTTTCAATGGTATCTGGATCAAGTCATTGATCCCCAGGGCAATTATCTGACCGCGAGCTATGCCAAGGACCAGGGGCAAATTTATCTGGATGAGATCGATTACACCGGTTGTTGCAGCTCTGCGCCTCCTCCCTCATCGATGGTTCCCCCATTGGCGCCTCCGTTGCCGCCGGCAACCCCCACCTTATCTCCGAAAACGACGGTCAAATTTTATCTCGACAATCGCCCGGATGTGGCCACGGACTATACCCCGAAATTCTGGGTGACGACCACGTATCGGCTCAAGACGATTACCGTGACGGCCAACGGATCGGCCGTACGGGCCTACAAGCTCACTTATCAAACCTTAGGCACTCCTGCGCGCTCTCAGTTGCAGAGTGTTCAGCAATTTGGCAGCGACGCGACGCTCGACGGCTCGAACACGGTGACCGGCGGGACGGCCCTGCCGGCGACGTTGTTCGACTATCAGCCGTCCGGCACCGGCTGGAGGACATCAACGCCGTCCGGCCCGGCCATCGCCCTGCCGGTCAACGCCTTCTGCCTGAGCGGTGATCTCAATGGCGACAACAAGGCCGACATGTGGTGCGAGACGGGCAATTACACGGGCCGCTGGACGGTCGCCTTGTCGACGGGCAGCGGATGGGCGATTTCCACCTGGACGGGGCCGCCCATTTCCCTGCCGGTCAACGCATACTGCTTTAGCGGCGATTTGAATGACGACCAGATGGCCGATATGTGGTGCGAGACGGGCAATAATACGGGGGTGTGGACGGTAGCCTTGTCCACGGGCAGCGGGTGGACAGGGTGGCCCGTCATTCCGCCCGCCTCCCCTCCAACGTGGAGCGGGCCGGCGGTGCCCGTAGATCCCAATCCTCAACCGCAAAACCCTCCGACTCCGATCCTGGTTACGGACTCCTGCCTGAGCGGCGATCTGGATGGGGATGGGAAGGCCGACATGTGGTGTGAGACGGACAGCACAGCAGGAACATGGACGCTGGCCCTTTCTCAAGGCAACGGCTGGATCACAACCGCAGGGGTGATCGGGCCGGCCATCGCCCTGCCGGTCAACGCCTTCTGCCTGAGCGGCGACCTGGACGGGGATGGGAAGGCCGACATGTGGTGTGAGACCGACACCGTAAACGGCACATGGACGGTGGCCAGATCTCAAGGCAATCGCTGGACGACGACCACAGGGCAAAGCGGACCGGCCATTGACACGCCGGTGAGCGCCACCTGTCTGAGCGGCGATCTGGACGGCGACGCCAAGGCCGACATGTGGTGCGAGACGGGCGACAGTTCGGGCCTGTGGACGGTGGCCTTGTCCTCATGGGGGCCGTCCTTCAATGGCTGGAGCGTCATCGCGAATCTAAAAGGACCATTTTTCACCACCCCGTTGACGGATGCGTGCCAGACCGGGGATCTCAACGGCGATCGGCGAATGGACATGTGGTGCGAGACCGGCACCAAAACGGCCGCCTGGGGGACGGCGCTGTCGGCGTTCGACCAATTTGCCCCGTTGGCCTCGATGGCCAACGGCATCGGCGGACTGGTCACCGTCACGTACGGGTTCACCAACATGGAACGGACCGTGAACGGCCTCTCGGTCTGTGACCACGGCGCCGGCGCGACCTGCGGCGGCGTGACCTCCTATACCTCCTATGCTTATGCGGGGGATTTCTATTATTCACCCGAGCACGAGTTCCGCGGTTTTAACGACGTCACGGTGACGGGTCCCATGGGGCCCGGCGGCGAACAGCGTGTGACCGAAACCCGGTTTCATCAGGGCAATGATACGGCGGTGGATGTGAACGATCCGACCTGCGGCGGTGGGTCGTCCTGCGTGGGCTATATGAAGGGCAAGCCCTATCGTGTTCAAGTCAGGGACGGATTGGGCAATCTCTATTCCGAGCAGATGACAACCTATGCGACCGATCCCTCATCTCCATCGGCGTGGCATTTCAACCCCCCGATTGAAGTCGATACCTCGATCTGCGACGGCAGCGCTTGCGGCAAGCAGACGAGAGTCATCTATAAATCGTACGACGCCTACGGGAATCTGACCGAAGAGGATCAATACGGGGATCTCAGCGTCACGACAGACGATCGCACGATCACGTACAACTATTCGCCGAGCCCGTCCAACTGGATCGTCGGTTTGCCAACGCAAGAGACGATTTATAAGGGGATCAGCACTGCGGTAACTGACCAAGTTTCGCAGACGACCTTTTACTACGACGATTTGAATGGCTGTACTGCCAGCCCAACTGGCAATCAGACTCCAATCGTAGGAAACCTGACCCGTGTCGTTCGCTGGCTCTCTGGAGGCAGCAATCCTGAGACCCGAAGCGCATTTGATCTGTATGGGAATCCTATCTGCACTCATGATGCGAAGGGCAATCAACGCACGATAACCTACGATGTTTCATCCACGTTCCCGACAGTGGTGACAGATGCGATGGGTTATCAGACAACCACCCAGTATTATGGGGTCAATGGTGTTCTGGCCGACACCGGCCTCTACGGCCAGGTGAAGAGCGTGACCGACCCCAATGGAGCTGTGACGGCCACGAGCTATGATGCGCTGGGCCGGACACAGATGGTGAAATTTCCGGATAATTCATCAACGAGCTACTCCTATAACAACTACGGCGCCGTCGGTTCACAGAATGTGGAGATGGATAAGGGGTCTGGGCTGCTGTCGTCGTGGACCTATTTTGACGGGCTGGGCCGGACCATTAAGGAGATGAGGACCGGACCGGATTCGAAAAATATTTCGGTCCTGACCCAATACAATCCCACCGGAACGGTGGCGCAACGATCGATCCCCCATTTTGATGCCGGTCAGACGACGTGGAAACAGTTCCAATATGATCCGGTCGGCCGGGTGATCCGGGCGATCAATCCCGACGGCACAGGGCCGCTGAACTGCGAGGACGATTGGGTGTCGGTGACGATCGACGCCAATCATCACCGCACGCGGACCATCCGCGACGCCTACGGGCGGGTGGTGGAGATCGACAACTATCTGGGGAATTATGGGAGCTGCACGACCGACGCGCAAAGCCCGTATGCGGTCACGCAGTATCAATACGACGTCCTGGGCGATCTGCGTTGGATCACGGACGCCGGGGGCAATCAGACCGAAATGCGGTATGACTCGTTGAAACGCAAGATCTATCAGCATGACCCCGATCGGGGCGACTCGTACTACCAATACGATGACGTCGGGAACCTGACCCAGCAGGTGGACGCCGACGGACAGATTGTCCAGATGACCTATGATGCGTTAAATCGGATCTTGACCAAGCAGTATCACGGGGTCGATTCGACCCCGCCTTCTGCGCCCTCAAATCTAAAGGCCACGGCCGCCGTCAACGGCGACCGGATCGATCTGACCTGGACGGCTTCTACCGACGATACGGCGGTGGTCAACTATCAGGTGTCCCGATGCCAGGGCGCGTCCTGCTCGAATTTTGCCCTGATCGCCACGACCAGCGACACCGCCTACTCGGACTCCAGCGTGGGCGATGCCGCCGAGTACTGTTACAAGGTGGCGGCCGTCGATCCGGCGGGCAACCACAGCGCTGATTCCACTATCGCCAACGCGACGACTCCGGACACTACGCCGCCCACCATGCCGACCGGTTTGACGGCCACGGCCAGCGCCGGCCAGATCACGCTGGCCTGGACGGCGTCAACGGACAACGTCGGGGTGACGGGCTATCAGGTCGAGCGCTGCCAGGGGACCGGTTGTTCCACGTTCAGCCAAGTGGGCATCCCGACGACACCCGGCTTTATCGACACGGGAATTTCGGCTCAATCCAGCTACAGTTACCGGGTGCTGGCCGTGGATGCGGCGGGCAATCAGAGCCCCTATGCCTGTTGCGCCAGCGTGAACATCGGATGGACCGGCCGGGCCCTCATGCCGACGCCGCGCGCACGGCTCGCCGTGGGCGTGATCAACAATATCCTCTACGCCGTGGGGGGCGCGAATGCCGCTGGTCCGTTGAATACGGTTGAGGCCTTTGACCCGTCGACCAACAGCTGGACGACGGAAGCCCCCATGCCGACGGCGCGAGCCGACCTGGCCGTGGGGGTGGTCAATGGCATCCTCTATGCGGTGGGCGGCTCAAATGTGACGGCCAGCGCGTTGGCCACGGTCGAAGCATACGATCCTTCGACAGGCAGTTGGACAACGAAAACCCCCTTGCCGTCACCCCGCGCGGGCCTTGCCGTCGGCGTGGCGAACGACGGGACCGGCGACAAGCTCTATGCCGTCGACGGCAACGATGCGACCGGAACTCCCGTGGGCACGATTTATAAATATGACCCGAGCAATGATTTCCCGAACTCGCCCATACCCCCCTGGAGCCTGGCCGATCCGAATCGAATTCCGCGCTATGAGGCGGTCGTGGGAGTCGTCAATGACGCCCTCCCGCTTTTGATCGCGGGGGGATCGAACAGCAGCGGCATGGTAGGCGACGTCGAAGCCTACAATCCCGGAACCGCCACGGTCCCGGCGGAGCTGCCGACCCCGCGCGGGGGGCTGGGCGCCGGCGTGGTCAACGGCCAGTTCTATACGATGGGCGGCGTGGTCATCAACACCATCCCCACCTACATGGATACGGTTGAAGCCTTTGACCCCTCGACGAACAGCTGGACCTCCGTCCTGCCGTTGGCCGCTTCGCGAACGGGCCTGGCCGTCGGGATGGTGAACAACGTCCTGTATGCGGTGGGCGGCTACAATGGCGGCTATCTTGGTATGGTCGAGGCTTATTTCCCCACAAGTCAGACTGATATCACGCCGCCCTCCGATCCAACCGGGCTGACGGCCACGGCCTCCGGCGCCTCGGAAATCGACCTCTCCTGGACGGGTTCGACGGACAATATAGGGGTGGCCAATTATCAGGTGGAACGTTGCCAGGGGTCGGGCTGCTCGGCATTTGTTCAGATCGCCGCGCCCACGGCGACGATCCTCCATGATACGGGGCTGAGCGCGAACACCAGTTACAGTTACCGGCTGCTGGCGGTCGATGGGGCGGGAAATAAGAGCATCAAATATTCCAACACGGCCACCGCCGCGACCACGCCTGACACGACGAACCCGACCGCCCCGTCCAATCTCACCGCGGCCGCGCTCTCCAGCACCCGGGTGAATCTGACATGGACAGCTTCGACGGATGATGTGGGGATCGCCACCTATAAGATTGCGCGTTGCGAAGGGCAAGGTTGCAGCCCGTCTCCCATCGCCACCCCCTCCATCACGATCCCAAGTTATGGTGACACAGGTCTCGATCCCGGCGCGTCTTACAGTTACCAGGTCATGGCCGTCGATCCCTCGAACAATCCCAGCGGCTACTCCAACATTGCCACGGTGTTCACACCGGTCACGCCGCCGTCCAATCTGGCCGGATTGGTCGTGAGCAGCACGCAGGTGGTGCTCAACTGGACGGCCGCAGCCTCCTCGGCAACGCTCCCGGCCAATCCTTATCAGATCCAGCGCTGTCAGGGTGCGGGGTGCACCGCCTTTACCCAGATTGCCGCCGCGATCGGTGGGACAAGCTTCACCGACAGCGGCCTCGCGGCAGGCGCCACCTACCGCTACAGGGTGCGGGCGGTTGATGCCGCCAATAATCTGAGCGACTACTCCAACATCGTGAGCCTCACGCTTGCCGATTCCGTCCCCCCCACCGCGCCGTCGAACGTCACGGCGACCGCGATCAGCGACAGCCAGATCAACCTGGCCTGGGACGCCTCGGTCGACGCCGCCGGGGTGACGGCCTATCAGGTGGAGCGCTGCCAGGGGACGGGATGCACGGCGTTTGCCCAGGTGGGCACCTCCGCGTCGACGAGATACACCGACGACGGGCTCGCGGAAGGGGTCACCTATCAATACCGGCTGCGGGCGGTTGACGCGGTCGGCAATCAGAGCGCCTACTCCAATACGGCGGGCGACACAACGGTCGATCAACAGGTGCGGTTGCCCAGCAATGATCAGAATGTCTCGCCCCTGTGGGTCATCATGCCCAGCGGCAGCACCACCCTCCCGAAATATCTGTCTGTGAGCGAATCGATCGGGAGCCCCGACGATGACGCCAATTTTCTGGAGAGCCAGATCGGCACGGGCAATGATGCCATCTTTGGATTTGAGCCGTTTTCGATCCCCTCGAGCGCGACGGGCATCGTCTCCGTCCAGGTCACCTATGTGGCGAAGGCCAATGGCGGGGCTGGCGATCTTCAGGCGGCGGTGAAGGTCAACGGAACCGTGTACGCTCAGACGTCGCCCCCATCCCAATTCCTGACCACGCTGTGGACCAGGTACAACTACGTGTGGATGGACAATCCCGCCACGGGGCTTGCGTGGACGCTGGCGGATATCAACGGAGGGGCCTTGCAGGGAATGGGCGTGGTGTCGGGCAATGGCGATGTGAGCGTGACCCAGATCTACCTCACGGTCAAGTATTCGCCTGATAACACTCCGCCACAATGGCCTAATAGCACCCCCCTGACCGGGGTCGCGCTCAACCACAGCACGGTCGCCCTTGCCTGGACGCCCGCGACCGATGATGTGGCGGTGGCGAGCTACCACATCGAACGATGTCAGGGAGCAGGATCAGGTTGCTCGCCCTATGTGCCGCTGGCAATTTCTTCCGCCAGCGGAAACAGCCCGCCGGTCCGGACCATCATCGAGGAAAGCTCGTTGATGAGCACCCCCTCCGGGCTCTACGTCGATACCGTCAATAATGAGATCGGCGTCGTCAACAGGGGAGCGGACAGCATCACCGTCTATGGCCGGACGGACGCGGGACTCGTGGTGCCGGTGCGCACGATCAGCGGCCTGAGCACGGGGCTGAGCGGCCCGGCCGGCATCTACGTGGACACGGTCAACGACGAGATCGGCGTGGTCAACAGTACGGCCAACAGTGTCACCATCTACCGCAGGACTGATGATTCGGCCCTTGGGCCCGTGTCTCCACTGCGCACGATCAGCGGCCCGAACACGGGGTTGAGCAACCCCTCCGGCGTTTACGTGGACACGGTCAACAACGAGATCGGCGTCGTCAACAACAGTTCAACGGCCAAGAGCGTGACCATTTACAACCGGATGGCCGCGGGCGATGCGGCGCCGCTGCGCACGATCAGCGGCCCGAGCACGGGGCTGAGCGGTCCCGCCGGCATATATGTGGACACGGTCAACAATGAAATCGGGGTATCCAACGGCGGGAATAACAGCGTGACGATTTACGTCCGCACAGCCAATGGGAATGCGCCGGCGCAGCGCACGCTGAAAGGCGCCAGCACGAAGCTGAGCGGCCCAGCCGGGATTTACGTGGACACGGTCAACAACGAGATCGGCGTCGTCAATAAAGGCGTGAGCAGCGTGACGATTTACAACCGGACGGCCAATGGGAACGTGGGTCCGCTGCGGACGCTCAGCGGAGGGAGCACGGGGTTGAATACCCCCGCCGGGATCGCGGTCGATACGGTGAACAACGAGATCAGCGTGGCCAACAGTGCGGCCAACAGCGTGACGATCTACATGCGTACGGCGTCTGGGAACACGGCGCCACTGCGCGCATTGACCAACCACGCCGGCGTCTACGTGGATACGGTCCATAATGAAATCGGCGTGGTCAACGGCGGGGTCGACAGCGTGACGATCTACGCCCGGACGGCGACGGAGAGTGCGTTGCCGTTGCGGACTCTGAGCGGCCCCAGTACGGGCTTGAGTCACCCGACCGGCATCGGCGTCTATGTCGACCCCAATCAGAGCAATAATGATGACGAAATCAGCGTGGTCAACAGCACGGCCAACAGCGTGACGACTTATCGCCGGACGGACGATTCGGCCCTTGGCCCCGTCTCCCCGCTGCGCACGATCAGCGGAACCGTGAACACGGGGTTGGACAACCCCGTCGGCATGTACGTGGACCCGGTGAACAACGAGATCGGCGTCGTCAACAACGGCGCCACTGCCCCGAGCGTGACGATCTACAGCCGGACGGCCAACGGCGATGTGGCGCCGTTGCGCACCCTCAGTGGGCCGAGCACGGGATTGAGCAGTCCGGACGGGATCTACGTCGATACCATCAACAATGAAATCGGCGTGGCCAACAGCGGGAATAACAGCGTGACGATCTACAGCCGGACGGCCAATGGCGACGTGGCGCCGCTGCGGACCATCAGCGGGCCGAGCACGGGTTTGGGCGGCCCCGCCGCGGTGTACGTGGACAATGTCACCAACCTGATCGGCGTAGTTAACAGCACGGCCAACAGTGTGACGCTCTACCCCAGGACGGCCGATGGAGATCTCATGCCGGTGCGCATGGTGATCGGATCGCACACGGGGCTGAGCGTCCCCGCCGGCATCTACGTCGACACGCTCAACAACGAATTCGGCGTGATCAACAGCGCCGCCGGCAGAATCACGATTTACGGCTGCACGGCCACGTTCTGCGACACGGGCCTCCCTTCATTGACCACCTACACGTATCAGGTGCAGGCGGTGGATTTGGCGGGCAACACGAGCCTGTTGTCCAACAGTGCGACGGTCACGACCCCGCTGATTCCGGGCGATGTGAATTCATCGGGCCGTGTCGACGGTGCCGACCTCATTCTGTTGTCCGCGGCGTTTGGGTCGACGTCTGCCGATCCGAATTGGAATGCCAACGCCGATCTTGACCTCAACGGTCGGGTCGATGGACCAGATTTAACCATCCTGACGGCTCATTATGGGGAACAGTAAACCCGCCATGGGCGTCACTGTGAATCAGACGCGGACCGGACGCCCCGACGGGCATCAGGAGGGTATGGAACTTTACCCCGCCCGGGAGGCGTCGTCGACAGCCGGCGGACGGGTCATGCCCGCATTCCCACCGGTTTGGCAGGAGGCAAAGGAGGCGTTATGCGCCTGATCAACTTCAGACAGACCACATGCCGGGGCAGGGATGGCATGCGCACGGTTGCCCGCCCTCATCTCATCATGACAATGACGATTGTGCTGTTTGGGGGCGTTCTCTTCGCCGCCTCGGCCCGGGCCCAGACCGTGTTCTACACCTATGATACGGGACCGAACGGCATCGGGCATCTTACAGCAAGGAGTGATCAATCCGGCACGGTGGCCTATTCCTATGACAGCATGGGACGCCTTATACGAAGCGATCAAACTGTGAACAGCACTACCTACACGATTCAGTTCGGCTATGATCAGGCGGGCCGACTCCAAGAGGTCGTCTATCCTGACAACAATGTGGGGTTTACCAGCAAGGCAGAGTACGGTTATAACGGTCCTTTCATTGATCACATCGACGATGGTGGGACGCCTCCCTTCTCCTATGCCAAGTACGGCGGCTATTCAGCACTGGGCCAGCCGGGGACGGTCGTATACGGCAACGGCGTCACCACGACCTATTCCTACTCCACGTCGAACAACCAGGATTGTCCGTATGAGACCTACCGGCTCTGCACGATCACGACCAGCGATGGATCAAGCAACCCCGTCACCTACCTGCAACAACGATATGCGTATGACGCGGTGGGGAATGTGACGGCCGTTGTCGATCCCGTCAACGGGAATCAGGGATTCGCGTATGACGAGCTCAATCGCCTGACGGCTGCCGCGGGACCCTACGGCACGCTCAATTATCTCTACGATCAGGTCGGCAACATGACCTATAACTCATCGGTGATCTATGGTAACGCATCGGTGGGATTCTACACCTACCCCCCCGGCGGCGTCTCCAGCGTTCACCCGCACGCGGTGATCACGGCTGGCACCAACACCTATACCTACGACAACAACGGTCACATGCTCACCGGGACCAATCTGATCACCGATGACAGCCGGACGATGACCTACGGTCCTGACGGCCGACTGGCGTGTGAGGCTGACGGTTCGAACGGTCAGGTGAGGTGCCAGTCCGACCCCGGCTCTGTCACCACATTTGTCTATGACGACGGCGGAAACCGGGTGCTCAAAACGGTGAATGGTGTTTCGACTATCTACATCGGCCGGCTCTATGAATGCGCCGGCGGCAGCTGCATGAAATACGTCGTCTCAGGCGACCGCCAGATCGCTTCGGTCGTAGCTTCGACGCCGGCCTCGACCAGCGTCAACTTCCTTCACACCGATCTGTTCGATTCCACCGCAGTGGTAACGAATCAGACGGGAGTTTCGAGCCCGGCTCTGATTTATCTCCCCTATGGGGCTCCGCCTCCGCCATACCATTCGTCTCAGTCCCCCAGTGGCGTGGAGCAGCAATTCAGGGGCGGAACACTGGATGCCACGTGGCTCTATCTCTTTGGAACGCAGTATTACGATGCGGTGTTGACGCGATTCACCGCTCCGGTTGAAGCGAGCGCCGGTCTCACCGATCCGCAATCGCTCAATCCATACAGTTTCATGAACGACAACCCGCTGTCAGTCCCCGATCCTTTAAAGACGCCCCCGGTTAACGTACACTGACCCGGCATTCGAGAGGCGACGGGTCGATCCGCCAGCCCGTTCATCCGCGATAGCTCCCTGTGATCGTCTTGATGTTCAACCGGTCTGCTGTGTAAAAGAGTTTTGCCCAAAGAGGGCGGTCTCTATTCCGTCACCGGCGCCTGGCTCTGAGTCTCTCTGCAGGCCCCATCTCCAGTTCTCATCTTCGAAGAGCTGTTCACACCTCTTCAGCCATTCCCAGTCGTGAACCGGCATTTCCTTCCGTGTATCACTTTGCGTCATTCAGTTATCCGCTTGGATAACATTTGAACAGTGGTTGATCCAGAAATTGATTGTCCGTTAACAATGTCTTCACGAGCCCGTAACGCCAGTATCCTCGCAACTTCTTGATTATATAGAGAATCAAATTATCCTGGTCTTTATCTCCTTCGTCAAGCCGATCTTGGCACACTTCCTGCGACATTAAGCGGCGTCGCAACTGCACCAAATTGTACGGGAGGAGGTGAGCAAAATGGTTCAAGCCACGATTCAATTGGCGTTAGCGGTGTCGATGGCCGCGTTCTTTGCTGGGATGTTGCTGGATTTGTACTGAAAACTCGGTCCCGACGTGGGCCTTTCAGTCGATCTCAAGGAGGTTGAGATGAGTTGTGTCATCAACATGACGAAACAGATTCTCTGGTCGTTGAGGCTCCTGGTCTCGCTGGTCTTGATCCATGGGACCGGTTGGAGTCAGACCGGGGCGGCCGCTGAAGAGTTATCGACGCTCACCGCCATCGCTGTGTCCGCGTGGGGCACGCATACCTGCGCCTTGATCACCGATGGCACGATCCGCTGCTGGGGATCGAACGCCAGCGGTCAGTTGGGCGATGGGAGCACGAACGATTCCTCCATTCCGGTTCAGGTGCGCGGCATCAAGACGGCCATTGCGGTGGCGGCCGGCGGCGCTCACAGTTGCGCGTTGCTTTCGGACGGGATGGTCCGGTGCTGGGGGGGGAACGGCGGCGGACAGTTGGGGGATGGCGATACGGAGAATGCGTCGTTGCCGGCGACGGTCCGCGGCATCACGAACGCGACGGCCATTGCCGCCGGCAGTTATCATGCCTGCGCGCAGCTGGCCGACGGCACGGTGCGCTGCTGGGGCTATAATCCCGACGGCGAGCTCGGTGACGGCAGCACGACGAATGCCTCGGAACCGGTGATGGTTCGCGGGATCGCCTCCGCTGTGGCCATTGCGGCCGGCCGTACGCACACCTGCGCCATTCTGTTGGATGGCACGGTGCGCTGTTGGGGGGGCGATCGCGGCGGCCAATTGGGCGACGGCGGGACGAACACGGCATTGACGCCGGTCCTGGTCCGTGGGGTGACCGGTGCCACGGCGATTGCGACCGGACTCGATTACACCTGTGCGCTGCTGTCGACGAGCCAGATCTCCTGCTGGGGGATGAACAACAGCGGCCAGTTGGGCGATGGGACGAAGAGGCGTTCCCCTGCGCCGGTTCTGGTCGGAGACATCCGCGGCGCCACGGCGATCGCCGCCGGCGATTCCGATCATACCTGCGCGCTGATCGCCGACGGCACGGTGCGCTGCTGGGGATCGAACGGGAGCGGCCAGTTGGGCGATGGGAACACCGCGCCCTCGCCGACGCCGGTCGCCGTCCGCGGGATTTCTAATGCCACGGCAATCGCCGCCGGCCGGTTGCATGCGTGTGCCGTGCTCTCCACCGGCATGGTGCGGTGTTGGGGCTCGAACGCCTATAGTCAATTGGGGAATGGGACCGCAATGAAGCGAGGGGTTGTTGACGGCCCCAACAACACGCAGGCGGCCGCCGCCGGGTTCGATCATGCCTGCTCCATTTTGTCCGACGGCACCGTGCGCTGCTGGGGCTCGAACGCCAGCGGACAATTGGGCGACGGGACGACGACCGATTCTGCGACGCCGGTGACGGTGCGAGGGATCAAGAGCGCCACGGTGGTCGCCGTGGGCCTTGAACATACCTGCGCGGTGCTGGCCGACCGCACGGTCCGCTGCTGGGGGTCGAATGCGAACGGCCAGTTGGGCGACGAGGGCCTTGAGAATTCATCAACTCCTGTACCGGTGCTCGGCATCCAAAATGCGGTGGCGCTGACCGCCGGCGATTATCATACCTGTGCGGTGCTGGCCGATGGCACTGTGCACTGTTGGGGGACGAATGACGACACGGAACAGGGGAGCCGGCTGTCGGCCATGGCGCTCACGCCGGTCAGGGTGGTCGGCATTGTGGGAACTCCATCGATGAGTGTCGACTCGGTTGAGACTGCCGGCACTGGGCAGAATCCCGGAAACGGAATCGGCACGCTGACCTTTACGGCCGCTTCTATCGGCGTCGGTGAGTGAGAGGTATGCTCTCCAGAGCTGGCTTACTCAGAACTGCCGGCACTCATCCCTGGCTGCCCTGATGCCCGTCTCCTCATGGACGACCCGCGCCCATGAAAATGAGCTGGCGCCTTCAGACGGCCCGATTGCGCCTCCGGGCCGGCTGTGCTATGGTCACGTCTGTTGTTGGGGACAGATCTATTTTCATGGACTTGACTGTAAGGATTGCGCCATAGCATTGGGTCTTTCCACTGTTAGTCATGAGCATTGACATTCATCGAGTTCGTACGGCGGTGAAAATAGATCTGTCCCCGAGGTATCCCTGCTAAACTTTGGAATTGATGGTAAGAGCGCATATTCGTTTAACTTGATGGCCATGCGGTCCCTCTTGTTGGGGATGTTGCTGTGTGTCCAGGTCGGCTGTGCCGCAAGCGGCTTTGGCCGGGATTTTAACAGTGATGTCGTCCGGACGTTCCAAGTTGGTGTGACACACAAAACGGACGTGCTGGCCGCGCTTGGCCCCCCATGGGAGATCACGAAAGATCAGCAGGGGAATGAAACGTGGACCTACGCCCATAACGACATTCAGGCCATGCCGATGGCGAATTATTCGTTTGTGGACATGGGGGTGCAAAGCCGACTCAAAACTGCGATCTTGCAGTTTCGCGGCGATGTGCTCGATCACGTAACACTGCATGTTCCCCCATCCGCTTCATCTTCGACGTCATCGCCTGCTCACTGACTATGATGCAGTCCATCATGAATACCCTGAGAACACGGGGACAGATTTATTTTTAGAACAATCAGGGCCCCTGATACGCTGAAAAATAGATCTGTCCCCTGGTATCCTCTGCTGGGCGCGCCCAACACGCATTTTGTGATACTGGCGCAGGCGATCCTGTTTCGCGGGGCCGGGTTTGCCGTTGTCTGGCCCCAGTTTTGCTGTCTGGCCGTTATCGGGGCCGTCCTGTTCGCACTGTCCCTGGCGCTCTTTCGGAGGACCCTCTCGACGATGGCATGACCAATCTTGCGTGGATAGCCGCGTTGGGTGTGCAGGCGGTTGAATCAGACCCGACCGATCCGGGATACTAGGTCTTGTCATTGGCGCGCACCTGGAGCGATGGGAGCCGGGGGATGAATCTCGTCATCTGCAAGACGTTTGAGGAGGCGAGCGACCGGGCCGCCGAACACGTCGCACGGTCTCTCGCGGAGCGGGCCGCGATCAGCCCGCGGATCACGATGGTGCTGTCGGGGAGCGGGACTCCCCGCCGGCTGTATGCCCGCCTGGCGAGCGGCCCCTTTCGAGAGCTGATCCCCTGGCAACGTCTCCATCTGTTCTGGGGGGATGAACGCTGTGTGCCGCCCGATGATCCGGCCAGCAATTACCGGATGGCCCAAGAGACGCTGATCTCCCGCGTTCCGATTCCCTCAGAGAACGTCCACAGGATACCCGCCGAGTTGAGCGAGCCCGGCCGGGCGGCGGATCTGTATGAAGCCGAGCTCCGGAAGTTTTGGAACGGCACTCCGGGGGACTGGCCAAGGTTCGATCTGGTGCTGCTGGGGATCGGCGCGGACGGGCATATCGCCTCGCTCTTTCCCGGTTCTCCGGCGCTGGACGAGACGACGCGCTGGGTGGCCGCCCCCTACGTCGATCGGCTCAACAGCCACCGGCTGACCTTGACGCTGCCCGTCTTCAATCACGGGGGCCAGGTCTGCTTCCTCGCGGCCGGAAGGGAAAAGGCTCCGATCATCAAGGCTGTGGCGGCCGGTGACGGTGGAGCGTCGCCGCTGCCTGCGCAATTGATCCGACCGGTGTCCGGGCGGGTGGTCTTCTTTCTGGATGCTGACGCGGCCGCTCTGCTTGAGCAGGGAAACGTTCCTTCAACCCCTTCCGCGTGATGAGGCGGCTGTGGTTGGATCGAACCGGAAAGGGTGGCGGCAGAGGGATGATGTCGCCCTTCGACTGGGTTTAGAATGAAGGCGCGGAGCCCGGAGCCTTGACGGGGCGGAGCCCGCCCACCCCGGGCGGACTCGTGGCTCCGACGAAAGGGAGGCTGGATGCAGATCGGGATGATCGGATTGGGTCGCATGGGCGCCAATATGGTTCGGCGACTGCTGAAGGGCGGCCACGAATGCGTGGTCTATGATGTCAACGCGGAGGCGGTCAACGCTCTTGTGGACTACGGCGCCGTCGGGGCCGGGACGCTGCGCGAGCTCGTGTCGCGGCTGTCCACGCCCCGCGCGGTCTGGTTGATGGTGCCGGCGGCCGTCGTCGACCAGCAACTGACGTCGCTTGTCCCGCTGCTCGATGCGGGCGACACGGTGATCGACGGCGGGAACTCCTACTATCGGGACGATATCCGTCGCGCCGCCGAGCTGAAGGCGCGGGGCATTCATTACGTCGATGTCGGGACGAGCGGGGGCATCTTCGGGTTTGATCGGGGCTACTGCCTGATGATCGGGGGGGAATCGGTGGTCGTCCAACGCCTGCAGCCGGTCTTTGCCTCCCTTGCTCCGGGTGTTGACGCGGCGCCACGCACGCCCGGCCGGGGCAAGCGGGACGGCACGGCCGAACAGGGCTTCCTTCACTGCGGGCCGCACGGCGCCGGCCATTTCGTCAAGATGGTCCACAACGGGATCGAGTACGGCCTCATGGCCGCGTACGCCGAGGGACTGAATATCCTGCGCCACGCCGGCGTCGGCTCGAATCCGCGCGCGAGCGACGCCGAGACCGCGCCGCTGCGTCATCCCGAGTGGTATCAATACGAGCTGGATCTGCCCGAGATCGCAGAACTCTGGCGCCGGGGCAGCGTCATCAGTTCGTGGCTGCTCGATCTCTCCGCGCGCGCGCTTCTCGAGGACCCCGGCCTGGAGCGGTTCACGGGTCGGGTGTCGGATTCAGGCGAAGGGCGGTGGACGGTTGAGGCCGCGATCGATGAGGGGGTGCCGGCGCCGGTGATCGGTGCGGCGTTGTTCGGGCGGTTCGCCTCAAGGGGCGACGCCGACTTTGCTGACCGGCTTCTCTCCGCCATGAGAAAACAGTTCGGCGGGCATGACGAGAAGAAGGGACGAGGGTGAGATGGACGCGCTCCGCCGAGGCGAGACGTCTGACGCGCTGGTGCTGTTCGGCGTGACGGGCGATCTTGCCCACCGTATGATCTTCCCGGCGCTGTACAACATGGCGAAACGGGGCGCGCTCCACGTGCCGGTGATCGGCGTGGCCTCTTCAAATTGGAATGAAGCGCGTCTGCGCGAGCGCGTGACGGACAGCCTCACGCGATTGGGCGGGATCACGGACCGGAAGGCGTTACGCGATCTGCTGTCGCGGCTTCGGTACGTGCAGGGCGACTATCACGACCGGACCACCTTCAGCACGCTCAAAACGGTGCTGGGCGGGGCCCTCCGCCCGACTTATTATCTGGCCATTCCGCCCGCGCTTTTTACGACGGTCATCCAGGGGCTCGGAGCGGTGAACCTGGCCGACGGCGCACGCGTCATCGTTGAGAAGCCGTTCGGGCGCGACCTGGCCTCCGCGCGGGAGCTCAACCGCATCGCCCGGTCGGTCTTTCCGGAGGATTCGATTTTCCGTATCGATCACTATCTCGGCAAGGAAGCGATCATGAACATCCTTTATTTCCGTTTCGCCAATTCCTTCCTGGAGCCGATCTGGAACCGCAATTACGTCTCCAGCGTGCAGATGACGCTGGCCGAGAATTTCGGCGTCGGGGGTCGCGGCGCCTTTTATGAAAGCGCCGGCTGTCTGCGCGACGTCATCCAGAACCACGTCTTCCAGATCGTCGCGCTGCTGGCGATGGAGCCGCCGGCCTACCAGGGCTACGGCGCCGTGCAGATCGAGAAAGCCAAGGTGTTCCAGTCCATGCGGCCGGTGCGGCCGGAGGATCTTGTGCGCGGCCAGTACGCGGGCTACCGGAAGGAACCGGGCGTCGCCGCGCGTTCCGATGTCGAGACCTATTGCGCGCTTCGGCTGTTCATCGACTCGTGGCGGTGGAAGGGGGTGCCGTGGTATCTGCGCTCCGGCAAATATCTGGCCTGCACGGTCTCCGAAATCCTGGTGGAGCTGAAGCCACCGCCCCAGCAACTGTTCGATGATTCGCAGCCCGTGGCGGGACGGGCCAACTATCTGCGCTTCCGGCTGTCGCCCAACTCCGCCGTCGCCCTCGCCGCCCGCGTCAAACGCGTTGGGAAAGAGTTCCTCGGCGATCAGCGGGAGCTCTTTTTGCTCGATGAACAGCCTGGCGCGGAATCGCCCTACGAACGGCTGCTGGGAGACGCCATGGCCGGCAACGGGGCGCTCTTCACGCGGGAGGATGCGGTCGAGTCGGCCTGGGCGGTGGTCGACCGGGTCTTGAAGGCGCACCATCGGGCCCTGCCCTATGCGCGGGGCAGCTGGGGGCCCAAGGCCGCCGATGCGCTCATCGCGACCGACGGGCGCTGGCACAACCCCGCGCCGGCTGCCGCGCAGCGGCCGGGTCTCTCCGCCGGGTCGTCGAAAAAGGCGCGCCCATGAGCACCGACCGCACGCATGTCAGCCACTCGTGGCACAGCCTGCTGCCCACGGACATCGAAGGGATTGATTCTCTCGTCGAGCTGGCCCTGGATCTGCGCTGGTCCTGGAATCACGAGGCCGACGAGATCTGGCGTCAGCTTGATCCCGATCTGTGGGCGCTCACGCACAATCCCTGGGGAATTCTGCAAACGGTCTCCCGGGAACGGATCGAGCGGGTGTTGGCCGATGCTGTCTTCTGCACGCGCGTCTCCGATCTGGTGCGGGCCAAGCGGCGCGCGGCGGACAGCCCGACGTGGTTCCAGCGCGCCCATCCCAAGTCTCTCCTGACCGGCGTCGCCTATTTCAGCATGGAGTTCATGTTGAGCGAGGCATTGCCCATTTATTCGGGCGGACTCGGCAACGTGGCCGGCGACCAGCTCAAGGCGGCCAGCGATCTGGGCGTCCCGGTCGTCGGCGTGGGGCTGCTCTACCAGCAGGGATATTTTCGTCAATTGATCGACACCGACGGCGCGCAGCAGGCGGTCTTCCCGTACAACGATCCCGGCCAGCTACCGATCACGCCGTTGCGCCGTCCCGACGGGGAGTGGCTGCGGCTCCAGCTCGACCTGCCCGGCTCTCCGATCTGGCTGCGGGCCTGGCAGGTGCAGGTGGGCCGGACTAAGCTCTATTTGCTGGACACCAACGACGCGGCCAATTTCCCGACCTACCGGGGAATCACCAGCGAGCTCTACGGGGGGCAGTCGGATCTGCGCCTCATGCAGGAGCTGGTCCTCGGCATCGGGGGATGGCGGCTGCTGGTCGCGCTGGGCAAGAGCCCGGAGGTCTGCCATCTCAACGAAGGGCATGCGGCATTCGCCGTCCTGGAGCGGGCACGGAGCTTCATGTGGGCGACGGGGCGGCCGTTCGCTGAGGCACTGGCCGCGACGCGTGCGGGCAATCTGTTTACGACGCATACGGCGGTGGAGGCCGGATTCGACCGGTTTGCCTCGGCCATGATCGAGCACTTCCTGGGCGGATACGCGGAAATGCAGCTCGGCATCACCCTCCGCGATCTCTTGGCCCTGGGCCGCCGGAATCCGGACGATCCGACTGAAGCGTTCAACATGGCCTATCTGGCGATCCGCGGCAGCGGGGCGGTGAACGGAGTGAGCCGTCTGCATGGCGCCGTCAGCCGGCGCCTCTTCGATCCGCTGTTCCCCCACTGGCCGGTGGACGAAATCCCGGTCGGCCACGTGACCAACGGCGTGCACACGCCGTCCTGGGAATCGGCCCAGGCCGAAGAGCTGTGGACGGCAACCTGCACAAAGGACCGATGGCTCGGGGAGGCGAAGACCCTCGAGCGAGACATGAGCCGCGCCTCCGACGCCGGTCTCTGGCGCGCGCGCACCGACGCCCGCCGCGCGCTCGTCGACTTTGCGCGCGAACGGCTGGCCCGGCTGCTCGCCGCGTCCGGCGCGCCGGCCGGAGCGGCCGATTCGGCGAGAGGACTGCTCGATCCCCAGGTGTTGACCATGGGGTTTGCCCGCCGCTTCGCGACGTATAAACGGCCGAACCTGCTGCTGCATGACCCGGAGCGCCTGCTGCGCCTGCTCAGCAATTCCTCGCGCCCCGTGCAACTGATCATCGCCGGCAAGGCCCATCCGGCGGACCGGGCCGGGCAGGAACTGATCCGGCAATGGATTCAGTTCATCCGCCGGCCCGACGTCCGCGCCCACGCGATCTTTCTCAGCGACTACGACATGCTGCTGACCGAGCACCTGGTACAAGGGGCGGACGTCTGGCTCAACACGCCGCGTCGACCATGGGAAGCGAGCGGGACGAGCGGCATGAAGGTGCTGGTCAACGGCGGCATCAACGTATCTGAGCTGGACGGGTGGTGGGCGGAAGCCTACACGCCCGACGTCGGATGGGCGTTGGGCGACGGCAAGGAGCATGGCGATGATCCCGCCTGGGACGCCGCCGAAGCCGACGCCCTCTACCGCCTGCTCGAGGAGGAAGTCGTTCCCGAATTTTACGCGCGAAACGGCGATGGAATTCCCACGACGTGGGTGGCGCGAATGCGGCGCAGCATGGCGCGGTTGACGCCGCGCTTTTCCACCAACCGGACGGTGCGCGAATATACCGAGGAGCACTATCTTCCTGCGGCCTCCTCCTATCTGAAGCGGGCCGCCGACAATGGCGCCGTCGGCGCGGAGATCGCGGCGTGGCGGCGGGCGCTGGACCAACGATGGGCCGCGCTGCGCATCGGCGAGGTGAAGATTGACACCGGGGGCGGGCAACACCGCTTTGAAGCGCGGGTCTATCTCGAGGATCTCGACCCGGAGGCCGTGCGGGTGGAGCTCTATGCCGATGGAATCGGGGAGGGCGGACCGGAGCGAATGGAGATGGCGAGGGCGCTCGAGCCGACGGGCGATGCGCGCGAGTACAGCTATCGCGCGCAACTGCCCGCCGGGCGGCCGGCGTCAGACTATACGGTGCGACTGATCCCGCATCACACAGGCGCAGCGGTCCCGCTGGAGGCCGGCCATATCCTGTGGAAGCGGTGATCGAAGGGACGGCAGGCGACGAGACCGCGTCCACGGGGAGTGCCGCCGCATGATCCGGCGGCGGTCCGTGAAGGAACGGCTCGCGACGCATCATGGCGTGACGCGAGTTCCGCATCCTATTCGGAAACAACCAAGGGAGGACGCTCATGGAGGACGGACAGGTGTTGCATCACATCGATCAGCTGGCACAAGAAGAGCACCGGCTCTTTACGAAGGAGCAGTTGAGCACAGAGGAGCTCAATCGGCTGCGCGCGATCACGGTTGAGCTCGACCAGTGCTGGGATCTGCTCCGACAGCGGCGCGGGCTGCGCGACGCGGGCGCCGATCCCAACGCGGCCACAGTCCGTCCGGCCGACGTGGTGGAACGCTACGAAGAATGACGGGGGACGGTCCGACAGTCGACCCCGGATCGGCCGGTGCGACGTGAGGAGAAACGGCACCGGCGCCGTGCTGCGGCGCGCATGAAAGGGGGGTGGCATGATTCCCAAGTCAGAGAACCGGATCGACATCAGGACAGCCGAGCAACGGTTTCAGACCAGGACGGGTTGGTTGAATTCCCGCCACAGTTTCAGCTTCGGGCCCCATTACGACCCGGATAACACGGGCCACGGCCTTCTGATCGTCAACAACGACGACGTCGTCCGGCCGGGCACCGGCTTCATGACGCATCCCCATCGGGACATGGAGATTGTCACCTGGGTGCTGGACGGGGAGCTCGAGCACAAGGATTCGGAGGGGAACACGGGGATCATCTATCCCGGATTGGCCCAGCGGATGAGCGCCGGCACCGGCATCTGGCATTCCGAAATGAATCCCAACGGGACGAACCCGGTCCATTTCGTCCAGATGTGGGTCCCGCCCGACACCGAACGGATCGCACCGGGCTATGAACAGCTCGACGTCGGCCGCGAACTGGAGAAGGGCGGGTTGATTCAAGTCGCCTCAGGCAAGGGGGACACATCCGCCATCTCGATCCGCCAGAAGGGCGCGGCGCTGTGGGTCGGGCGGTTGAAGCCGGCAGAACGGATCACTGTTCCCGAGGCTCCCTATGTGCATCTCTACGTTGCCAAAGGCGCGGTAGAGCTTGAGGGGGCTGGCGTCCTGCGCGCCGGCGACGCGGCCCGCTTGACCGCGGCCGGGACGCCCAAACTCAACGCGGACGCCGGGACAGGCGCGGAGGTGCTGATCTGGGAGTCGAACCAGCAGATCGAGAGGGGATAACCGATGCGAGTTGAGGATGCGCAAAGGACGAATTTATTAAAACCAACGGTGAGGAATCATCCATCTCGATGCTCGGCACGATGAGTGGCGCTGCCCGATCAGAAGCGTTCTGTCTTGGTCGTGTCTGACATCATTGATGTCTCTGATAGATCTGCGATTTGTCGAGTCGACCTCCGCGCTCCTAACGCCTGCCCAGTCGGGTAGGGCGGTTCCGACGACTGCCTGCCGTTTCTTCTGACAATCTTTTTGTTCAACGGTTTGATCCGCACCTGATCCAGTAGGTTGTACGATGGCTCGTCTGTCATCAGGGCGGAACGATCAGCGGGATCCGATGAATTGACAGAGTGATGGGCAGGACCTATGCTTACAGATAACGATGAAGAAGACGGAAAACTCTGTTATTTTCGATACATCCAACGGCGGTGAAGGTGCGGTGATCGCACACTTACTCCGCTCAAAATGGCGTCAGGGGGAACTGTCTTGATGGCCATTGTGCCGTCTTCCCGGGTAACACATCACTTGGCGACTGGCATTGACCCATCATACACGTCGCCCACTGTGCGATCGTGTTCGAATGCATCAATCTCTTTCCCCCGTTCTCAGTGATCACATTTAATTGGAGTGGGACCGGATCGTGAAGGAGAGCGCGACGACAACGGAGAAGAAGACAATATCAGGCGGCGGTCGTGGCAACCTGCTCATTGTGGAGGACAGCGCCCTGCAGGCCCAGCTGCTCAAACGCTTCCTGCTTCGCGAGGGGTTCGGCGTCTTGATCGCCCGTGACGGTGCCGAAGGATTATCAATGGTGCAGGACAGACGACCGGCGCTGGTGATCAGCGACATCATCATGCCGCGCCTGAATGGGTTTGAGCTGTGCCGGGCGATCAAGGAGGACGCCGGTCTGACAAACATTCCCGTGATCCTGCTCACGTCGTTGTCAGAATCGGACGACGTTATCCACGGATTGATGGCTCGGGCGGACTCGTTTGTGACCAAGCCGTACCACGAGGGATTTCTCCTTCAACGGATCTCGCATCTGTTGGACGATCGACGGCTCCGAGAGCAACAAGCAACGGGTCCGGCCAATACCATTATGTTTAACGGGACGCTCTATACCATAGACTCAGACGTCCGCCAGGTCGTCAATCTGCTGATTTCCACGTATGAGCACGCGATCCAACAAAATCGGGATTTGACGAAGGCGAGGGACGATCTCAGGGAATTCAATGCCAAATTGGAAGGCATCGTGAAAGAGCGGACGTTTAAGCTGAAAGAGAGCGAGGCCAAAAGCCGGTCGATCGTTGAGTCGGCCAGCGAGGGCGTCATTGTCATCGATGAGCGTGGGGCGATTGAGACGTTCAATCGGGGGGCACAACGAATCTTCGGGTATAGCCCGGAGGAGATCATCGGGCGGAAGATCAAGCTGCTCATACCCTCTTCGCGCCAAGAGGACCCTGATGGTACGCTCGGTGGTCTGCTCGACATGGGTGGGGAGGAGATGATCGGGATTGACCGCGAGGTGGAAGGACGACGCAAAGACGGGTCAGTGTTTCCGCTGGAACTGTCCGTCAACGAGGTCCAATTCGGCGGTCGGCGTCTGTTCACCGGAGTGTTGCGTGACATCACCGATCGAAAGCTGACGGAGGAACGCCTGAAATATCTGGCGCATTATGATGCGGTGACAGGGCTTCCCAACCGGGTGCTGTTCATGGACCGTCTGAACCAGACGCTGGCGCGATTTCCCTGGCACAGTCGGGGGGCGGCCGTCGCCTTTCTGGATCTGGACCGCTTCAAACCCATCAATGACAGCCTCGGTCATGAAGCCGGCGATGCCTTGTTGAAGGAGGTCGGCACACGGCTGGCGAATTGCCTGCGGACGGGCGATACCGTCGGACGAATGGGCGGGGACGAATTTACGATTCTCCTCGCGGATCTGGCCCGGCCCGACGACGTGATGGGCATCTGCCGGAATATCATCGCCTCATTATCCGCGCCGTTTGTCATCGGGGGGCGGGAACTGTTTGTCTCCGCCAGCATCGGCGTCAGTGTGTTCCCCAGCGATGGACGGGACAGCGACACGCTCCTGAAAAACGCGGATGCCGCCATGTACCGGGCGAAGGAGCAGGGACGGAACAATTGTCAGCTCTATTCCCCCGAAATGAACGCCAAGGCGTCGGCGCATCTGGAGATGCAATTCAGCCTTCGGCAGGCGCTGGAGCGGAAGCAACTGCTGTTGCATTACCAGCCCGTCGTCGATCTTCAGGCGGAGCGGATCGTCGGTATGGAAGCGCTGATCCGCTGGCAGCACCCGGACAAAGGGTTGATCCGCCCCGCGGATTTTATTCCCATGGCGGAGGAGACTGGATTGATTACGCCAATCGGCGAATGGGTGTTACGGGAGGCATGCCGGCAATTGAAGGTCTGGCAAGCAAACGGGCTGCCGATCGACCGTGTCTCGGTGAATCTATCGGCACGGCAGTTTCAACAGCCCACCCTTGTCAAGATGTTGAAAGGGATTATTACTGAATCCGGAGTCGCCCCTCACACCCTGGAACTGGAACTGACGGAAAGCATCATGCAACATCAGGACAAGGCAATTCGGATTCTTGAGGAACTGCATGCATTGGGTATCCAAATCGCCATTGATGATTTTGGCACCGGATACTCGTCCATGAACTATTTGAAGCAACTCCCCATCCAGCGGCTCAAGATTGACCGCTCCTTTGTGAACGAGATCACAAGAGATTCCGTGGACGCGGCAATTGTGACGGCGGTGATCACACTGGCCCATAGCCTGCGTCTTAAAGTGGTGGCGGAAGGTGTGGAAACACAGCCGCAGTTCGAACTGCTGCGCTCGCTTCAGTGTGATGAAATGCAGGGTTATTTGTTCAGCAAGCCGTTGTCAACCAGCGATGCGACTGCGCGGCTTGCAGCAAGTCGGGTTGGAGACACATGACGGCTCTTGTCATGAAGATCCATGCGTGGTGACCAGTGCTCGGTCAGTATGGCATATTGGGTAGTGACTCAGTTTGACTAGTAATAATAGTCTACGCCACTTATTAAGACATCGCGCTCTGGTAAGGCAAGCCGAGGCCGCAACGTTTTATAGGTCCTTTCATCATGGTTTTCCCATTTTCTATAGATTGCCCATGCACAATAATCAACTACTTGGAGCCAATGATTGCTAGCACTTGGATGATGATAGCAATAAAACTCTAT
>DATIZH010000007.1:0-118433 GCA_035517195.1 Nitrospiria bacterium | reverse complement strand
TTAAGTATATCTCATCTCTTCCACTTATCCATTAAACCGCGCACCTTTCTCTTCCCCGTATTTACATTCCTCCCCCGCTTCTTTTATGATGCACGCCTGAAAGGAGTGCTCAATGGGCTTGATGACAGGGAAAGTGGCAGCCGTCTTCGGCGTGGCCAATGAACGGAGCTTGGGCTGGGCGATCGCGCAGGCGCTTCACCAGGAGGGAGCCGAACTGGCGTTCAATTATCTCGGCGAGGCGTTGGAGCGGCGGGTGCGCCCGCTGGCCAGCGAAGTCGGGGCCAAGGTCGTTCTCCCCTGCGACGTGACCAAGGATGACGAAATCGCCGCATTTTTCGATGGGATCAAGCAGCAGTACGGCGGCCTCGATCTGCTGATTCACTCCGTGGCCTTCGCCGACCGGCGCGACCTGCAGGGCGCCTATGTCGAGACGTCCAGGGAAGGGTTCGCGCTCGCGCTCAACGTCAGCGCCTATTCATTGGTCGCGCTCTGCCGGGCCGCGCTGCCGTTGATGGAAGCACGCGGAGGCGGTAGCGTGGTGACGCTCAGTTACTACGGGGCCGAGAAGGTGATTCCGCGGTACAACGTCATGGGAGTCGCGAAGGCGGCGCTCGAGGCAAGCGTCCGCTACCTGGCGGCCGACCTCGGCCCGAAAAATATCCGCGTCAACGCCATCTCGGCGGGGCCGGTCAAAACGCTCGCCTCAGCCGGCATCTCCGGATTCAAGGAGATGCTGCACTTTGCGGAGACAAAAGCCCCGTTGAAGCGGAATATTTCCCAGGAGGAAGTCGGCCGCGCGGCGCTGTTTCTCTGCAGCCAGCTCGCCAGCGGTATTACCGGCCAAGTAATTTACGTAGATGCGGGTTATCAGATCATGGGTATGTAAGAAACTTCCCCGCACCCGTCTCTCTTCAACACGGCGTTCGCCCGACCCGCCACGCCAGCCTTCACTCCGATTGACAGGCCGCAGTCTTGTGCTACCTTGAAGAGTGAACGTCCATCCGGCGCGGGCTGCGACCATGGCTGCAAAGACCACCACCCAGATCGTCCAGGAAAAACTCGGGCGGATTCTCATCACCGAGAAAATGCTGACCGAGGAGCAGCTGGCCGGCGCGCTGAGCGAACAGGCGAAGGAGAAGTCCCCGCGCGACCTCGGCACGATCCTGATCGAGCAGGGATACGTGTCGGAGAAAAACCTCACCCACGCGCTGGGCATCCAATTCAATCTTGCCGTGCTCGAAACGAGCCAGATCGCCATCAACCCGGAGATCATCAAGCTGGTGCCGGAAGAGATCATCAAGCGTCATCTGGTGCTGCCGGTCTTTCTGGTTGAACGGGAGCTCACGCTCGCCGTGAGTGATCCGACGCAACTGGACGTCATCGATGCGGTCTCCACCGAGACCAAATGCCACGTGCAGACCGTGCTGGCGACCCGGACCGATTTGCAATCGGCCATCACCGGCTATTTCATGAAGTCACAGCGCCGTCAGTCATCTACCGTCTCATTGCAGCAATTCGATCCGGACCGTGGAGGCGAAGCCGAAATCGAACGGCTCAAACGGGCCGGCAAGGAACTGCCCGTCATTGAGCTGGTCGATGAGATGATCAGCCAGGCGGCCGACAAGCACGCCAGCGACATCCATATCGAACCGGGGGAACGGCGGTCCGTGGTCCGCTACCGGGTCGAAGGCGCGCTCAGCGAGGTCGCGGCGTTCCCGACGTCGTTGTATCAGGCCATCGTGTCGCGCATCAAAGTCCTGGCGCAATTGGACACGGCGGAGCGGCAGAAACCCCAAGAAGGGCGGATTCAGTTTGAGTTGGGCACGCGCGCGCTGGACATCAGGGTCTCGAGCGTCCCCGCCTACCACGGTGAAACGATCGCCCTGCGGGTCTTCGATCGCGGCAGGGTCCGTCTGGGGTTGGAGGAATTGGGCTTTTCCAAGCCGAACTTCGAACGGCTCGAGTCATTGATTCATCAGCCCTCCGGCATCATTTTGGTCACCGGCCCGGCCGGCAGCGGCAAGAGTACAACTCTTTATGCCATCCTCAA
The DNA here is from genome assembly GCA_035517195.1 of Nitrospiria bacterium. Taxonomy (GTDB): domain Bacteria; phylum Nitrospirota; class Nitrospiria; order JACQCE01; family JACQCE01; genus JACQCE01. The sequence goes on along the minus strand of DATIZH010000007.1, from coordinate 116,383 downwards.
CGCAATCAAGTCGGTCGAAAAGAAGATTCTGACGATTGAGGATCCCATCGAATACCCGCTCCCGCTGGTCAACCAGATCCAGGTCAACCCCAAAAAGGATTTCGGTTTTGAAAACGCGTTTCGCGCGGCGCTCCGGCAGGATCCGGACGTGATCATGGTGGGCGAAATTCCCGGTCCGGATACGGGGACGCTCATGACCGAGGCGGCGCTCACCGGCCATCTGGTGCTGGGCTCGTTGAATACCGGCGACGCGAAAAGCGGGATCATGCGGCTGGTGGAAATGGGCGTCGAGCCCTATCTGCTCGCCCCCTCCCTGCTCGGCGTCATCGCCCATCGGCTGGTGCGGACCATCTGCCCGCAGTGCAAGAGCTCGTACGAACCGAAGAAATCGGAGCTGGGCCATCTCAATCTGACCGATCTCCCGCCCGGCATGACCGTCTGCCGAGGAACTGGATGCGCCGCGTGCCAGCAGCTCGGGTACAAAGGCCGCACCGGCGTGCATGAGGTGCTGGTGGTGGATGATGAGATGCGGGAACTTATCAGCGAACGGGCCTCAGCCGGCGTGATCGCCGGGCATGCGAAAAAGAAGGGATTTACCGACCTGCGTTATGACGGGATCCGGAAAGTGCTCGACCGGCAGACCACGGTGGAAGAGCTGCTTCGCGTCGCCAAGGGATTCTGACCCGCCGCCGGTCGCTGGGTCGCCCGATCACCAGTCAGCTTTGTTCCCGCACCATCAGGTCGCGTCCTGGATTCACCGTCATCGCGCCGGCGCGTGACGAACATTCCGCTCCGCGCCCCGCCCGGCGGCGGCTCACCCGGATTCAACTCCCCCCTCCCCGCCCGTGCGCGTCGATACCCGCTCCGGACCCGACGATGGCTCGACCTGCCGGCGCAGCCGCGACAGCTCCGTTTCCAACCGCTCCAGCCGCTCGCTGACCGGGTCAGGGATGTTGGCGTGGTCCATCATCCGCTCGTCCTGATCGGCGCCCGCCTCCATGCGCTTGACCCGGCCCGGAATGCCGACGACCGTCGAATGGGCCGGCACCGATTTGAGCACGACCGAGTTGGCCCCCACCTTGACGTGATCGCCGATGGTGATGCCGCCGAGAATCTTGGCGCCCGCGCCGACCACCACGTGGTGGCCGAGGGTGGGATGGCGCTTGCCCCGTTCCTTGCCGGTGCCGCCCAGGGTGACGCCCTGAAACAGCGTCACGTGATCGCCGATTTCGGCCGTCTCGCCGATCACCACGCCCATGCCGTGATCGATGAACACGCTCCGGCCGATCGTCGCCCCTGGATGAATCTCCACACCCGTCAGGAAGCGGGACAGATGCGAGATGAGCCTGGGAATGAGGGGCAGGCGGAGCCTCCAGCATCGGTGCGCCAGACGATGGAGCAGAATCGCCTGAAAACCCGCGTACGTGAGAAACACCTCCAGCGTGCTGGTCGCGGCCGGGTCCCGTTCGAAGACCGCGTGGAGATCCTCCCTGACCGTCTCAAACATTGCTACGCTCCAGCAGGCAGACGGCCTGTGCGGCGATGCCCTCGCCCCGTCCGACGGCGCCCACCCCTTCGGCTCGCTTGGCTTTGATCGAGATCTGGGCGGGATCGACCCCCAGCGTCTTGGCCAACGCTCCGCGCATCTGCTCAAGGTGAGGCGCCAGTTTCGGCGCCTCCGCCACGATGACGCTGTCCAGGTTGGCGAGCCGGAAACCGGCCGTGCGGATTTTCCGTCCCACGTCCTCCAGCAGGATCAGGCTGCTCACGCCCCGATAAGTGGGATCGGAGCTGGGGTAGAGGGCGCCCAAGTCCTGCAGTCCCGCCGCGCCCAACAGCGCGTCGCAGACGGCGTGCGTCAGGACATCGGCGTCGGAATGGCCGTCCAGCCCTTTGGAAAAGGGAATCGTCACCCCGCCCAGAACGAGCGGGCGTCCCCCCGTCAGGGGATGCAGGTCATATCCGAGGCCGATGCGCATCATGAGATCAGGGGGAGTTGCTCAACTCCCCCCAGTCATTTGTCTGTGGGGGCTGCCGCCTCCCCCAGTCATTTGTCTGTGGGGGCTGCCGCCCCCACACCCCGGCCGGCCCTATCGCCCAATGCGATTGGATCATCTCTCGCATGTCACACCGACGCTCGGCTGGCTGGCGCCAGAAGGAATGCTCTATCATAACGATCGACCGGCGGCCGCTATCCCCCGGCTCGACAGCCACCGCTCGGCGACCGGGAGGTCCTCCGGGGTGGTGATCTTGATATTGGCGGAGGCCCCCTCCACCACGACGACGCGGGCCCCCAGCCGTTCCATCAACGCGGCGTCATCGGTGCCGATCACGCCGTCCGCCACCGCCCGCGCATGCGCTTCCCACAACGCGGTCCGCCGGAAGACCTGCGGCGTCTGCGCCAGCCAGATCTGCGATCGCGGCAGCGTGGACTGGATCACGGCGTCGGGACCGACCTGTTTGGGCGTGTCGTGCAGGGGCACGGCCAGAATGGCCCCGTCCGCTTCGCCGGCGGCGTCGATCACGGCCGTGATCTGCTCCGGCGTCACGCAGGGGCGCACCCCGTCGTGGACCGCCACCCACTCCACGTTGTCGGGCAACGCCGCCAGACCGTGGGCCACGGAGGCCTGCCGCTCCGCCCCGCCGGCCACGATCGCCGCCACCTTGTGAAATCCGAAGGGGCGGATGAACTCCTCGGCGCAGACCCGTTCGTCTCCCGGCGGCACGACCAGGACGATCAGATCGACGGCCGGTGTCGATTCGAATCGGTCGATGGTATGGGTGAGAATCGGCCGTCCGGCCAGCTGCAGATACTGTTTGGGGCGTGATCGGGCGACCGAGTGGGCCGCTCCCCCCTCGCTGGGGCGCGAGCGGGCCATGCGCGTCCCGCTTCCGGCCGCCACAACGACGGCGGCGACGGCCCGGCGGCCGGGCGCGGCCTCCGTCATTCCTGGGGCTCCTCGCGCAGCTTGGTGAAAATCATCCGGCCGGCGGTCGTCTGCAGGACGCTCGTGACAACGACATCGACAGTTTTGCTGATCAGCCGCTTGGCGTCGTCCACCACCACCATCGTGCCGTCTTCAAGATACGCGACCCCCTGTCCGGCCTCCTTGCCCTCCTTCAGGATGAAGACGCGCAGCGATTCACCCGGAAGCACAATGGGTCGCAGGGCATTGCTCAGCTCATTGATGTTCAACACTTTCACACCCTGCAGGCTGGCCACCTTGTTCAGATTCAGATCATTGGTCATGATCTTGGCGCCAAGCTTTTTGGCCAGCGCCACCAGCTTGGCGTCGACTTCACGGATCTGTGGAAAATCGTCATCGATGATCCGGACGGTCACGCCCGGCATCTCCTGGACCCGCCGCAGCACGTCGAGCCCCCGCCGTCCCCTGGCCCGCTTCAGAGAATCCGACGAATCGGCGATGTGCTGCAATTCCTGCAAGATGAACTGGGGCAGCACGAAGCCGCCCTCGATAAATCCCGTCTCGCACAGATCCGAGATTCGTCCGTCGATGATCACGCTGGTATCCAATAACTTCGGTCCCGGACCGGCCGTCTCGAGGCCGGAGGCCGAGCCGTGGACGGACGGCCGCCAGCCGCCCGGTTCCGCACGGCCCCCCACACGCACGCCGATGGCGGCGCCCAAATAACCGAAGAGAAGCCCCAAACCCATCCGCCACGCCCAGAAATTTCCTCCGGCTCCCCCGACGGCCGGATGAGCCAAGACGGCCGGTCCGGAGACAAGCAGCAGCAACCCCGCGCCGCCGATGCCCGCGAGGGCTCCGAGGCCGGCACCCAAGAGCGGGATGACAGCGACGCGTGCGGTCGCGCGTTCAATCGCCACGGCCAGCGTCGAGCTGAGCGCGCCGAGGACCAGTCCGTACGTGCTGATGCCCCCGCCCTCCGGCCGTGAGGCGAACAGGAAGCCGCCCAAAAGGGCGCCCAAAAGGATGAAGCCGCCGCGGATCAACCACGCCGTGCTCACGCAGGAGCCTTTCTCCCGCCCGATCCAATGCCGCGCGCGCGGAGGCGGGCCTCTCTCTGAAGGGGTCGATTCATCCCGTTATGGACTCAGGGTCACAAACAGCATTTGTCCATTTCGATTCAACAGCAACAGCACCGATTCACCGGCCTTCAGCTGCCGGCCGATCCGCTGATAGTCATTGAGGGATTTGATCGCCTGCCGGTTGATTTCCACAATCACGTCACCGGCGCGCACCCCCGCTTCCTCTGCAAGGCTGCCGCTGTCCACACTGGTGATCACGACGCCGGTGAGCGAATGCGGCAGGTTCAATTGATCGGCAAGATCGGGGGTCAGTTGCTGCACCTCCAGGCCCGACAACACCTCGTTGTCGGATGGGGCGGCGGTCCCTCCGCCTCCGCCGGCGATTTCCTTCGGCTGTTCATCGATTTTGACGGACAGCGTCTTTTCCCGTTTGTCGCGGATGATCGTCACGTCGACCTGCCGGCCCACCTCCGTTTCGGCGACGAGATTGCGCAGTTGTCCGGCATTGGCGATGTCATGGCCGTTATATGTGATGATGACGTCGCCCCGCTTCAGGCCGGCCCGGTCCGCCGGCGTCTCCTTCAGCACGTCGCTCACCAGCGCACCCTTCGCCTCTTTCAATCCGAACTGCTTGGACAGCTCGGAGGTCACCTCCTGAATGCTCACACCCAACCACCCGCGGGTCACCTTGCCTTCCTTGATCAGGCTGGTCATCACGAGCCGAACCATGTTGCTCGGCACCGCGAACCCGATTCCCATGTAGCCGCCGCTCCGGCTGAAGATCGCCGTGTTTACGCCGATCAGTTCGCCGCGGGTGTTGACCAACGCGCCGCCGGAATTGCCGGGATTGATGGCCGCGTCGGTCTGGATGAAGTCCTCATAGTCGGCGATCCCGACATTCGCCCGTCCCACCGCGCTGATGATGCCCATCGTGACGGTCTGGTTCAATCCAAACGGATTGCCGATCGCCAGCACGTATTCACCCACCTTCAAGTCGCTCGAATCGCCCCAGGGGATGGTCGGCAGGCTGGTTGCGCCGATCTTGACGACCGCCACGTCCGTTTTCGGGTCGCTCCCTACCACCTTGCCGGTAAATTCACGTTTGTCCGCTAACAGCACCTTGATCTCGTCGGCTTGGGCGACGACGTGATTGTTGGTCACGATGTAGCCGTTGGGGTCGACGATGACGCCGGAGCCCAGGCTTTGCTCCCGCCGCGCCGGAGGATTCTCAAACTGTCGGAAAAAATCATCGCCGAAAAATCGGCGGAAGAAGGGATCCTCAAGCAGCGGATTCTGCTGCGCGCCGCCCTGACGCCCCTTGATCACCCGGCTGGTGGAAATATTGACCACCGCCGGCGTCGCCGCTTCCGCCACCTTGACGAAGAGCTGATTGTCCGACGCGGAGGCGGGGGGGTGTGGGCCGCTGGTCCGCAGCGGTGCGACGGCCGGCGGAGTGGCGGCCGCCGTCGGCTCCTGCACGGAGCGGTCGGCCGGGAACCAGTTGATATCCGTGGCCAGCAACAACCCGATCATAATGCCGATGCTGATCATCGCGCTGCCGACGATCCATTGTCGGACCGAAATGCGGCGGACGACGTCCCGTTCCTGTCGTTCCTGCGAGTCAGACGGCATTCCAACAACCTCCCTCAAAACCTTCAGTGATTGCCAGAGCTTGCGACAGTGTCATCATTATACGGGTAAGTCCGGAATCTTGTAAAGACAACAGGGATATCAGGATGACGAACATGCGGCGACCGCGGACGGCATGGGTGCCGGTCCGCCCCGCCCGCAAGCGCCTTGCGGCCCGATGGGGAACGCGCGCGCGTCGGGCCGCGGGCTCACCCTCAGCGGCCGGACGCCGACAGCGCCCGCTGTGCGTGCTCGAGCAGAGTCACCAGGGTCAGCATGATCACGGCTTGAATGATTAGGAACAATGCCTCGGTCAAGGTTGCGTCCCGCAATTCAAGAGCCGACAGGCCCAGCGCCATATTCAGCAAAAAAATGAACCAGACGGCCATGGCAGGCCGGCCGAAGAGTCGGAGGAGACGGTGATGAAGATGATCGGTGCCGACGTAATCGATCCATTCCCTGAAGGTCCGGACACGCCCCGTGACCAGCCGGGCGACGGTGATATGCACCATGTCGAAGATCAAGACGCCGAAGATCAACAGCGGATTGCTGATCGACACCAGCGGGTCGCGAGTCGACCAGTCGCCGGCGACCGCCAGGCAGGCCAGTAGAAATCCGAGGCACGAGGCGCCGCTGTCGCCGAGGAAAATCGCGGCCGGCCTGCCCCATCGCCAATTGTAGAGCAGAAACCCAAGCGACGCGCCCACCAGGGCCACCGTCATCCAACCCAGCAGCGGCTGCCGGGTCTGAAAGGCGATGATGCCCATGAAGCCCGCGATGATGACCGCCAATCCGCCAGCCAGGCCGTCCATGCCGTCGAAAAAGTTGAAGGCGTTGGTGATGCCGACGATCCACAGCGCCGTCAGCACGATGTTGACTGTCTCGCCGAGGGGCGTCTGGGGAAAGAGCGTGAGCTGCTGGCCGGCCGCCACCACCACTCCCACCGCCGTCAATTGAACGATCAATCGCCACGCCGCCGGCACTCCCCGCCAGTCATCGAGCAGACCGATGACGAGCATCATGGTCGAGGCGGCGACGATCGCCTCCATTCCCCGCACCATGACCGAATTGGCCGCCAGTGCACCCACGATGGCTGCATAGATCGCCAGTCCGCCGAGCTTGGGGGTTGGACGGGCGTGCCGTTTCCGGTCATCCGGCCGGTCGATGATTCCCAGCCGAAGGGCCGCCCAATGACACACGGGCATGACGCCGGCGGAGATCGACATCGACAGGAGAAAAATGAACAGCCAGCGGTGGCCGATCTCGTGAAACCAGCCGGTGACCGGAGGAAGCAGGATCAGACCGGCGACCGTCAGGGCCCACAGGCCGCCCCAGGGCGTCACGGCCGGCTCCGACGGTGTGAATCCGCCGCCTCAGAAATGGCGGCGACGATCCGCTTGAGCTCGCCGCTGGTGAGCGACGGATAGATCGGCAGTGACAGCGATGCACGCCACAGGCGGTCGGTGACGGGGAATCCCCGGTATCCGAAATAGTGGTGGAGCGGACGGAACACAGGCCGACGGGCCGTGACGCCCCGCAACGCAAGGCGCGCCATGACGCGATCAAGACCACCTGGAACGCGCACCACGTAACGATGAAAGGCGTGACCCCGGTCGGCGCGCGCCACGGGCCGTTGCCACGGGAGCCCGGCCAGCGCGCGATCGTATCGCCGCGCGATCCGGCGGCGCCGCGCCACCATCAGCGGCAATCGACTCAACTGACTCAATCCGAGCGCGGCATGAAGGCCGGACAGTTTGAAATTGAAACCGGACGAATACCGCGGCCGTTCATCATAGGACCGTCCGTCTCGGATTTTGGCCAGCAACGCCGACGAGTCGCTGGCCACCATGCCGCCTTCACCGGCCGCGACCAGCTTGGTCGCATAGAAGGAGCAGACGGCCGCGACGCCGTATGAGCCGACTGGCCGGCCGTGATACGGCACGCCCAGCGTCTGGGCGCAATCCTCAATCACCGGCGGACCCAGCGCCAGGACCTCCGTGAGATCAGCTGGCATACCGAACAGGTGGGGGACAATCACGGCTTTGGTGCGCCGGCGGAGGCGCCGCTTCGCATCGTCGGGCGCCAGATTGAAGGTCTCCGGGTCACCGTCGACCAGGAGCGCCGTCGCCCCCGTCGCCTCAGTCGCGTGCAGGAGGGCCGAGCAGACATAGCTGGGCATCAGAACATGATCTCGAGGACCCACGCCCAAAGCCCGCAACGTGAGATAGAGCGCCGCCGTTCCCGAGCTGACCGCCGCCGCCCCGGCGACTCCGAGTGTTCGGGCCGCCGCGCGTTCGAACCGTTCAACCAGGGGGGAAGGCGACAGCTGGCCGCCCCGCACAACGGCGGCGACAGCCCGCGCGTCTGCCGCCGTCAGCCAGGGTTTCGAGTGGGGGATCATGGAGGCGGCTCGACGACCACTCCGCCCTCCGTTTGATTGTGACACGGTCACCGAGTTGTAGGGGCTTGCGCCGTCCCTTTACCTCGAACGAATGTGAGATGCAACATTCGATTCTCGGTACACGCCATCCGCCTGGCGGCGTGGAGTCTTCCCTCACGTTCTCCGCCACCGGCGGATGGCTCGCTGGGAACTGCCAGGAAGCGGCTATGCCCGTGAATGGAGGTGACGAGTGTCATGGAAGACCGTGGAAGGTGATGGGGTGTGGGCTGTTTGACTCATAAAAGTATAGCCGTTTTTCAGTGATTTGTCAGACAGGTGACGCCTTCAGAGTCCGTGTTGACTTTGCCGCTCATAGCGGGCAACACGAATTGGGTGAAAGGCTCCCGTCGGGAGCGCCGAGGGGCACGTTCCGGCTTTTCGCCGCACGGGCGAGTGATTGAATGGGGGGGAGACGTTATCTCCCCCCGCCCCCATTGATTGCTGGGCACATCACAGTCTCGGGGCCATCAGGGGCGACATCCGGACAATGGTCAACAATCAGTGGCCCGGGGTGTGGTAATGAATGGGGGGGACTCTGGGGTAGGGATTATAGTGAATCCACCGTCCCCTTGTCCCCTAATCCTTAATCCCTGATTCACATTTGCACGGGCCCCCACATTATATGACCTCCTCAGTCGATGTTGATGAAGAGCCGCAGCGGCACGAAGCCCTCCGCATTGCGCACCCGTCCCTGAATGCCGCGAAAATGGGCCGACGAACGGGCGACGTCGAGAATCGACAGCCCCTCGATGTTCGTCTTCATCACCTGCGAGTCGTGCGCCCTCAGGGCCCGGAGCTTCTTGTCCAGCACGGAATCGATGTTCACAAAGACCGTCGGGGTGAACTGCTGCGTCGTCGGCCCCTCATAAAAGAGAACGTTTCTGGTGTATCGGGTCGCCGTGACCGTGCAGGTGGCCAGGTGGCGGTGATCCTGGTGGGTGTCGTCGCCGTAATGGACGAAGATAAACAGGGGATCGACTTCATCAATTACCCGCTCGATCTTCTGGATGAGCTGCCGGTCAACGGTGACCTTCGTATCCTCATATTGCCCCCAAAAAATCCTCCTGGCGCCCATGACGCGGGCGGCGGCGTCCTGCTCCTTCCGTCGGACGCCCCGATCCCCGCCCTGCTCGCCGCCGGTCACGACCAAGAGATGCACCCGATGGCCGTGTTCGGCGTACTTGATCAGCGTGCCGCCGCAGCCGATCTCGATGTCGTCAGGATGGGCGCCGATCGCCAGGATGTCCATCGGCGGCGGTCTCAAGGCCGCCGATTTGCGCGTCGTCATGGTTCCCTCACGGCAATCGTCCCTCCAGCAGGGCTCCCCTGGACGCCCGCAGGCGGGCCAGACTCTCCTGCCCGCAATTGAAGAGCAGATCGAGGACCGTCAGCCCCGTTTCGAAGGGGGGGTATAACTGCGGATAGACCGGGTGGCTGAACTGCTGAACGTTGACCGCGATCCCGGCGCGCTCGAACGCGGCCAGATCGAGGTAATGGCGGCTCCCCGATCCGGCCAGATAGTGATCGGCGCCGACCTGCCGGCAAATGTCGATGAGCCGTTGATTGGGCTCCTCGGTCAGCGTCATCTCCGACGCAAGCCGGGGCGCCCATCCGATGCCCAGCGCGTCGGCCAGGCACGCCATGCCGGCCAGCGCCAGATCGACCAACCAGGCCCATCGCGCGGTGTAGAGCGGCTCGAGCAACGGGGCGTAGCGGTCGAAATGGGGCGCCTTGCGATAGGACTGGGTCAACGTCCGCCAGTGGGTCCGTTGCCAGCCGGTCTCGGCGACGCGGACCTCGCGCAACCGCTGGGGATAGGCGTAATGCACCGGGACGGTCAGCCATCGCCATCCCTGCGGGGTTTTGATCCGGTTGCGGTTCTGCCATTCATTCTTCTGGTACTGCACATTGTCGAGCACCACGAACAGATCGGCCTGGTCGATTTTGTCGAACAATCCCGACCACGGCAGATACTGCGGCTGGTGCACCGCCACCCGCATCGGCGGCTACTCGTGCCTGCCGCTCTCTCGACGCCGGCAGCGCGCCTGACACCATCCGACCAGCACGATGGTCACGCTGATCATGTCCAGGGAGACGAGATAACAGACCGTATACCATTCATCGGGCCTGCTGGTATATCCCAGAAAATGGAGAATCGTGAAGAGCAACGTTCCCATTCCGTCTCACCTCCTCCTGCGGCGGTAGACGCCGAGCGTTCGAGCGAAAAATTTTCGTCATTATAGAGGCCTTTCCGGCGGAATGCAAATTATCTGCCGGATCGGCGTAGGGGCGGGTGTCACACCCGCCCCTCGGTCACATACGTCCACCGGTCGAACGTCGCCGCCTGCCCTACGATCACGCCGGACTCATCCAGCACGGTCCAGACCACTGCGCCCTCCACGACAAATCGGCGGCCGGTGCGCGAAATTCGAATCCCCCGATACTGGTCGAGATAGCCGCGCTTCGCCGCCTCGGCAAGCAGCCGGGCCCGCTCCTCGCGCGCAACCGGCTCGGCGGTGAGCCGCGAGGGCGTCTTGGTGAATTCGTCCCACGTCATGTCCCAGAGGTGGAGCGCGGCCGCATTGCCGTAATTGAGGATGGGATCGGCCTGGGCGTTATGAGACAGGACGGGAGAGGGATGGTGGAACAGCATGCGGGCCTGGATGGCCGTGGAAGCGTCATCGGGAATCAGCGGACGGCCCGTCCAGTGGCGATAGCTTGCGATCAGCCGTTGGGAGTGCCTGACGACAAGCGGGTCCGAGAAGATCGGCGCGTTCATGAACGAAGGCGTACCGTAGCAGCTCCGCACAACACTGTCAATCGTATGCGCATCAAATGCCCGCCGGCTTGCAGGGGGATATCTACAGCGAGCAACGCGAACGTGAGGGGGAGGGCTTGTCCCGAGGGCTTGAGCCGAGGGGGCTCCCAGCAGGGGGACAGATTTGAAATCTGTCCCCGTTCGGGATGGGGCGACGCGAGCCCCTACAATTGACACGGCTGACCGCGCTCCCTATCATGCAGCTGATGGCCCAGTTGCGAGTCCCGGGGCGCCCCTCCGATCATCTCGACTACACCCTGACACCGCCGGCCGCCGGACGACCGGCGACGACGCTGGTGACATATGTGCACGGCTTCGCGTCGGACCAGTCAGGGGAGAAGGTTCTTTATCTTCGCGACCGTTTCACCGCGGCCGGCTGCGCGTTTCTGGCCTTCGATCATCGCGGCCACGGCCGGTCATCGGGCACGATCAGGGAGCTGACCGTGTCGCGGAATCTTGAGGATCTGGACGCCGTGCTTCAGCAGCACGTGGGCGGATACGCCCGGCACGTTCTGGTCGGCTCGTCGATGGGGGGACAGACGGCGGCCTGGTACGCGGCGCGCCATCCCGACGTGATCGCCGCGGCCGTGCTGATCGCTCCGGGTTTTCGATTCATCGAACGGCGCATGGAGGAATTGGGACCGAAGGGCCTCGAGCGCCTCAGGCAGAGTGGGCAGATCGTCTACAAAAATCAATGGGTGGAGGTGACGATCGGCCCCGCGTTGTTTGATGACGCCGGTCAGTACCCCATGGACCGCTTGTTGGCGCTCTACCGCACGCCTTCCCTGCTTCTGCACGGAACCGAGGATGACTCGGTGCCGTTCGAAGACAGCGTCGTCTTTACGAAGTTGACGAAGGCGCGGCCGCTGGAGTTGGTCCTCATCGCCGGCGGCGATCACCGGCTGACCGACCGGAAAGAAACGCTCTTCTCCGAAATTGAGGCGTTCCTCCGGAGGCTGCGCCTTCTGCCGTAAGACGGGACTGCCGCCCGTCATCGCCCTCGCGGCGCAGGGGTACCGTCAGCGAGGCGGCAGCCGTTTTCGCACCTCGCGCTCTTCCATCCCGTGGATCTCAACCGTCTTCCGAGAAGCAGCGTGACCGGCCACGACGCCGACGCGGTCCCTCGGAAGCCCCAACGTCTCAGCGAGAACGCCCTCGACCGCCTCGTTCGCCTTCCCCTTCTCCGGCGCCGCGGTCACGCAGATCTTCAGCGCCGTGCCCACCCACCCGACGACGGCGTTCCGTGAAGATCTGGGCACGACCTTGATCGACAGTCGCATCAGCTCAGGAACGGCGGAGGCCACTCCTTCACCTCCCGCCGACCCTCACGACGTGCGGTTAATTCACCTTGTTGGGCGGTTCATGACCTGCAAATCTGGCGGCGAGGTTGTCGATCACCATCATGCCCATCTGCACGCGTGTCTCTCGCGCGGCCGAACCCAGATGCGGCAGGAGGACGACATTGTTCAACCGCCGCAATGCCGCCGGCACGCGCGGCTCCTCTTCGTACACATCGAACCCCGCCCCGGCGATTTGTTTTCGCGCGAGGGCCTTCAGCAGAGCCTTCTCATCCACCACCGGTCCCCGCGCCGTGTTGATCAAATAGGCCGTCGGCTTCATCCATTGCAGCGCCTCCTGGCCGATGACATGGCGGGATTCATTGGTCAGGGGCAGATGCAGCGTGACCACGTCGGCTTCATGAAGCAGCGTTTTCAGCGACTGGTATCGGGCGCCCAGCACGACCTCTTTGATCAGGGGCAGACGGTTGCGGCTGTGATAGATGATGTCCATGGCAAACCCCTGCGCCCGTCTGGCAACCGCCTGTCCGATCCGACCCATCCCGATGATGCCGATGGTCTTCCCATAGATCTCCCCGCCCACCAGCTGGGTCGGCGCCCATCCCGTCCAGCGACCTGATCGAACCAGCGCTTCTCCCTCATGCAGGCGCCTGGCCGTCGCCAGAATCAGCGCCCATGTCAGGTCCGCCGTCGCTTCGGTGAGCACGCCCGGCGTATTCGTGACGTCGATCCCCCGACGGCTCGCCGCGACGACATCGATATTGTTGTAGCCGACGGCGTAATTGGCGATGATCCGCAGCTTCGGCGCCGCGGCCATGACAGCCGCATCGATCGAATCGTTGAGCATGGTGATCAGCCCTTCGGCACCGTCGACGGCCTGGAGCAGCTCGCGCCTGGTCACCGGACGGTCTCGACGGTTCCAATCCAGCCGGAACCGCCGCTTCAACTCGCTGATCACCTCCGGCGGCAGCTCTCGGGTCGAATAAATTCTCGGCTTCATATGGCCGAGGCCGGAGGCTGCCTGAGGAGCGCGGCCAGTCGATGCTGGCGAAATTTGGCGACCTTGGGCGCGATGACGGCCAGACAGTAGGGTTGCAGGGGGTTATTGCGAAAATAGTTCTGATGAGAGGCCTCGGCCCGGTAGAAGATCTGCAAGGGGACCAGTTGGGTGACGATCGTTCCGTCCCAGATGCGGGCCGCTTCGATGTCCTTGATCACCCCTTCGGCGACCTCCTTCTGCTCCGGTGAATGGAACAGGATGACCGATCGGTATTGCGTGCCCGAGTCTGGACCCTGACGGTTGAGCGTGGTGGGATCGTGAATGGCGAAGAAAACCTCAAGCAACTCCCGGTAACTGATGGCGGCCGGATCGAACGTCACCTGCACCACCTCGGCGTGACCGGTCCGGCCGGAGCACACCTGCTCGTAGGTGGGATTGGGCGTCGATCCTCCGGCATACCCGGACTCGACCTTCAACACGCCCTTGAGACTGTGGAAGACCGCCTCCAGGCACCAGAAGCAGCCTCCTCCGAGCGTCGCCAATTCCGTCATCCGCCGACCACGTTCGCCCGCGTCATGTCACCGGCCCTTCAGTCGAGATCTCCGGCACGTTCGGTCAAGGCCTCCCGCACCAAATCCGGCAATTGTTCCGGCGAGTGGGCCGTCCAATCGGGACGGACCTCTCCGGGGTGCTCAGCGTACCCCCAGGCGCACCAGATGGTGGCCGCGCCGAACGCTCGGCCCATTTTCAGGTCGGCCGTCGCGTCGCCGATCATGATGGTCCGCGCTGGCTTTTTATCAAATCCGCAGCGCCGGGCGGCCGCCTCCAGGACAATGGGGTCGGGCTTCCCTTGCGGACAGGTGTCCCCTCCGATGACGGTCATGAAGTGCTTGCTCACCCCCAGCACCTCAAGCAGCCGCCAGGAGATCTGTTCCGGCTTGTTCGTCACGCAGGCCAGCGCGCCCATGGTTGAGAGTTGTTCGACCGCCGGGGCGATGCCGGGGTAGAGCCGTGTCTCCACGGCGACGTGGTTGTAATAATCGGTCTCATACAGGCGGCGGACCTCCGCCAGCCGCGAGTCGTCCCCCCCGATGAAATCGTCGAAACAGGCCCGGTAGAGCTGGTCCATCCCCTTGTTGACCCACGGCAGCAGGGCGTCGTCTGGCCTGGGGGGCAGCTTCAGATGGATGCGGACGCGCCGGGCGGCCGCCACCATGTCGCGGCGGCTGTCCTCCAGGGTGCCGTCAAGATCGAGGCCGATCAACGTCACGAGGCGCGTGCCCGCTCTTTGGCCAGTGTTTCGACGCTCCCCTTGGCATCCCCGTACTCCGTGACCTTTCGCTCCCCGCTCAATGATCCCTTGTACGCTGAGAACGGCCGGCCGTTGTGGCTGATCACCTCATGCGGCAGACCGCCGGGGATGAAGAGAATATCCCCTCCCTCGATCGTGATCGGACAGTCGTCAAAGTGGAACGTGGTCACGCCCGAGACGGCGCCACGGATTTCCTCATGGTCATGCGCGTGGCGGCTGCGCTCGAACCAGGGGCCGATCGTCTGCAGATCGTAGACGGAGTAACCAAACCGTTTCATCTCCGAGGCCACCAACTCGGCCGTCGGCTCTTCCTTCCGGCTCCACTTGATCAGCCTGACGCCGTTGGAAAAGGTCACCATCGTCGGACGTGTCGTCATCGCGTTGTCTCCCAGCCGGTTCCGGCAGTCTGGTCATCCGCCCGCGCCCGTCGCTCACGTCGCCGTGTCGCGCCGGGTGTATCGCCGCGGGCCGTGAGGCCCCCTCATTTGACCCTGGCTCCGCACAAGGCTTATCATGTTTTCAGCTTCTATGCAACCCGAAACCTCATCGGCGGGATCCCTTGGCCGTCAGCTTGTGCTCGACGAACTGTTTGACCTGTCGCTCTACAGGCGCTTGCGCACGTTCGCGCAACCAGAGCTGCATCCCACGCTGGATGAGTTGATCGTCATTGAGAGCCGCCACCTGGCCTTCTGGCAGGCGTTTTTTCAGCTTCCTCTTGACGCGCTCGATCCCGGCCGCCGCGTGAAACTGTGGTTGATCGAACTGGCCTGCCGGCTCACCGGCGATCTGGGCATGCAGCTGGTCCTGGAGGCAATCGAGGTCTACGGCGTGAGAAAATATCTGGCGCTGTGGGAACGCTACCGGCACGATCCGCTGGGGGGCGCGGTGCGCGGAATCCTGGAGGATGAGTTTCAGCACGAGGATGAGGCGGTCACCCGGCTGACGGCGAGGAAAATTAATCCGGATCGTATCCGCAACATCTTTCTCGGGTTCAATGACGGTCTGGTGGAGATCCTGGGCGCGGTGAGCGGTTTTTTCGCCGCGTTCGGCTCCAGTGTCATGGTGGTGTTGGCCGGCGTCACGACCGCCGTGGCCGGCGCCCTCTCCATGGCGGCCGGGGCCTACATCGCCGTCAATTCGGAACAGGAAGTGCGGCGCACGCAAACATCCAAGCGGCGGTTTCTTGACGAACGGGCGGGAGGCGATGCGTCCGGCGAACCGGCGCTCGGCACGGCCGCCGTCGTGGGCGCCAGTTATTTTGCCGGCGCCGTGCTGCCCATCCTGCCCGTGCTCATGGGCGCGACAACCGCGCTTGCGTCGATCCTGGCCGGCGGCCTCACCATCCTGCTCGTCTCGATGGTGCTGGCGTTTCTCTCAGGCATGGACATCCGGAAGCGCATGGCGATGAATCTGGCCATCATCGCCGCGGCGGTCGGCGTCAGTTACGCGATCGGCTCGGCGGTCCGCGCCCTCTGGGGGGTCAATCTGTAGCTCATTCAGGTTTGACGCGCGAAAGAAAGGTCCCGTCCCGGTACTCCTCGAACGCGCGGGCCAGCTCCTCTCTCGTGTTCATGACGATCGGGCCGCCCCAGGCGATCGGCTCCCCGATCGGTGTGCCGGAGATGAGCAACAGCCTGGCCGCGCGTGTGCGTGCGGCGATCCTCACCGTGTCGCCATCGCCGAACAATACCACCGTCTCGATGCCGATCGCGTCGCCGTCCGATTCCCCGAACCGCGCCTCGCCTTCCAGCAGATAGGCAAACACGCGGTGGCCCGCCTTGACGGGGTGGTCATACCGGTGGTCCGGCGCCAGCGAGACGTCGAGAAATTCAGGATCGATGATGATTTCCCGCACCGGCCCTTCAACGCCGTCGACCCGGCCGCACACGATCCGGATCGTCACGCCCTCCGCAGGCGTCACCACCGGGATCTGCTCGCGCCGGATCTCCCGGTAGCGGGGCGCCATCATTTTGTGCGAGGCGGGCAGATTGGCCCAGAGCTGGAATCCCCAAAGCTCCGGCGTGGAGACCTGCGGCATTTCCTCATGAATGATGCCGCCGCCGGCCGTCATCCACTGCACGTCGCCCGCTTCGATGACGCCGCTGTGGCCCATGCTGTCTTTGTGCAGCACCCTCCCCTGCAGCAGATAGGTGATCGTTTCGATGCCACGATGCGGATGCATGGGGAAGCCGGACAGATAATCATCGGGCTGATCCGAATGAAAATCATCGAGCAGCAGGAAGGGGTCGAATAACGGGAGCTGGGGTGATCCAAATGCGCGCTTGAGCTTGACCCCGGCCCCTTCCATGGTCGGCCGGCTTCGAAAGAGCTGGTGGACGGAACGGATGGCGGCCATGGATGACACTCCCCGGAATAATCGCCCGACCAGTATAATGAAATCGACCGCAGCGTCGCAACTGACCTCCGGCAAGCCGCCTTATGCCGGCGTGATCAACACATCTCCCCGCGTTCGAATGTCATCGGGTTGCACCGGGGTCAGGACGTCCCAGCGGGTCTCTGGCACCTTCGCGAATCTGACCGGGTACGGCAGGCATGCCTCGACCTCGGCCAGCCGGTAGGCATCGGGATTGTACTCGATCAGCAGCACGGGCCGATGCCGTTGCAATGTGTCACACGCCCCCTTCAGGACCGGCAATTCGTACCCTTCGACATCGATCTTGATCAGGCTGACCGGCGCGTCCACGCCGCGGAGTTCGTCATCGAGCGTCCGGACCTGAATCGTCCCGGCGCCGCCGGGATCGAACCGCCCTTTGCCGATGTTGAAATCGCCGGCGTGGTCATCGAACGCAATTGTCCCGGCCTTCTCCCCTGCCCCATAGGGTCTGGCCGTGACATTGCCGGCGCTGTTCAGGGAGAGATTGGTCGTCAGCCGCCGGTATAGCGCCTCAAGGGGTTCGTAGGCGTACACCCGCCCGGTGCGGCCAACGCACCGGGACAGGACAAGCGTATGGATGCCGATGTTGGCGCCCACGTCGACAGCAATTGTTCCGGATTTGGCATAACGTTGGTACAGGGCAAATGACGTCAGATTGTCGCTGAATCCGTACAAGTAGACGACGCTGGAATTGGCATCCCCCGCTCGGCACCCGATCATCAGGCCGTCGAAACCGATCGGCGACGGGGGGAACGGGTGTTCTTGATCGCGAATCGACTGCTCCTGCTGAACCTGGAAGACAAAATCCACAAACCAACGGCTCGCGAGCCGGCGAATCGGTCCGCAACGGTCGACTCCGTACCAGGCGCGCGCGGCCCGCTGAATTCTCCGGTGGCCCGATCCGCCTGGATTCGCGTAGGCGTCCGTCAACAGCCGGCGAACGGATCTTTTGGTGACGGCTTCGGCCAGCCGCTTCAGCAGCTGCATCAATCGCCGCCGACCACACGGCTCATCGCCATGAGCTCGCCGAACGCCCGGGCGACCGCTTCAGGAGCAATGCCGGTCATGCAGCGCTGATAATCGGCGCCTGTCAACGGACATCGATCATGGTAGCAGGGCGCGCAGGGAACCTCGTGCCGAAGCTGGCGGAGCCGTGTCTCGGAGAAGGGGGGACGGTACCGGATGGCGTCACCGGGCCCGACAAGAATAACAGTCGGAACCCCCCAGACAGCCGCTAGATGTGGTGGCGCGCTATCGGTACTGATCAGCGCGTCTGCAGACTCGATCAACACTGCGGTTCTGGCGATGTCCCACCGGCCGCGGGCGTCAAAGTGCCGTACGGCTGAACCGGACGGCAACCCCGGATCGCGCGGCGACCCGATGAGAATGGGACGCACTTGCCAACGTGCCTGGAGCAGTGCGAGCCATTGGTTGGCCCGCTCCGGAGATTCATGTCGCGTCCGTCGGTCGCCGCCCAGCGCGACAACGAGTCGGGGACCGGTCAGCGGCCCCCATGACAGGGAGTCGAGCCAGATCCGGACCTCCCGTCTGACGGCGTCGGTGATATGCAGCGGTGCGGCAGTGTGCGGGGGTGCCGGCAGGGAGGACGTGCCGATCTTGGACACCAGCTTCAAATACCGCGCAGACTGGCTGTCGGACGCGTGTTGGCCGTCCAGTCCAATCAGAGGCGCGCATAACATCAGTCGAATCAACGCGCGCCAACACCGTCCGACCAAGGACTCGCCGCCGTACAAATCGAGCACCAGGTCGTAACGGCCGCGCAGGCCGATCATTCGACGGAGCCACCGGGGGGAATCGGACGGCGCCGGAATGGCACGGCCAGGCATCGTGGGCAGGCCGATCACATCATCGATATCGGGGCAGCACCGGGCGAGCGGCGCCGTCTTTTCAGCCACGACCAGCCGGATGAAGGCGCCTGGCTTCGCGACCCGCAAGCGTCTCAGCGCTGGGAGTGAATCGGCAAAATCGCCGATCCCTGAAACATTCAAGACAAGAATTTTCTCCATCCCTCAATCTCTTCTCGTGGCGGCCACGATCAACACGTCCGTCTCCGTCCGCCCTGTTCGCATCAGGCGGGAACGTACAGCCATCACAAGGCCAGGACAAGACATCAGCAATGCCTTGCTCACCCAACCCAGACCCAGCTGATTGAGCCGATCCCCCCATCCAGTTCCTTGAGACACCCCTTCCAATCGTTGGCAGGTAAAGCCGCATTTCGCCAGCAGGACTTCGAGCGTCGTCCGGTCGAAATAATAGAGATGGGACAGCGGGCGAAAATGGACCCAGTGTTCTATTTGTTCCCTGGCGATTCGGCTTCCGGCATCGGGCACCTCGATAAACAGCGTCCCTCCCGGTTTCAGCAGCCGATGCGCCAGTCGCAGAATCTCGGAGGGATCGGGCACGTGTTCCAGCGTATGCCATAATGTCACAGCGTCGAACCACTGCTCAGGCCACGGCGCCGTTGCCAGCTCGCCGATATGCACGTCCCGGCAACTTCGTTTCGCGAACATCCCAGTGCGAGGGGAAATTTCCACACCGGCCATTCTGAATCCTCTCCGCAGCCCCCGGTCAAGAAAATAGCCCCAGGCACAGCCGATATCGAGTACCCTGGCCCCGGACGGAAGCCGGGAAGACATCCAGTCGAGTCGTTCATCGAACCGGGCATCATACAACGCATGTTCCGCGCCGTATTCTTGCTCAAGCTCCTCGTGATCTTGTATATCGACCCGCTGTCCGGTGAGATCTGTGCGCAGCCGTGGATTGGTGTAGATCAACCCGCACCGAACGCACCGGACGACACGGTGACCGTCAGGCGAAATGGCATACACAATCGTCTCCATCCCTCCGCATCCGTTGCAAGCGACTTCTTCCGCTTTCCGTGTAGTTGTCACCACCGCTCCCCGTCAATGTAGATGCGATGCCAGAGCTCCAGCACCAGCAGCGCAAAGAGTTGATCGGCGCAATTTCTCCGGCCCGACTCGTGCTCCTCAAGCAGACGACGTATCGAAGCAGAATTGAAATAGCCCCGTTTGTCGATCGCCGACTCGGAGAGTAATTCGTTCACCAGCGGTTTCAATTCCTTGTTGAGCCAAGAGGCGATTGGAACCATGAAGCCCTGCTTGGGGTGGTTCAAGATGGGGGCGGGCACCATCTCCCTGATCGTGCGGCGGAACAACGCCTTCAAGGTCAGACCGCGCACCTTGAGGTCGCCGGGAATGGCCGCCGCGTACTCGATCAACCGGTGATCGCAGTAGGGCACCCGCAGCTCGAGCGATGCCGCCATGCTCATCTTATCCGCCAGCATCAGCAGATCGTCGGCAAGATACCCTCGAACATCGGTGGCAAAGAGGTGGTCCATCTCATTCGATGCGCCGGCGTGATCATACCACCGGCGGTGGGCCTCCCAGATCGAGTCCGGCCGGCCGACGGCCATCTTCATCGACGGCGACAGCAGCTCCTCCAGTCCGGCCCGGTCGTAGAATGAAATCCAGGAGAGGTACCGTTCCCGGGCCGGGAGCAGGCCGCTTTTCACGAACCGTTTGATCCGTCCGCCCATGTTCCGGCTGCCGGTCGATTCCGGCAGCCAATCGATCAGCCCCGCCGCGGCCCGGCGCAGCGGAACGGGCAGGCGTTCGTAGCCGTTGGCCAATCGGGCGCCGAGGTATCTCGGATAGCCGCCGAACAACTCATCCCCTCCGATCCCGGTCAGCGCGACGGTGACGTGGCGCCGTGCCGTCATCGAGACCAGATAGGTGGGAATCAGCGAAGAATCGGCGAAGGGCTCGTCCAGATGCCAGACCAGTTTGGGAAGCAATACCATCACGTTCGGCGTGATGATTTCCTCATGATGGTTCGACCCGATGTGGCGGGCCATGACGCGGGCGGCCTCCAGCTCGTTATAAGAGGCGGCCTCGTCCCCGTAGCCGACGGTGAACGTCTGCACCGGTTCGGCGCGTTGCCGAGCCATGATCGCGGCGAGGCCGCCCGAATCGAGGCCACCGGACAGAAACAGGCCCAACGGGACATCGCTCATCTGATGGGCCCTCACCGTTTCCTCGAGCATTACCCGCAATTCTTCGCAATAGTCTTCAGGCCTCCGACGGCCGAACTCCGCTCTCTGGCGGCGGTCGGGAAATGACAGCGTCCAATAAGGGCGGAGCGTCGCTTCCCCCTTGCGAAAGCGGAACACATGACCAGGGGGCAGCTTGCGGACGCCGGCGAAAATGGTATCGGGCGAGGGGATGTAGAGGAACGTCAGGAAGGCCGCGATGGCCTGTGGTTCCACAGTCTTCCGAATGGCGTCACACTCGAGCAGCGCCTTCAGTTCAGAGGCGAAAAGGAGTGTGCCGTTGTGTACCGCATAGTAGAGCGGCTTGATGCCTAGGCGATCGCGCGCCAGCACCAGCTGTTCACGGGGCTCATCCCAGAGGGCAAACGCGAACATCCCTTGCAGGTGTTCGACGCAGGCCTCGCCATGCTCTTCGTACAGATGCACGATCACTTCCGTGTCACTCTGCGTGGAAAAGATGTGGCCTTTGTCCAACAACCCTTGGCGCAGTTCGCGGTAGTTGTAGATTTCCCCGTTGAAGACAACCCGGATCGATCCGTCCTCATTCGCAATCGGTTGACGGCCTCCGTCCAGATCGATGATACTGAGCCGGCGCATGCCCAGCCCCACACCCGTTCTTCCGTCTTTGCCATCAAGAAAGAATCCTTGATCGTCAGGCCCCCGATGTACAAGCCGTTGCGTCATCCGACGCAGCAGGGGCTCGTCATGCAGGCCGACAAATCCACAGATCCCGCACATGTGCGCCCGCTATCCGGTCCGTTGTGCCGTCGTGAGAAAGACGGGATTGGAGATCAGATGTTGATCCCCCTGACCCACTTCGATACGATAGTAGGCAGCACCGGTCGCCGGCGGCTCGTCGGTCCACTGCCGGTCGAAAGGCGTGGACGCCGTGAGGCGTTGCCAGAGGCGTCCGGAGCGGATGACCCGAATCTCGACCGGCTCGGACCTGTTGTCACTGGCCGAAACCGCCAGTCGCACTGTGACGGATTGTCCTGGGTGGACTGAAATGGTCTGCCCGGAGAGCGCTTCACCGTCCGATCCCCGCACGGTGAAGTCGTCCAACGTCAGCCCCCAGGCCGGCTGGCGCTGCCGGGCGTAAAACGCGCCGGCACGGAGCGCCGAAAGCACCGACGCGGAGGAACGGGAGTCGGCCAGAACGACCGTCTGAATATCACCGAACCTTTTCTGATCGTTCCCTGCGTCATGATAGGCCCGCTCACCGATGCCCCAGACCGGCTGCCGGCGTCTGCCATCCAAGTAGGCCATCAGCAGGCGGTCCCATTCGCCGCCCGGTCGTGTAGCGGTGATGGTATCCTCATAGACTGCGCCAAACCCCGTGTACCCTTCGGTCTTCGCCAAAGAGGGCAGATACGGTCTCGTCTCCACCGAAACCGAACCGTTGTACCAGTCCATCAGCCGTCCCGCCCTCCCCAATGCCCCCCCCTGTTCGGCCAGATCGGCCATCCGATATCGGTGATCATCGGCGGCTTCCGGCAGGGACCAAAAACTCAGGCCTCCCGCCTCGCGTACGGAGTCGATGATCCGCTGCGCCGGCGCGTCTCCGGGATCGGGTCCGTACGGATCGAAGGGTTGCCGGGCCGTCAGCAGATTGTTCAGCAATAACAGCGAGGCGATCACCGCCAGCGCCGCCGCCTCCCCCCGCCGACGCCGGCGCGTGATCAGGCGAAAATATCGCGTGCGTGTCTGCACCAGCCGCTCTTTCCGCCAGAGCCATGGAATCGGCACTGCCAGCAAGGCCGGCCACAAGCGCACCGGCCAGTCGGACGCGTAAGGACAACCGCCAACCGCGGCGGCCAACCGCGCCGGATCGTCAAGGCCGACCACCAGCAGATTCTTTTGCGTGTCGTGCAACGTGAGATCGCCCGTCAGAAGCGATCCGGTCCAACGATACTGGGGCATGACCTCCACTCCGGGAATCCACAGCAGGTCGGGATGGCGCCGCTCTGCGGCGCGGATTTGGTCCAGATAAGCCGTTTCTCCGGCCTGATGGACCGAAGGAAAATTGACGCCAAATTGGAGCAAGCCTCGCAGCGGCCACACCCCATACCCGACATGCAGATCGTAATTATCGGTCAGCACGATCCCGTCCAGTCCCGCTGCCTTTGCCTGCGCGGCCAGTTGATCCAACGACAGGGAACCTGTGCTGATGGTGGAATGGACGTGGACGGCCAGCGCGATCGAATGGCGAAGTGGCCGTTCCTCGGCGCCCGCCCGATCGGCGCCAGAGAGCACACAACACGCCGCCAGCAGACCGGCGGCCAGCCGTTTAGTCACAACGGCGCCCATCCACGATCGTCGATCGGCTCTGCCGGCGCCGGCCGGCCTGACGGACGGCGCCTTCCGCGACCCCATCAACGCCGTGAGCGATGCGGACCCTCAAAAGCAGGTCACCGTAGAGACGATCGATCGCCTCCACCATCGCCGCCACGCTGAACTGCCGTCCGACAGACCGGCGCGCTTCCCCGCTCATCCGGCGCAAGCGGACGGGATCCCAACAGAGCGAGCAAATGGCATGGGCCAGGGCTGATGGCGAGGCCGGAGGCACCAGCAATCCATTGCGGCCGTGGACAATGAGGTCCGGGAGCCCGCCGACCTGGCTCGCGATGACCGGTTTGCCCATGACCAGCGCCTCCAGCACGGTTCGTCCCATCCCCTCGTTTAACGATGGTTGTACGATCACGTCGCAGGCGGCCACGTACCGCAACAGGTCGGATCGGGCGCCGATCATCCTGATCTGACCGCTCACGCCGAGCGAGGCGGCCAGCGAGGCAAGTGAGTCCCGCTCGGGACCTTCTCCGACGACCAACAGCAACGCCGAGGGAAACTCCTTGAGCACCGCTGGCAGCGCCTCGATCAGATACCGGTGGCCCTTGATCGGCACCAGCCGTCCCAGGATGCCGATGACGGGTTCCCGGGCGAGCAGTCCGAGATCGCGTCGCGCGGCGGCAAGGGTCGGGCGGCCGCGGTCATCGGAAACCAGTTGAATCCCGCTATGAACGGCGTGGAGCCGTTCACTGGGCGCGATGCGGCGCTCCAGATATTCCTGCCTGCCTGCTTCGGTCAATGCGATTAGCGCATCGGTCATCCGGCCCAGCCACCGCTCCGCAGCCACTGCGCAAGCGCTCAGCAACCGGCCGTAGTAGCCGTAGAAGATATGGCCGTGGGGTGTGTGGACCACAAGAGGCACGCCGCACAACCTGGCGGCGACCCGTCCCAATGCGCCGGCCTTCGACGTATGTGTGTGCACGATGTGCGGCTTGAAGGCTCGGATCAACCGACACATGGCCAGCAGGGCCGCCGCATCCCGCCACGGTGAGAGCCGGCGGACAAGAGAGGGAATCATGACACGCTCCACGCCGACGGCATCCGCTGCGGTGAGCCGCTGGTCCAGCGATGTTTGTTCATCCGGCGTCATGCGGGATTCACCCGATGCGCCCGAGGCCAACATCACCCTGTACCGTTTCGGATCGAGGCCCGTCACGGTGAGCAGCGTGTTCTCGGCCGAGCCTCCCCGGTCCAGACGGGTAATCAGGTGCAGGACGCGAATTCGCTCGCCGCTCTGCCGCGGGCGCACCTGACGCGGGGTCCGGCCAGCCGGCGAGGTCGATCCGCCAGGCCGCCGGGCGGACCGGCGGGGACGCAGTCGTTTTGGCTCAGCGCTCTGCACGTTCGATGGTCGATTTTCCGGTTTGCTCATACAATTGCTGCCGCTCGAAATCCTTCGGCTCGTACGCCGACGGCCCGATGCCGTAATAATGCGCCACCAGATAGGCGATGTAGAGGCTCACCGCAGCCGCCGCCATCGACCAGACGACCTGCCAGAACCATCGCCGGCTCACGGGACGTCTCCCACCAATTCCCTTGAGGCGACGGGCAGGCGACGCCACACCGCCGCCGATTCCTCGACGGCGTTGAACATCTCTTCAACGGAGATGGCCGTCATGCAGGCATGGGTGCCCAGGGGGCAGGTTCCCTCCCCGCACGGGCTGCACCAGAGCGGTTTGCGCACGACCAGATGGCCCTGTCCAACAGGCGGCCACCGGATGGGATCGGTCGGCCCCATGGTCGAGACGGTCGGCAGACCCAGGGCCGACGCCAGGTGCAGGGGCCCCGAGTTGTTGCAGACGAACAGCCGGCACCAGCTCATCAAGGCGATGAACCCGCGCAGTTCCAGGTCGAAGAAGACCGCGATACGCTGTCCCGCCTCAAAACCGACGTGCGCAATCAACTGTTCTTCGGCCCGTGTCCCGAAAAACACGATCTGCCACTGCCGCTCGCGCTCCAACCGCCCCGCCAACGCGAGAAACCGGCCGAGCGGCCAGCGCTGTGAAGGATAGTACCCTCCCGGATGGATCCCGATGATCGGTCGGGCCGGATCGAGCCCCTTCTGGCGCAGGTGGGTCTCCGCCGCTTCCCGCTCCGAGACCGTCAGCCTCAGGCGGGGTGGTTCAGCCGGATCGAG
Organism: Nitrospiria bacterium; assembly: GCA_035517195.1. Taxonomy (GTDB): domain Bacteria; phylum Nitrospirota; class Nitrospiria; order JACQCE01; family JACQCE01; genus JACQCE01. The sequence continues at coordinate 90,909 of DATIZH010000007.1, read as the reverse complement.
CTCCAGGCCCATCGCCGACGCCAATGATTGTTGCCGCTGGAGAAAGGACTGGTTCGATCCGGCGGATACAGCCTGCGTAAAAAACAATCCTCTTCCGGCCGCGGAAAAGCCGACACGCCGGGACGCCCGGGTGTGCCAGGCCAGGAGCGCCGATTCCAGCTCCTCCCCGTCATAGGGATCGATCACCAGATCGAACTGTCCGGCCCTGAGCCGGGCGCGAAGGCTTAGTCGTTCATCCCGGTCCAGCAGGCTCCCGGCCTGTCCGCCCTTCTGCCCGGTTCTCCCCCGCACCGTCATCAGCCGGTCGATTTCCGTCTGGGCCCGGGCGAGGGGGGCGACAGTGTCCCGGCACAGGAGCGTCAACTCTGACGACGGCCATCGCCGTTTGATCGCGGCTAGCAGCGGCAGGGTCAGTACAAGATCGCCCAGCCGGTCGAGACGGATGACGAGAATGCGGCGCACTTCGCCGGCGTCGGTCGACGGGCGTCGGACGAACAGGGGCAGAAGCAGCCACAGGCCGACCGCCCGCAGGAAGTAATAACACCATTTCACGCCATCCTTGAGCCGTTTGTTAATCACGCGGCTTCTCCGCGATCATCAAAATCGTCATCGACCGATTGATGCCGGTCAGATGGAACCACCAGCGGGCGGCCCGGTCGGTCCACCGTTTGCGCCAGTCGGCATCTTCCACATCCATCCCTGTCGTCACGACGGCAAAGCCCGCCCCCTCCAACAACCGTCGAAGGCCGCCCGGAGTGAAATGAAACAGATGCAGTTCCCGCTCGTCAGGCATGAAGAACGGTGGCGGGACCCCCTTGATTAGGCGATAGACGGCGTTGAAGAGCGCGCTGTGCCGGTTGGGCACGGCGACAAAAAGCAGCCCCCCCGGGCGCAGAAGCCGGTACACGATGGCCAGATCCCCGCGGGGATTGGCCAGATGCTCCAGAACGTGCCACATCGTGACGATGTCGAACGAAGCGACCGGCCATTCGATGGCGCGAACGGGACCGGTCATCACTGGAATATGCAAACCCCTCCGAACCCACTCGGCGGCATACTCGGACAATTCTGTCCCGGCGCACAAATATCCCGCAGTCTGCGCCGCTTCAAGAAAGCTCCCGTCGCCGCAGCCGACATCCAGCAGCTCGCCGCAGGACCGGCGAGAGCGAACCAGTTTCAACCGTTGTCGCCACAGCCTGCGCCGCGCGCGCTGCTGGGAGGTCATCCACGCCGAGTAATAGGCCTCGTCATAATGCGCGCTGAGCTCTGACATCGCGGGGGCAGGTGCGAGATAGGCGACATCGCATTGCTCGCACAGTCTGGTGCTGACGTCGCCGCACTGTTCGATGACGCGGCTCGCGGTTCCGCCGCATAGCGGACACCGGCCCATCGCCTCCGTCACCGCAGAGCCCAATACCGCACGCGCGTCCACCTGTCTCATGATCCCGCCCCTTCAGGCACCGTGGCCGGCTCCCCGACCAGACGCCGATATTCCGCTTCGACCCGTCGCGCGCACTGGTCGGCGCCAAACCGTGCGGCAACCCGTTCCAGGCCCGCTTTACCCATCCGCTCACGCAATGCGGCATCCATGATCAATCGCGCCAGTGCCGCCGCGAGGGCATCGGGATCCTCCGCGGATACCAGAATTCCCGTCTCCTCATCTACCACCGCTTCGGCTACGCCCCCCACGCGCGAGGCGATGACCGGTTTTGCCATGGCCATAGCTTCAAGTATCACACGAGGAAAAGCCTCATAAAGTGAAGGATGAACAATGAGATCTGCAACAGCAATCCAAGGTTGGACAGGTGTCTGATAGCCGACGAACTCAATGCATCCACTCAAGCCCATCCGTTCTACCTTGGAGTGCAGCGTGGTTCGATAGGCCGAATCGATGGGCCCGATTAGGAGCACCCTGACATTCCGGCTTTCGCGCGGAAGACGGCTCATCGCCTCCAGCAAGATCTCGACGCCCTTGAGCGGCTCGATCCGTCCCACCGCGGCCAGGACCACTGTTCCGGCCTGGACATTCAGGCGCGCCCGGAGTGCGGCGCGTTGAGCCTCGAGCGAGGAGGGCGGTTCGAGCTCAACGCCGTTGTGGATGACGGTCAGTTTGGGTTGATCCTCTCCGGCCACGTAGTACCTGAACCTGGGACGCAGCGCCTCCGCAACCAGGATCAGTCGGTCCGAGAACGCCGCCAACCAGCGGTCCGACCAGTCCCCGCTGCAGGCCCGTACATGCCAGAGCAACGAGGCCCGGCTCAGCGACGCCGCCAGACCGGTATAGAATGTTTCGCGCGGCGCATCGGTGTGGACGAGACGAATCCGCCGACGACGAATGAACGAGACCATCTGGACCACGGTTCGGACCAGCGGCCAGAAAGGCCAGCTTGCGACCTTGGGAAGCGGCCACACGACCACCTCGATGCCCATGCCCTCCACTCGGTCGCTCAACTCACCCCGATCCGGGCTGAGCACTACGGGGCGATACCGGACTCGGTCCAGATGAGTGAGCAGTTGGATCAAGCTCTGTTGCCCGCCCCCCTCCAAGGTGCCACGGCAGGTGGTGTAGAGGACCGGAACGGGTTGTTTCTTCGATGACAGCCAGGCTGGACGGCACAAGTCATCATATAATTCGGTGATCCGTCGCATCATCAGGGTTTCGGAAAAGAGCCGTTCGACACGCTGACGTCCGTTGGCTCCCATCGCCCGTCGCCGGTCAGGATGGGTCAGCACCCAGGCCAGGGTCTCGGCCAGCCGTGCCGAATCGTTCGGCGGCACGAGGGCGCCGGTTTCCGACGATGCCACCACCTCCCGCATGCCCTCAAGATCGGATCCCACGACGGCCTTGCCGGCGGTCATCGCTTCGAGCAGTGCCAGACCAAGCCCCTCCCGCTGAATCGACGGCAGACAGACGACGTCGCATGCGGCCATCAGCGGTGCGACCCGTGACTGACGGCCGGTGAAAACCACCGACGGCAGCAACCCAGATGATTCCGCCTGCGCGCGCAAGCGTTCCCGCTCCGGCCCGTCCCCTACGATCAGCATCCTTGCCTCTGGCAATTCACGCCGCAGCCGGGCGAAGGCCTGCAGGGCGACGGCGTGTCCCTTGTGCGCGGCCAGCGAGCCGATGATGCCGATGACCGGCGCGCCGGCCGAAAGGCCGTAGAGCCGCCGCACGGCAGTCTGCTCGCGCTCAATGTGATCCGTTGCACGACGCAGCGGCACGCCGTTGCGAATCACGGACAGGACCGCTGGCGACAGGCCCAATGTCCCTGCCGCGAACGCGGCGACGGCGTGTGAACAGCAGACCACACGATCCGTGACCAGGGAGAGGCCCCACTCGATCCATCGTTGTCTCGCGGTGAATCCCCAGTCGGTGGTGTGGAGATGGGCGACGAGCACCGGCGTGCGGGCCAGCAATCCCGCCACACGCCCCAGCACGCCGGCCGAGTAGCCATGGGTATGGAGGATGGTGACTTGATGATCGCGCAGCCACCGGGCCAGCCGGGCAAGTTCCTTGAGACGCTGGTCCGCGCGCCATTCGAAGCAATCGACGGTGACGCCGGCTCGCTGCAATTCATCGGCGATTTCTCCCCGTCCCAGCAGACACAATACTCTCGGTTGGTACCGGTTGCGGTCCAAGCGGGTCACAATGGTGGCAAGCACCCGCTCCATCCCGCCGATTTCGAGGCGATCGATCAGATGCACCACGCGGATAGGCGTATGAACGGGCCCGCTCATGCGGCTCTCCGGGCCTGGATGGCCCGCACGGCGGCCAGCACGTGTTCCATCCTGTGCAGGTAGGTATGATGCTTCAAGGTTTCTCGACGCCCCTGCTCGGCAATGCGTGCCCGTTCCCCCGGATGGGACAGGTAATAGTCGATTTTTTGTCTCAGATCACGGCCGTCGTTGAAAAGAACGAGATGTTCGCCGTCCCTAAAAAGCGTCGCCACGTCTCGCTGGCCATCGCAGAGCAGGAAGGCCCCGCAGGCCATGACCTCAAATACTCTCGGACTAGCCTGATGGCATGGAGATCGATCGTCCTGATAGTGCACCGCCAGGACGATCTTCGACGCGGCATAAATTCGCCGCCATTCTGACGGTGGGACCTGCCGATCCCTGGCCATTGCAGTCAGCGGTGATTGAGGGGACAGACGCCCCCAACCCGGACCACGGATGAGCAGGCGGAGACCGGTCAACTGCTCGAACAGTCGCGCCCGGTTGGGATAATAGGATCCGATAAAACAGACGTCACTGTCGTAGGCTGACCGCTCTCCATCGCTCAAATGATACGGCTCCAGTGCGGAGGGAGTGCCGAAAGGCAGCCACTGCGGCCGTGTGACGCCGGCCGCGGTCAGTAATTCGACCGCCTCGGTCCCCCCGCAAAACACCAGGTCATACAACGGGGCGGTGTCATACGGCAGGCCAGACGATCCAGGCGCGTCAATCGTCCACAACACAGTGATGATTCCTCTGGCCTTCATCTCCCGAACGGTTTCAGGCAGGATGCGATGGCCGCCCTGAACCAGGCAGACATGTGGACTCTGGTCCATGGCCAGCGCCACGATACGCTGGTTCATCTTCCTGATATCCCAACGCTGGAGCGGTCCAAACCATTCCCGCAGGGTTCCGGGCAGTCGAAAGTCACGGTCGTCAGAGATGAGTAACCGGCCTCCCATTTGCCTGACAGCCGCCTCCGTGTATTCGGTCACGGTCTCGAAGTGAGGATTGTGATATCCGATGACTAGGATCTTCATGGATTGATACATTGGCTGTACAAACTCATCATCCCTGATTTCAGCAACAGATAGTATGAGATCATACGGAACGGATGCGCAGCGACGGCCGCCTGGAATGAATGAAAGGCCAGGTGTGGACGGTTGTGTTCGAGATAAAACAAGCCCCGCATGTAATAATTGTGAAAGTGAAAGTATTTCAATTCTTTTCTCAACAATGAATACTCATTCGCAAGTTCGACTGCGTGTCTCAATAAACTGAGCCTGGCGTCTTGAAATTTCTCGCTTTTCGAATAGTTTTTGGAATGCTCGATCCACCTGCCGACTACGCCCGGCACATAACGGAGCCTCGATCCGGAACAGAAGAGTCGCATGAAGAACTCTCCGTCATCGAGTCCGATGATCGTTGGATCTTCTGAAAATCCCCCCAGGTCGAGCAGAGCTGTTTTTCGAATCATCATCGTTTGCATGGAGATCAGACCGCGGCCGACGGCCAATTGATGCAGCAATTCCTCCGCATCGGCTTGTCGGCTGATCACGGTCTTGCTTGCATGTCCCCCGTCAGATACAAGTTCATAGTCCGAGTAAACGGCCGCGGCGTGTGGATTCCCCATCAGAGCCGCCGCCTGCACGGCGCACCGGGTCTCAACCATCTGATCATCCTGATCGAGAATGCAGATGAACTCCGACCGGGCATGCGCCACTCCCCTGTTGATTGCCGCACCTTTTCCCGCGTGTATCATTCTTACCAAGTGGATCCGGGGATCACGAACAGCATCGATAATGGTGTCCGGCTGCTGGATCGATCCATCATCTACGATGATCAACTCCCACGAGACCCCTCGCTGACGCCGGACACTCTCCAGGGACAGAGGCAGCCACGTCGGCCCTTCATAATAGGGAATAATGACCGAGACTGTTGGTGTCGTCATCTCACTGCACCACTTGCCTTACTTCACCGCCACAACTTTCAGTTCTTCGCCTCCTGTATTCCAGAGTCGGCAACTGAGCCGTTCTTTCACAGCAAACAACAGTCCGCCACGTTGGGGCCGTACGCGATGCAGATTCACTCTGCCGGATTGGGAAATGACGGCACTCGCATCGTAATGCTCTCTCGCAAAGTGTGATGAAGTTCCAACATCGACTCGGGAGAACACAGTCCGGAACAATTTGTCTATGCTCAACACCGAAAAAATCATCAAATGACGAGGTGGATCAAGCGCCATCCAGGCCTGTCGGAACAAGCGATGTCCGAGACTGTCTACATTTGGCGTGAAGACGACTACCTTCCCGCCGGGTTTCAGCAGGCGATAACATTCCCTGAGCGTTGAACGCGGGTCCGGGAGATGCTCAATGACATGTGTCATTGTGATGTAATCAGCAATCGCTTCGGGGAGATGCGCCTCCTCAAGGCTTCCCGAGAACACGGGGATGCCTTTGTTCTTCGCTATCTGGGCTGATGCTGGATCGGGCTCGATGCCCAACACCTTCCACCCCAAGTCCTTCATTCTTGCGAGATAACTTCCGTTGCCGCATCCGATATCGATCAGTAAACCCAGAGAATACGCCGGAAACGGCATTCTCAACCCGTAAATTGCCTTCTGTTCGAGCCATGGAAACCTGACCAGCAACGGACTCAATCGACACAAGATATGTGTGGCATGGAGGTGGCGATAACGGTAGGCCCCGCACAGAATAGCGGTCCTCAGCGCGTCTCTGACCATGGCAAAAGGACGCCGCGGGGCCTGTGGACCCTCGCGTGGTGCCTCATGTGTGCAATAAGTTTCATAACACTTGGGGATATCCTTTTTGATCGGCCTTGGATCTAACCACAAGAGACCGCATGAGGGGCATTGTTGGAAGCTGAATGTGCCCTGGACGTCATACAGGCGGTCCTTCAAGTCGCTATAGATGCGTCTACCGAATTTGCCGCACACCGGGCAGGCGGAAATCTTCTCTGTTCGAAGTCGCTTCATTTCAGGGCATAGTGGGTCCAGCTAATTCCGATTTGTTGCCGTGCAACCTGATCAAGACTCCAATTCCAGATCAGATAACCGTACAGGAAGCCCCCTGCGATCAGACCACCTAAGGCCACCGGTTGCAAAAGAGATACCTCAGACCACCGGATCGCGCACAACAGAAGGCCGCAGACGAAGACGGGCACAAATCCGCGATAGGCCAGAGACCAATACCAATGAAGCGAGTTGATCTCAAAGAGACGATTCACCGCTGCGTGCAGGAGCGCTGTATCGATCACCACCCGGAGCAACCAGGCTAGTGCAGCGCCCACCAGTCCGTGCGAGATGATGAGGAAGTAACTGACCGGAACATGGATGATCACTTCGAGGAGATGGAACGCCGCAGGGATGGACGGTCGCCCAAGTCCTTGAAGGGCGACGGCGGCCGGATAGGCCATGGCGTTGATCAGGCTGGCGACAGCAAGAATGCTTAACACCGCGGATGAGTGCAGGGCAAAATCACGACCCATCCAGACAGTGAGAAAGGGCTGGCTGAAAATGGCAAGGAACATCACTGGAAAACTAAGTAGCAGGATGGTATACAACGTCCCCCTGTTGTAAAGCTCCAGAATGGTCTGTTCATCGCGTACGCTTTGATAGTGACTAAAGGCAGGGAACAGCACCGATGAAATCGCCGAGGGGATAATCAATAGCTTCAGCAAGAATGAATACGGGACCGTATAATAGGTCAACGCGGTGATGGGAAAGACAGCGCCAAGAAATACCTTTTCAGTGTTGACCAATACGGGACCTGCAATGCTTGAGATCGTCACACTTCCGCCATATTTGAGCAGCGTGAGAAAACTTTTGGTATCCCAGCACGGGCGTCCAAGGAATGGGAACGTTCTCTGTGTGAAGATCCCATAGGTGGCGACACGAACAATCCTGATGCAGAGATCGACGAGAATGACGCCCTTCACGGAATAACCATTGTATAGCAGCATGACGGTCATCCCCGATTGCCCGGTGCCAAGGAGCACCTCAATCCGATTGAGGAGATCGAACCGATTGACAGCCTTCAGTGCACCGCCCAACACGCCTGAAAACATGGACAACATGAAGCCAAACGCTCCGACATAAAGTACGAAAAACGCCAGGGCCTTCATATCTTGAGAAATATGGAACAGCCGATCAATGAGCAGAGGGGCCGAGACAACCATGATCGTCACCCCCACGCTTCCGAGACACACATACACCAGCACACACGACCAGAACACCCTTCGGATTGCCTCTTTCTCATGTTGGGATTGATATTGCGCGATGTGCTTCACAAGGGCCGCTCCGAAACCGAATTCCATAAATGAGAAATATCCGGTGACGACGCCGACAAATGCCAGAATTCCATACACGCCGACACCGAGCCGATGAACGATATAGGGTGTGACAAAAAAGGCAACGACCAGCAACCATCCCTGGCCGAAGAAATTCCAAAATACATTTTTGACGATCGCGTCCTTGGGCCTTGGCATGTTCAGATCCAGGATGATAATTTGGTCGCTCTGGAAATTGGCGAGTCATTGTCTGTCAATATTTCCACGTTACGCCCTTTCGGCCGCTGATCATCGGTTGTGTCTGCGTCATGACTCCCTGATTCTGAACCAACACAATCAATAATCCGACAATCATCCAAAACGGCTCCATGATTCTGACAATGATGAAGGTATTGGCGCCGATCCCATGGACCAACAACCCGATGTACCCGGCCATAAAGCCCAGCACCAGTCCCTGGGTCCAGGGTGTGGTCATTGAACGCGAGGCGTTCCGCAATCTCGACCAGAGGGAGAAGAGCAGGACGAGGAATGCCGTGATCCCGACGAGTCCGGTATCTACCAGTACTTTGAAATATTGGGCATCGATGAATCCGTACCCTGTCACCCCATATCCAAAGATGGGATGGCGGAGCCAGTCTTCGGTGGATGTCTTCCAACTGATCAGCCGAGCCGAGGTCGACGTGTCCAGCACGATGCGCCCCACCTGGACCTCCTGTTCCTCCTCGTCCGGTTGAGTGACAAATGTTTCTCCCACCCGATGTTTCACCCGTTCCGGAACAATGAAGGGACTCAGCGTCATCATGAGCACAAGCCCCAGCACGAGGACCAACCGCCTTCGACTGAACAGCATCAATGCCAGCACCGACCCACCCAACGCCAGATAGGAGGTGCGCGACAGGGTTGCCGACAGCGCGATCAGGATCACAACGGCCAGCACGCCGAGAGCGATCCTGATCTTGGCTCCACGAACATGGAGCCCCAGCCCGGCCACCAAGGAAAACATCAGCACCAGATAGCCCCCCAGCGTGTTCGGTTCGCCCGACTCTCCTTCAAACGGGGCGCTGGCCCGGACACCTCCGGGGATCTGCGTGATGGCGTACAGACTGACGATGCCACAGGTGATGATCAACGCGATCAGGTAGCGCCTGACCTGATCCTGCGTCTGAAGATTGTTGACCACCATAAAATAGATGAAAAAGTACTCAAAGTATTTCAGCGTATAGAACAATCCCGATTCCGGACGAACGCGTCCGGATGCGATCCCGATCAGCGTCGCCACCACACATGCCGAGATGTAGAAAAGAATGGGACGGTTGAGGGGCGTTCGAAGGACCAGCCCCAGCTCCTTATAGACGGCCATTTTCACCAGCCAGCTGAAGCCGATGACGATCAACAGGATGTCATCCAGCCGGAGCGTCACCCCCCGGCCGGCTATGCCATGTCCGGCCATCTGACCGATCACCAGCTCCGGCGAGAAGAGCATGGAAAAGATCAACAAATACAACGCCAGTGGGGTGGACAGAAGAGCGATGACGCACAGACCGGCCAGTGAAAAGGCCATGGCCGCGTGGGCCAATGTCATCTGCACGATGGCGAAGGCCGCGGCCAGCGCCAGCGCGGAGAGAAAAAGGAGCGGCAGGGGTTGAGGCTCGATGCGCTCTATCGTACGCATGCCCATCCGCTCCGCGCGGTGACAAGAGGAACCGGAGTCGATCGCCTCCGGTCAACGCCCCGTCGGTCCGTTGACATGGACCGGTTCACGAGTCGGTTCCGTCGCTGATCCGTTGGCGAAATAGGGATAATGATAATCGAAATGATATTGATCGAGACTGATCTCCGCTCTCATATTGTTCAATACAATGCCCAGGACCTTCACCTGTGCCTGCTCCAGTATCATCTTGGCCCGGCGAAGCGCGACGCGCGGGATGTCGCCGACTTCATAGACCAGCAGCGTGCCGTCCGACTTGCGACCAATGATGATCGAATCCGCCACAGGCAGGGTGGGCGGCGTATCGATCAACACCAGATCATACTGTTGCCGGAATTCCCTCATAATCTCATCCAGGCGGACCGAGTTCAAACATTCCGACGGATTCGGCGGGAGCGACCCGCTGGTCACGATGTTTAGCTTGTCGATGCCGGGAATGCCCATCATCTCGCCGACTTGAAACCGCCCCATCAGTAGATCCGGCAGGCTCCGGCAAACCTGCGACACGGTCTTGGTGCCGAGCAACAGTTCAGTCAGGCCGGGCCCTTTCTCGATGCCGAACACCTGGTGAATGGCCGGGCGTCTCAAATCGGCGTCCACGACGAGCACTCGTTTTCCGGCCTGCGCCATGCTGATCGCCAAATTCACGATCACGCTGGTTTTGCCCTCCCCGATGCCGACGCTGGTCAGTTGGATCACCTGCAGGGATTTGCCCAAGGAGGTAAACAGCAGGTTCGTACGAAGCGACCGGTAACTCTCAGCCAGCGCCGATTGCGGCGCGTAGAGCATCGACAGGTCGGCCAGTGAACGGCCGCGCGAGGCCCGTTGTCTGACACTCGACCGGCGGCCGGCTCCGAGCCATGCGGGAACCCAGCTCGATGGACCATTCCGCCCCCTATCATGGGCTGTCTCCCTGGATGCCTTGTTGATCACTTCATCGCCGGCATGGGGCAGTACGCCGAGCACCGGCAGCCCCAGAAAGGATTCAACATCCTCGATCGTCCCCAGTGACGTGTCAAACGACTCCTGAACGAACCCGATGATCAATCCAAGCAAACACCCGATTACGGCGCCGATCAACATGTTAAGCGGCGTGTTGGGCATGTTCACTGGCAACGGACTGGCGAACGCCGGCTGCAGTTGTGTCACTTCAACGATCTTTTCCGCCCCGCGGATCAACGCTTCCTGGTGCTTGGTCTGAAGGAGCGAGTAGATGTCGGTGTTCACCTTCACATCCCGCTCCAGACGAGCCAGTCGCAGCGCTTTTTCGGGCACGCTGTAATACTCTTGCTTGATCGCGGCCAGGCGGGCCGACAACTGCGCCTGCCTGGCTACATAAGTCTGACGCTTGGCGTCCAGCTCATGCAGCATTTCCTGTCGGACCACCTGAATCTTGTCATCCACGTCCTTGACGCTGGGATGATCGGGATAATAGCTGATCAACAGCGTGTTCCGTTCCTGCTGGAGGTCCATCAGGCGCGTATTCAGCGTGTAGATCTGAGCGGCCGCATTTTCAGTGAAAATCCTGGTGGATTCGCCCGCTTTGACCAGAGCGTTCCCGCGCCGGAGTTCCGCCGTCTGGTCATCGATTTCCCGGAGCGTTTGCTTGACCTCTCCAGCTTCGTCCTCGAGTCGCGTCAGTTCGGACAGCGCCGCCCTGGCCTGGTCGCTGATCTCGACGACCCCTTCTTTTTTCTTGAAATTCTCCAGGTCCTGCTCCGACTGGTCCAATTGCCGCTTGACCACCGTCAATTGGTTTTCGATGAACTTCCTGCCTTCGTCCACCTGCCGGTTTCGATTCAGGCTGTTTTCATCCTTGTAGGCATCGACTACGCCGTTGGCCAACCGTTCAGCCTGCGCCGCATCCTTGGCGGTGACGCTGACATTGATGATATTGGTATTCCCCTCCCGTTCGGCTTTGACGCGCCTCTGCAGGTCGAGGACCGTTTTGAGCAGTGCGGGGTGACGGCGGATTTCCTCGCTAGTGGTCACTTGTGGAATCAAGCCGGCCGTCCTGGCTGTCATTTCAATGATGGGATAACTCCTGATCACCTCGGTCTGGCTGGCGATGTCATCAGTGTAGGAATAGGTCATGGCTTCTACGAAGAGGCCGGCCAGATTGCTTGAGCGGTCATATTTCACGCTGGCGGTCGCCTCATAGAGCGGCGTGGGTCTGAGCAGCTCAGACAGCACGAACGAGGACATCGATACCAGGACGACTGTGAACAGCACGGTCCTCCGTTGTTTCCTGATGATGTGCCAGTAGTCTCGAAGGTTCAGCTCATATTGAGCCACACAAGGTCTCCTTAGTTATTCCTGATCGTCTGATAGAGAATGGGCGGCTGCAACGCCTTCTCGATAACCTCCAGAGTCGGCATCAGATCTTTCATGAAGGCGTTCCAATCGCCGATCTGAGACCTGGGGATAAACACAATGTCTTGATTCCTGAGGAGCAGGTTTTGTCCCAGCTGGCCATGGTAAATCAGTTGATCAAGATCGACCGCGAGCACTTCGGGACGGTTCCCTCCCCCGCGTAAGACGCGGACACTCGGCAGATAGGCATAGTTGGTATAGCCGTTCGCTTTGCCCACCGCGTCCACGACCGTCATCCCCGGCTCCAACGGAATGACGCCGGGCTTATTGACCTCTCCGAAGACGAAGATTCGGTCGGTGATCACCTTCTGTTTGAAGAGGACTTGAACGCGCGGGTCCTTGATGTAGGGGGAGAGCATCTCCGTCAGCTTCTTTTCCGCCTCCATCAGGCTCAATCCCTTGACGTCCGCATCAATGAAAGAAACCGACAATGTGCCGTTGTCCCTGACGGTGCCGGTGTAGGTTTCCTCGCCGGCTCCCCTGCGGATGACGACTTCTAAGACGTCGCCAGCCGAAATGGTCAGCAAATCGGACCTGACCGTCGAAGCGACCGGTTCCGTGACTGTTGTCGGAGGCGGGGTCCGGATAGCGCACCCGGCGATGATCAGCCCGGCGAGTGCTCCGGCCGCAATCCGCAAGATCTGCGCCCGAGACTTCACCATGACCGCACTCCCCATTGCCGTCTTAATATCCTCATTGTTCACCGGCAGTGCCGATTGAAGAATACTCGTTAATAAAAATGTAGCCGAGGTCCGTAATACTGTCAAATTGTCCCGCAACATCAACCAGATGTCTGAGACCTCAGACATCGCTGAAGGAAGTTGTGCTGGAAATGGGTGGGGGGAAGGCGTGCGAAAGGACTTACAACATCAGGCGAAGTGGAACAACAACATCGTCGTTCGTTCTTTGACTCATATTTAACTGGTGGGGGGTCGGATTCGATGAAAGCCCAGCCGCCCGTTCCTTGGCGGCCGCGATGTCGCAGGCCCAGGTGGATCCACCAAGCAAATTGCCGTCATCCATCAGCGCCCACATGCAGCATCGGTTGCAGTATGATGCCTTCTCGCAGTGTGAACAGACCCCCAAATCCTTGACTTTCATGTTGCGGAGTCTCGCCAAGACGGGCGAGTCCCGCCAGATTGTCTGAAACGATTCGAGTCTGATATTGCCGGCCGACCAGGGAAAACCCAACGTCGGATAGACATCACCAAACGGGGAAATGGCGCAACCCGTCTTGCCAAGATTGCATATCTCATCATCCGGGTCCCTGGGTCGGCGGCGGGATGCCAGGGTTCTGATCTCCTCGGCCACGGGCAGAGACTGATCGGCATACAGTTCGGCCAGCTGGTCCGCTGTGACACGCAACGCACAGGTGGAGAGATCACCATCGTTTCTTGGGGTTACGGTCGGATCAAGCAGATACTCCGCGCCGAGAGATCGGGCCAGCGCAATAATGCCAGGGTATTCCTTATACACCGATCGCATCAATGGGGTCTTGATCACCACCGGAATCCGACGCGCGGACAGCTCCCGCAATGACCACAGGGTTTTGGCGTGAGAACCAGGCACGCGTGTGATGGCGTCATGAATGTCCGGATGGTCGGCCGAATACAGAGAGAATTCAACAGAGAGCGGATGGAGCTCTGCGATGGCGTCGATCAACTCGGTGGTCAGAAGCAATCCGGCGGTGAAGAACCGGATCGCCATCCCGCGGCTCCTGGCATACCGCGCGATTTTCAACGTATCCGATCGAAGAAAAATCTCCCCGCCGCTGAGGGTCAGAAACAGACAGCCGGCGGCCACCAGATCATCAATCAGGTGATAGAGCTCTTCGGTGGTGAGCTCTCGAGGCCTTGCGTCATGCGCATGATTGTCTTCGAGATAACAGTGAACGCAATCGAGATGGCAGCGGTGCGTGAGTTCCACCAGCACATTCATCGGAATATGCGCACTGGCCGCCTGCCTGACGATTCGCCCATAACGTGTGGCAGTATTCGATGGCTCCAATCGATGGTGGTCTGAATCAAACGAAATGAGCATGGGCCCAGGACTCCATCGATGCGGTGGTCGAGAATTGCACTTGCCGGCACGGCATGGTTTGCGCTACTGAGCTGGCAAGAGCCAGCAGCCGCGCCTGGCACGCCGCATCTTCGATAAAATTACCCATGCAGGGGAGCAGTCGACGCACCGTCTGGGCCGGCGTCAAGAGGGTGTCGGTCTCCGCGCGACGGTCAAGACTGAGCGCGAACAGCCCCGTCAGGGGCGCCGTCGAATTGCTGCCGCCCCAAAACGGCGTCCCATGAAGCTCATAACTGCGTTCACGCCGGCGCAGAATCACCAATTCGTCCGCCAGCACTCCTTCGCCTGCTATCTTGGCCATTGTCGATTTGCCGCTGCCGCTGGGGCCAAAGAACAGGAAGCCTCTGCCCTGGCGCTGTATGGCACAGCCATGGACAAAGCAGGCGTCTTCATATGACAAGTAGTGTGAATAGATCGCCTTGAGTAGTACATCTAAAGGACTTAAATTCAATGGTTGAACGATGGTCCCCGTCCTGAGGTCCAGATCACATTCGGCCCAGAAACCACTCCCGGTCAGCGTCAATCGCCGCGCGGATCGCCCGACGGCGACCGCCCCTGATTGAATCTCCAACACCCCATCTTGCCGGGCAGCGCCATCCATGATCATGGTTGTAAGCGTGAAGTCGGGAGGGTCGGTCGAAAAAAACCCCTGATATCGACGGGTAAGTGGTTCGGTGATCGCCTGATCCCCCGAGAGGATGGCGCACGTGAATCCTCCCATTTCAAGCGTCACTGAAGAAGCGGTCATCTCGATCTTAGACTTTCGGCGCCGCTGTGCAACTGGGAACACCCTGGCCGGGATGCTTGGCGCAGCTGATGGCCGACGTCACGGGTTCAAATGGTTCCTCCCATTCGATCTTCGGTTTTCGATAGGGTTCAGGGGGGAGCGATCGACGTTCGACGTTCGATTGTTCATCCATCCTCGTCATCCTCCTCGAACATGGCGGTTTTTACCACTATACCCCACCCCGCCGGATCCCGCAACCGCGCGCCCGCAGGGTCTGGCACATCATGGTCAGTTCATAATGGTAAAGGTGCTGCTGACGATGGGCGTCGAGGCCTGATCCAGGAGGACATCCGCACGCCATGTGCCCAGAAGACGATGTCTGGTGATCCAGGTGCCGGCGACCGGCAGCTGAACAGTCGACACGTTGTACTGTGCAAAGTTCCGAGTTGATTGGACATTCACGGATCGTTCCACCCCGGGAACCATCCTCGGTGACACCGACTGAGCACTGGTTGTGACAGGAATGAGCCGTTGCTCATAGAGCTGTCCGTCAGGGCTGTAAAAGGTCACTGTCACAATGTGGTTCCCGGAGAGATTGGTCCAATAGATGTACAGATACAGATCCCTGACAGTGGAGGCAGAGAAGCTCGTGCCGACTTTCAAGGTTTCCCATATGATGCCGGAGCCCCGTGTGTGGGCCGATAGATCGGTGCCGGCAACGGTGAGCAACGCCTTAACCGGTGTGTGGTGGTCCCTTCCATGATTCCTTCCAATGCTGTTCGTCAGTATGAGATTTCCCGCCCTGGCGGGGCCAGAAATAGCAAGCTCCATTCCCCCGCAAACGAACAGGACAAGCAGCACAACAGCAGTGGGGATCGCCCCGGATCTCATGGCGTGCATGACGGATCTCCCCCCAGGATGCCGCCAGGCGCGGCGTAAGCGTGCAATTTGCCATCGGTGGCCCCAACAATCAATTGTTCAAGCACGGTATCGAACGCCGGATCTCCCGGCGTGACGTCGGTCCCCAGAATGCGGCACTGCTCTTTCGTCCCGGTCGACACGGCGAGTTGGTAGAGCTTGGCTAGACTGCCGCTGGAACAACTCGCGCCCGAGCAGCCTGCAGCGTAGACCTTTCCGGAGGAAGGAATCACAACTGGGAATGATGCGGCGGTGATCATCGGGGCGCCGGCCCCCCACAAATCGGTGGCGGAGGATCCGTTATCTTTTATCCTCCAGATCTTCCCGTTGGCCGTGGCGAAAAAGATATTCCCCGACAGGCCCGAACGGAACTCGACCCACAGCCCAGACACAACCGCGCTGCCGGCCGGGAAGCTCCAGAGCAGCGCACCGGTACTGGTGTTGTAGGCTCTGATGTTTCCGGCCGTCGTTCCGACATAAACCACGCTTCCGTCAATGCTCAAGGCGGGCGGCACCTGGATATCCCCGAGGGTCGTTCCTCCGTAGGTCGATCCGGTGCTGAGTAATGTTCCATTGAGGGTGTTAAACACCCACAGGCTTCGCTGGGTGCCTCCGTTCGAGTTACTTGTCACATAGAGTCGGTTGTTGCTGTAGTCGACGACCGGCGCAGAGGTGATCATGTCCAACGATGGGTTGACGCTGCCGCCCGTGTAGAGCCATACCACTGTCGGCGGGGAGACGGTCGGATTCAGGGCAAACACTTTGTTGGCCATGGTCGTGGCGTCCCGTGTGGCCGCAAAGACGAGATCGGTCGTCGAGGTAAACCCGCCGTTGCTGTAGGCTTTAACCTGCACAGCCGGCGCGCCCTGGAGCATATCACTCGACCCGTTTTGATAATTCCACGTCCCGCCCCCGTCCGTTACGTTTCGCGCATACACGAAACCGTCCTGGGCGGCGGCGAACAGACAGGTGGTGGCCCCGGCGACCCCGCAGGTGCTAGAACCCGACATCGGCACAACCGCGGATTGATCCTGGATCGCGCCTGACGCCGGTGTGACGCGCCAAGAGAGCAAGCCGTCCGTCGCATCCATGGCGACCAACGTGCCGTTGCCATATGATGTGTAGATCGACGCCCCGGGATCGACGCTAGGTTGGACGAGTGTAGCCCCGGTCGAGGCGATCTGATTGAAGCTCCACACCGCACTGGGCGAAACCCCGTCGGTGCCCGTGGCGGTGACCGAAGGACGGCCGGCGCCGCTATCGTCATCGATCAAATCGCCGTTTCTCATGTAGATTTTGTAGCAGTACACCACACCATCGGTCAGGCCGCTATGAACCAATCGCTGGGTGGCCGCCGTGTAGCTGACCGTGGTCGGTCCTCCCACCGTCACCGATGTTGAAGACAGGTCGACCGCCGGATTGTCATTGAATATCACCGTCCCGGTCCCGACCGTCGTGTTGATCGGCTCGGTGCCGACGGGATCGCTGCTGAAGGCGCAGTCCGAGGTCTTCGCCAGCACAAGAACTTGCGTGTAATTCGAGGCGGGATTGTCCCATGTGATCGTGTTCTGAGAGTTGTTGGCCGTGATCGTCAGATTGTCGACCGGCGTGGGTGCGGTGCAGGTCGGTGAACCGGCCAGCGTGATCTGAGGGTAGACGGTGTAGGTGAAATTGGTTGTTGAACCGGCGTTGGTCACGCGGAAATAATAGGTCTGGCAATTCGTCGCGTTGCTGGTGGCATGGATGGAATATTCGAGCTCCGTAAACTGACTGCCTCCCAGCGCAATCGCACCGGTTGTCGACCCTGTATCCTTCAACTGGCCCGAAACGAACGGCGATCCAACATCGGTCAATCCAGGGATAATGTTTTGTGTCGACTGCCCGTCGGTGATGAATGTGGAGTCGACCATTTCCCAGTCTTCTGATGTGGCGGCGGCGGGCACGGAAGTCCACGGACCGGACGTCGACAGAGCATATTCCAGCCGGTAGGTCATGGCGCCGGTGGTGGTTCCGCCCTGATTGGCGATTTCGATTCTGTTTCGAATGGTCGTGAGTTTGGGATAACCGGTCACCGGCGTATCCTCGTTGGCCAGGAATGTGGCGCCGGCGCCAAGATAGGAGACCCAAGCCAGAGCCCGGTCGAAAATCCTGATGCCATCGCTGGTCAGTTCGCCGAAATAACGGGCGCCGAAGAACACACGGCGTTCAGCCGCAGTTCCGCTTGTCACCAGGGCGCCACCTTTGTCCACCACCAGCAGTCTGGCCCAACTGCTGTTGGAGGTGTAAGTCGCCAAGTCCGTCACGCCATTGGCCCAGCCGGCCATATAGCCCAGATCATTGCTGGTGTTCGTGCCGGCGGTGTTGATGGTCAACGTTCCGAGCGGATAGACGGAGGTGATGAAGTGAGTATTATTGACGATATCGATGTCTAGGCTGCCGCCGAGGTTACTGTCGCCGCTCGTCCCCATACTGAGTTCATCCCAATTTTGCCCCTCGACCGTCAAGATGGGGACCGCGTAGGGTTTCAACCATGCGGTGTTGGCCGACAACACCGACTCAGAGATGACGATCACGTCGTAATTGGTGGGTGTCCATGTATGATTGGTGTCGATATAGGTGGTCACGGTGTGCCCCAGGGCAATAAGATGATTCTTCAAGGGGACATCAATATTGACATCGGTGCAGGTCGCCGTGGCGCAGATCAGGGCGAGGTTCAGGACGCCGGCTTCGGGACCGTCGTCATCCCGCCATCTGTAATGAATCTCGGTCGGATTGGCCACCGGGGGGGCAGATGGTTTAAGCGCAAGCGAAATCGCCCCTTTGTAGGTCGTATTCGCCAGCGTTACGGTGGTCGTGGCGTAGGTGCCCGCAGTGGTCATGTCGCCCGTGGCCATGCAATGGCCGCCACCAAATCCTACTGTGGAAGTATTGTCCGCTCTCTCCGTTAAATTGGTCAGGCTCGCGTTGGTCCAGTTCGAGCATTGGGTGTTACTGCTCCCGTTATAACTCGTGGAGATCACTAGGACGACCAGTGTTGAATCGACCGTCGTGGTGGCGCCTGGGATCGAACCACTTGTGTCATTGGCGCCGCCGTCGTTCCCGCCCGTGCCGACGTCCCATGGATTGCCGGAGGTGATCACGCCGGAGAAACAGTGGATCTGGCCCGTCGTATGGTCGCCGGTGTCGGCGACGGACGGGGCCGTGTCGCCGCCGACCGTCCGTTTCCAGAATACTGCCAGTCGAGTCGCCGGGTTCACGCCGGATGTCCCAGCGCTCTGGGGCGACCAGGGGAGTTCGGCAAATCCCTGCGCCGAGGAGAGCGAGATGGCCTGATTCTCTGACTCGACAACAAGCAGGCAGACATCATTGGCCTGCATGCTCGCGGGATAAGGCGGTGAGATCGAGCCTGTTCTGGCGGTGAACGTCCCGGAGGCCCTGTAGGCGACCGCGGCCTTCGCCTCGTGCGCGGGAAATGCCACCCAGCAGAATATTAAAGTGAAAATGCCAGTGAGCGCGCGGTGATGCAGCGTTCTGCACGCAAATAATAAGCCCATTTTCGGCAAGTGAAAATGAGCTTTCCTGTACCTTCCGTTCACTTCGGCAACCCTCCTGCCCTGCCCTCCATCGGCGGGGTGAGCGGCTTTGCGCCCCCCGATCACTCGGGGTTTGCTCTTATCGGTGTCGGCGTTAACGGTGTCCGTCGTTGCTTCTCACTGTCCTGTTATAACTATAGCGTACCTCCTCCGTCTGTCAACCTGACATATCACCTGAAGTGACGGCATAACCCATTAATAAGACAAACCATTTCTCGATCCTTAATCCTATCTGAATTCGATGACACCTCGTACGGCAAGCTCATCAAGAAATGACTCGACATCCTGAAGCACTTCGATTTCAGATCTGGTATATTCCTCAGCCACCAATCGCGCAATGTCCAGAAGCGTACGTTGGCCGTCGACCAATTCCCAAATGCGGCTGCCCACGGGATTAAGACCTCGAAGTATTTTACCAGGAATATCAAGCACGACCGCCTCACCGTTGATCATCTGCGAGGCGGTGTGGGACGCCTTCATGGGAACTCTGGTCACGCCTGAAGGCGCCATTTCAACCACAACCCCCATCCTGTCACGAGTGAGACGCACACGGACAGATATCCCAGGAGACGACCGGCCCAGTTGTCCAGGGACATCGTCAGTGTCCCGCGATTCACGGCGACTCCTTTGCCAACGATCGACTCGCCAGTTACCGGAAGATCCCATCGGCCGCAGGCATCCCCTTTCGATCTCAGTCGGCGTGGACCGTCACGATCCGCGTTCATCAGGACCCGATGCAGACAGAGAGAGTCACCGACATTCAGGAGCACCAGGTCTCCGCAGGTCAGCGAATCAATCGAACACGAGCGAATTAACACTCGGTCGCCAGTTCTCAAGAACGGCCGCATGCTGCGCCCTTCAATTCGAAACCAGAGTTCGCCTTCACGGGTCAGCACTTCACGAGTGAAATCGACATGAAACAGGGGATGGGGTCGCGCCATGGTTTCACTATTAGCCCTCATGCCCCCGGTTGTCAAGACACTCGTTTCACCGACTGGACATCCACCCGGAGGCCGAGTATCCTAGAACACATCTCCATGCCTATGCAGACAGCTGTCCAACGGCAGAAGGTCACGTTGGCTCGTATCGCGTGCGATGCGATAGTGCCGCAGGCCCAACGCTGGGTGCCCTCGACCCCTTCAGAATGGTCGGTTCTGCTCATCGAAGCCGGTGGGGAGGGCATAGATGGCCTACTCCATGACGAGGTGTGCAGAGAGAGCCCCCCTTTCCCCCCTCCGCCGGCGGACATACGACGGCGGATGGACAGGATCAAAACACATCGGCTGCTTGATCATCACATCAAATGCGCGATGTTGGAAGAGGTGCTGCTCCATTCCGCCGAAAAGAAACTTGATCTCCTGATCATGCAGGGCATGGCCATTACTGATGAGCTGTATCCACCCGGAATCCGCCCGTTAAGCGACATCGATCTGCTGGTTCGTCCCGATCATTTTAAGCAGACAGAACGGCTGTTATTCGACCTGGGTTACACGGCCGTGTCCCGCTTTCCCCCCGTGTATGTGAGAGACGGGATCTGCATCGATCTGCACCGGCAGCTGGCCTCGCTCTCCCGCGTCGAACCGGCGGCCAATCCTCTCCGCATCGACGAGACGATGCTCTGGACCGGCGCCGTTCGACGACCGTTTGGCTCGGCCGTGAGCTGGTCGTTGGCGCCGATCGACCAGATCGTGATCCTCAGCGCCCATCTTCAGAAGCATTCGTTCGACCGTCTGATCTGGTTTATCGATATCGGACGGCTGCTGAACCGACTCCTCAAGGTGACAGCGTTTGATGTAATCAGGGAGAGGGCCGAGCAGCTCGGACTCGACCGACCGCTCTATTTCGTCTGCGCCTATCTCAGAACAGTCTTGCTACTCCCCTCCTTGCTTACTGTCCAACTGCCCGCACCGTCTTTGACCTGGCTGGAGCGCCGGCTATACGCCCGATTAATGGCCGATCACCGCATCAATGGCATGGGGGATCTGTTCTATCTGATGTCCGTTCGGCCTGCTGCATTGCGGCGACGTTTTGTTCGGCAGGTCATCTTCCCGAAGAGAGACGCTCTCCGGCAGGAGGGTCGTTCCGTCTCGCCGCTCGGCATCACTTGGAGTTATCTCGACCGGTTGGGCCGCCTGTCATGGCGGGCCGTCCAATTGACGGGGCGGCTCATACATTCCGGCGCAGGTGGAGACAGGACGAGATGATGAACGGTCGAGGCCGGCTTCCGTCAATTGCCGTTCTCCGATGGCGCCGTCACGCAGGCATGCTCTAACGGCAGCGATGCCGTGACATAGACCAGCGGATTCGTGTTCAGATCCACGTGCCTGGGGGTCTGCAGCGGCTGTCCTTCCGCATCGAACAACACCTCCACTACCGGCCTAAGGGGAGACTGCTTATTCATGAGGATCACGCGCCCGACCTCATTCGAACTGAGCCTGACGCGACACCCGGCCGGAAAGAGCGACAGCTGCTGGATGAGTTCCCGGACGACCAGTTTCGGATACCCCAGGCGGTCCTGACAATCCAGCAACTCCTGGACCGCCTCATGCGGGCTGAACATGCGTCGATATGGACGCGGGCAGATCAAGGCGTCGTAAATATCCGCCAGGCCAAGAATCTTGGCCAGTGCATGAATTTCTTCCGACCGGAGCCCATTGGGATAACCTTGCCCTTGCTCCCGTTCGTGTTCCTCTCTGACGATGGCGGCCAGCCAGGGGTGCTGCGGGGCGGCTTGTTTCAACAACCGAGCCCCCGATTCAGGATGGGTCCGTACGGCGGCAACCTGGTCTTTGGACAATGGACCAGGCGTATTGAGCAATCCCTGCGGCAGCGTCTGCATGCCGATATCGTGAACCAAGGACGCGACGGCTAACTGGACCTGTTCATCGCGTTGATGGCCCAATCCGCGGGCGATCTGAACCGCAATAATTGCGCAGTGCGCCGAATTCAGATCGGTGTAGTGGAATTGCGGGTGCGCTTCAAACAGCTGGGACAGCAACCGATCGGGCGTCGCATGATCGGCGATGGCTTGTGCCAGACCAAACACCCGTTCGAGACGGAACGGCAGACCGCCCCGCGCGGCTGTATAAATCCCTGTCACCTCATGGAGGATCTGCTCAAACAGCCTGGCCACGTGATGATCACCCGCCCCGCTGGAGGCGACGGGCTGAGGCGACTGGGACCGGCCCATGGCTCTCAACTGGATCGCGTCCCGGAACATGATCTCATCCGTATCGCGCACCGGCGTGTCCGACCCGATGTTTCGCAGCCCGTTTTCAGATGATCGGGCCAAGTCGCTATAGCGGACGATCGGTTTCTCTTTTTTGATCGGTTCAGCCATGAGCCACCGTGGTAAAGTACCCGGCGAAATACCCGTTCCTGGCTACCATGTGGACAAGATCTGCATCGATCCGGTTGGCCTTCGCCAGGCGTCCGGACAGTAAGCAAAGATCGCACAAGTTGTTGATCACTCGTGGAATCCCCCTGCTGCACTTCGCGATCGCCTGAGTGGCCTCCTGGTCGAACAACTCATCGGCCCTGCCGGCGGCGCGCAGCCTGGAGGTGACGTACCGGTCCACCTCGGTTTCTTCCAATGGCATCAGGTGATACTGGATGCCAATCCGTTGAGCGAATTGCGGGAGGGCCCACAGCTTCTCGCGAAGTTCAGGCTGGCCCAGTAGGACGAGGGTCAGCAAAAACCGGTCATTCCGTTGAAAATTCAACAGCAGTCGAAGCTCTTCCAGCACCTGGTCGTCGACGATGGCCTGCGCCTCGTCGACCACCAGCACGCTCTGGATCTTCCGTTCGTCGTTCTGCAGCAGATGTTCGTTAAAGCGATGGAGCATCGAGACCTTCCGGTTGCCGGTCGTCCCGATCCCGAACTGGTAGAGCACCTCATGAAAAAACTGTTGGGCCGGAAACGATGGATTGGTGATCATGGCCACATTGAACCGGTCGCTATGAAGATTATTTAGAAATTCACGGGACAAGAGCGTCTTGCCGCATCCCACTTCCCCCGTGAGCATGGCGGCGCCCTTGCGTTGCGTCACGGCGTACAGCAACCGGTGCAGTCCCTCCTCATGCTGGCTTGAAGGGAAATAAAACTTGGGATCCGGCACGTTTTCAAAGGGAGGTGATGTCAACCCCCAGTAATCAATGTACACGCTTCTGCCTCTCCAAGAAGCCGCAGGCTGACAGACAGCTCCTCTGGATCAAGGTAGCGGCAATCCGGGGGCCTGTCAAGCCGCTCGATTGACAAGTTCCCCTGGCTTCTCATATGGTAAGCGCACACTCCATGAGATCTTCTCCACGACACATGCGATGAAACCGACACGACCCGCGGCGCGCAATCTGGCGATAACCTCCCGACGACACCTCTGGTACCCCTTCACACAGATGGCCGGGTGGAACAAGGAGCCGCCGCTCATCATTGTCCGAGGCCGGGGCCCTTATCTCTGGGGCCATGACGGTCGCCGCTATCTCGACGGGACATCGTCACTGTGGGTCAACCTGCATGGTCACCGCCATCCCGTCTTGGACCGTGCCATCGAGGCACAGCTGAGCCGTGTGGCCCATTCCACCCTGCTCGGCCTGAGCCACGCCCCCGCGATCAAATTGGCCGGCGAACTCGTGCAGCGCGCACCTCGTGGCTTAAGTCGCGTCTTTTACTCCGACAACGGTTCGACCGCGGTTGAGGTGGCGCTGAAGATGGCCTTTCAATTCTGGCAATTGTCCGGAGGGGCCGGGCGACGGAAGCGATTATTCGTCTCCTTTGCCAATGCCTACCATGGGGACACGCTCGGGGCCGTCAGCGTGGGCGGCATCGACCTCTTCCATCAGCGCTTCGCCCCGCTGCTCTTCCCCACCCTCAAGGTGCACGCTCCCTACTGCTACCGCTGCCCATTGGGACTCCGATACCCGGAATGCGGAATCGCCTGCCTGGATCAATTGGAACGGACGCTCACCCAGCGGAAGGATGAGATCGCGGGCGTCATCGTTGAACCGTTGATTCAGGCGGCGGCCGGCATGCTGGCGGCACCACCGGGCCACTTGCGCCGCGTGCGCGAACTCACCAGCCGGCATGACGTGATCATGATCGCCGACGAGGTGGCTACGGGGTTCGGCCGGACGGGGAGGTTCTTTGCTTGCGAGCACGAGGCCGTCTCCCCCGATCTGATGGCCGTTGCGAAGGGCCTGACGGGGGGCTACCTGCCTCTGGCCGCAACCCTGACAACGGAACGCTTGTACAGGAGTTTTCTCGGCCCGTACAAATCATTCAGGACGTTCTTTCACGGCCACAGCTACACCGGCAATCCGTTGGGATGCGCCGCCGCCCTGGCCAACTTGAAAATCTTTGACACGGAACACACGCTGGCCCGCGCACGATCGACCATCTCGGATCTGAGGGAGGCCTTGGAATCGATCACCGCACTTCCCCATGTCGGTCAGGTCCGGCAACGAGGCCTGATGGTTGGTATTGAATTGGTCAAGAACCGCGGGAACCGCGAACCCTATGCGCTTGCGCGCAGAACGGGCTATCAGGTCTGCCGCGAGGCCAGGCGTCGCGGATTGCTGCTTCGCCCCCTGAGGGACGTCATCGTTCTCATGCCCCCGTTGACCGCGACGCGGCCCGTGCTCCGGCGAATGGCGGACATTGTCGGACGTTCCATCCAAGCGGTGACGGGTTGACATACACGGCACAAGCCGCCGGATCACCGCCTAGGGGGTCGATGAGGCCTTCGACATACCCTTCAGATAACCATTCAAGACTCGATCGGGATCCAACTTGAGCACTTTGGCGTATTGCAGCAAATAGCTGCGGATAAATACGGTGTGCGGAAGATTGTCGTGACGATCTTCTTCGAGGTATTGCAGATATTTGATGTTGATCCTCGTCAAGTTGGCGATGGTTTGCAGCGACATCCGACGGGATTCCCTGAATCGTTTCAAATCCCCCCCCGTGATGACATCCGGAATCGGAAGCGTCTCCAGCGGAAGGGCGGTGAGGTTGCTCTGTGGTCCGGGACGTCCGGCATCCTGGATGGGGGCCTCATCGACCACGTCGAACGCACCCGAGGGGGATCCCGTCTTCGTGATCATATGGTCATAGGCACGGCGTCGCTCGGGATCGCTCAGCACGCGATACGCCTCATCGATCTGAGACATGACCACCTGACGGTCTTCTGCTCCAAACAGTGAATAGGTGGCCAGCGAGTCGCCGCCGTACGTGCGCCTGGCCAATTCATAGGCTTGCCTAATTTCATGTGGCGTCGCGGTCTCCGCCACGTCAAGCAGTCGATACAAATTCCGTTCGATCTTCATCAGACCGTCCACCGCCTGTTACGGTTTCGGGATCAGCTCGAAATTCAGTTGTTCGTGCTTGACCAAATTCTGCGCGATGCGATCAATGCAGCGGGCTGCACTGCAATAGGGATAGTCAAGCAACAGCGGTCGCTTGCGTCTGGCGGCCACGCGGACCGTATCATCGGATTCGATGTACCCGAGGTATTCCACATCGATTCCGAAATATTTGCTGCAGGAACTGCGCATCGAAAAACCCAGGGCGATGTCGTCCTTGGTCCGCACCTGATTGACCACGAGTTTGGGCCGAAGCGTTGACAGCGACTCCAGCAACCGCCGACCCAGTTCGGCATTGATGGTTTGTATGTATGCGACCAGATCATACGGCGTGCGCAGTCCAAGGGTGTTCTTGCGATCCATCGCCTGCGTGATCAATTCACGCATTTGAGGATCTCTCGCGATCTTCTTAAATTTTCTGAAATATACGCTTTTGATGAATCGATAGACGTTCTCGATGGACCCCGGCTCCGGGATCACCGCCAGCAGTCCATTATCGGCGCTGAGGAAAAAATCGAGAATGGTGAAAGAGGTCCCGGCTCCAAGATCAAGAATGATATAGTCGACATCGAGCCCTTGTACTTGCCGGATCAGCCGCATTTTTTCCTTATAACGGGGATTGGCGATTTCCAGGAAATCCTGCGCTCCACTGATCAGCCGAAGATGCTCGATGCCGGTGTCCACAATGACGTCACTCAGCCGCCTCACCTTCTCCTTCATGAAATCGGAAAGGGTCTCTTCCGGATACGGGAGTCCCAATGCGGTGTGCAGGTTGGCGCATCCGAGATCCGCATCGACCAAAATCACCCGTTTGCCCATTTTGGCCAAGGCGATGCCCAGACCGGCCGACAGGAAGGTCTTTCCCGTACCGCCCTTCCCGCCCCCGATGGCGCAAACCTCCCTCACGGGAGTCATGCCGTGCTCAAACAGTGAGCCGTTCTCGTGTGGCATGTCGCCCATGACGCCACCATTGTATCGTTTTTCCTGTCTTTTTCAAGCTGAATTGACAGATTCCGCCTCGTCGCCCGAATTGCTCGGCGCGAACAGCGTCTGGCCCTCGTTGATTTGATCCGTTTCAACGCTTCCGGGCCCGTGTATTCCTCCAACCGTCCCCCACCAGGTCTGAATGGCCTGGAGAAGGCACAGGCGGCCTGAACGCCCTTGGTCACAGCGCGACGCACGAACCAGTCGCGATGTCAAGGAACACCGTATGGCGATTCGACCCCATGACGGGAAACAGGCTATTGAAATCGACAAGGAAAATATTCATTGCCTCCAGGCGGCATTTATGTTAGAACCTGCAACATTATGGCGCTGCCATCCTTGACACGATACCGTCTGTGGCAACTCACCCCGAGCCGCACCTCTCCGTTCAGCAAGGTGGCCAATAAGATCAGACGGTTTCTGATCTGTACGGTGAATCCCGGCTATATCCAG
The DNA here is from genome assembly GCA_035517195.1 of Nitrospiria bacterium. GTDB lineage: Bacteria > Nitrospirota > Nitrospiria > JACQCE01 > JACQCE01 > JACQCE01. The sequence goes on along the minus strand of DATIZH010000007.1, from coordinate 63,692 downwards.
GATCAACAGCAGTTGCGCGGAGGCGAGTGCGTCCGGTGCGGCCGATGCTGCCGTCTCGTGTTTCGCTGCCCGTTTTTGGGCGGGTCGGAGGAAAATCCGACCTGCCTGATTTACGAGCAGGGAAGGCCATTCCAATGCGCCGCGTTTCCAATCGATCCGAGAGATCTGGCGGATGTTGATTTCCAATGCGGCTACCATTTCACCCCGCCGGTCGAGCTGCCGATTACACCCTCGTCTCCCCTTTCCGGCTCAAAACCGAGCACCTTCCCCTATCCCGTTTTCCCTGCCTGAATGCTCCTGCCGCTCAGGAGGTCTCGTCGGATCCTGGCAATGGCCTTAACGGGTCACCCGGCAGCGCACTGTTCAGCAGGGCCACCCGCCAACGGTCGCCGGCCGCGCAGTCGATTCGATTCACACAGGCATAATCCTGCTCGATGCGGAACGCCTGACGGAGCGGCAACCCCAACGCCCGGCAAAGAAGCACGCGGTTGACGCCGCCATGCGCCAGGATGAGGACCGTCTGGCCTAGGTGGTCGGACACGATCCCTCGCACCAATGGAACGACCCTGTCTTCAACCTCCCGGTAGGTTTCCCCTCCGGGAGGTCTCGCAATCGACGGATCGATCAGCCATGCACGCCATTCTGTGGGGAATCGCTGTTCGGCTTCCTCGTATGTCAACCCCTCCCAGGAACCAAAATGCTTCTCCCGAAGCGATGAGGACACCGTGACAGTCGCCACGCATCGTCGGGCCACTTGATCGGCGCCGCTCCTCGTCCGCTGCAAATCACTGCAATAGACGGCGGTGACCCCCGCCGATGATGCCCAATCGGCCAAACGCTCCATTTGTTGCGCACCCAGTGCGCTTAGGGGCACATCCGACTGGCCGTTGTAGCTGCGGGGCCGGGCTTTTGCCACCTGTCCGTGGCGTATGAGGTAGAGGATCGTAACGGAGGCGGCCACTCAGGAGGATGGATCACTGCAGCTGATGGTCGTCACAGCTCGATGCGTGAGGTGATGCAGTGTTCCGGTCACCTCGGCGGCCCTCAGATTTGCTTTTGAAGAAAAGCGGGTGGCGGGATTCGAACCCGCGACACCAAGCTTGGGAAGCTTGTACTCTACCACTGAGCTACACCCGCATCAGATATGAAGCCCTGACGCCCGAGCCTTCGAACACTTGCACAGCCGGCCCGTCATGCCGGCGTCGCATGCCAATGGGAAAATGTATCAGCTTGTTTTGTCGGCTGTCAAGCGCTGACCGCCTGGGACAGTTTCAGATCAAACGCCACGTCTCGGACCAAATCCGGCTCCAATTGCTCCTTTTTTCGCAAGAAGCCTTCCAGCAGGGCATTGTCACAGATGGTATTGATCAATCGCGGCACGCCGCGGGAATACTCGAACACCGTGGCCAGGGCGGGGGCATTGAATAACTCGCGGGTCGCCCCGGCGACCTGCAACCGGTACCGGATGTAATCCTCCGTCGTGGCCTGCGTAAACGAGGTCAGCTCATACCGGATCGCCACCCGTTGGCGCAGCGGCCCATCGAGTGAGAGGCAGCTATCCAACTCCTGTAGGCCAAACAGGATGAATGTCAACAGCTTCTGATTATCCACTTCGATATTCAGGATGCCTCGGAGTTCCTCCATCAGCGCCTTGTTGCCCAGCATCTGCGCTTCATCGATGAGCACCACCGCCTTCTTCTTTTGATCGTGGAGCTCGACCAAACGCTGGTACAATTGAGATAATAATTCGGTTTTATCATCGGCCGGTTTCTCGACGCCCAATTGCATGGCGATTTTGCGGACCAGCCACTCCGCTGTCACCGAGGCGTGCAGTACGACCAGCAATGCGGCGTGGAAGTACCGTTCATCCAACTCATCCAGCAGCCGGCGGGCCAGCGTCGTTTTCCCCGTCCCGACGTCGCCGACCAGCACTGCCAGTCCTTTTTGGGTGTCCGCCGCATATCGTAACCGGATCAGCGCTTCACTGTGCTGGCTGCTGTTGTAATAAAACCGATTATCGACCGCGATTGAAAAGGGCTGTTCCTTCAGACGATAGAATTCCAAGTAGTCCATGATCCCTCCATTAGACGTACGAAATCCGGCGTCGTTTGTTCTTATCGTTCTTTGGCTCCCCTGCCTTGTCCGCCGGGTCGTCTGAACGATGTCCCCGATCCTCGGGCGCCGCCTTCACTGAAGGCGACGGTTGGCTCCGCTCCCTCTCTTGAGAGCCGTTCGATGGTGAGGGCTTTTGCAACGTTTTCAGTAGGCTCGCGGCCTGTTCGTGCGCAGAGTTGGTGCGGATCACGGATTGAAGCAAGGTCACGGCCTTGTCCGGTTCACCGGTATCGGCGTACATGCGCGCCGTTTCATAGGCCACCTCCGCCCACTTGGGATCATCGTGATTCAAGGCATCCAGGAACTGTTGCAGGTGACGGACGGCCAGCTTCGACTGTCCCTCCGCACCGTGGCATGCGGCAATCATCAGGGCCGCGTCAATGCGACAGGTCGGCACCGACAACGCCTGTTCAAACTCCTTGCGCGCTTCCGAATAGAGGCCCATTTCCTTGTACGCCAGTCCAAGACTGTAATGCGGGTCCGGACCCTCCGGGGGCAACGGCTGCCCCCCCTGCTCCACTGCCTTGATCACACCCTCGACCGAAGCCGTCAGACGGTCCGCGGCGTTCTGTGGAATCTCATCCGTCATTCCTCGGAACGCCCCCGGAAACAAATCCGCCAGCTGCTTGCTGAGCGATGCGTCGTTTTCACTCGGCGGGTCGTCGCCGGATGACCGCTCCGGTTCATCGGCTACCTCACTCATTCCTTTGGCTGCCGAAGCGCGGGCGCCGCCTTGTACCGATTGATGTGGCGCGCTGAAATAGGCCTGAATTTCAGGAGCATCGGGATAATGCTGCCGGATGGTTTCAAACAATTCGTGGGCCTGCTCCTGCAGTCCCTGCTGAAGGTAAAATTCCGCTTCGGCAAGCCATTCCTGGAGATCGTGTTTGGGCCGCTGAATGGTCTCTTCCTGGGGCAACTGGTCGTCTTCGTGCTGTGTCGCGTGAGGTGTGGCGGGCGCGTCATGATCCGTGATCCCGCCCTGCAGCCGGGGATCGTCCGGACTCAATTCCCGTGCTTCCCCCCAGATTTGTTCTGCGGCGTCGCGTTGGCCCCCGGCGAGATAGACCTGAGCCAGTGCCACGCAGTGGGTGACCGCCTCCTCCGTTCTACCCTCCAACTGATATAACTCGCTCAGTTTGGAATGGGCCTCGATATTGTTGGGGTCAATGGAGAGAATCAAATCGTACTGTTCGATCGCCTTGGCGGCCAGACCGTATTTCAAATACACTTCGGCCTCGGCAAAATAATCCTGTAAATCCCTGGGGCGGACCCGCTTCTTTTGCTTGGGCGGGGCCGACGGCTCCCGACTCTGGCTCTGTGACGCCTCGGCGCGGTGCGGCGGACGCGCGGCCGGTTTCACCGGCTCGGCTGCGGCACGGTGACTGATCGAGGGGGCCGACCGTTCTTGACTCTGACTCTGTGATGCCTCGCGGCTGGGTGGCGCGTTCGCGGATAATTTGTCCGGCGTGGCCGCGGCGCGATGGCTGACCGAATGAGACACGGAGTGCGAACGGCTTGATTTGGACGATTCCACGGGTGCCGGGGGCGCGTCTTCCACGGCCGGAAGCTCTCCCTCATCCGGAACCGGCTCGGCAGGCAGCGATCCGGGGAGGATATGTGCAAGAGCATCGGACCACCCATCCTTATTGCCGTCCGACACCTCCCCTGTGACCGGAGCCTCCCCAGCCGCTTGCCCTGCTTCAACGGGGGCTGACCCGGCATCATCAAGTCGGTCGACTTCGGTGCCTCTGGGGTCTGAGGTCCCGGGCTCAACCTGGACGGGGCCCGCCACCACAGGCTCCACCGCCTCCTGAACGGGCGGCGGTTCGAATCTCGCCATATAGCGGCCGGTCATTTCACCCGCCGGATCGAGCGCCTTCATCTTCAGGAAGCACTCTTTGACTTCAGACTCGTGGACGCCTTCACGATCCATGAGTTCAATCAGCGTCGCGAGGGTCTGGACGGCCTCCGGAACCTGCTTCCTCTCCTCATACTGGGACGCCAACCACTCGACCGCTTCCCGCTGATCGGGCGCCTGCCCGATATATTCCCGCACAAGCGTAATCGCCTCGTCGACTCGTCTGGCGCGCATCGCCTCATCGACGATCGCGCGGTAGTCGTCCCACGCAGCTTTTCGATGGCCGTTGTGGAGCAGGACCTTGCCGCGCAGCCACCGAAGCGTCATATTGGACGGCTCATGCAGCAGGAGGGCGCTGGCCTTTTGACCAGCCAGATCCCAATCTTCTGATGCAATGGCGTCCTCGATCTCCTTGATGGTCGGCAGCACCGGCGCCGCGGTGGGCGCCGATTCCTTGAGGGTCCCCTTGGGCGCGGGCTCTTTAAGGGCCTCCTTGGGCCCTGACAACTTGAGGGCCTCCCTGGCCGCTTCATGTTTCGGATTAATGTCAAGAATCTTTTTGTACATGCCGGCCGCATCGGCGGACCGGCCGTTTTGCTCGTAAATTTTGGCGATTTTTGTATATTCGTCGATCGCCTCGTCAGTCAGTTTCTCCCGAAGACTCAGTTCCGCGAGCTTTAAATGGATATTGATGTTGCTGGGATCGAAATTGGCGATCTTCCTGTAAATATCCAGCGCCTGATGAACCTTGCCCGCCCGACCAAACTCCTTGGCGACCTTCAGGTAGTCTTCGATGGCGTTCCCCGTCAGTCCGCGATCCGCGTTGAGGTCGGCCAGCTTGAGATTGACTTCAAGATTGGAGGGATCGACTTTGAGGATTTTCTTGTACACGGCGATCGTCTTGAGTGCAAACCCGGCCCGCTCGAATGCGGCTGCGGCCAGCAAGAACGTTTCAACCGCGTGATGGTTGTCGTTCTTTTTCAGGTACAGGTCGCCGATCGTGTTGTACAGATTGCCGTCCTGGGGGGTCTGACTGACAAGTTTCTGCCATTCCTCGATCGCCTTGTCAATCTGGCCCCTGGCCGTGAAGCGCTGGGCGTTTTGTATGAGGGTGCTTCGGTCGACGGCCACAAAAATTCCCTTCTGCAAGGTGCAGATGTCGTCGATTCACCGTAGCATAGGACCCAGAGGCTGTCAAGGAAAGCAGGGGCGAGAACTCGATGGAAAATCAGGTGTTTTTGGTTGCCAGAATCCGTCGAAGGAGCCGACGGACGTCCCGCGTGTTTACATGTCTGGATGATTTCGTTATAGTGGGCCGATGGCCAAAATTGATCGGTACATCGCCACCGAGTTGATCCTTCCCTTCTGTCTTACCTTGGGTGTGTTTCTGTTGTTCCTTGTCATGCAGCAGGGACTGCTGTTCCTGGATTGGATCGTCAACCGGGGCGTCCCCGCGCGTACGGTGCTGCGGCTCTTTCTGGCGCTGCTTCCACTGATGCTGCTGCTGGCCCTCCCTGTCGGAACGTTGATCGCCTCCACCTCGGCATTCAGCCGGCTCGCTGGCGACCGGGAGGTGCTGGCGTGGTTTACGGTCGGGATTTCACCGTGGCGTCTCCTCCGCCCCGTTGTGCTCTTCGCAGGATGCGTCGCCCTCACTAGCACGCTCCTCCTGCATACTGGCGAACCGATCAGTGGAGCGTCAATGAAATCCGCGGCGATCACCCTGCTGTCTCAGGAACAGGCGGCGCTCATTATCAGGGAAGGGCAATTTCAGCCGTTGCAGAACGGTTTGATTCTCTACGTCGCCCATAGTGATCAGCCCGGCCAGCTCAACGGCGTGTTTGTGTTTGATTATCGCAACGCGGATCAGACGCAGTTTGTGGTTGCGCAGCAGGGGCGCTTTCATCGAGATGCGGCCACCCGGAGATTGGAGCTGACCCTGCAACACGGAAGCCTGCATCGAAGGCCGGAGCCCGACGCCCCCTACCAACGGATCGTCTTTGACAGCTACACTAGAGGGTTCGATGTAACGGGCATGACGCGGTCGCCGTCCGCCGCCCCGTCCATTGGCGAGGTCATGCGCGAATATGCGCGTGGCGGTAATACGGACGTTGACTTGTTGGATCAGCTTGTCACGTACCACACCTACCACGCGCTTCCCATTGCCTGCGTCCTGCTTGCCATCCTCGGTTTTCCGCTCGGACTTTTGGCCAGCCGCGGGGGACGGCTCGGCGGCTTCGCGGCAGGGCTCGTCGTCCTCGTGGGATACTATCTGCTGATGACGGCGTCCACCTCATTTGCCGAAACGCGTCGACTGCATTTCCTCGCGGCGGCATGGCTGCCCAACGGCCTCCTCCTGCTGGTGACGCTTGCATTTTTCACACGGTTCCTATCGAGACGATTTCACGCCGGCATGTTTCGGCCACATTCACGGCCGCCGGCTCCCTCCTCCTGACAATGATGTCATTGCTGCATCGCCACATTAGCAAGGAGTTCCTGCGAATCTGGGGACTGACCTTCGGTGCATTGTTATTGGTGTCGCAGATCATCGAGATCTTCACCCGTCTGCGCCGCTATGCCGATCGATCAATGCCCTTCGATGATTTTACGGCATTCCTGCTGCTTCATCTTCCCCAGACACTGTTGATCCTCATTCCGATTACGACGTTAATCGCGGCGATCGTCGCCCTAGGCCTGATGAGCAAGCGGCGGGAATTGCTGGCGATGCGCACCGTGGGACTTTCGCCGCATTATATTGCCGCACCCATTTTGCTATTCGGCGTGGTGATCAGCGGCTCGCTTATGGCGGCAAACTGGTCGCTGATCCCAGCGGCAACCCGCCAGTCCGAATGGATTAAAAATGTCAAATTGCTCGGCAGGCAGGAATCGGTCCTGTTTGGACAAAACAGGCTCTGGTTGCAATTGGATCGGGACCGGCTCATGAATATTCAATTGGTGCATCCCGTTCTGGACGTCCTGTACGGTGTCACCCTTTACCGGATGGATGAATCGTTCGATCTGGTGGAGCTGATCGAGGCGGGTTCCATCGAATTCAAAAACGGACGCTGGTTTATTGTGCAGGGGACCCGGTGGCGTTTCCAGGCCGACCGTTCGGTCGCGATCGAATCACTCCAACAGACGCCCATCGATTTGGGCAAGGAGCCGGCCGATTTCCGGTCGGTGGTGGTCGATCCCGACGAGTTGGATAATACACAACTGTGGCATTACATCGAACAGCTTCGCCGCTCCGGGTTGGACAGCGCCAGATATGAAATTAACTATTACGCCAAACTGGCAATTCCAGCCGTGACGTTGTTGATGGTGATGATCGGGGTCCCGCTCGGGATGCGGGGGGGACGCTGGCCTCAGTTGGCTCAGGGAATCAGCCTGGCAATCCTGATCAGCATCGCGTACGCGCTCGTCCAGGCTTACACCATGGCACTCGGCAATCGGGCCATATTACATCCGGTCATTGCGGCCTGGTTCGCCGATGGACTGCTCGTGATGGTGGGATCAGGGTTGTTGTGGCGCCTGCGTTGACGGAGCGCCGGAATAGTCTTCCAACTCGGCAGATACGGTGCCGATGGCGACTCGTCCCTCCAACCTAACCGGCAGCCGCCGTTCATCCGAGGTGATCCAGACGGTGATGTCTCCTTCGTGCAGAAACAGGCCCTCTTCTTCCTGCTTGATATGCAACCGGGAGGCCTGAAACGTGCCGGCGTCGGTCTTGACCGTCTCCACCGGTCCCGCGGTCACGACAATTTGCTTCGGTCGTTTGCGGTCGTGCACGGGTATGCGAACCACCTCACCGGGCTGCATCGTGGCGGTCATTCGATAAAAGTACAGCGCGGACAGGGGATCCTGCACCGCCGCCACGGTGGGATAATTCCGGCGTTCACCATCCATCGTAACCTGGACCACGTGATTGTCCTGGTCGAACTGCAATTCCCGGTTGCGCCGTTGGAATCCCTGGCGCCCCATCATGGTATACCGGATGGGCAGAAAGCGCTCGGGGTCGACAATGCTGTCGATGCGTGTCCGAACGGGATACAGCAACCGAAGCACGTGGTTGGACGTGGCCGTCGATGAGAAATGATAGACCGCATTCCCCCCTTCGTCGACCATCCCCTGACTGACCAGCGTGCTCTCCCCGACCGGAATGCCGATCCAGCTGATCGAATAATGCAAACGCTCCGGCTCGGCAAACGGGGGCTTGGGAGGTTGCATGGCCGTCACCGAGGCCGAACCGGCCGTTCCCGGCAGCAGCGCGGCCATCGCCGCGAGCCATGCGACGAGCCTCAGCCCCCGACGCGATTGAGAAACCATCGAACGGTCTTGTCAAGGCCGACGGCGATGTCGGTAGTCGGCCGATAGCCGAGACGCTCCCGAGCCTTGGTCAGATCTGCCAGCGTATGGCGCACATCGCCAGCCCGCGGGGGTTCATGGCGAGGAGAGATGTTCCGGCCCATCAATGTTGACAACTGGGTGTAGATTTGATTGACGCTGGTCTTGGCCCCATATGCAATGTTAAAGACCTCCCCGTCAATGTCCGGAGCGGTGCATGCCAGCAGATTGGCCTGCACACAATCGTCGATATAGGTGAAATCCCTCGACTGTTCGCCGTCGCCGTGAACGATCGCCGCAGTCCCGTGTTGCAGCGCATCCATGAACAGCGGGATGACTGCCGCATATTGGGACATCGGATCCTGTCCGGGTCCATAGACATTGAAATACCGGAGGGAGACGGTCGACAATCCGAACGTCTGGGCGTAGACCCGGCAATAGTATTCCGCCGTCAGCTTGCTCACCGCATAGGGTGACCGCGGCAAGGGGGTCATCGATTCCTCCTTGGGCAGGGCGGGATTGTCGCCGTACACCGAAGAGGACGAGGCATAGACAAGCCGTTCAACACCGGCGATCCGAGCGGATTGCAGCACCACCAACGACCCGTGAACATTGACCGCGTCCGTCGACAATGGATCGTCCACAGATCGCGGCACCGACCGGAGCGCCGCCTGATGAAAGACGAACCGCACCCCTCGCATGGCGGCTGCGCAGGCCCGCTCGTCGCGGATATCGCCCCTGATGAGGTCGACCCGGTCCCGATACGGCGTCAGGTTGGCTTCCTTCCCGGTTGAGAAATCGTCAAGCACGCGCACCCGCTCCCCGCGCGCAGCGAGGGCCGCGACGATGCTGGAACCAATGAACCCGGCGCCCCCGGTCACGAGATAATTGACCGTCATAGCATGATCACCTTTTCGCGGCCGCGAGTGATGGCCCGGGTCGCGTTTCGAGTGTCAAGGACAAGACTCGAATGATCCACGATTTGCTGATAATTGAAGGCGCGATGGTCGGTCACGATGACGATGCAGTCCTGTTTGGCCAGGCCTTCCGGCAAGGCGACCGACCGTAGAATCGACTCCCCCTGCGGGCTTTCAATTCGCAACTCGGCGTTGTAGGGATCGGTATAGGTGACCGTTGCGCCACGCTGCCGGAGTAAACGGATAATGTCCAAGGCCGGTGACTCGCGCAGATCCTCCACATCGCGTTTGTAACTGACGCCCACAATCAGAATTCCGGCGCCGTTGATGCTTTGCCGGCGGTCATTGAGGGCCGCGGCGATTTTGTCCACGACATAGTGGGGCATCTGGGTGTTGATCTCGCTCGCCAGCTGGATGAACCGGGCATTGTAATCCAGGGTCTTCAATTTCCATGACAGATAAAGTGGATCGATCGGGATGCAGTGGCCGCCCAGACCCGGCCCCGGATAAAAGGGCATGAACCCGAAGGGTTTGGTGGCCGCCGCGTCGATCACTTCCCAGACATTGACTCCAAGTCGGTCGCACATGATCGCCACTTCGTTCGCCAGCCCGATGTTGATCGCTCGAAACGTGTTCTCCAGCAGCTTGACCATTTCGGCCGTCTGGGAGGAGCTGACCGGGATGACCCGGTCGACCGCCAGGGCATAAAGCGACACGGCAAGCTCCGTGCAGGTCGGCGTGCAGCCTCCGATGATTTTCGGCGTGTTCTTCGTATGGTAGGTCGGGTTGCCCGGATCAACACGCTCAGGCGAAAAGGCCAGAAACACCTCGCGGCCGACCGACAGCCCCTGCCGTTCTACCTCGGGCCGGACCATTTCTTCCGTCGTCCCCGGGTAGGTGGTGCTCTCCAATACGATCAGCATCCCGGCGTGCAGATGCCGCGCCACCTCCTTCATGGCAGACATGATCATCGACACATCGGGATCCTTGGTCTTGCGCAACGGCGTGGGAACGCAAATCGACACCGTGTCGAGCTCTGCCAGCGCGCTGAAATCCTCCGTCGCCACCAGCCGGCCCTCTCTGACCAGCCTCGCCACATCGGCGGAGGGCACATCCTGGATGTACGATCGGCCGGAGTTGATCGCCTTCACTTTTTCCGCATCGATATCGATGCCGGTCACGCGGAGGCCCGCCTTGGCCAATTCCACGGCGAGCGGCAACCCCACATAGCCCAATCCGATTATGCCGACGTGCGCCTTGCGACTTTGAATCAACTTCGCCAGGCGTGCAACCCACTCTCCCGTCCGGCGCCCCAACGCCGATCCACGCGTGGTATTCGGCTTGTTGGGCATCAGACCAGCTCTTTTGTTATTCTTAACTTTCAATCTGTTTGAAGACATGACCTCAACCTTTTCGATGACAAATTCTCGCGTGCTTTGATGCGTGGGTCAATCCGGAATACCGCTGCCGATAGTAGCGACGAAACGCACCAGCCCTGATGGTCTTCCACCAGCCTCTGTGCTCCTGATACCACCGTATCGTCTCGGCCAACCCCGACTCAAAGGATGTGATCGGTCGATACCCCAACGCTCGAAGCTTTTCATCGTTTACGGCATACCGACGGTCATGGCCTGGCCGATCCGTCACATGATGAATCCCGGATGCCGGCACCCTCAAGGCAGCTGCAATGCGTTCAACGACATCCACATTGGCCAGTTCCGACCCGCCTCCTATATTATACACATTCCCCCCAATTCCGTGATGCAACACCACATCGATGGCCCGGCAATGATCGAGGACGTGAATCCAATCCCGACGGTACTGACCGTCGCCGTAGACAGGCAGAGGCAATCCCTCTAAGGCATTGGTGATACACAGGGGGATAAATTTTTCAGGATGCTGGTAGGGACCGTAATTGTTGCAGCAACGAGAAATCAGGACCGGGAGCCCGTAGGTTCCGCCGTATGCCTGCACCAGCAGATCTGCCCCTGCCTTGGCCGCCGAATAAGGGTTCCCCGGTCGTACGGGCGAGGTCTCATCCGCACGGCCCCGGTCAATGCTGCCGTACACCTCGTCCGTGGAAATTTGCAGGTAACGCTGATGCGAGAAACGGCGGGCCGCCTCCAACAACACGCCTGTTCCCACCACGTCGGTGTGTAAAAAAGAGGCGGGGTTCGTAATCGAACGATCGACATGTGTATCGGCCGCGAAATTCACAATGACATCAACCTTCGCCGCCAGTCGGAACACAAGAGGGCGGCTGCAGATGTCTCCTTTGACGAATCGATGCCTGGGGTGGCGGGCAACCTCGTGAAGATTCTCCCGATTGCCGGCGTACGTCAGCTTGTCCAGATTGACGATCCGGTAGTCGGGGTATCGGTCGAGCACATAACGGACAAACTGGCTTCCGATGAAACCCGCGCCGCCGGTCACCAACAGTCGCATCCTGCGACCCTGTGTGGGGTGTTGGCGAAGCCGTTTCGAACCATCGGAGGTCACCCGCCCCGTGTGACGTCGGCGGGCCATTGATAGGGAATATCAGTGCTGTTCCACGGATGGCGGAATTCATCCGGCCGGTCGTGGCGATAGGGCAGCGTGGGCACATTGATGAGGCGCGCCTCGTCGCATTCAACTGCCGTGAATCCATGGTAGACATATGGGGGAATTTTCAACAGGATCGGCGGCCGGTCCGACCCGGGCGGTGACTCCAGGTAATGCTCTTCAACCCATCCTTTCGAAGACGACCCCTCCCGCGGATCATACAGTACCACCAAGGCGCGGCCGGCCACGCAGATGAAATGATCCGTCTGTTCCTTGTGATAGTGCCAGCCTTTGACGACACCGCGCTTGCAACCGGTGATATAGACCTGGCCGAAACGCTCGTAGATCGGCTCGTCGGCCCGCAACATTTCCATTAAAAATCCCCGGTCATCGCTCAACGCCTTGAGTTCCTTGATCGACACCCCGTTGATGTGGGAACCGCGCTGTGGCAGATTCGTCGCCATTGGCTTGACTACGGCAACTCGATTCGACTTTGATCACCCACGATCAAGCGCTGGATTCTGGGGCGGTGCTGCCCCTTGATGATCTCCACTCCGCGTCCGAGCAGGCTCCGTTCGATTCGGATCTCGGCATCATTGACCCGGCACCCATCCAAGAGGATGCTGTATTCGATCTCGCTGTTGACAATGCCGCAATCCGGCCCAATGGCGGTAAAGGGCCCGATATAACTCCTCTCTACGACGCTGTTCTTCCCGATAATCGACGGACCCCGAATGCGACTCGCCACGACCCGAGCCCCGGCTTCGATCGTGACATTGCCCTCGATGGTAGAAGCGCCGTCCACCGTTCCTTCATGACGCATCATCCTGGCAGCGGACATTTGCTCGAGCACCATTCGATTGGCTTCCAACAGATCTTCCGGCTTCCCCGTATCCTTCCACCAACCGTCAATTTCCGTATAGCCCACGCGAAACCCATGATCCAGCAGATACTGATGGGCATCGGAAATCTCCAGCTCGCCCCGCGCGCTTGGTCGCAGCCTTGAAACGGCCTCGAAGATCGACCGGTCGTAAATATATAGCCCGGCCACCGCGTATGAGCTTTTCGGCTGCAACGGCTTTTCCTCGACGCTGACGATCCGTCCGGCTTGGATCTCGGCCACGCCGAACCGCTGAGGTTCTTTCACCTGCGCCAGCACCAGCAGGCAATTGAGGTGCTGGGAACGAAATTGATCAACGCATCGACGAACGTCGTGAGTCATGAGATTGTCGCCCAAGTAGAAGACGAAATCATCGCCGGCAACGAATGTTTCGGCTAATCGGACGACATGGGCCAACCCAAGTGGGGCGTCTTGGATCATTAACGTAAATCGAAGTCCTTGCGTGGCCAATGGGGCAATGGCCGCACTGATGGCCTTGTGACTCTCGGGACCGAACACAAGACCGATCTCGGTAATGCCGGCCGCAGCCACGGCTTCGATCGCGTAAAATAACATTGGTTTGTTCGCGATCGGGATCAAATGTTTATTATTCGTATAGGTGATCGGCCGCAACCTCGTCCCTCTTCCGCCGGCCGCGATCAACGCCTTCATACAGGGTCACTCTGTGCCATGGGAGCGGCGTTCTGCTTGTCATAGTTCTCGCACACTTTGTGAAGAGGTCTCCCGACACAGTCGACACCGAGCGCCTCGGCAACCATTAGAAAGTAATCCTCCGGCAATCGGTGCTCAGGTCGCGCCACGATCATGTGAGTATACCAGGTCGCCCTGTTGATCCATTTGGCCAGGGTCGACGCCGTCCGATAGCCGATGCGAATTTTGGCGCTGCTCGCCCGAGTCAGGGCCGCCGACCGAACACCATTCGTCACATCAATCACCACCTGATAGTGTCTCGAACGAATCGTCTTTATGGTCGACATCATCGAGGCATCCGGAAGGAGGGTCGCGACGCGCATATCGGGGTGTCGCGCGAGCAACGGAGCTGCGCTGCTGTGCACCAGGAGATCTAAATGCAGTGACGGGAAGCGCCACCGCAAGAGGACCAGGAGTGGTATGGCCTGAATCACACGCCGCGGCGAGTCCAACGCGACGATGAGCCATCGATGCGGTTGATCAGGCGCGTCGAGCAGCGCGGTGCCGATTCGAGGCAAATCTCCGAACCGCCTCGTTGACAAGTACTCGATCCGGCACTCGGTCACGCGTCTTAGAAGGAACAGGTCAATGGACGGTGCAATAGTGGCATAGGCCTCAAGAAACCGCTCCCAAGCGGGATCGTCCATCAACGGTATCAGGGCCCACCGGAGCCTTCCCAAGTCAATGGCCCGCTCCCTTTCTGTCAGGCATGGTTTGGCCGCCACGCCTTCCAGATCAATGAAGGTGACGATCCAGCCGTCGGCCCGGTGTTCTGCAAGAATATTGACCGGTTTGAGATCACCGTGATAAAACCCGCAGTCGTGCATGAAGCGGAGTTCCCTAGCCAGGGTCGCAAGCAGATCGTCACGGTCTGTGCCCGACACATCCCCCCGTCGCAACAAATGGGCAAGCGGGGCGGCGTTCGGAAGATATTCTCCGACAAAGACCGTGGTACACAACACGCCCCATCGTCGTCGTTCAAGCAGGGCGACTGGCGCCGGAACTGAGACGCCGGCGTCGCGCAACCGAAGCGTCCACCGCCATGCCTTACGCACGTGCGGGGACTTCAGATGACTCTTGAGCAGTGCACGAACGCCTGACACCATGAGGTCGTCCTGTTTGACGATCACTGGGATTGTCCGCCCATTGATCGGCACCTGGATCACTGTCACCGCCCGACCGCCTATATCTTTGATGACCGTGGCTTCATCCCGTTGGATGGCATCTCGGATGGAGATATACCGGTCCAGCACGGCGGGATCGGTGAACACTGAGATCACCTGGCCGCGCCAACCGCGATGCTTGACCGACACCAGCATGTGATCGTCTGAAGAGGCGCCGTGACTGTCGGTCATCAGCCGGTCCGCATTCTCATGCCGGCACATCGCTTCTCAATGCTCCGTCGAAGTTGCAGCGAGAGCGACATCATCGTCGCATAGCGGTGATCGGCCCAGGTCACCTCCGGCACTGATGTATCGCCGGTTTTTTGTATCACCAATAATGAACCCACGAGTGCAATTTTCTTGTAGTGTGGGTATTTCTTTAAAAATCTATTCGCCGCCACGATCACGCCACGGGTTTTCTCAGAATAATCATGAAGGCACAGGAACCCTCCCCTTTCCAACAACCTACTCCAGGTGAGATCCTGCATGACATAGCGACACCCATGGGCGCCATCAATAAAGATAAATCCAAATCGCTCGGACAACCGTTCGGCCTCCTTGAACGCGTCGAAACTCCGCGCCACACGAAACTCGACGGAATCCGGATCAAGACCGCGCAACCGAAGATTTCGACGAATAATATCATACTGGTCCGCAAAATATGTCATGGTATCAATGACGACAAAATGCGGGCGTGACAATTGATCGTAGCAATTCATCATCACGGCGAGTGTCCCCCCGGCGGCCGTTCCAATTTCCAAATGATCGCCGGACAAGTGGTTCGTCTTCAATAATCCGGTGAGACAGCCTAATTCATCAGCGGATAATTCGGATTCAAGAGTTTTCGGATGTGGTCTCATCGACAATGTACTAGCCGAGCTATTCGATGATCGCCAAGGATAAACATGGACGACGGTTGCGTTATTATAGCGACCAGCAGGTGATTAAGCAACCTGGTCGCCACATGGAACCCGGCTCGAGGTAGTGTACGAGTCCAAAGGGAATAAAGTGCATCACAGGTCTCACGTTTTGATCAAGATTAAGTCAAATGGATAGACTCCGCTATCGCGTCCCCTACTGTCAGATAGAACTTCCAAGACCACAATCCATTGACCGGTTTGAATACCATAATGCATTCCAGTGTTCATTTGGAACTCAGCCCGTGTCGATGATGGATGGGCAATGACATGCAGGATAAACCTCTTTTATAAGGTGTCTCCGATGCTTCACTAGAACAACACTCGATTGATTATCCTGTCGGATGGCCGCATCGCAGTGACAGTAGATATAACATTCAATTGTGAACATAACGCAAGTGATATTGTGGTGCTCAACCCAACAACACTCGTCTCAATAGTCCGATTACAATAGCACCGGCCGCCAATGCGGTTCGTCAGTTTCCAGAGTGGGCATGTTTCTTTCGAGTCAACTGGAGGCCTCCGCGGAGCTGACGCTCTTGATTCCACCCTCTACACATGAAAATACTGCGTACAGAGTTGCGCGTTGGTGGAACAATTATCATGCCGCATCCATGGTCTGGTCATATCGGATTTCAATCATTATTGCATGATTAATTATGATGAATGATGTGATGATGCGATGTGATGCAGATAATAGATTTACTCGCCGATGGCAAGCGACTCAATTTTGCCGATCACATCTTCGCTTGAAAACGCGGACAGCAATCCGGGGTCGATGATCGGGGGGGATTGCACGACGTCACGAATCGCTTGCGCAAGCCTGGCAACGTCTCCACATGGCACCAGAAAGTGACGCATTGGACCAGCAAGAATCTCACTGGCGCCCGAACCGCAAGCCGTGCTTACGACAGGCACGCCGCATGCCAGGGCCTCGACAAGAACATTCGGCATGCCTTCGTAATCGGAGCTGAGCACCAGGGCCAGGGCACGGGCGTACCATGGGTAAGGATTGTTGCGGAACCCGGCAATGATAACACGCGAGGTCAATCCACGCGATTCGATCATCTCAACGAGTTGTGGCACCGGATCGGTAAGCAGCACCAACAAATGTGGAATGTGAGATTCAGCAAACGCTGTCAGCAACAGATCATGACGTTTTTGCATTGAGAATCTTCCGACATGAATTATGTAGGGTTCTTTGGGCAGATCCGGTTCCAAGAAGAGGGATAATTGGCGAATTTCATTGAAATCAAAAGGATTATGAATGATGACAATTGATGAGTTAGTCACTCCAACGGTGTCGCTGAGATCACGCGCAATGCCCTCTGACACGGCAATCAATCTGCGACCGGAATACAGTTTTCGGTACCGGTTTAATCGACGTGCCGCCTTACGCGGACTTTTCAGCGACAATTGCCTAATTTCTCCTGACAGCATATGATGGATTTGATGACAGCAATTTCCCAAATGAGCCAACCGCACCATTTCATCAGCATAAGGAAGTGCCGAAATGGAGAGATCAAAGTGGGCGGTTGCCGTCATGTGGCGATACCACGCGCGAAGACGCAGAGCCATTACGCGTTTGGCGACCCATCCAGAAGAGAGTCTCCTCCCGGCCGGCAACAAAACATGGACACGCACCCCTGATGGCACTGTATAGACGATCTTATTTTCCAAGAGGAGCAAATGTACTTCATGTCCGCGGCCGGCGAGCCCTTCAAGCAGCTTGACCGTTGATTTTTCAGCGCCGCCGCCACTCAGATTGGTGATTACAAAAAGGAGCCTCATGGAAGGGAAGCGTTCATCACGGAAGATCCCCATGGATACAACACGGACACAACGGTGGCAAAGGTGTGATGGCGTTCCATTACGATACGTTACGTTAATGACGGACGGCTGAATTCAAAAAGATAAGCGGGGAAACTGTACTCAATGGGTTCGATGTTCCATGCGATATTTTTTAGCGCACGTTGTATCACCCCCATGCGTCTGACCAGATGGATCTGTTCTAGCCGAAGGCCGCTGCGTCGGGCAATTTCATTCGCCATGGTTGGTGTAAACCAGGCAACATGATCCAGATTCACAATGGCCGTCTTCGCTCGCCTGAATTTACGATAAAATTTATGACTAAACGGGTTCGGCGTTGATACCAGAATGCGTCCTCCTGGCGCGAGATGTCGTGCGGAAAACTTCATCAGTCGAATCGGGTTATCCACGTGTTCAATCACATCGCCATTGAACACAAGATCAAATCGTACGCCAAGATCAATCTCAGAAGTGGCATCCACCTCGCGCACATTGTAGCCTCGCTGTAACGCGCCTTCAACGAGACGTTTATTGATGTCAATACCGAGGCAATATGAAGCGACCATGGTAAATCGATGATGGCGCCATGCATCACCGAGAAAATGCGATGGATCGGCCATCCCGATATCAAGCATCCTCTTGCCCGCAGCGACCCGTTCGACATACCCCACGAGATCGGTATCGCAATGCACCAGTTGAATGCGTCGTATTTCCTCCAATACCCGTGACTGCGTCGTCGGATCGTTCGGATCATTTGTGAATGTAGTCCAATCAATCATGCTAGTCAAAGCGCAATTTGTGGCCTAACTCGTCTCAATCAGCTAATTCCTTGCGACGATGTGACGATCCTCATCTTCCGTAGGGTTATCTCCCATGATGCACTGTCGTAACATCGCGGCCAGACGGCGTCCGATCAGGTCGACAGAATACAGCCTTTCAACCTTCTTCCTAGCGCATACCCCCATCTCATATCTTAGGGTTTTGTCGATAATTAGAGCTTCTAAGGCTCCGTAGAAGTCATCGATGGCCTTGACGACAAATCCCTCTCGTCCATGCTCTACAATTTCACGATTCACTCCCACATCAGAGACCACGGTCGGAACCATCGCGGCCATATATTGCAAGGCTTTGTACCCGCATTTGCCTTCGGTCGATTTGTTGTCAGGGAGCGGCATCACGCCGATATCACAGGCGGCGATCTCAGCCTCTTGCGTCTCCAGTTTCCAGGGTATCAATCGGACGTCTACAGAAGGGATCTCAATCCTTTCGCTGCAGAGGATGCGCACTTGTATGTTGTGATGACCGGCTAGCTTCTGGAACACGGGTGTCAGCAACTGCAAATGGTGCAGATTGTACGCGCCGCCGACCCACCCAATAATCGTCCGATCGGATGGGACGCCATACTGTTTGGTGGGGATGCCGCGAGTCTCCACGGACGAGGGCAAAATCGAGACGCGGCGATTGAACTGTTTGGCATAGTCCGCCAGGATCCTGTTTCCCGCAATGACCAAGTCTGCTCGTCTCACTAGATATTGAAACTTCATCAGGCGCGATCGGCTGTCCAGATCCGTCCGCGAATGGAGATCGGATCGATGATAGATGGCGTCATCAAAATCGAAGATTAGTCGCCTGGCGTTCCTTCTTAACAGGATCGTGTCGACAATGGGCAGGAGCTTCCGATGGACCACGACGACGTCGTATTTCCGGCACTCCCTGAGCAGTTTGAGTTTGCGCTGAATGTGATGCGGATACGGCACGCATTCGAGTTTGAAGCCGGCCTTCTGTAAATCAGGAAGGAGGTTGAAGACCCGGATCCGCGCGCTCGGATCGGTGGCATTCATGAAGAGAAATAACACTCTCGGGCTGACCGGGCCAGAACCGCGGACGGAAGTCATGTCGGGTCCGGCAACAACGTACAGATGGTGTTGAAAACTTCCGTGACGGATATCTTGGCCATGCACCGATTGTCTCCCTCTGGACACTCACGACGATGGCCGTAAGGCCGACATGGACAGTCGCGGCTGATGACCAGATGATTCGGCCCGCGCGGCGCCCAGAGGTTCGGATCGGTGAGGCCGAAGAGCGAAACGGTCGGCGTCCCTACCGCGGCGGCCAGATGCATCGGGCTGCTGTCATTGACGACACAGATCGCCGCCAGTTTCAGCACGGCGGATAATTCGCGGAGGTTGAGGCGGGAGGCCAAGTTGAGACAGGTCGCCTCCATTCCTCGTTCGATCGTCTCAACCGCCACCCGGTCGGTCTCACCGCCGGCGAGGATTACAGGGATGCGCAGCTCCCGAACTATCCGATCAGCCAATCGTGAAAAATTATCCAACGGCCAGCACTTATACCAGCGGCGTGCGCCTGGATGCAGCACGATATAGGGGTCAGTCGAATCAAGCCCGTTTCGCCTCAACAGATCGGTGGCGCCGCAGAGTTCGTCATCGGACAGAACGAGCCTCGGGGATCTGGTCGCGATGGGAATGCCCATGGCATCGATCATCACGAGATGGTGATCAATCCGGTGCAGACGGCCATCATCAGCATCAATCAGCACGTTATAAAACAGACGGTTCCTCAATCTGTTTCGACCCCGATAGCCCATCCGGATCGGCGCGCCGCTCCAACGTGCGAGAAACCCCGAGCGGTCGGCTCCGGTCAAATCGATGGCAAGATCGGCCTGTTTGAGGCGGATTGAACGCAGATCATTGACATATTTGAAGACAGGCGCCGTTCGATCAATGGGGAGCACGTCATCAATGGCCGGGTGATTTTCCAGAACTGGCTCCGTTCCCTTCGCCACCACAGCGGTGATGGAGGAGTCGGGCAACGCGCCCCTGAGGGACTCCAACACCGGGGTGATCAACACGGTATCTCCAATGTACCGGAGCTTGATCACGAGAATGTTCCGGATCTGATCCAGTGGAAAGGGACCGCGAGCCGATAGAGCGGATGAGGGGCGCTCGATCCTCCTCAGTTGTTCGCCGGGCTTCGGCTCCGATGTCGATAAGACACCCATGCTGCCCACTCAACCAGGCGTCGGCGTCGTCAGAAACAATGATCCGAGTGTAAACTTGGCGTGCGGATATTTCTTATCGATGACGTAGAATCGATCCACCGACCGAAAGTCAGTGTTCCCGATCAATCGTAGTCCCGATTCCCGAACGAGTCGATCGACATCCTGTCGGGAGCGAAGCGGCCATTCACTCGGGGCCTGTGGACCGAAATCAAATGTCACCGCCATAATCCCGCCGGGCCGCAGCAGACCGGCCAGCTTTTTCATCGTGGGGACTTGCGCATCCTGGGGCAAATGTTCAATGACGCAGAAGGAGATGATCCGATCGAACATCCCCCAGTCTTCCGGCACCGGAGATGACACAAGATCACGAGAGCTGGCCGTCAGACGAAGCGCGTGCCGCGCGGCGAAGGCATTGGCATAATCTGTAAATCGCTGATTGATATCGACGCTCACGACCTCGCAACCCCGTTCGGCCAGGAAGAACACCGGGAGCGTGGCCCCTCCTCCGAAATCGAGCACACGCATGGGGGGACGTATCTGACTGAATGCCAGTCCCCTGGCATATTCCCACATTTTGAACGTCCTGACGTAGAAGCGCCGCCGGAGCACTCCATTGACGGCAAATGGCGCCCCGCGAAGAAACATCTTGAGCGCATAGTGGCTTAGTGCCCGGACCTGGTCCTTGACGATGCGCTCATCAAGATCGGTCGGCTCATAGGTTTTGTTGATGAGCAGCGTCATGATGCAATCCCCCGGGGTCCTGCGGTGTGTCTGTCATGGCGGGCGATCCTGTCGGTCTTGCGGAGAATCGCGCTCACGAGGGAGCGATCGCGCGCGGCCAACGGGTGATACGTCTTCAGAAAACGCATCTTGTCTGTTCGAGTCAATCCGAGGTGTTGAAAGGAAAAGTGTATTGACGCCAGGTCCTTCACCTTCCAACGGCGCCTGAGCCAGGGAAAGGCGAGCACGCGCTGGAGATCAATCAGCTTGAGATCCGGGGACAGCGGCGGTCCGTCTTTGCGCAGCATCAGATGCGGCGAGTAGAAATCACGGTGATAAAATCCATGCCAGTGCATGGCGGCCGTCAACCCGGCAATGGCGCGGATGAGCGTCCTCTTTTCCTTGACACGTTCAGCGCTCAACGGCAGGGCAAACCGCTTTGGCGCCAGGCTTTCCAGCGGCTCGTACTCCTCCAGACCGCGCGTCAGCACGAATGACTCCTGAATGCCGCCCGGAAGGACGCGCTCGCCCATGGCCACCGGGGTGGCGGAGGGCAATTGTCGATCATGAAACGCCAGTATAGACTCCCATTCCTTGCCTCCTTCGGTGTATACCCGCCGGCCGAACAGGTGCATCAGGCGTTGTCCCGCCGTGAGCGGAAGCCGATGTCGCTTCAGATAGAAGACGATCGGCGCGCCCTCCCATTCCAGGCGGAGTTGAAAAATCCGCTTGCCTTTCTGGTGTTTCACCACGATCCCTTCCTCATACCCCATCAACGATTCAAAGGTGCCAAGCCCATGCCGCTCCAACAGCGATCGATACTCGCCGTTGACCAGCAAATCGGGATCGAGGCGCACCAGCGAAGCGCGCAGCGTCTTGGCCGGACTCTCGACATCGCGAATCCGTTGAAACAAGCGGTCGAACTCCTGAAGATGGCGGTCCCATGTGTAGAGGCGGGCCGTGGCGGCGGCCGCGCGTCCCAACGCCAGTCGATGTCCGGGGTCCAACAGTCGGCAGATCCGGTCGGTTAAGGCCTCCAGATCCTGTGGTTCACCGATCACGTAGCCGTTCTTTCCATCGCGGATGATATCCGCCGCACCATTCACACGGGTCGTGATCACCGGCAATCCGCATGCCATCGCCTCAAGACAGACAAGCGGAAACGGATCAAATCGGGTGGGAAAGACCAGCGCATCCGCCATGGCGTAGAATTCTTCGATCTTCTCTGCGGAGCCTGCGAAGATGATGCGGCGTTCGATGCCCTCCCGCCTAGCGATGGCCTGAAATCGGGCCGGCTTGTCCTTGCCGACCACCACCAGCCATGTGCGGGGATTCTTCCGCATGACCGGCGGCAACGCGCGGATCAGGCAGTCCAACCCCTTGCGGAGAAAATCCTGGGCGACAAACAAGAGCACGGTCGCATCTTCCTGCAAACCATAGCGTCTCCGCAGCTCCCTCCGGTTGGCGGTGTCAACCGGCTCCTTGAACCGGTGAGGATCATAGCCATTGTAAATTACGCTGATCCGATCTTGGGGGATGTCATACCATTGAGACGCCTGCGCCTTGTTCAACGAGGAGTAGGTGACCAGCCAAGAGACATGACCACGCATCAGGCGGCGCTCCAGCAACCAGTTGACGAGCAGCACGGGGCGCAACAGCAGCATCACGAGCCTGACGGCCCGGAACGGATAGCGCACCGGAAGCCACTCGGCCATGAAGCCTCCGTCAAGTCCATAGATATGTTGGGGCGAGAAGACCACAAGCCCCAATCCCAGGACGATGTCGTAGTCAGTCCGTGCGACCCGACGGTTGACGCCCCAATGAAACATGAGCGCCCGAAGCCAGGAGGGCTTATTCACGGCCGGCACGCGGTGGTAGTGAAGGCGCGGATTCTCGGGCTGATCCCATCGCTGAGCGTACAGATGCACGTCGTGCCCGCGATGGATCAGCCCTTCAACCACCGCGACAGCATGGCGCTCCAATCCCCCCCCAGAGGTCGAATAGACGCGAACAACGACGGCGATCTTCAACGGTCCGCCCTCGTGGCGGGCACGCACACGTGGGGGAAGGCCCGCTTCGACACGCGTGGAAAGGTCACGGACCCGCCCCGGTGGCCGCCTTCACTGGCATCGACCATGACGCTCCACCGCTTGTCCCTGCGACCCTGTGGCCAGACACCATCAGTTCGTTCCCCTTCACGTCGTCCATGGAATCGCTTCATCGATCAACATGACCGGGATCTCGTCCTTGATCGGGTATTTGAGGCGACAGGCCGGGCAAATCAGCCCGTCCTGTTCCGATGCAAGGCGAAGTTCCCCCTTACATTTCGGACAGGCCAGTATGGCCAGCAATTCCGCATCGATCGCCATCAGATCCCTCCTGCGATGGTGGATTCGGTCACCCCGTCGAGGTCGGAGACCGCGTGGCGCGGCCGGAGGCGAGAACAGCCGACCGAGGCGTACACCTCCTCGACGCTGATTGCATTCAGACAGGCCAGATCGCGGACGCAGCGCTGTCTCGTACAGGACGAACAATCGATTGATTTCCGGAGGACGATCTGGCCCGGTCCGTAGGGCCCCACGGCCCGTGGATCGGTTGGCCCGAAGAGCGCCACGACCGGCGTCCCGACGGCAACGGCCAGATGCATCGGCCCGGAATCGTTGGTGACCATCAGGGAGGCCCGGCGGAGCAGCGCCGCCAGCTGAGGGATTGTCGTCCGGCCGGACAGGTCAAGATGCGGGCGTCGCGTCAGGACGGTCACCGCGGTCGCCTGCGCCCTGTCGCCAGCGCCGGCCACGAAAATGACGCGCCATCCCTGCTCCTCCGTCAACCGATCCGCCAGCAACGCGAACCGGTCGGCCGGCCATCGTTTGGTCGCCCATCGAGCCGCGGGATGAATGACGCAGACCCGGTCCTCCGGCCGGATGCCCGCCTCATCCCAGCAACGATCCGCCCACCGTTCCGCATCCGCCCAGGGCGGTAGCGGAAACCGTACCGGCCCCTGATACGACACGCCGGCCTCACGGGCCAGGTACAGGTACCGCTCAATGGCATGCAGGGGAGCCCGGGGGGAATCCGCAGACACTGTTACCGATCCGGCGGGAAGATTGATGCGACGTGAATAGCACCATGGGCTCCCTTCCCGGCCGTTCGCAAATCCGATTCGCACCGGGGCGCCGGTGAAGAGCGTCAACACCCCGCTGCGCAGCAATCCCTGCAGGTCCAGCACCAAGTCATATCGGCGCTTCCGAACAATGGGGACCGTCCGCCGCCATGCCTGCCAGGACATGGGAAAAGACAACACCTCGCGGAGCATCGGGTGTCCCTCAAGCAGCGGCGTCCATTCCGGCTTAACGATCCAGTCGACGGCCGTCTGCGGCCAGCTCCGGTGGATCGCATCGAGCACAGGCAGCGTATGAATGATATCGCCGAACGAGCTGGGTTTGACCAGCAACAGCCGTTCCGGCCCGGCCCTCATGCTCCCCTCTCCCCGTCGCTTGCCAGCCCGGCCGCCACCGGATGCCAGTGACTCAGCATCCAGTTCGCGGCGGCCTGCAGGTCGTCCGCCACATAATCGGGAGACGGCTCGCCATCGGGCCAACTGTGCAACGCCTGCTCCCCATGGCCGGTTCGGACCAGAATGGCGGTCGCCCCGATCCGATGCGCCAACTGCACATCGGCCAGCTTGTCACCCACCACGTACGACCGACCTGAATCCAGCAGGAGCCGAGCCCTGGCCCGTTCAATCAGTTCCGTACCTGGTTTTCGACAGCGGCACCGGTCGTCAGGGTGATGCGGACAATAGAAGATTCCATCCACCGACACGCCTTCGGCCGCCAGCAAACTGAGGAGGCGCTGATGAACCAGTTCCAACCGTGATTCGGTCAGTAGGCCCCTGGCCACGCCCGATTGATTGGTCACAATCACAGTCCGAGCCCCCGCCTCCCGCAGCGCCCGCAGGGCACCGCCGACGCCGGGAAGCAACACCACCTGATCAGGATCGCACAGATAGCCGACATCCCTGTTAAGCGTCCCGTCTCGATCGAGAAAGACGACGAGGCCTGACTGACCGGAGCAGGAGCGTCCGGTTTGGATGCGTGATGCACCGACCGGGATCGACCCCTCGTCCCGGGAATGCGATTTCCAGAGCCGGCCTTGGGATCGCGAAGCTTCTGCATTCTTGGGAGGACCCGGCGCGCCCAGATGCCGACACACGGCTTCATAGACGGCGTCCGGTTCCAGCCATGCCATGCACCGATGATCGATCGGACATTCGCGCAACTCGCATGGGGAGCAGGAGACCGGCCAACGAAGGATGGTCGTCGACTCCGCGGCCGCCACCGTCGGGCCGGTGCGGTCCGGATTGGTCGGTCCGAAAAGCGCGACCACCGGTGTGCCCACCGCGGCTGCCAGATGCAACAATCCCGAATCGTTGCTGACAGCAGCCGTCGCCAGAGCCAAAAGGGCCATCGCCTCGCGCAGATTGGTCCGGCCCGTCACATCGATCAGTGACGAGCCGGTGTGAGCCGACAGAAACTGCCCCATCGAGCGCTCAGCCGCTCCACCCAGCACCATCACGGCCGCTCCGCGCTCACCGACCAATCGCACGGCCAGTGCGCCATAGCGTTCCACAGGCCAGCGTTTGGCCGGTCCAAACCCGGCGCCGGGGCAGAGTGCGATCAATGGACGGTCCCCCGTCCACCCCTCGGCGGCAAGCCGCTCCACCGCGAACGACCGCTCCTCCGCCGTCGGGTCGAGCCGCTGCCAGCTTCGCCGCGCCGCTATGCCGAGTCCGGACAGCAACTGCAGGTAATAGTCGGCCTGATGGAGGCGCCGCGTCTCGGCGTGGCACGGTTGCGGATCGGTCAGCAACCAGCCCCGCCCATCGGTGTTGTACCCGTACCGACGGGGAATCCCGGCCCACCGGAACAACCCTGCACTCTCAAATGAATTCGTCAACAACACGCCAAGATCACACGACGCTTGACGCAGCCGGTCGGCCGTCGCGCGTAGCACACGCAACTGTGACAACCCGCGACCGGCCGGGTAGCTCATGACGCGGTCGACCGCCGGATGGTGACTGAGAATCGACCCCGCTTCTCCGCGGGCAAGGACCGTCATCTCGGCGTGCGGGAATCGGGCCCGCAGCGCGGCGATCGCCGGCAGGCCGTGAACCACGTCGCCCACCCAGTTGGGGACGCGCACGAGCAGGCGGCTGACCTGGTCCAGATCACTCATGATAGATGATGACTCGCGTGAAGGACCGGCGCCGGACTCTCCGTTGACGTGCCGGCCTGAGGTTGCGTTTTCCATCGACGGTGCATCCAGAGCCACTGATCGGGGTGGCGCCGCACCATGCGCTCAATGATCGCGGTGCAGCGGGCCGTGTTGGCAATCACATCGGCCTTCACATCCCGCCCGTGGCTGAACTCCACTGACGGCAAAATCGTGATGCGGTGACGGCTGTCCGCCTCCCTCGCGATGAACGCCGGCACCACCGGCGCACCGGTGCGGCGCGCGATGAGGGCCAACCCCTTGGCCGTGCAGGCGGGCCGGCCGAAGAAGTTGACAAACACTCCATCATACGTGGCCATATTCTGGTCCAGCAAAATCCCGACGCAGGCGCCGTCGCGCAGCGCGTGGATCAGATCGCGAGGCGCCGATTCCTCCTTCTTGCTGATCACCGTGCTCCCGTGGCGGCTCCTGATTCGGTCGATCAGACGGTTGAGCCAGGGATTGTCGAGCGGGCGCGCGACGGGGTAGAGACGATAGCCCAGAAGATTGCACACGACGGCCATCAATTCCCAGTTGCCCAAATGCGCGGTCAAAAACAGCACTCCCCGCCCTGCGGCGAGCGCTCGGTCAAGGTGCTCGCGCCCCTCCACCATCACCTGGTTCAGAATGGTCTCACGATCGTCCCGCCCCAGTCGGGCGAATTCCGCCGCCGACCGGCCGAAATGCCCGTAACAGGCCCACGCCGTCCGGCGAATGTGTTCGGACGGCCAGTCCGGGAACGCCATTCGCAACTGCTCCTGCACGAGCCGTCTGTGACGACCGTCGAGCGCGCAGACCAGCCGCCCGCCGACGGCGCCGATCCACAGCGCCGGCCGGCGGGGCAGCCGATTCAGCAACGCATACAGCAGCACCGCGAGGCTATACGTCACGCGCGCCGCCGGGCCCCGTTTGTTGCGACGACGACTCCCCATCAGATGATCCCGCCCGCCAACGCCCCGCGGACCAGCGCGGCCGAATGCACCGGGTTGGAGGGGCGATCCACGGCGCCGGCTGGTGGGACGGCTGCGGACAGCGCTCCCTGCTGCCCCAGCCAGCGCCGCCAGTCCAATTCCGGTTCGATGGCCAGTTCCATGCGGAGCGCCGTAAGCGGCGGACCGCCGCCGGATGCGAGGGACGGTTGGACGGCCAGCTTGACGGCGTCCTTTTCAGTAGTCACCAGCATCGTCGCGCCAAGTCGGCGCGCTTCCAGCATGATCGACTCGATCTCGTGGGACGTATAACGATGATGATCCTGAAACACCCATTCTTTGACGATCCGCGCCCCTGTCATGACCACCACGTCTCGAAACGAATCGGGATGCCCAATGCCGGAGCAGATCGCCGCATCGACCCCGGACAACGCGGTCAACGGCAGCGCTTCGCCGGACGGCAGCGAAACCAGACCGGACGGCTGCAGGCGCGCGACGAACACCGGGCCGTCAAATCCCACGCGGTTGAGGCGCTCGCGCAGCAGGGCATCTCCGTTCACGCCATTCCCCTCCGCCCCCGGCCGTTCGACGACGATGACGGCTGAAGCGTCGCGAGCGGCCGACCACGCCTCTCGAAGCGGACCGCAGGGCAGCAACCGCTGGTTCAGGCCGGACCGTCCGCCGTCGATCACCAGCAGGTTCACATCGCGGTGTAATTTCAGGTGTTGAAATCCGTCATCCATGATCAGGACCTCCGGCATGTGCCGACCGGGTGGGGTCCGGGTCAGCAGCAACCTGCCGGCGTCGACGCGATCGCGTCCCACGGCTACGGGAATCCCCTCCAGCCTCCTCGCCAGCAGCAAGGCCTCATCACCGGCCTCCTCCACGGTCGCCAGCACCGCTCGTCCATCAGACACCAGCCATGGATCATTGGGTCGCGAGCCGAGATAGCCCCGACTGATCACGCCAACCGGACGGCCGGTCGAGGCGATCATCCGGGCGATTGACATGACGATCGGTGTTTTGCCGCTGCCGCCGACGGTCAAATTCCCCACGCTGATCACGTGCGCCGGGAGCCGCGTCACGGCCAACCACCCGCGATGGTACCAACGACGTCGGGCGGCCATCACCGTACCATACCCCCAGGCCGCCGGAGCCAACAGCCGCTTGAGCAGCACGCCCCATGCTCCGCCGTTCCACAGCCAAGCCGACATCGCCGCACGCCGTTCAACACAACGCTCCCGGTCCTCCCCCTTCAGAGAGGGAACGACCGACGTCCCTTCTCCTCGCAGGATGTGGTCGATGACGGCCATGGTCCGCGCGGTCGCACCCTGCTGACTGCGCACATAGGCCAGCGCCGACTCGCCCATCCGTCGCCGGGTGCCGTTATCGGCCAGCACACGGCGCAACGCGACGGCCAGCGCCGTCACCGAATCGAGCGCCAAGGCCCCTCCGGCCGCCGCGAGTTCATCGCCGAGCGACTTCCACTGGCCGATGTGGGGACCGAAGAGCACGGGGCGTCCCGCAGCAGCCGGCTCCAGCAGATTATGGCCGCCGATCGGCGCGAAGGTCCCCCCCATCACCACCACGGCCGCCAGAGTGTAGGCTGCCGTCAATTCCCCCATCGTATCGAGAAGGACGATTTCCCTGGCATTGTCCCATCTGCGGCCCGCGGCCGGGAGACGGCTGCGCCGAACCGGCGACAACCCCATCGCCCTCAACTCGGCTTCGATGGCTACGCACCGATCCAGGTGGCGGGGCGCCACACAGAGCCGCAGGGAAGGATCGGCCGTCAGCAGATCGAGAAAGACCGTTGCGAGATCGCGCTCCTCCGAATGGTGGGTGCTGCCGGCGATGATCAGTTTCTCCGACGTCGTACCGAGCGCCGTCAGCAACGCGGCGGAACCGCCCGGCGACGCGGCCGCCCCGTCAGCTTTCAGATTCCCGCACACCATCACCCGGGCCGGAACAGCTCCCAGCCGGATGAACCGTTCCCGGTCGGCTTCGCGCTGTACGGTCAGTGCCGTCACCGACCGGACGACCCGCCGGATGAACGGCGCGATCCAGCGGTAACGCCGAACCGACCGTTCCGACACGCGACCATTGACCATGGCGGTCGGCACGCCACGCCGCCGGAGCGTCAGCAACAGATTCGGCCACAATTCCGTTTCAGCGAATAGAAACAGCGACGGACGGATCGTCTCCACCGTCCGTCGCACCGACCAGCCGAGGTCATACGGAAGATAACAGACCGCATCCAGCTCGGGCAATTTCGCCCGCATCATCTCTTGCCCCAGGTCGGTCACAGTCGATCCGACAAGTAGCGCCCCCGGATGCTCGCGGCGCAGCGCCTTGACCAGCGGAACGACCGCCATGGTCTCACCAACCGAGACGGCGTGGATCCACACACGCGGCGACCGACTTCCGGCGTCCGCGGGCAGTGCGTCGGCGCCCAGCCCCCGCCAGCGCTGCCAGAACGCGCGGCGATCCTTGCGGCGCCAGACCAACCGCCACACTAACGCGGCGCTCCACACCGGGCTAAGGGCGAGAATGAGTGCGTTGTACAGCCAGAACCCCATCGTTACACCGGCTCCGTCCGGCCGAGCGGCGCCACCTCCTCCGCCTCCTCATCCCGGAACTGCCGCTCGTACAGACGTCGGTAGACCCCGTTCAATTGCAGTAACTGCTCGTGCCTGCCTTCCTCGACGATCCGTCCTCCCTTCAACACGACGATGCGATGCGCCTGCTGGACCGTGGACAACCGATGGGCGATCACCAGCGTCGTTCTTCCCTTGATCAAGTCGGTGAGGGCCTGCTGAACCATGGCCTCCGATTCGTAATCAAGGGAGGAGGTCGCCTCGTCAAGGATCAGGATCGGAGGGTCGACGAGGAAGGCGCGCGCGATCGCAAGGCGTTGTCGTTCTCCGCCCGACAGCGTCAAACCGCGCTCCCCTATGACCGTATCATACCCGTCGGACAGGGCGGTGATGAAACTATGGGCGTGGGCCGACTTCGCCGCCGCCACCACCGCCTCGAGCGGCAAATCGGCCCGCCCGAAGGCGATATTGTTCCTGACCGTATCATGAAACAGGATGGTGTCCTGGCTCACCATGCCGATGAGCCGTCGAAGCGATGGGAGTGCGATGTCCCGCAGGTCGAGTCCATCGATGGCGATCCGGCCGCTGGTCGGCTCATAAAAGCGGGCGATCAGATTGACCACCGTGCTTTTGCCGCTCCCGCTGCTGCCCACCAAGGCGACCATTTCACCGGCGGACACCGTGAACGTCACGTCTTCCAATGCCAGCGGGTGATGCGGCCCATACCGAAAGGAAACCTGTTGAAGAGCGATCCCCTGCCGCACGGCCTTCAGCTCAATCCGCCCCGCATCGAGTTGTGTTTCAGTGGGGACGTCCAGAATCGAAAAGAGGCGGTCCGCCGACACCGATAAGGGCTGCAACTGCGAACTGATGGTCGAGAGGCGTTTCACCGGTGCGTAGAGAAGGATGCACGCGGTCAGAAACGACATGAATTCACCCGGGGTGATCGTGCCATTGGCAACTTGATAGCCGCCGGTCCACAACAGCAGCCCAATTCCGATCACCCCGGCCACCTCGACAACGGGCCCCACAAACTCAGAGATGCGGGATAATCGCATCAACGTATCGAACATCTGCTCATTTTGCTGTTCAAACTGGCGGTAGGCAAACTCCTCCTTGGCGAAGGATTTGATCACACGATGCCCGAGCAACCCCTCCTGCAACAGCGCCGTCAATCCGGCGACGTGATCGCGCCATGACCCCGCCAATCGCTTGATTCGTCGGGTGGTTCGCATCAACAACAAATAGGCGGCCGGCAAGACGATGACAGCCAGAATCGCCAGTTTCCAATTGAGATAAAAGACGTAGATCAGCAGCACCGCCAACGTGCCGCATTGTTGGATGGCATCCTTCAATCCGTTGGTCAGCATCATTTGAATAATGGTCACATCATTCATGACCTTGGACAGGATTCGACCGGTTTGCTGACCGGTATAATAGCCGACCGGGAGCGACAACAAATGACGATACAGGTGGTTTCTGATGTCGGTCCCGATTCGGATGCCGATATAGCTCATGGTGTACGATTCGGCAAACGTCGCGGCCGCCTTGACCAACGCCACCACAATGATGGCGCCGATGACCGCGGCAAGCACCGAGAGATTTCTGCCGATCAACACGTCATCCTGAATGTATTTCATCAGCCACGCGTAGCTCGCCGTCATCGCCGCGATGATCAGGGTCGAGACGACCACGACGATCAGACGACGCCAGTACACCAACACATAGGTCAACAACCGTCGATACAGGTCCATCAGGCGGCATTCCTCTTCAAGGCGTACGCCAGTTCGGCGCAACGCGCAATCACCTCGGCGGCTTTCGCGGAACCGCCTGAATCACCCAAACGGTCACGGACGAGCGTCAGCTGTTTGCGGATCAGGTCGAGCCGGTGCGGCTCATCCAGCCAGGAGGCGAGCCTCGCGCTGATCGAGTCGGGCGAGGCGGCCGACTGCAACAACTCCGGCACGACCCCTTCCCCGGCGATGAGATTCGGCAGACCCGCATACGGCACCCGCACCAGCGCACGGGCGATGATCCACGTGAGCAGGGCGACTTTATAAATGATGACCATCGGCACCTGCTGCAAGGCCGCCTGCAGGGTGATCGTGCCGGAGGCGACCAGCGCCACGTCGGACGCCGCCAGCGTGGCGGTCGGCTCCCCCCGCTTGACCATGACGGTCACCGTCGCCGCCTTCAAGGCGGACTCGAATTCCCCGTCGGGAACCGTGGTCGCTTCCGCAAGCAACACCGTCAGCCCGGGCCGTTGGCCGGCCAGTCGCTCTGCGGCCGCCATCATCACGGGCAAATGGCGCCGCACCTCCGCGACGCGGCTGCCGGGAAACAGGCCGAGCACGGTCCTCGTCGGCGGAATGCCCCACGCGGTCCTGACGGCCGCGCGATCCGGCGCGGATTCCAGTTCGTCCAGCAGCGGATGGCCAACCAACACGCACGGCAGGCCGGCCGATTGATACAACTCCACCTCGAACGGAAGGATCACGATCATCTGATCGACGAGCCGGGCCAGCGTGCGCAGCCGTCCCCGGCGCCAGGCCCAGATTTGCGGACTGATGTAGTAGATGACGCGCAATCCCAGCCGCTTTGCCAGCCGGGCCACCTGGAAATGGAACTCCGGATAGTCGATCAGCACCACCACATCGGGCCGTTCGGCCGTCAGCCAGGCTTTGACCGTCCGGTAGGCACTCAAGATCGCGCGGCCGTGGGCCAGCACTTCCCACAAACCGACGACGCCCAGATCGGTGTTGTCCACGATGATCTCCACACCAGCGTCTCGCATGTTCCTCCCGCCCATGCCCACGAGACGGCAGTCCGAACGTCGCCGAAGGGCCGCCGCCACTTTGGAGCCGTGCAGATCGCCGGATGCCTCGCCGGTGCTGATGTAAATCGTCGGTCCCACAGGCTATCGCGTCCCGTGTGCCACTTGGCCCGTCAGCCGTTTCATGGACCGCTCCATGGCGGTGACGACTTCCAGCGCCACCCGGAGCGCTTCGCGGCCGTCCCGGCCGCTGACGACCGGCGCGCTCCGTTGCGTGACCGACCGCACGAAACTCCCCAGTTCCACCTTGAGCGGCTCCTCCTTTTCGATGCGGAGCGGCTCGAACAGGATCTTGGGCTGCCCGTCTTCCAGCACCCGGCGGTAGACGACGGCGTCCTGCTTCTGGTAATCGATGGAAATATACGCGTCAGGCTGGAAAACCCGGATTTTTCGCATCTTGTCCTTGGAGACGCGGCTGGCCGTGACATTGGCGGCGCACCCGTTGGCAAACTCGATCCGCGCATTGGCGATGTCGACCTGGGACGACAACACGGGGACGCCGACAGCCCGGATCTCCTCCACCGGCGAGCGGACCAGGCTGAGCACCATGTCAATGTCGTGAATCATCAAATCGAGCACCACGTCCACATCCGTACCCCGCTCAATGAAGGGACCGAGCCGGTGCGATTCGATGAAGCGGGGCGTCGTCAGAAAGGGCTCCACGGCGAGCACCGCGCCGTTGAAGCGTTCCAGGTGGCCGATCTGTAACACAGCCCCCTGCCGGTCCGCCGCCGCGATCAGCGCATCCGCCTGCTCGAGCGTCGTCGTCATCGGTTTTTCCAGCAACACGTCCAGCCCCGCCTCCAGACAGCGGAGCGCGATGTCATAATGGGACGAGGTGGGCACCACGACGCTCACGGCCTTGACCTCCTTAAGCAGTCTGTCGAGGTCCGGAAAGACGGCGCAATGCGCCTCGCGTGCAACGGTCACAGCCCGCTCCGCGACCGTGTCATATACGCCAACGAGTCGGACGCCCGCCATCCGGCTGTAGAGCCGGGCATGGTGCTGCCCCAGATACCCGACGCCGATCACTCCGACGGGCAGTGGTTGATCTGCTCGCGCGCTGCGCTCGGTCATAATATGTGGGGGCCTGTGTGGAAACTACGGAGAAAGGTCCTCCGATGCCCCCACACCCCGAGCCCCAAGGTCTCTACCATCATGAGCTCTGGCCCCCCCCCAATTCGCACACCAACCAATGGGGGGCGCGGGGGGAGATATCGTCTCCCCCCGCATTCAATAACCGGCCCATGTGAAAACCGCGGAGAAAGGTCATCTGATGATTTCCCCAAACGCGCTGCTTTTGAGGGCGATGCCCGCCACATCCCGATATCGTCACACCCATTTCGGTCATGGGGAAACTCCAATCACCGCAATACGCGACTCGTCAGCCTTGCGCAGCAGATCGTCCCGATCGATCAGCAGTGATCGACCGGCTTCCACCGCGATGACGGTCGCCCCGGCTTCCGCCATCACCGCCACGGTGCCCGGCCCAATCGTGGGCAGATCGAACCGCTGATCCTGCCCCGGTTTGCTGACTTTGATGACGACGCCGCCGCCATGGGCCAGTCGACCGCCTCGTCGAATTGTCTCATCGGTCCCCTCCGTCGCCTCCACCGCCAGCACCACCTTGTGCTTGACGACGATGCACTGTCCGATTCCCAGCCGGCCGACCGACTTGGCCACCCCCCAGCCGTACTCGATGTCGGCCTGTTCCTCGGAGGTGGGCCGTTTGGCCGTCATCGGTCCCGGCTTGGCCATGAGGGACCCCAAATATTGGACCGAGTCGCCCACCACCAGTCCCGATCGTTCCAACTCCGCGGCCAACCCGCGCAGGATGGCGTCGTCGTCCTTCGTCCTGAGCTTTGCCAGCAGCGCCAACGCCCGCAGATCCGGCCGCACTTCGGTAAAGAGCCGCGTCTTCGTGATGCCGCCCGCCATGACCACCTCGTCCACGCCTGCGCGTTGGAAACGGTCGATCATCCGGCCGATCTGGCCGACGCGGATCCACTCGATCTCATCCACGAGCGGCTCCAGTTCCGGCAGCGTCTCGCCTTGATGGCCAACGGCCAGCACCCAGCAGCCCTGACGCCGGGCCTCCTGGGCCACCAACAGGGGGAACCGGCCGTTGCCGGCGATGATGCCCAACCGTTTGGGCGGCGCTGAAACCGTCACGTTCATGCCGCCGGCGAGGCGTGGCGGTTTGGGCTGCAGACGCCCCGTTCGGACTGTTCGACGAACTGAACCAGGGCCATGATCTCAGAGTTCCCTCCCCATTTGTCGGTCACCGCTTTGATCGCTTCCTTTCGCTTCAACTTCGAGCGGAATACCATCTGATAGGCCTGCTTGAGTGCCTGTACCTGTTCGTTGGTGAACCCCCGCCGTTTGAGCCCGATCGCGTTTGGCCCGTACAAGGTTGCCGGCCGGCCCGCAGCGATCAGATAGGGCGGAACATCCTGTCCAAGGCCCGAGGACCCGCCGATCATGGCGTGAGGGCCGACCCGCACGAACTGATGGACGGCGACCAGGCCGCCGACGATGGCCCAATCTCCGATGCTGACGTGGCCGGCCAGCGTGGCCGCATTGGCCAAGACGGTGTGATGACCGATGTGGCAGTCGTGCGCGACGTGCACATACGCCATGAGAAAATTATGGTTGCCGATCGACGTGACACCTCCGCCGGACGCCGTGCCGAGATTCAATGTGACGTATTCACGCACCACATTGTGGTCTCCGACGATCAGCCGGGTGGGCTCCCCGCCGTATTTCAGATCCTGCGGCGGTTGTCCGATCGAACAGAAGGGGTAGATATGGCAGTGCGCCCCGATCGTCGTCCGGCCCTCGATCATGACGTGCCCGTCGATCCGGCTGCCCGCCCCGATCACGGCGTGCTCGCCGATGACCGCGTAAGGGCCGACGGTGACGTCATCGGCGAGCTGTGCGCGGGGATGGATGATCGCAGTCGGATGCACGTCAGTCATCGGCGCCTCCCGCCTCCCGATCGGCAATCATCGCCTTCAATTCCGCCTCGCAGACCAGTGAATCGTTGACATAGGCCATGGCCTGGAGCCGCCACACCTGCGAGCGGATCTGCACGACTTTCAACTCCATCTTCAACTGATCGCCGGGCACAACCGGTTTGCGGAATTTGGCCTTGTCGATGCCGCGGAAAAACACCAGTTTGCGCTGCGGCTCCGCTTCCTCCGAAAAGGCCAGAACCGCTCCCACCTGCGCCATGGCTTCGATGATCAGCACGCCAGGCATGATCGGGAACCCGGGAAAGTGGCCCTGGAAAAACGGCTCGTTCATCGTAACGTTCTTGATCCCGACGATGCGTTGGCGCGGTTCGATTTCCGTGATCCGATCGACGAGGAGAAACGGATAACGGTGCGGCAGGCAGTGTTGAATCGCCGTGATGTCAAGCATGGTTCGACCGGCGGCGGGTGAGGCGTCGACGCCGGGCTGGCTCGACGGCCCGGCCGGGCCGTTTGCTCTGTCGTTGGAGCGCATGAAGTTCCTCCTCAAGTCGGTGCAATCGCCTGCGAAGATCGGGCAGCGTGGGCAGCGTCGCCTGCACGGCCAGCCACTGCCGGTGTGGAATTGCCGGCGAGCCGGACAGATCTTGCCCCCCCGGAATGTCGTGGGCCACACCGGACTGGGCGCCCACCCGGACCCCGTCGCCGATGGTCAGATGGCCGACCACGCCGACCTGGCCGGCCAGCACGACGCCCTTGCCGAGGGCTGTGCTGCCCGAAATGCCGGCCTGCGCGACAATGATTGACCCCTCTCCGATCGTGACGTTATGGGCGATCTGCACCAGATTGTCCACTTTGGTGCCACGGCCGATCACAGTCCGCCCCATGGTGGCGCGATCGACGGTGACGTTGGCGCCCAGTTCGACGTCGTCTTCGATGATCACCGTGCCGACCTGCGGGATTTTATGGTGTTGCCCGCCGTGAAAGGCATACCCGAAGCCGTCGCTGCCGATGACGGTTCCGCTGTGAATGATCACCCGACGGCCCACACGCACGCGTTCCCGGACCGTCACGCTCGGATAGAGCAGGGAGTCGTCGCCGATCGTGGCCTCCTCCCCGACATAACAGCCGGGATAGAGGGTGACCCGCTCACCGATGACCGCCCGGTCGCCGACGACGACAAAGGGGTGGATGGAGACGTCCCGCCCCATGGTCACCCCCTGCCCGATCGACGCCAGCGGGCTGACGCCCGTGGGGTGAAACGGCCGTTCGTGGAAATGACGGATCACCTGACACATGCCATAATAGGGGTCGTCCACGATCACCCGGGCGAGGGTCGATGGCGCCGGCGCCTTTTCGTAACGGGGGCCGAGAATGACCGCCGACGCGCGGGTGGCCGCCAGTTCCGTCACGTACCGTGGATTGGACAGAAAGGCGATGTGTCCGGTCGACGCCTCGCGGAGCGGCGCGATGCCGGTGATGACCGTCGACGGGTCGCCGACGACCCGTCCCCCGACGAGGTCGGCGAGGTGGCCCAGGAGGGTCGGTGGTGTGTGCATCGTCTCGTCGTCAGCCCGTTACGGGGATTTGCCCGATGCGCCTTTTTTATCCGGTGTGGAGGCCGGTTTGGGGGCCGCCTCTTCGGCCGCCGCCAACCGATCGAGCTCCTTCACGACTTCATCGGTCAGATTCATCGGTTCCTTGGCAAATAGCACCACGCCGCCTTCCGATTCTTTGTCCAGCACCATGGCATACCCGCCGCGCTCGGCCACGTGTTGCACGGCTTGGACAAGCTTGCGGTTGAAATCCTTCAACACCTCGGTCCGCCGGTCCTGCACTTCCTTGGTCAAATCCTGTGCTCGCTTTTGATAGCTGATATATTTGCGTTGCAGGGCCTCCTGTTTCTCCTTCTGGGCCTCGGCGCTCAGGACGGAGGCCTGCTTCTTCAGGTCGTCCTCCAACTGCCGGATCTCCTCCTCGTCGGTATCGATCAGCTGTTGGCGGCTTTTGACGTACTGCTCCAGCAACTCCTTCGAGGCCTGGCCGGGTTTGGAACGATCCAACACGGCCTGCGCGTCGACGTACCCGATCTTGATCTCCTCCGCCAGCGCGCCGCCGCCCCATCCCAGCACCGCGATCACCACACCCCATAGCATGTATCGTCGTCTCATGTCGTGCCCAACCTCCGTGTGACTGGATCAAAACTGGGTGCCGATCGTGAATTCGATCGGCCGCCAATGATCATCCGGTTTGCGATTGATAATATATCCGTACTCGATCCGGACTGGCCCGACGGGCAGATAGAGTCGAAGACCGGCCCCGACGCTTGTGCGCAAGGTATCCAGGCTGATCGGATCGCCAAAATCGTACCCTTTCCCCGCGTCAAAAAACACCACCCCCCGCACCTTGGCCGCGGGCACGATGGGAAAGACATATTCAAGATTAAAGATCAGCTCCTTGTTGCCTCCAATGACGTCATACCCCGACCTGGGACCGGCGTACCCGTAATCAAATCCGCGCACCGTGTCGATGCCGCCGACAAAAAACCGTTCCGAGACCGGCAGCGTGCTGTTGACCGTCGTCGGATGCGCGAAGCCGAGCCGGCCGTGCACGGAAAAAACCGTGTCCCACCAGAGCGGCATGTAGAAGGACGAATCGGCCAGGATCTTGTAAAAATCATGGTCGCCGCCGAGAAACGTGCCCGCGTAATTGAACATCAGTTGTTGGCGGTTGCCGCGGGTGGGCGCGATGTAGACATCACGGCTGTCCCAGGTCAGCGACGTGCTCAGCTGGCTCGTGCTGCTGGTCCCCCGCTGCTCCTGGATGAGCGTCGGCGTCAGACCGGCCTGAATGTCGTAGATGTTCTGCTTCTGGAGGAGATAACCCCATGACCCGCTGATGTAATCCGTGAACATTCTTGCAAACGTCAGCCCCCCGCCCTGGGTCTTTTCCCGATACGTGTCAAAGATCCGCTGCTGATTGAACAGGCTCACCGAGGCGGAGACGGGGTAATCCAGGAGGTACGGCTCCCGGAACGTCAGAGAGTAGCTGCGGGTGATCCCCCCGAGTTGCCCCTGCAGCCTGAGCAGCTCGCCGCGGCCGAAGAGATTGCCCTGAGTGATATCCACGGTCCCGATCACTTTGTCGACCGAGCTGTAGCCGCCGCCGATGCTGAAGGTGCCGGTCGGTTTCTCCTTGACCTTCACGTCCAAATTGACCAAATCGTCGCCGAGCCGCTCCGGAACGATTTCGACCGACTCGAAGAAATTCAAATTATTCAGCCGTTCAAAGCTCCGTCTCAGCTCCTGGGTGTTGAGCACCTCCTGTTCATTGACCCGCAGTTCCCGGCGGATGACCTTGTCACGGGTCTTCACGTTGCCCGAGATGTTGATCCGCTGCACCTTGACCTTCTTGCCCTCCTGGATTTGAAACTCGATGGCCACCTGCTGGGTCGTTTGATTCGGCGACAACTGCGGAGTCACCTGGGCAAAGGCGTAGCCGCGCTCGCCGTACGCATCGGTGACGGCCAAGATGTCTTTCCGAATCAGACCGCGGTTGAAGATGGATCCCGGCGTCGTGGCAATCACCGACCGAATCTGGCTCTCACTGAGCACATGGGCGCCGCTGATGGCCACCGAGGCGATCGTGTACAACTGGCCCTCCTCGATCGGATAGACCAGATCAAACCATCGATGATCCTGACTCAGCGTCACCTTGGGCGCGCCGACTTGCACCTGCAGATACCCATGATCCAGATAAAAATCCTTCAGCCGGTCCGCGTCGGCCGTCGCCACCTCCGACTGATAGAGGCCGGAGTCGGTGAACCAGGAGGTCAGCCAGAAGTAGGTTTTCGTCTCGAGCACCTTCTGCAACTGACGTGCGCTGAAGTGCTGGTTGCCCTGAAAGGCGATCGTACGGATTTTCGCCCGGCTGCCCTCCGTGATGACGAAGGTGAGGGAAACGTCGCCCGGTTTCATCTCCTGCAGCACCGGTTGGACCAGGACATGGTAATAGCCTTGGTTGTGATAATAGGCGGTCAGCTTGTTCGTTGCCTTGGTCAACGCCTGAAGATCCAGAAAGCTTCCCGACTGAATGGACACCTGTT
Source organism: Nitrospiria bacterium (assembly GCA_035517195.1). Classification (GTDB taxonomy): domain Bacteria; phylum Nitrospirota; class Nitrospiria; order JACQCE01; family JACQCE01; genus JACQCE01. Next base: position 23,985 of record DATIZH010000007.1, on the reverse strand, counting down.
CCTTGAGCTTGTCAATGTTGACTTCCTTGTTGCCCTCGTATCTGATGTCGTGAACCGTCGGCCATTCCTTGACTGTGATCAGCAGTTTCAGCCCGCCTTCGTAGCCTTCCGCGGCCACCTGCACGTCTTCAAAATAGCCGAGTCGATAGACGTCACCGATGATCTGCCGGACGCCGTCCACGCTGAAGGGCTCCCCTTCGTGGACCGGCAATTTGCCTCGAACCGTGGTTTCAGAAATTTTATGCAGCCCCAGAATCTCGATTCGCTTGATGATGATCCCATTCGATGGCGCGCGATCGGCGGCGCTCCCCTCTGAAGCCACCCCAATCCCTCCGATGCACCACGTCACACTCCCCCACACCACCGCGGCAAACAGCCAGTGGCTCCGCGACACCCCCCTCACTCCCATGCCCCCATACCGCCGCCCCGTTCCCTCCGTCCGATTCCCAGGACCGGCACACAAGATGCAGAACGGCGGGAGGCTACTAACTCATTGAAGTGTAGCATGTTTCCGGCACTGTGTAAATGAAAAAAGACCGCGCGTGATCGACACCAATGATCCGATCGATCAGGCGTGATGCGATGACGGCGCAGGTCATACACAGGCGGGGTCGCGTCGACCCGGATGAAGAAAAGCATGGGACTTTGCTCGCTCACCCCCGCCCCTAGAGGTGGGGGTTGGGCCCGTCATTCGGATTCACCCGTGACCCAATTGGCGATGGTCGGCAAAGCTGTACCAGGCGGTGTGGCCGATGATCACATGGTCCAGAACGGGAATGCCCAGCAATTCGCCGCATGAGACCAGTCGATGGGTGAGTTGCCGATCTTCGGCGCTCGGGGCGGGATCGCCGCTCGGGTGATTGTGTACAAAAATCACCGCGGCGGCGGAGTGGCGGACGGCCGGCACGAACGCCTCGCGTGGATGGACGACGCTCATGGTCAGACTGCCGGTGGAAATCGTGATGTCGTGCAACAGACGGTGCTTGTTGTCCAGCAAGAGTGCCCAAAACTGCTCCTGCTTGAGTTCCCTCACCAATGGCGCCAAATAGTCGTGCACGGCGCGGCTTGATGACAACGACGCGCCGGTCGGCCATGGTCGGCTGGTGACCCGTCGTCCCAGTTCCAACGCCGCCAGCAGCTGCGCGGCCTTTGCCGGACCGATCCCCGCAATGCCGCGCAACTCCATTCCGTGCACCGTGCCCAAGCCCTCAAGCCCCCGGCAGCGTTCCAAGACACGCATGGCCAACTCCACCGCCGTGACCTGACGGCGACCAGTCCGCAGCACAATCGCCAGCAATTGCGCATCCGACAATGCCCCGGCCCCGTATCTGAGCAACCGTTCACGGGGCCGCTCCGTCATGGGCCACCGGCTGATCCGATCTGATTCTATATGTTCCGCCATCGCGATCCCCTCATTCACTCGAGTGACAAATTTTGGCGTTTCTGCGGTTCATAGATGATCGTTCTTACCCAAATCGCTCAAGTCTGAAATCAGAATATGTTTGCATTCCAATATGTTATGTCATCATGATGGTATGGCATACGGATTGCTATCCGTTTAAAATAGCAAGGCTCAACAACCCGGCAGACGCAAAGAGGGAGGCTCCATGAATTGCCCGAAATGCCACGGTTTGATGTATAGTGAACGAGTTTCAGATTATTCTCTCACGTTTTATGCGTGGAAGTGCGTGAACTGCGGCGCACTAATCGATCAAACGATTCTGGCCAACCAGTACAAACGTAAACGCGCGTCTGTCTCCCGGCTGGCCCCAGCATTGGGTCACGGGAAAAAATCCTGATCAACACCCTATCGCCACCCGGACTGGGGAACGGGTGCGCGGCGGAACGGACGCAGCCGAGGTATCGGTCTCATTTCGTGTCGGCGTCCAGTCGAGCTCGGACTGCCGACACAAGGGGGCCGGGATGATCTTGAAGACCAGGAGACCGCGCCGCGCGCCGCCCGCGGCCACTGCTCCCTTCTGCAATTGAAGCCGGTCCATTTTCATCAGCAGTTGTTCAAGGCGTCCGGCCCACCACCAACGCGCCAGCCACGAGTGCCATGACCAGGGCTGCCAGCGCAGCGCCAGCACGCGCTGCGTCCCGTCCAGCGTCAGCCAGGGCGTGCCCGACTGATCAAAGATCACAGCCCCCGCCGGATCGATGGAGGCCGTCGACGGGGAGTCGTTGCGCACCTCAATCCAGAGCGCACTGAAGAAACGGGACATCAGCGCGATCTCGTCCGGCTTCCACTCCGCCGAAGCGGTGATCGGGCTGACGGTCAGCTGGACCCCGGCGCTGATGGATGCCGTCGAGTTAGAAGCGGGCGCCGGCCGCAGCATCGGTCCCACGCCGCCGCATCCGAGCAGTGCGAGGCCGCAACACAGACCGCACACACCAGACGGAACGCGCCGCCACTCTCTCCACGCCACGTCCCCAATCCCGCTCACTGACCGCCGATTATACTGGAGCGACGGAGGCGTGTCAAAAATATGTTACAGTACGGCCCGCCATGACCCTGCGAATCGGCGCCGGTGACCAAAAGGGCCGGGTGTTACGCGCGCCAGTTCACGCGCCGACCCGCCCCTCCTCCGCCCGCCTCCGCGCGGCACTCTTCAACATTCTCGGCGCACGACTCCTGAACGCCGTCTGGCTCGATCTGTATGCCGGCAGCGGGATCGTCGGGCTGGAAGCCTTGTGCCGTGGGGCGTCATGGGCGACATTTGTCGAGTCCGATCCCGAAGCCGGCCGGTGCATTGACGCCAACATTCGCACGCTCGCCCTCCAGACGCGGACGCTCCTCTGGCGCGGCACGGTGCAGGAGTACCTCCGGCGGCCCGGGGGCCTCCCGCCGACCGGCGCCCTCTACAACCTCGTGTTCGCAGACCCGCCCTACGCGACGGTCCCGCACGTTCCGTCATCCGAGCAACTCTTGCTGTTGTTCGGTCAGAGTGGTAAGATAGCGCCCCACGCGTGGATCATGATCGAGCATGGCGTCAAGACCGCCATGCCCGCAGGACACGCCGACTGGCGGCGACACCGCACCTACGCCTATGGAGACAGCGCGCTCACGGTGTATCACCCGACGGCCCCGAACCCGTGATGGGCGGTTCGGCCCCGCCCGGTAATCCGACGGGACTGATGCGACGGATTGGCGTTTATCCCGGCACGTTTGACCCCTTCACCAACGGTCACCTGGACCTGGTCACGCGGAGCCTGTCCTTGTTCGATCAGGTCATCATCGCGATCGCTCCGAATCTGGAGAAAGGACCCCTCTTTTCTCCCAAGGAACGGCAGGAGATGATCCAGGAGGTCCTCCACACGATGACGGGCGTGACGGTCGAGCTCTTCGACGGCCTCCTCGTTGATTTCGTGCGGGCCAAGGGCGCCCAGGCCATCATCCGGGGCCTGCGCGCCGTCTCCGATTTCGAGTACGAATTGCAGATCGCGCTGATGAACCGCAAACTGGCCGACCAGATCGAAACGATCTTCCTGATGCCGAGCGAGGAATATACCTATCTGAGCTCGACCATCATCAAAACCGTCGCGAGCTATCACGGCGCCATCGACGCCTTTGTTCCGCCGGGCGTCGCCCGACGGCTCGTGCAGCGGTTCGGGAGCGCGTCATGACCGCCGATCGGCCCGTCATCGGGCTGGCCCGCCGGGTCGCCCAGTTGCAACCGTCTGCCACTCATGCCATCACCGCCAAGGCCAAGGCGCTGGAGGCCAAAGGGGTGCGCGTCATTGATTTTGGCGTGGGCGAGCCCGACTTCGACACCCCGCTCTCGGTCAAGGAGGCCGGCATCGCGGCCATCCGGGAGGGCTGGACCAAATACACTCCGCCGGCCGGCCTGGACGAGCTGAAGCAGGCGGTGATCGAAAAATTCAAACGCGACCAGGGACTGGCGTACCAGCCGAATCAGATCCTCATCTCCTGCGGCGCCAAACACAGTCTGTACAACATTGCCCAGGCGCTCTTCGATGACGGCGATGAAGTGTTGATCCCGGCGCCCTACTGGGTGTCCTACCCCGAGCAGGTGCGCCTGCAGGGAGCGGTCCCGGTCATCCTGCCAACGGAGGAGTCCGACGGGTTCTGCCCCTCACCGGACGCGCTGGCGCGCGCGCTCACCCCTCGCACGAAAGCCATCATCCTGAACAGTCCCGGCAACCCCACCGGCGCGGTCTATCCCAAGCCGTTGCTGGAAGCGCTGGGTCGCGTGCTGCGGGATCATCACTGCGTCATCGTCTCGGATGAGATCTACGAGTATTTCGTCTACGACGGTGCCGCGCACTGGAGCCTGGCCGGGCTGCTGCCTGAGCTCGGACACCGCATTATTGTCGTCAACGGGGTCTCCAAGTCCTACGCCATGACCGGTTGGCGGATCGGATATGCGGCCGGTCCGGCCCCGTTCATCCAGGCCATGAGCGCCATTCAAAGCCAGAGCACATCCAATCCGACCTCCATCTCTCAAAAGGCCGCCATCGCGGCGTTGCGATCGGGAGGAACGTTCGTGACCGAAATGGTGGCGGCCTTCGATCAGCGCCGCCGCGTCATGGCCGACGGCCTCCGGCAGATTGAGGGCGTGTCGTGTCTCATGCCGAGCGGGGGCTTTTACCTTTTTCCCCGCGTCACCGCGTTGTTCGGCCGGATCACTCCGGCGGGGCAGCCGGTCCGGACGTCGGCCGACCTGGCCGCCTATCTGCTTGAGTCGGCCCATGTGGCGGTCGTCCCCGGGGGGGCGTTCGGTGCGGAGGGCTTCCTCCGCTTTTCCTACGCGCTGCCGATCGAGCAGATCCGCAGCGGGCTGGACCAACTTCGCACCGCGATTCACGCCCTGCGTTAAGCGCCGCTCCTCCCCATGCCGTCATCCGGTCTGTTGAACCCCCGTGGGACTCCGGAGAGAGAACGGTTCGCTCCGGGACCTCAGCGAGGGGCCGTGGCCGCGGAGGCGTTGACCGCGCCTGAGCCGCTGATCGGCGCGCGGCCCGGAGGGTGCGCCGGATTGTCTCTTGTGTTAGAATTGTTCTATGCCGCTATATGAATATCGCTGCCGTCAGTGCGGCCATCAATTCGAGTTGATCCAAAAGGTCAGTGATCCGCCGCCGGACCGCTGCGAGAAGTGCGGCAGCGCGGTGGAACGCCTGCTCTCAGCCCCGGGTCTGCAGTTCAAGGGCAGCGGCTGGTACATCACCGATTACGCCCGCAAAGAAAAAGAAAAGGAAACTCCACCGAAGAAAGAGGCGGCCGCCTCGTCCGCCGATACGACAGCCGCGTCAGGTGCAGGATCATCTTCCGCAGACTCGAAAGGGGCAAACGGTTCGGGCGGCTCATCCCCGTCCACCCCGTCGCCCACACCGAAGTCATAAGCCGTTCGCATTCCCCGCCTGTATCTGTTTGCACACCGCCAGCAAACGCTCTCTGGAAATTCGGCCCGGACGGACAAGCCGAGGCGGGGACACGGTGAGGTCCAGCACGGTTGACGGCGCGCCGCCCGGACTCGGCCCGCCGTCAAGGATGCACTCAATCTCGTCATGAAAGACGGACTCGACCGTCTGCGCGGTGGTCGCCGGCGGGGCTCCGGATCGGTTGGCGCTGGTCGCCGTGATCGGTCCGACTGCGGCTGCGATCAGCGCCGGCAGCGGAAGACCAGGCTGACGCACGCCCAGCCGACCCGTGCCGCCGGTCAGCCGAGACGGTACCGTCGCGCGCGCCGCCATCACGAGCGTCAAGGGGCCCGGCCAGAACCGCGCCATCAGCCGTTCGGCCAGTTCGGGAACGGTCTCGATCAATTGCGTCACTTGATGCCGGTCCGTCACAATGACGGGCACCGGCTGATCCGCGGGGCGACGCTTCACGGTGAACAGCCGCTCGACGGCCGCGGCCGAAGTCGCCATCACCCCCAGGCCGTAGAAGCTTTCAGTGGGAAAGGCGATGATGCCATCGCGCGCCAGGCACCGTCCGGCCTCGTCAAGCGCGCCGCGGTCGGGATGACGGGGATCAACGACAAGACACCGAGCCACCCGTCGAAGTCCCTCAGGGAGAGGTCTTGCGACCCGCCCGGACGGCGCGGTCCTGTTCAACAACGTGCTCGGCCAGCGAGTGCTTGAAACGGCGAAGCCGGCGTGCCAGCGCCGCGTCTTCGAGCGCGAGGCACTGCGCCGCAAAGACGGCGGCATTTTTCGCCCCGGCCTTGCCGATCGCCATGCAGGCCACCGGCACTCCGCCGGGCATCTGGACGATCGACAGGAGGGAGTCCATGCCTTTCAAGGATGACGAATCGATCGGCACGCCGATCACCGGCAGGGCTGTTTCCGCCGCGATGACGCCGGGCAGATGCGCCGCCCCCCCTGCGGCCGCGATGAACAACTTGCCCCCCCGCGCTTCGGCTGTTCGCACCTGCCGTCGGGTGCGCTCCGGCGACCGATGCGCGGAGGCGATCACCAGTTCACAGGGGATGCCGAAGGACCGCAAACCAGCAATCGTTTCCTCCATAACGGCCAGATCGGATTGACTGCCTAAAATAATGGTCACCAGTGCCTGTCGCCGTGATTTCACCCATGCCTCCTGTGTCCGATTGTTTATCGAATTCGGGGGGAGACATTCTCTCCCCCCACCACCCCCATTGATTGTTACACGCATGGTGTACACAGAACCATACGGTGCTCAAACTCCGGTGCACAACTCCGATGGGCCGGGAGGTGGTGGGGGCGGAGCCCCCACAGATCAATGATCGGGTAGAGGACTCGGGGTGGAATAGAGGTAATGGGGCCGCGGTGTTGTCCATCCATTTCTAATGATCATCCCCACCGGCAACCTGCGCCGCGTGCGCGCCGATATCCCTTCGGAACTGTTTGCCATCGAACTGCACCAAATCAACCACCCGATAGGCCTGTTCGCGCGCCGCCTGCAATGTGGCCGCCTGGGCGGCCACCCCGAATACCCGTCCGCCCTGCGTCACCAACATCCCCTGCTTGATCGCAGTGCCGGCGTGAAAGAGCTGCACACCATCAATGGCCGCCGCCTCGTCAGCGCCGGTGACGGGACGCCCGGTCACCGGCGAGTCCGGATACCCCTCGGAGGCCAGCACGACGCAGACACCGCTGCCCTCGCGCCACCGGACATGCCCGGCGGTCAACCGGGCGTGCGCCAGCGCGTCGAACAGGTCCACGGCGTCGCTGGCGAGCAGCGGCAGTACCGCCTGCGCCTCCGGATCGCCGAATCGGCAGTTGAATTCGAGAACAGAGGGACCGTCCCGGCAGAGCATCAGCCCCGCATAGAGCACGCCCTGGTACTCGATCCCCATCCGGTTCAGCTCGTCAAGCAGCGGATGAAACACCTCCCGCGTCACCCGCGCCAGCAGCGCAGGAGGCACGAACGGCACGGGCGCGTAGGCCCCCATTCCTCCCGTATTCGGCCCGCGCCCGCCGTCGAGCAGTTGCTTGTGGTCCTGCGCGGCCGCCAACGGCACGACCGTCCGGCCGTCGGTGACGGCCATGCAGGTCACCTCCTCCCCGGTCAGAAACTGCTCGATCAACACCCGGCGCCCCGCTTCGCCCAGCGCGCCACGCGTCATAAAATGCTCGATCGTTCGGGTCGCATCGTCCAACGAATGGGCAATCACCACTCCCTTGCCCTGCGCCAGCCCGTCCGCCTTGATGACCAGTGGAAGGGGCCGGCTCCTGACGTATTCAATCGCCCGGCCGGTTTCTTCAAACACCTCCGCCGAGGCCGTGGGAATTTTCGCCCGCGCCATTACCTCCTTGGCGAACGATTTGCTGCTTTCGATTCGGGCTGCGGCGGCCGAGGGGCCCACGACGGGACACCGGATCGCCCGCAACCGGTCGGCCAGCCCCAGGGCCAGCGGCTTCTCCGGACCGACAACGGTCAGGGTGATGCCTTCGGACCGGATAAAGCGGATCAAGCCATCCAGATCATCGGCCGAGATCGGCACGCAGCGGGCCAGTGCGGCGATGCCGGGATTGCCCGGCGCGCAGGAAATCGTCGGCCGATGGACGCTGCGAGCCAGGGACCAGACGATCGCATGCTCCCGTCCGCCGCCGCCAACGACGAGAATTCTTATTCCGCTCGAGCCGGGCATCTATTTGATTCGGGGGGAGACTGTATCTCCCCCCGAGGCCCCCCATTGATTGTTGAACGCATGATATACGCAGAATCGTACGCCGCGCAAATTCTCAAGCGTACATCCGGTGGGGGTGATCAGGGGGAGGAATCGGAACCTCCCCCTGATTTCAATGACGAGTCGCTATCTCCCCCCGAGGCCCCCCATTGATTGTTGTGCTCATGGCGGCACCTCCGACACCCGCCCAACGTCATACGCGACCAGACCCGTGGCAAATATCCGATGCGGGGTACGGGAAGGGAACCAGAACTTCCCCTCCGGATTCAATGAATGCCGGAAGTGGCGCATGCCGGTGAAGATCATCGCTAGTTTATTCGCTCGCGCACTCCGGCGCTCGCTCAAGTCAGGGGGAGCGATGCTCACGCTCCCCCTGACCACCCCCATCGCCGTACACTGTTCCCGCACACTGTTATTAATGCCGGAAATGGCGCATGCCGGTGAAGATCATCGCCAATCCATGCTCATTGGCCGCGGCGATGACTTCCTCGTCCCGGATCGACCCGCCGGGTTGGATGACCGCGGTCACGCCCTGCTTGGCCGCTTCATCGATGCCGTCGCGGAACGGAAAAAAGGCGTCCGATGCCATGACGGTGCCGGTCAACGGAAACTGCGCCTTCATGGCCCCCAGGCGCACCGAGTCAACGCGGCTCATCTGTCCCGCGCCGATGCCGATGGTCATACCGGGCTTGGCGTAGACAATCGCGTTCGATTTGACGTGCTTGGCCACAATCCAGGCAAAGGCCATCGCCTCGTATTCTTCCGATGTCGGACGGCGCGTCGTGGCGACCGTCAGCTTGGTCACATCCTCAAGCCGTCCCAGGTCCCGCTCCTGGAGCAGCAATCCGCCGACGATCCGCTTGAAATCGACCCAGGAGGAGGCGCCGCTGGCGACGGCTCCGAGCGGCCCCACGGCCAGCAACCGCAACCCCGTCTTGGCCTTGAGTACGCGAAGCGCCTCCTGAGAGAAATCGGGCGCGACCACCACCTCCACAAACGTCGAAGCCAGCTCCTTGGCGGTGGCTTCATCTACGGTCTCGTTGACGGCGATCACCCCGCCAAAGGCGGACACCGGGTCGGTCGACCGTGCCTTCCGATACGTCTCCACCAGTTGATCGCCCGTCGCCACACCGCAGGGATTGTTGTGCTTGATGATGACAGTCGCCGTGGAGGAAAACTCCTTCGCCAGCTCGAGCGCCGCGTTGGCATCCAGCAGATTGTTGAACGACAACTCCTTCCCCTGCAGCTGTCTCGCGCAAGCCACCGACGGCTCGGCTGACCCGATCTCCCGGTAAAATGCGGCCATCTGGTGGGGGTTCTCCCCGTACCGGAGGTGCTGCGCCTTTTCAAATTGCAGATGAAGCATCTGCGGGAAATGTGCGCCCTCTTCCCCTTCCAATTGGCCGAAATAGTGCGCGATCACGCTATCATAGCGCGCGGTCAGGGCGAACGCCTTGCGCGCCAGCCGGCGACGCGTCGACAACCGCAGCGCGCCCTTCAATTCGGCCAGCTCCCGACTCACCGATTCATAGTCAGCCGGATCGACCACAACCGCGACATCCCGGTGATTCTTGGCGGCCGAGCGCACCATCGACGGCCCTCCGATGTCGATCTGCTCGATGATCTCCTCCGGCGTCGAGCCGGGCGCCCGAACCGTTTCTTCAAATGGATACAGGTTGACGACCACGAGATCGATGGGCGCGATCGCCTGCTCCCGCATCTGTCGCTGGTGTTCGGGGTGGTCGCGCAGCGCCAGCAACCCGCCGTGGATCTTCGGGTGCAGGGTTTTCACCCGGCCGTCGAACAACTCCGGCGAACCGGTCACCTCGGCCACGTCGCGCACGGTCAGACCCTGCTCGCGCAGCAGACGCGCCGTCCCGCCCGTGGAAATCAATTCCACGCCCCACGTTGACAGGGATTTCGCAAACGCTCCCAGCCCCTCCTTGTTTGAGACGCTCAACAGCGCGCGGGTGATCTTCCTCGGCCTCTCGTCTTCTGGATTCCCGTTCATCGTGCCTCCCTATCCGCTCATGCTTTGCAGTCATTGAAGTCAGGGGGAGACATTATCTCCCCCTGACAACCCCCATGGATTGATGGGCTCATCTTATAGTACGCAGAGTCATACGCTTGTAAAAGTGTCCATCCGGTGGGGGGATCGGGGGGAGTGACGGAACTCTCCCCCGATTTAATCATCGCGACATTATCTCCCCCTGACAACCTCCATGGATTGATGGGCTCATCATAAACACAGAGCCGTACACTTACGAAAGTGTTTATCTAATCGGGGTAATCAGGGAACAAACCGGTCCCCCTTGATTTTAATACCGAGAGATTATCTCCTCCGGCCCTTCATGTAGATTGGGGAGAGACTGAATCTCCACCCAGCCCCCTATTGCCTATTGTATTGCCTATTGCCTATTGATAGATGAGCTCATCATATACGCCAGCAGTACATTTGCGAAAGTGTTTATTCTATGGGGGTGATCAGGCCGAGGAACCGGTCAATCCGTTTCAATGCCGAGACGCTCTCTCCCCCAAAGCCCCCGGACAGGGCGCTCATGGCGCCTCTCCGGCGCTCAGGAACAGGACAGCACCCGCGCACGTGTCCCTCCCCGGCTCTGAGATTCTGGTCCTTCATCCGCTTCTCTTCTGATCCTTCACTCCGCGCTTCCTCGTCGTTCCGGCCCCGGCCAGCCGTTTGACAAGATGCTTGAAGGCATCCCGCAGCGCGTGGGCAGGCCGTTCGAACGGCAAGCCCTCGTCAAGTTCCCGCCGTTCCTCGTCCGTCATCAACTCCGGGGCGTACCGCCGCTTCAATTTGGCGACTCCCAGAAAATCGTCCCGTTCAAAAATCCGGTAGAGCCACCGCTGCAGAGGATTCCACCAGCCGCCCCGGCTGAACCCCGTTGAAAAATCGATGAGCACCGGCCGTCCCTGTTCGGTCACCATGATGTTCTTGCTGTTGCGCAGATCACCCAGCACCACGCCCCGATCGTGCACGCCCTGAATGATCGCCCGGAGCTCCTCAAAAAACCCGGCCGACAACTCCCCTGTTGCAAATCGGTCGGCATTCCGGCCGGGAATGAACTCCACGGCCAGCGCGTACCGATCGATCCGTCCGCCAAACATCGGAATGCCAGGCAGCCCGGCCAATCGTCGATAGTTCTTCGCCTCCCTGCTGATGGAGAACAGTCCGGCGCCCCATCGAAAGAGCGGCGGCCGTGCCCGGTAATCCTTCACGATGTACCGCCGGTCCCGCCACTGGACGACAAACAGGTCGGGTTGCCAGTAGCGGCCGTCGCGAAGACGTTCGATCGTATGGCTGCCCAGCTCGGCCCGCGTCAGGGGGGCAGCAGCCACCACCGCATTCCCACCAGCAGAACGCCCACTGCAATACCCACCGCCATGCCGTATTCGCTGTTGTCCGACACCAGCCACGACCGCCATTGCGCCGTCCCCCGCTGTGGATAGGGAGACAGGCGGGGCAAGTAGTCAGGGACGGCCGCGTCATAATCAATCCACGGTTGGCCGAACCGTTCCCGGAGCCGGTCGCCCTCCCGCCGTTTCTTGTACGGCGCGTAATAGGCGGCAAACACCACGAGCCCGACGGCGAGCAGCCAATAGCTGCGGGCCATCAGTCCGAAGCCCGTCATGATCAGCAGCGACCCCACGTAGAGCGGATTCTTCACATAGGCGTAGGGGCCGGTCGTCGTCAGCTGTTCGTTCTTCTGCAGATGGCCCGCCGCCCAGAGCCGCACGAACTCCCCCAGCCCGATCAGCCCCAGCCCCGCGGAAAAGGAGAGCACGGATGGATGGGCGAGCCAGACCAGCACGCCGAACGAGGCCCAGACCACCACGGCCCGCCACGTCGTCCGTCGTTGCCAGCGCTGCCAGAACTGTTGTTGACCGTGTGATTCGGGGTTCACGTTCGTTCCGCGGCACAGGAGTATAACAAAAGATCCACTGAAAACAAACCGCCGAGGGCTTCCTCCGGTGATCCCATTCACCCCATTGCCCCGTTCCGGAGAATCGCTTATACTACACACTGCAGTTCACGATGACTGTTGCGCCCCACCTCCACAGCCGGCCGCCCGACAGGGATCAGTCTCGACGGTTCGGCATCGTCCTGGCCATCACCTCGGTATTCCTGCTCATCGAGTCGATCGGGGGATGGCTGACGGGCAGCCTCGCCCTGCTGGCCGACGCCGGCCACTTGCTCGGAGACGCCGGGGCCCAGACGCTGGCGCTGGCGGCCCTGTATCTGGCCGGTCGACCGGCCACCTCTTCAAAAACCTACGGCTATCATCGGGCCGAAATTCTCGCCGCGTTGTTCAACGGTCTCACGCTCTGGCTCATCGCCGGGTTGATCTGGCGCGAGGCCTATCTGCGCATGCTTCATCCGCCGCCCGTCCAGAGCATCGGGATGACGGCGGTCGCCGCCGTGGGACTCGGGGCCAATCTGTTGAGTTATTATCTCCTCTCCCCGATCGGCGGGCAGAACCTCAACACCCGCGCCGCGATGCTGCATCTGATCGGCGACATCCTCGGATCTGTCGGGGCCCTGATCGCCGGATTGGTGATCTGGTCAACCGGGTGGATGCTGGCCGATCCCCTCGTCAGCATCCTCATCGGGGGATTGATTCTGGTCACCAGTTGGGGCGTGGTGAAGGAGTCTATCGATGTCCTCATGGAGGGGACGCCGAAGGGCGTTGATCCCGCGGAGATCCTGAGCGCGCTCGGAAGGGTTCCCGGGCTCGAGGCCGTCCACGACCTGCATGTCTGGTGTCTGCGCTCAGGTGTGCACGCCCTCACCCTGCACGGCGTCATCGACGAGGACAGTGACGACGCGGCCATTCTGGCGGAAATGACGCGCCTGCTGGCCGACCGGTTCAACATCCACCATACGACGATCCAGCTGGACCGCCAGCCCCGTCTGGTGCAAATCACCACGAAAAAATAGTGGTGCGGCCGTCGAGCCGCCCCTAGATCTAGTCATAATCTTGACCTTTTGCGGCCCTCCCGCTAGAATGGGCCAGATTGATGGGAGCCTGCGGCCTCGCATGACCAACACGCCCTTTGTTCATCTGCACGTCCACAGCCAGTACAGCCTGCTGGATGGGGCCAACCGCATCGACGATCTGGTCGCCAGGGCTCGCGAACACCAGATGAGCGCCCTGGCCCTGACGGATCACGGCAATCTCTTCGGCGCGGTGCAGTTCTATCAGGAGGCCAGGAAGGCCGGCATCAAGCCGATCATCGGCGTGGAGGCCTACCTCGCCCCCCGCTCCCGGCTGGACCGCGAGACCTACGGCGTGCATCACGGCTCCTACCACCTGATCCTGCTCGCGTCGAATTACACCGGGTACAAAAACCTGCTCAAGCTCGTCAGCGCCGCCCATCTGGAAGGCTTTTATTACCGCCCCCGGATCGACCATGAATTATTGGCCTCGCACGCCGAGGGGCTGATCGGTTTGAGCGCCTGTCTGCGCGGCGAAGTCCCGAGCCTGCTTGCCGATGGCAAACAGGCGGAGGCCGACGCGGCCGCCGACCGGTACGCCGCCATCTTCGGACGGGACCGTTTCTATCTGGAATTGCAGGCCAACGGCCTGGAGGCCCAGACCAAAATGAACCGCCAACTGCTGGAGATGAGCCGTCGCACGGGGCTCCAGACCGCGGCGACGAACGACTGCCACTACCTGCACCAGCATGACCACCGCGCCCACGACATCCTCCTCTGCCTGCAGACGGGCAAGACGCTGAACACGCCGGAGCGGATGCGGTTTCACACGACCGAGCTCTACTTCAAGTCAGCCGATGAGATGTTGAAGACGTTCGGCGAATTGCCTGCCGCGCTCTCCGTCACCCAACAGATCGCCGACCGGTGCGACATCCAGCTGCCGCTGCACCAGCTGCACCTGCCCGATTATCAGGTCCCGCCCGGCAGCACCAAGGAGAGCTACCTGTCGGAGCTGGCGGAGGGGGGACTCCGGGAACGCCTCGCGCGGCGACAGGACGGGCGGATTCCCGAATCGCGCTACTGGGACCGGCTCAAGGAAGAACTGGCCATGATCGGCGCGATGGGGTACGCCGGCTATTTCCTGATTGTCTGGGACATCATCAGGTTCGCCAGGTCCCGCCGGATTCCCGTCGGACCCGGCCGCGGATCGGCGGCCGGCAGTCTGGTCGCCTACGCGTTGCAGATCACCGATCTTGATCCCCTCGCCTACGACCTGATTTTCGAGCGCTTCCTGAATCCCGAACGGGTCACCCAGCCCGACATCGATCTCGATTTCTGCATGGATCGCCGCGGCGAGGTAATCAACTACGTGACCGACAAATACGGCTCCGATCATGTCTGCCAGATCATCACCTTCGGCACGATGATGGCCAAGGCGGCGCTCCGGGACGTGGGGCGCGTGCTGGAGCTGCCCTACGGTGACGTCGACCGTCTGGCCAAGCTGGTGCCCAACACGCTCAACATCACGATCGATGAGGCGATCAAGGCCGAGCCCCGTCTGACCGAGACGATGCACGCCGCTCCCAAGCTGAAGGAGGTCGTCGAGTACGCCAAGGCGCTCGAGGGACAGGTCCGGCACGCCTCCACCCACGCGGCCGGCGTGGTGATTTCCGGCGAACCGCTGACCGAGTACGTGCCGCTGTTCCGTGGCAGCAACGGCGAAGTCGTCACCCAATACGCGAAGGACGATCTCGAGGCCGTCGGGTTGGTCAAGTTTGATTTTCTCGGCCTGCGGACGCTGACCCTGCTGGATCATGCGGTGCGTCTGGTGAATCAGAAACGGCCCGCAACCGACCCGCTAGCGCTCCAACAGATCCCGCTCGACGACGCCGAGATCTACCGCACGCTGTCAACCGGCCAGACGACCGCGATCTTCCAGTTGGAGAGCCGCGGCATGCGCGACCTGCTCGTCAAGATGGCGCCGGAGCGATTTGAAGATTTGATCGCCATCCTCGCGCTCTACCGGCCGGGCCCCATCGGCAGCGGCATGGTGGATGATTTCATCAAGCGAAAGCGGGGCAAGACGGCCATCAGCTACGACGTGCCGCAGCTGCGCCCCGTCCTGGAGGAGACTTACGGCGTCATCGTCTATCAGGAACAGGTGATGCGGATCGCGGCCGAGGTCGCGGGATTCAGTCTCGGACAAGCCGACCTGCTGCGTCGCGCGATGGGCAAGAAAAAACCGGAGGAGATGGACAAGCAGCGCGCCCGGTTTGTCGAAGGCGCCAAGGCCAAGGGGGTCACCCGGCCGAAGGCGGAGAAGCTCTTCGAGCTGATGGCCTATTTCGCCGGCTACGGCTTCAACAAATCCCACTCGGCCGCCTACGCGCTGATCACCTACCTGACGGCCTACTTCAAGGTGCACCATCCGGCGGAGTTCATGACCGCGGTCCTCACCAGTGAGATGGGGAACGAGGACAAGATCGTCGCCTACCTGGCCGAGTGCCGCCGGCTGAACATCCGCGTGCTGCCGCCGGACGTCAACGACAGCGAACGGGATTTCACGCTCGTGCCCGAGGGCATCCGGTTCGGCCTGGCCGGGATCAAAAACGTCGGCGACGCCGCCATTGACGCCATCTGCGCCGCGCGAGAAGCGGCGGACGGGTTGACGAAGGAGCCCTTCACGTCCCTGGCGCAGTTCTGCCGTCGGGTCGATCTGCGGAAGGTCAATCGCCGCGTGATCGAATCGCTCATCAAGGCCGGCACCTTCGACTCGATCCAAGCGTCGCGCTCCAATCTGATGCGGCAGATCGACCAGGCGGTGGACGAGGGCGCCCGTCACCAGGAGGAGGCCGGGGCCGGACAGGTCGGGCTCTTCGGCGAGCTGACCGAGACGATCGCCGTCGGCGAGGGCGGCCCGCCGGCCGGGTCGCTGGCGGCCGTGCCGATCGACCCGCTCAACGAGGGGGATCGCGCCGACTCCGACAGCGAATGGGACAACGCGACGCGGCTTCGTCATGAGAAGGAGGCACTGGGGTTCTACATCACGGGTCATCCGTTGGAACGCGTCCGTGAGACATTGTCGCGACTGTCGATCACGCCGATCTCCGCGCTCGCGGAGGCGCAAGACGGCGCCGAGGTGACGGTCGCGGGGCTCATCGTCTCCCGGAAGATCACGACCACCCGGCGCGGCGACCGGATGGCCTACGCGCGCCTGGAGGATCTGACCGGCACGATCGAGGCGATCGTGTTCCCCGAGCAGTTCAAAACGGCCGGCGCCCTGCTCGAAAGCGATCAGCCGGTCCTCGTCACCGGCACGGTCGACAGCGGTGATCAGGGCAGCAAACTCAAGGCGACCAAACTGCAATCACTCGACGACGCCCAGGCGCGCCTCAACCGGCAACTGCGCATCACCGTCGGTCCGACCGCGCTGTCCGTCGACCAGCTGGTGCAGTTGCGGGCGGTGCTGTCCCGCCATCCCGGCTCGTGCCCGGTGGCCCTCACCCTGCGTCACCCCGAACAACGCCAGGCCACCGTGCTGCTGGATCGCCAGTACTGGGTCGCGCCGACGCCCGCGCTGCTGGCGGACGTCGAAGCCTTGCTCGGCGCCGGCGCCTTTGCCGACCACGGGGCCTCTCCCGCATGAGCGGGTACCTCGACTTTGAACAGCCGCTGGCCGAACTGGACCAGCGCATCGCCAATTTGAAGGAGCAGTCGCGCCATGACGCCAAGGCGGCGGAGGAGATCAAGCGGCTGCAGAAAAAATCCTATCAGCTGCAGCTGGACCTCTATCACCGTCTGACGCCCTGGCAGCGTACGCTCATCGCCCGCCATCAGGAACGGCCGGGCACCGCCGATTACCTCGCGGGACTGCTCCGTGACTTCATCGAGCTGCACGGCGACCGGCTCTTCGGGGACGACCCCGCCATCCTCGGCGGCATCGGCTGGCTCGACCAGCAACCGGTCATGGTTATCGGCCACCACAAGGGCAAAACGGTCAAAGAGCGGGTGCAGCGCAATTTCGGCATGCCGCACCCGGAAGGGTACCGGAAGGCGTTGCGGCTCATGCTGATGGCCGAGCGATTCCGCCACCCCATCATCACCTTCATCGACACACCGGGCGCCTATCCCGGCGTCGGGGCCGAAGAGCGCGGCCAGTCCGAGGCAATCGCCCGGAACCTGCTGGTCATGTCCCGTCTGCGGGCGCCGATCATCTCGATCGTGATCGGCGAAGGCGGCAGCGGCGGCGCGCTCGCGCTGGGGGTGGGCGACCGCATCCTGATGCTCGAGCACGCCGTCTATTCGGTGATCTCACCGGAAGGCTGCGCGGCGATCCTGTGGAACGACAGCG
Source organism: Nitrospiria bacterium (assembly GCA_035517195.1). GTDB lineage: Bacteria > Nitrospirota > Nitrospiria > JACQCE01 > JACQCE01 > JACQCE01. The sequence continues at coordinate 6,542 of DATIZH010000007.1, read as the reverse complement.
CCAAGGCCAAGGAGGCGGCCGAGGCGATGAAGATGACCGCGCCCGACCTGCTGCGTCTCGGCGTGATCGACGAGGTCATCTCGGAGCCGCTGGGCGGCGCGCACCGCGACGCGCCGAAGATGATCGAAGCGGTCAAGCGCGCCGTCGTCCATCACCTGGAAAAGCTCGAGGGCCAGCGGATCGAGGAGGTTGTCGAACAGCGGTATTTGCGGTTTCGACGAATGGGGGTGTTCGTGGAGGAGTCCGGCTCCTCTTCGTGACGACGCCCGTCCCGTCTCAGGCCAGGCCGCGCAATCGGACAGCCGTGACCACCTTGTCGATCGCCACGCAATAGGCCGCCGTGCGCAGCGGGACCCGACGCGCCTGGGCCACCGCCCAGACCTTGCGATAGCTGCGCACCAGCGTGCGCTCCAGCTCCCGGTTGACCTGCTCCTCTTCCCAGGCGTGTCGCTGGAGATTCTGCACCCACTCAAAATAGGACGCGGTGACGCCGCCCGCGTTGGCCAGGATATCGGGCAGCACCGTCACATCGCGCCGGGTCAGCCGCTCGTCGCCCTCAGCCGTCACCGGCCCGTTGGCCGCCTCCACAATCACGCGGGCGCGCACGTCGTCCGCGTTGTCCGCGTGAATGACCCCCTCGATCGCGGCCGGGATCAGCAGGTCGCAGGGCAGCGCGAGCAGCGCGTCGTTCGTGATCCGCTCCACGCCGGTCAATCCTTCAAACGAGCCCACCCGCTTCCTGTGCTGGACGAGACGATCGATGTCGAGGCCGTGACGGTTGTAATATCCGGACCGGCTGTCGCTGACGGCAATCACCTTCGCGCCTTCGGCCGCCAGCAGCCTCGCCGCCCACCCACCGACATTGCCGAATCCCTGGATGACCACCGTCGCAGTCGGCCACGGCACGCCCAGATCCTTCGCCGCCGCGCGGATGACGTCGACGCAGCCCCGGCCGGTCGCGGAGTCGCGGCCGGGCAGCCCTTCCAACTCGATCGGTTTGCCCGTGACGACGGCCGGCGTGTGGCCGTGCCGGCGGCTGTACTCATCCATCAGCCAGGCCATCGTTTGCGCCGTGGTGTTCATGTCGGGCGCGGGCACGTCCTCAAACGGGCCGATGACCCGGTCGATCATCGCGGTGAACCCGCGGGTCAACCGTTCCAATTCCATCGCGGAGAGCGACTTGGGGTCGCAGGTTACGCCGCCTTTCGCGCCCCCGAAGGGCAGATCGACGAGCGCCGTTTTCCAGGTCATGAGGGCGGCCAGTCCCCGCACCTCATCCAGATCGACGCGGGGATGATAGCGGATGCCGCCCTTCATCGGCCCCCGCGCCTGATTGTGCTGCACGCGGTAGCCGACAAACACCTGGACGGCTCCGTCGTCCATGCGCACGGGGATGCGGACCTGCAGTTCTCGGTACGGAATCGTGAGCAGATCCCGCAACTCGCGGCTCAACCCGATCAGCGTCGCCGCCCGCTCGAATTGCAGATCGGCGAACGCCTTCAGACTGGAGCGCGCGTCGTCGCTCCGTCCGGACGGCGGCCCGCCCCCCTTCCGGCCGCGGTCCTGGGCCCCTCCGGCGTTCGACCGGACCGGCTGACCCCCGCCGACGCCGTGGGCGCTACGGCTGCGGGCCATCCGGATGCTCCGTCGCGTTCTGATGAGCGGGCTCCATCGTCTCCCCGGCATCCTGCGCGGTCGCGTCCACCGCCGCCCGGTCACCTGGCGCCGGCGGAAGCGGATCCGCGTCATCGGGGCCGGCGGTCTCCGCGCTGGTTCCGGCCGACCCGCCATCCGGTCCGACGGGGGCCCCCGGGAGACCATGCCGAGCCAATTCCTCGAACTCCTTGAGCGTTGGCAGCTCGGTGAGCGCATTCAACCCGAAATATTCCAGAAACTCGCGCGTGGTTCCGTAGACGATCGGCCGTCCGACCATCTCTCTCCGGCCGACAATCTTGATCAGGCGGTAGTCGAGGAGCGTCTTGAGCACGCCGGCGCAATCGACGCCACGGATCTGTTCGACTTCCGTGCGCAACACCGGCTGCTTGTAGGCCACGATGGCAAGCGTCTCCAGCGCGGCCTTGGAGAGGCGGACCGCCGCCGTCATCTGCCGGTGGCGGCGCAGGTACTCCGCCACCCCGCCTTTGGTCACCAGCCGGTAGCCGCCGGCCACCGCCACCAGTTGAAGGCCCCGGTGCGGGGCCTCCAGCTCTTGCTCGAGTTGGTCGAGCCAGCGGCGGATCTTCGAAGCCTCCGCCCCGATCGCCTGCGACAGTTGCTCCAGGGTGACCGATTCAACCGTGGTGAAGAGAATCGCCTCCACCGCCGCCCGCTCGGCGGCATCGGTCACGCCAGCCAGCTCCATCTCAGCCACACCACTCTGCGTCATCCGTCCGCCTCCCGTCTCCTCCGCTTGCGCGGAGAGCTCGCTCAAGCCAGGGGTAAATCCGCCATGATCCCTCATGGGGCCCCGTGCGGAACCGTCACCGCGTCCTCCGATGGCCCCAGGCCCAGTGTCCCCCTGACACCCCAATCGATTCCCGAAATTTACTCTCCGGCCTCTACGGCGTCGCCTCCCGGATCAGACCCTTGCACGGATGCCGCCGCCGACTCGGGCCGGCGCAGAACGATCTGATGGTTCCCCGTTGACTCCACCGCCATCAACTGCAGCTTGATCAACTCGAGCACCGCCAGGAACGTCACGATCACGAAGTAGCGGCTCTTCGCGCCGGCGCAGAGACCGAAGAAATCGCACGACGGCGCCGTCGACAGCTCCTCCAGGATCGAGGCCATCCGTTCCTTGACCGACAGCTCGTCCGTGCTGATCACGAAGGGTGTCTGTGCGGGCAGCCGAGCGATGACGCGCTGGAGCGCGGCTACCAGATCAAACAACTGAAGATCCGACAGCAACAACCCGTCATCATCGCCGGCCGGGTGATCCGCCGGTCGCGCCACCAGCAACTGCCACCATTCGGCCCGCTGTTCCAGCTCTTTCGCCGCCCCTTTGTACCGCTGGTACTCCACCAATCGGCGGACCAATTCCTCGCGGGGATCCTCCCCGTCCTCCTCCACGGGCTCCCCGTCCTCCGGAACCGGCAGGAGCATCCGCGATTTGATGTGAATCAGCGTGGCCGCCATCACCAGAAACTCCCCGGCCACGTTGACATTCAAGGCAGTCATCACCTCGAGATAGCCGAGGTATTGCCGGGTGATCAGCGCGATGGGAATGTCGTAGATGTTCAGTTGCTGCTCCTTGATCAGATGGAGCAGCAGGTCCATCGGGCCCTGAAAATTCTCCAGCACAATATGGCAGACGTCCGCGGCCGAATTCGCGTCCGGGCTGGGCAGATTTACTGGAGACGCGGCTGTAAGGTCTCCGGCCGGCCGTGGGTCATCCATTGCGACGTATTATAATGATACGGGACACCTGAATCAAGAATTACTTCAAGATATTGTGGGGAACGGTCCGGTAAAGCCTAGATCTGGGGGAGGAGCCTGCTACAAACCGATGGCGTCGTAGGTTTGCTGTAACGTTTCACGGGCGACCTTTTGGGCCTTATGACATCCCTGCTTCATGATCTCATCCACCCGGCCGGGATGGCGCTCCAGCTCTTTTCGTTTCTCCCAGAGCGGCGTCAGCCTGGTGACCAGCGCGTCAGCGACCAGCTTCTTGCAGTCGATGCAGCCGATCTCCGCCGTCCGGCACTCGCGGTTGACCCGCTCGATCACCGGCGGCGTCGACAGCACCTTGTGCAAGGAGAAGACGGGACAGACGTCGGGATTGCCCTTGTCGGTCCGCTTGACCCTCGCCGGGTCGGTCACCATCGTCCGTAATTTTTCGCGGACCGCCGCCTCGGTGTCGGTGAGGTAGATCGCGTTATTGTAGCTCTTGCTCATCTTGCGGCCGTCGGTGCCAGGGATTTTCTGCGCATGCGTCGCCAGCTCCGCGGTCGGCTCCTTGAACACCGGCTTCCGGTACAGATGGTTGAACCGGCGGGCGATCTCGCGGCACAGCTCCAGATGCGGGAGTTGATCGACGCCGACCGGCACCGCATCCGGCAGGTAGATGAGGATGTCGGCCGCCTGCAGAACCGGGTAGCCCAGAAAACCGTAGGTCGTCAGATCCCGCTCCTTCAATTCCTCCTGCTTCTCCTTGTAGGTCGGGTTGCGCTCGAGCCAGGGCACCGGCGTGATCATCGACAGGATGACGTGCAGGACGGCGTGCTCCGGAATCCGGGACTGCACGAACAGGGTCGAGCGCTCCGGATCCAGGCCGGCGGAGAGCCAGTCGATGATCATCTCGCGGGTCCAGGTCCTGATCTGGTTCGTGTCCGAATAGTTGGTCGACAGCGCGTGCCAGTCGGCCACGAAAAAGTAGCAGTCGTGCGTCCGCTGCGCCGCCACCCAGGTCTCCAGCGCGCCGAGCCAGTTGCCCAGATGCAACCGCCCGCTGGGCTGCATCCCGCTCAAGTACCGCAATCGGCCCTGTGTCGCCTGGCGCGTCATGACAGAATCAGATAGACCAGCATTGAGGAGATCCCCGTCAACACCCGCTGAATCAGATGGGTCGGATCGAGAAACAGCAGCGCCAGCAGGATGAAAAAGCCGTACGGCTCCACCGACGCCACGCGGTCGGACGCGGGATGGGGCAGCAATCCGACCAGCACCCGTCCGCCGTCGAGCGGCGGGATCGGCAGCAGATTGAACACCATCAGCCAGATGTTGATCAGGACGCCGTAGACGAGCATCTGGCTGATCGGCTGGAGCACCTCGAACGAGCCGGCCGGCCCGGCCGTCGCGCCAGGCAACCCCATCCCCTGGGCCGGCCCCGACACGGCGGTGAGCACCTTCAGGAGCGCGCCGAATCCGACCGCCAGCGCCAGGTTCATCATCGGCCCCGCGGCCGCCACCAGCACCATGTCCGCCTTGGGCCGGCGGAGGTTCATGAAATTGACCGGCACCGGCTTGGCATACCCGAAGACAAATCCGGTGAACAGGAACAGCAGCGCGGGCAGCACGATCGTCCCCCAGGGATCGACATGGGCGAGCGGATTGAGCGTCAGGCGACCCATGAGCCGCGCCGTCGGATCGCCCTTCCGGTCGGCGACGTAGCCGTGCGCCGCCTCGTGAAACGTGATCGCGAGAATGATCGGCAGCGCCGTCACCGCCAGCATCTGAATTTTATGCGCCGTGGACGCGTCCATTTACGTCGAGCCAGGCGAGACGTGAGATCCGATTTCCAGTCCCATCAATTCACCTGAACCAGCTTGCCGTTCTGCACCTTGATCAGCACGGGCTGTTTCTGTGCCGGGCCGCCCGGCACCAGGGTGGTCTGGCCGGTGACACCGGGGTAGAGACGGATGCCGGCCAGATAGTCGCGCACCTGCCGGCCGGTCCTGGCCCCCTGCTCGAGCGCGCTGACCACCATGCGGACCGCGTCGTACGCTTGCGCGGCGAACAGGTCCGGCTCTTCATGATACCGCATCCGATAGCGGCGGACAAATTCCTGCACGGCCGGGGCGTCGCTGGCGGCGAAGAAGCCGTCGGCCATGACGGCCCCCTCCACGAATCGCCCGCCGAAGGTCAGCAACTCGGGCCGGTTCCAGCTCCCCACGCCCAGCAACGTCATCTGCTCATAACCGTAGAACGCCAACTGGGCCGCCACCAACCCGCCCTGTTCGGCGTCGCCCGGCAGAAAGATCGCGTCGAACCCCGGCGTAAACGGCCACTCCTCGGGCGGTTTCCCCTCCACCGGCGGGCCGATCGTGCCGTACCGGCTGAGATCGGCGGTCTTCAACGCCTTGATCTGCGCGCCGTAATCGGTCGCATCCTGGGGATAGCCGATCGACGCGATCACCTCCCCCTGCTTTTCGCGCACCGTGTCGGCAAAGATGTCCGCCGCGAGTCTGGCGTAGGCGACGTCGGGATAAAGGATCATGAACCGCTTCGCGCCGAGCTTTGCGACCGCGTAGTCCGCCATCGACCGTGCCTGTTGCGCCAGGGTCAGCCCGTTCCAGAACAGATACGATTCGGGGCCGACGGCCGTTTCCTTGGTCGCTTGGCCCGGCTCGGCGCGTGTTCCAATCAGGGCGCCGGGATTCAGAAACGGCAAATCCAATCGTCCCGCAACCGGCGCCGCCTTCTCCATCGACCGGCCGAGCAACGGACCGACCACGGCAAGCAGATGAAACTCCTTCGCCCATCGTTCCAGCGCGTCGGCTTGGAGGCCGTCGGGCGCCTGGCTGTCTCGGATCACCAGCCCGAAGGACGCCCGCTCCTTCTCGGGCACCGCCTCCCACGCCACCTGGGCGCCGCGCAACGCGTTCCGTCCGAACGCGCGGGCCGGCCCGGTCAGGGGCAGCAGCAGACCGATGACGGCGTTCTTCTCCTTGATGGCGTCAATCGTCGCGCGCAAACGGGCGGTCACGTCGGACGATTTCGGGTGCTTGGGGAAATCGGCCAGAAACCGTTTCAACCACTGCTCCTCATCATACGGCTCGTGCTGCTGGGCGGCCAGATCGGCCAGGCGCAGCAGCGCCGCATCG
>DATIZH010000006.1:0-1619 GCA_035517195.1 Nitrospiria bacterium | reverse complement strand
GCCGATGGATACGGGCGTGTTGGCCGGAATCTGCGACAGAGCACCGATCTGTGACGGCGTCGCGACCACCACGGTCTGTCCCGCCGGAATGGTCAGGGTCAGCCACGCAGTGGCACCCACATAAATCGTGAAGGTGATCCCGGAGCCGGTTGGCGCGGCCTGCACGTAGCCCTTCACATCGCCGACCGTTACAGGACGATTCAAATACAAAGGCTGAGCCGCGTTAGACTCGATCCCCAGCGTGCCCTGCATCTGGAAAACGAGGCCGGCGACTTTCGACAGGCCTTCTGCGCCGAAAACCCAGTCCTCGCGGATCGGCGCATCACCGTCAGGCGATTCGTTGCCGTTCACGTCCACGGTGAAGCCCACGATCACAAGCGTCTCATCCACGAAATTGTTCGTGGGCATGTTGATCGTCGTCACCGCCAGCGGGTTGCCGTTGTCGAGCGAAGTGGTGTCGCAGGAGTAGGGCCAGGTCGGCTCCTCGATGATCCACACGTCGCCGGGATTGATGACCATGGGCAGGTCCCAGGTGATAGTGGTCGCCGTATTTGCCACGATCTTCCGCGGCGGGGTCCCGCGCGAAACGCCCTGAATCACGCGGACCAGGTTCCCGACCTCCGCGCCGGGCGTCATGCCGTCCGGATAGACGTTGTTCTGGCACCCGGAGTCCGTGACCGAAGTCGGATTGGCGGTATTCGAAGCATCAGCATTGAACCGAAGAACGAAGCAATCGCCCTCCTGGACGATGCCATTTGGATCGGGAGTAACGCCGATGGTGCCGGTTGTTTGGTCCCAAGAAGTGACCTTTGTGCTGAAGTACGGCGTGGCACCTTCCGGCCTGCCGATGATCGAGAGGATGCGGCCAACTGGCGTCCAAGATGGATTCGAGGACGGCGGCGCTCCCTTAAGATAGCCGGTGACCAGAGTGCCGGCGGACACGCTATCGATGGACCCTCCGATTACGCCGCCGTGGATCAGGTGCTTGGCTTTCAGACGGACCCTGCTCACATACGGAGACGGGAGGGCCCAGGTCGAGCGCACCAGCGGCCCGCCGAACGAGATCGATCCGGGAGTGTAGGTGTTATTCGAACCCGCTGTCAGCACTCCCGTGGCCTGGGCGCAGATCAGATCGTCTTGCGTCGCGACGAACAGCACATAGGAAACGAGGCCCGCGACCGCTGGCCAGGTGATGCCCTCCAAAGTGAACGTGTCCGTTCCAGATGCTGAGGTCCCGACGATGGCGATATTGGACGGAGCCGACGGTAGCCCGTTTGAGTCGATCGCGCAGATGGCCACGCGCAGCGTCACGCTGGCCGGCAGCGATCCGCCAGTTGTGGCCTGCGAGACAGATCCGATTCCGGGAGCACCAGCCCCGGTAGCACTGAACTCGTTCACCGGCAGTTTCCCGGTCACGACGAGGTTCGCGAGCATGCTGCCATCGGCCATCTGCGCGTAGGACTGATTGGTGTCGAAGGTCCACTCGCCGGGGAACAGTGCATCGTTCGCGTGCGCCTGAATCTGGTAGGGTGCCCATGCAGGGGCGAGGGGAATCGGATAGAACAGGGGCGGCAGGGGCGCGGGCGTCACGTCCATCGGCTTCCCCTCGCCCCTGCATG
>DATIZH010000005.1:0-1648 GCA_035517195.1 Nitrospiria bacterium | reverse complement strand
AAGTCGCTTAGCGTTCAATATTTCGCATTTGGCGAGGTGACCCCAATCTGGGCGCGACCATTTAGGGCGGGTCGGGCCTGTCAGGTGTCGAGGAAATCCCATTCGTCGCCTAGTATTACGTCGGCACGCAAGTTGCTCACTAATCGTTCCTATGGGGTAAGTTACCATTTGTGTAGCGGTTGAGAAGGGGTGACGTGCCATGGCCATCTCATTGCCCGACGCGAGGCAGTTGTCCGACGAGGTCCTCCAATCGCTCCGATTGCGTGCCCTTCGCGGCTGCGAGTTGGGCTACTCTGAGATCGAGGTGGCGGAACTGCTTGGCCTCTCCCGGGAGACCGTCTCGCGGTGGTGGACCGCCTACGTTGATCATGGCCTGGAAGCTCTCCCAGGCGACCGCACCGGCCGCCCGGTCGGCTCCGGTCGTACCCTCAACGACGGGCAAGCGGCACGGCTGCGGACGATCCTCAACGAAAAAAGCCCCGAGGAGGTGGGGATCGCCTCCCCGTTGTGGACCCGCAGGGCCGTCGCCGAGTTGATCCGCAAGGAGTACGGGATCGACATGCCGGTGCGGACCGTCGGCGAGTACCTCGAGCGGTGGGGCTACACTGCCAAGGTGCCGCGCCGTCATGCCAAGGATCAGGACCCCGAGGAGGTCCGCCATTGGCTGGAGGTCACCTATCCGGCGATCGAAGCGCGGGCCGCCCGTGAGGATGCGGAGATCCACTGGTGCGACGAGACCGGCGCGGCGGCCGACCAGCAACCGCGACGGGGTTACGCCCGCGAGGGGCGGCCGGCGAGGATCGAGGTGCCCGATCCCCACATCCGCATGAACCTGATCTCGACGATTAGCAACGAGGGATCGGTCCACTTCATGACCTACAAAGAGACGATGACGGCCGCACTGTTTATTACGTTCCTGGAGCGAATGCTGAGCGAGACGACCCGAAAGATCTTCCTGATCGTGGATCGGCTGAGGGCCCATGAGGCGAAAAAGGTGGAGGCTTGGGCCGCGGAGCATCGGGATCGGATCGAGTTATTCTTCCTGCCACGGTACGCCCCCGAGCGGAATGCGGACGAGTACCTGAACAACGACATGAAGGGGTCGATCAACGCGACTGGCCTGCCGGGGAGTCAAGAGGGGTTGCGCCCGAGGATCCAGGGGTTCATGATCAAGTTGCGGCACCTGCCGGAGCATGTTCGTCAGTACTTCCAACACCCCTGCGTCAAGTATGCTGCTGGTACTTAATATGTGATCATCTTACTTGCCGGTGTAATATCCGACGCGATTCGCAGTCAGTTGGCCGACGTCATCCTTTATGATCCCGCGTTCAAGGAGGCGGCATGAGTTCGCCTTCACCTTCGAGTCTTGAAGAAGCGATCCGTGACGCCGGCGAGAGCTGGATCATTGATTGGTTTTCTCCACCGAGTGAAGCCATTGATCACTTGCGTCAAACCCTGGCAGCGATCAATGAATTAGGGCGCCAACGGTTGGGGTCGGGCGCGCCAAATTTATCCGAGGCGTCGATCGTACGTGAGTATGGCCGCAATCCGCAGCGCATCAAAGGGTTTTTCCAGGCGCTCGGTGGGACGAGAACTCCCGAGATGCTGCTCATGGCTTGGCGGATCATTCAGGGAATGGAAATTCGGG
>DATIZH010000004.1:0-1046 GCA_035517195.1 Nitrospiria bacterium | reverse complement strand
CCGTCAGGCAGGGTGGCGGTGCCGCCGGACGAGCAATTGATCAACACGTACACATCGAGGTTTCCTTGTTCCGCCTGGTAGAGCAGGTCAAAGAAGTCCACGCGGAAGTAGTAATTCCCATCGGCACCGCCGTCATGAGAGTAAAACGCGATGATGTCGCGGCTCGGGTCATACTGGTCGTTGAGTTTAAACTCGTTATCGTTGGCGCTGACGACCCGCACGTCGTTGCTGGACCAGTCCTGAAATTCCTGGTACCAGATTGTCCCCCGTTTGTCCGTCCCGATCGCCGGGCCCTGGCCGATGGTAATGGCAGGGGCGCGCCTCGCCGACAGGGCCAGGGACGCGACGACGGCGAGAAGAGTGAGTTTCTTCATGCGCTCAGTAGGAGCAGTGGATCTTGTAGAAGCGTTGAATGCCATTCGTGGCCGAGGCATCCGTGTACGACATCGAGAGTTGACCCGCGCTCGCAGTGACTTGCGCGAGGGGTGCATTGGTCCATCCGGCGCCGGGCGAATCGCTGTACATCACTTGATACGTCTTCCCTGGTACGGAGGCCCACGTGATGACGTATCCGCCGGCGCCGGATGGCTGAACGCTTTGAATTAAAAATCCCTTCGTCGGGTCCAGACGATCGTAGACACCGTCCCCGTCGCTGTCCGTGATGGCGGGAATCGACAACATGAGAAACTCGTTGCTTTCGATGTTGCCATTCACCGTGACCGCCGCCGGGCCCTGGGCCACGAGGGCGCCGCCGTTGGTCGTCGCGTACGCGGCGGCGCAAACCCAAATGTTCGATGGCATCGAGCCGAATGCCTGCACAAGATTGATCGTCCCTTCCATCATCAAGCTCGGGCTGCCGGTGTTGTTCCACGTGGCTGTCTTGTAGGCGGTGTTCGAGGCGGAGGTTTGCTGCCAGCCCACGTAGGTGTTGATACTCTCGCCACCGAGGAATGGCTTCGTGCTGACCACGGCGTTGCTGCCGACCTTTGACCAGGTCGGGAAGGCGGGTTGCAGGGTGGGTGAAATCTGGTCGGTGACGATGATGA
>DATIZH010000003.1:0-65579 GCA_035517195.1 Nitrospiria bacterium | reverse complement strand
TGCGCCGGATGCGGAGTCGAATTGATGGCCACGCGGGGGCAATTATTCTTTCACGCACCGGCGCCATTGCCCTGCTTCATACCACGCCGTATATGGCGGCAGGTTATCAGGCCGGTAAATCAGAAAAATCCGGCGACCGATTTCAGACTGTCAAGTGAACCCGCTCCGCGGGCTAAAGCCCGCGGAGCGGGTTCACTTATCGTTTAATACCTGGTTCTTACCTTATCACATGTCCGGGCCACTGAACCGGATTTGCTCAGAGATTTGCTGTTCACTTTATTTTCTTTTGACCGCCGCCGCGATGACGGCCGAGACGATGAAGGCCAGCGAGGCGTAATAGGCCCAGAGGAGAAAGAAAAAGATCCCGCCCAGTGCGCCGGAAAGAATCGCATAGAGTTGGACACGCGCGACGTACCAGATGAAGAACCACTTGGACAATTCGAGCAGAACCGCACTGATCAGTGAGCCGATCATGATTGGCCTTCGACCTAGCCGCTGGCTCGGGCAGAAACGAAAGATCAGATAGAAAAGTATCCAGGTCAGGCCAAAGCCGAAGAGGTGGCTCAGCATTTCCCAACCCGGCGCGAGCCAGTCACCCACAATGGGAGTGTGCCGGCTCATCCCCCGCAGTACCGCCAGCGTGGATTCCATTGCCACCACCAGTAGGAAGAAGCCCGATAATGCCAGCATCAACAGTAGATCGACCCCTTTGCCAACGAAGAACCCCAGGGGCCGCCTGACGTCAAAGATGGTATCGAGCACCGTCCGGACTGATCCGAAGGCGACGCTCGACGAGAAGGCGAAAAAGGCGAGTCCCACAAGACTGTAGAGCTGTCGCCTGGCCACGATTCCCGGCAGGCTCTGGGCAAAGAGGTCGTGCGACTGTGGCAGAAAGCGCTGCAACACCGCCTGCACCCCCTCCACGGCGCTCGCGGAGCTGGAGAGGATGTAGCCCATGACGGCGATGATCACGAAGAAGAAGGGAATGCAGCAGAGGATGATGTCGAACGCCAGGCCGGAGGCGAGGAAGAGGCCGTTGATCCGGAAAAATTTTTTGAACGCCGTGAAGACAATCCGCACGGGCAGATGGTAGGAGAGCGGACGGCCGTTGTCAACCTGCCCGCGTCACCCCCTGTTCTTGGGCGATGCCGAGTGCGGCATCGGACTGATGCGCAAGACTTCTCCGGTCATTCCATCGACGTAAGCGATCCAGTCCATCGCGGCATCGACCGGGATCTTCCAGGCTACCCGGACTTCCAATCCATGTGCGGTCTCTTTGACAAAGACCACCCGTCGGGCGGGGTGGGCCAAGTCCCTGTCGGTGATCGTCTGCAACGGGGCCGACGCGCCGCTGGAGGGCAGCTTTAGTCCGACCAGTCTGGCGCGGGCGTCGATACTGCGCATCGTCGATCGCAGGGGCAAGGGACTATCCGGCAGCCAGGAGCCGTCGACTCGAAAGATGCCATTGCGGTTGACATACACAACCAATTGGCTGACGTCCCCCTCCACCGGCAGATCGTACATCACCTGCCTGGGGAAGTAGAGGCGCAGCTCAATGAGATCGCCTTCCGGCACCGGCGGCGTGCAGCTGTCGCACCCTTTGATCTCCGTCAACTTCGCCAGCTCCGCGTGCGTGCGGCCGGTGTAGCCGGTGAAGCGGGAATGGGCGGTCAGCCAGTCGGCGACCCGGTCGAGGGCGGCGTCTTCATCCTCGATGTCTGAGTGCACCGCGTTCGCAGGACAGGAGGGTGTGGCAGACAGGAAGCCATATCGATTCACTTCGGCGCAGACCGTCGGATTTTCTTTGGCGAACTGCGTTCGGAGCGCGGCCAGTTGTTCATGAGGCAGGGGCGCGATCAGATGGGGATAAGACTGTGTGGTTTCAGCCGGCGCCGGGGTCGATTCGGCAGTGTGATCCACCGCCAGTACAGAGGAGGCTGGCCGGATCAGCGTCCAAATGCTCACGAGAACCAGGATCAAAACCCTCCAAGCGGATCGACTCGTCAAGCAGTCAGCACACGTCATATTCAAAGCGTATGGGCAGTCCGCGTGCTTGTCAAATCACGTAATTTGTTGATCCAATAACCGTGGGCTCATCCAGCGAGAGTTCCCCGACTGTGAAGGCGGGGGTGAATGCAGGCGTGTACACTAGGAGCAGAGTGCAAAGTGACACGGGTTTACCCTGAATGGGTTCGCAGTGAACGGGCTTGCCCGTGGGAATCGACGAGCTTGACAACACCCATCGCCTCCAGTTATATTTCCCCTGACCTTTAAACCCAGCCCTGCGAGGCTGGAAAGGGGAGAGAGAGTGCAGTTCCGCCGACAGAGGCCTTCTCCATCTTCGAGGGAGAGGGCTTTTTTGTGTCTGACTGCCTGCCGTCGGGCAGAGGGCAGTCAGACAAATCTCGTCACTCCCCGCAACATCAAGCCAAAACGGGCATGATCCAATGACCTCTCAACCTGATCACGGCCGGACGCTCCTGGATCGCGACGGTATCCAGCGGGCGGTGAGCCGGATCGCCCATGAAATTCTTGAGCGGAATAAAGGGGTTGGGCGCCTGGCCCTCGTGGGAATCCAGAGGGGCGGCGTCTATATCGCCAGACGGCTGGCCAAGAAAATCGGCGAGATCGAAAAGTCGGACGTGCCGGTAGGCGCGCTCGACATCACCCTCTACCGGGACGATCTGAATATCAAGAAGGCCCAGCCGACGCTCAGGAAAACCGAGATCCCCTTTGAGCTGGACGAGCGCCACGTGGTGCTCGTGGACGACGTGCTCTACACCGGACGGACGATCCGCGCGGCAATGGACGGGCTGATGGACCTCGGCCGTCCGCAAACCATCCAGCTGGCCGTGCTCATCGACCGGGGCCACCGGGAACTGCCGATCCGGGCCGACTATGTCGGCAAAAACGTCCCCACCGGCCAGGATGAAAGCGTTCATGTGTCTCTTGAAGAGGAGGGGGAGGAGGACCGCGTCCTCCTGCTCAAGCACGCCGCCGCGTCAGCCAAGGGTGTGACACCATGACCTCCAAGCAGAAGCACCTTCTGTCGATGCAGGAACTGTCTGTGGAGCGGATCACGGAAATCCTGACGACGGCCGAATCGTTCAAGGAGGTGTCCGGGCGGGAGATCAAGAAGGTGCCGGCCCTTCGCGGCAAGACGGTCGTCAACCTCTTCTACGAACCCAGCACGCGCACCCGCACTTCGTTCGAGCTGGCGGCCAAACGGCTGAGCGCGGACGTGGTGAACATCGCGCCCGGATCGAGCAGCGCCACCAAGGGCGAAAGCCTGATCGACACCGCCCGGAACATCGAGGCGATGAAGACCGACATCCTGGTGGTGCGCCATTCGATGGCCGGCGCGCCGGCGCTGCTGGCCCGGCGGCTGTCCTGCAGCGTGATCAACGCGGGGGACGGCTCGCACGAGCATCCCACCCAGGCGTTGCTCGATCTCTATACGATCAAGGAAAAGAAAGGCCGGATTGACGGATTGACCGTGGTGATCGCCGGAGACCTGCTCCACAGCCGGGTGGCCCGGTCGAACCTCTATGGACTGGTCGCGATGGGGGCGAAAGTCCGCCTGGCCGGCCCGGGAACGATGCTGCCACCGCTAATGGGTACATGGATCGACGCCGCGCCAGGACAGGTGGAGCGTTTCACCGACCTCGACAAGGCGATTGACGGCGCCGACGTGATCATGATGCTGCGGCTGCAGACCGAACGGCAATCCGGCAGCTTCTTCCCAAGCGTCAAGGAATATGCCCGGCTTTATGGTCTGAACGGCGAGCGGGTGGCCAAGGCGAATCCGGACGTGCTGATCATGCATCCGGGGCCGATCAACCGGGGCGTGGAGATCGCGCCGGAGGTGGCCGACGGGTTGTCGTCGGTGATTTTGGAGCAGGTGACCAACGGTGTCGCCATCCGGATGGCAGTGTTGTATCTGTTATCAGGCGGAGCAAGTACTTGATTATAAAACGTACGGCGATGGGGGTTGTCAGGGGGAGTGCGAGCATCACTCCCCCTGACTTGAGCGAGTGCAACGCACGAGCGGAACAGTCGGCGATGGGGGGCACGGGGGGAGAGGAATGAAGCTCCATGGGCGACAGTCCGGGGAGGCGGAATCTGAGCACGGGGCCACAGCTTGCCGTGGTCCGTGTCGAAGCGCATCTCCCCCCGTCTACAATCGATCCGGCGATGGGGCCGGGGTGTGGTGGATACGGAGGAGCCGCTGCACCGGACGGCCCTCACAACGAAATGATGAGGGGGAGCGTGAGCATCACTCCCCCCGCTTGAGCGAGCGAATATGAGCGAGCGAAATAACAATTGGCTCATAACGGGCGGCCGATTGATCGATCCGCAACAGGGTCTCGACGGCCCGGCCGATCTGCTGATCACCGACGGCAGGATCGCGCGCGTGGGCCGGGCCGCCGATTGGGAACGGGGACTGAAGGGGGCGCGGCTCGACGCCACGGGCCTCGTGATAGCCCCGGGCTTTATCGATCTGCACGCCCACTTGCGCGAGCCGGGGTTCGAATATAAGGAAACGATCGAAACGGGGACAAAGGCCGCGGCGGCCGGCGGATTCACCACGATCTGCTGCATGCCCAACACCAACCCGATCAACGACAACCGTTCCGTGACGGAGCTGATGATCAAACAGGCACAGCGGCTGGGTGGGGTGCGCGTCCTGCCGGTCGGGGCAATCACCAAGGGTTCCAAAGGCGAGGAACTGGCCGAGATGGGCGAATTGCAAGAGGCGGGCTGTGTCGCTTTTTCCGATGACGGCCGTCCGGTCATGAACGGCCAGACGATGCGCCGGGCTATGGACTATGCCCGCGGCCTTGACGGATTGATCATCGATCATTGCGAAGACCTGACGTTGTCGGCCGGCGGGTCGATGCGGGAGGGGATCGTCTCGCTCCAACTGGGGTTGCAGGGCATTCCGGCGGCGGCCGAGGAGGCGATGGTCGCGCGCGATTTGGCCCTGGTTGAGCTGACCGGCTGCCGGTTTCACGCGGCGCACGTCAGTTCGGCCGGCTCGGTCCGGATGATTCGCGACGCCAAGCGGCGCGGACTGCCGGTGACCGCCGAGACCTGCCCCCACTATCTTGCCCTTACCGATGAGGCGGTGATCGGCTACAGGACCGAGGCAAAGATGAATCCGCCTTTAGGCAGCCGGAAGGATCAGGAGGCGTTGATCGAGGCGCTGGCCGACGGGACGATCGACGCGATCGCCACCGATCACGCGCCGCATGCGGCGGATGAGAAGGAGCAGGAGTTTGCCTGCTCGCCCTTCGGGGTCATCGGGTTGGAGACGGCGTTCGGCATCGGCTACGAGTTGGTCAGGCAATCGTGCCTGCCGCTGACCCGGCTGATCGAACTGCTGACTGTCAAGCCCGCTTCGATCATCCGCTCGGACCGGGGGACGCTGTCGGTCGGCGCACCGGCCGATCTGGTCCTGCTGGCGCTCGATGCACCCTGGATGGTTGAACCGAGGACGTTTCGCTCGAAGGGCCGGAACAGTCCCTTCACCGGCTGGACGTTGCACGGACGGGTCCGGACGACGATGGTGGACGGACGCCTTGTCTATGCGCCGGAGCAGCCGGCATGACGGGACGGCAGGTCGCGGAAGATGAGGACGAGCACGACATGAAACGGGCATTGTTGGCATTGGCGGACGGTCGGATCGTCGATCCCCCTCACCCCACCCTCTCCCCCGAGGGAGAGGCGGAAACGAGCACGCTATGAAACGGGCATTGTTGGCATTGGCGGACGGTCGGATCTTTGAGGGCCGGTCGATCGGGTCGGAGGGGGAGGCCACTGGCGAAGTGGTGTTCAACACGGCGATGGCCGGCTATCAGGAAATTCTGACCGATCCCTCCTATCATGGCCAGCTGGTGACGATGACCTATCCGCTGATCGGCAACTACGGCGTGAACAATGACGACGTCGAGGCGAAGCGGCCGTTTGTGGGCGGCTTCATCATCAAGGAGGCCGCGCGGCGGGCTTGCAACTGGCGGGCGGTCGGGACGCTCGACCATTATCTGGCCCGGCACCGGATCGTCGGGATCGACGGGATCGATACGCGCGCGCTGACCCGCCATCTGCGCGATCACGGCGAGCAGCCGGCTCTGCTATCGACCGAGGATGTGAACGCGAAGCGGCTGGCCGAACGGGCCCGCGCGCTGCCGGGACTGGTTGGGCGGGACCTGGTGAGCGAGGTTACCTGCCGGGCGCTCTACGACTGGCATGAAGGCCTGCCTGCCGGACAGGCAGGGCTGGCCGACCGGCCGAAAGGGCCCAGGCCGTCGAAATCGGTCATCGTCTACGACTTCGGCGTCAAGCAGTCGATTCTCCGGTCGCTGGTCAGCGTGGGCTGCCGGGTGACGGTCGTGCCGGCGTCGACGCCGGCCGAGGAGGTGCTGGCCCGTCAGCCTGACGGGGTGGTGCTCTCGAACGGCCCCGGCGATCCGGCCGCGCTGCCCTACGCGGTGGCGGCCGCGACGGCGATTCTGGGGAAACGGCCGCTGTTCGGCATCTGCCTCGGCCATCAACTGCTCGGCGCGGCGCTGGGGGCGACAACCTACAAGCTCAAGTTCGGCCATCACGGCGCGAACCATCCGGTGATGGATCTGACGACCGGCAGGGTGGAGATCACGTCGCAGAACCACGGCTTCGGCGTGCGGTTCTTATCAGATGTGGGGGCCCGTGCGGCGAAGGGCGGGGAAGTGTCCTCGGAGGAAATTCCCGGAAAGCTCCGCTTTCCGGTTGGCGACGCCCCCACACCCCCAGCCGCCGTTGTCTTCCCATCGGCCGGTTTGCCTCATGACCCGCCCCAAATCACGACGCCCTTCGGCCGCGTCGAGCTGACCCACCTGAGCCTGAACGACGGGACGGTTGAAGGCCTCCGGTGTCTGGAGGTGCCCGCCTTTTCGGTCCAGTACCATCCGGAAGCCTCCCCGGGGCCCCATGACGCGCGATACCTGTTCGGACGGTTTATGGAGATGATGGGTGCCGAGACGAACTGACATCAGCAAAATCCTGCTCATCGGCTCCGGACCGATCGTGATCGGCCAGGCGTGCGAATTCGACTATTCCGGCACGCAGGCCTGCAAGGCCTTGAAGGAGGAGGGCTATCAGGTCGTGCTGGTGAACAGCAACCCCGCGACGATCATGACCGATCCGGAGTTTGCCGACCGCACCTACATCGAGCCGATCATTCCCGAGGTGCTCGATGCGGTGATCGCCAAGGAACGGCCCGACGCGCTTCTGCCGACGATGGGCGGCCAGACGGCGCTCAACGCGGCGATCGGCCTGGCCGACCGGGGCGTGCTGGACCGGTTCGGCGTGAGGCTGATCGGCGCGAACGCCGACGCGATCCGCAAGGCGGAGGACCGGGAGGCGTTCAAATGGGCGATGCAGCGGATCGGCCTCGCGGTGCCGGAGAGCGGCCAGGTCTCCAGCCTCGAAGAGGCGGAGCGGATCGTCGAACGGACCGGCTTCCCGGCGATCATCCGGCCGTCGTTCACGCTCGGCGGCACCGGCGGCAGCGTCGCCTACAACCGCCAGGAGTTCGCCGCGCAGGTGGAGGAGGGGCTCGCGGCCAGCCCCACGCATCAAGTGCTGATCGAGCAGTCGGTCCTCGGGTGGAAGGAATTCGAGCTGGAGGTGATGCGGGACCTGAAGGACAACGTGGTCGTCATCTGCTCGATTGAGAATCTCGACCCGATGGGGATCCACACGGGCGACAGCATCACGGTGGCGCCGGCCCAGACGCTGACCGACCGGGAATTCCAGCGGATGCGCGATGCGGCGATCGCAGTGATCCGCGAAATCGGCGTGGAAACGGGCGGCTCGAACATTCAGTTCGCCATCCATCCCGATACGGGACGGATGGTCGTGATCGAAATGAACCCGCGCGTTTCCCGCAGCTCGGCGCTGGCCTCGAAGGCGACGGGATACCCGATCGCCAAGATCGCCGCCAAGCTGGCCGTCGGCTATACGCTGGACGAAATCCCCAACGACATCACGAAGGCGGCGCCCGCGTCGTTCGAGCCGACGATCGATTACGTAGTAGTGAAGATCCCCCGCTTCGCCTTCGAGAAGTTTCCCCAGGCCGAGCCGACGCTCACGACCCAGATGAAGTCGGTCGGCGAGGTGATGGCGATCGGGCGGACGTTCAAGGAATCGCTCCAGAAGGCGATCCGGTCGCTGGAAATCGACCGGCACGGGTTCGACCCGCTCTGGCGCCGCAAGCTGCCGCGCGGACAGGAGGGCACGACCGACCTCGACCGGCTCAAGGGCAAACTGCAGACGCCGGGGCCCGACCGGCTCTGGGCGATCGCCGACGCGCTGCGCCTGGGCATGTCGATCGAGGAGATCGTCACGCTGACGGCGATCGACGCCTGGTTCATCGATCAGATGGCGGAGCTGATCGAATTCGAGGCGCTGCTGCAGGCGAAGGGCATGGATCTCTTTTCGCCGGCCGAGGAGTCCATTGCGCTGCTGAAGGCGGCGAAGGCGATGGGCTTCTCCGACCGGCGTCTGGCCGACCTGGCCGGCACGACCGAGCTGGTCGTCCGGCGCGCCCGAGAGGCGTCGCAGCTGGCGCCCGTCTACAAGCGGGTCGACACCTGCGGGGCGGAATTCGAGGCGATCACGCCCTATCTCTACTCCACCTGGGAGCAGGAATGTGAGTCGCGGCCGGGCGGGCGCAGGAAGGTGATCGTCCTGGGGAGCGGTCCGAACCGGATCGGACAGGGGATCGAATTTGACTACTGCTGCGTCCACGCATCGCTGGCGCTGAAGGAGTGCGGCTACGAAGCGATTATGGTCAATTGCAACCCGGAAACGGTCAGCACCGATTACGACACCTCCGACCGGCTCTACTTCGAGCCGCTCACGGAGGAGGACGTCCTGCAAGTCATCAAGACCGAGCGGCCTGAGGGGGTGGTCGTCCAGTTCGGCGGGCAGACGCCGCTCAAGCTCGCCCTGCCGCTCGAACGGGAGGGGGTGAAGATCATCGGCACCTCGCCCGACGCGATCGACCGGGCGGAGGATCGGGAGCGGTTCAACGACCTGATCCGGCGGCTGAATCTCCGGCAGCCGGAAAGCGGGACCGCCCGGTCGACGAAGGAGGCGCTGGAGATCGCCAGGCGGCTGGGGTTTCCGGTCATGGTCCGCCCCTCCTATGTGCTGGGGGGCCGGGCGATGGAGATTGTCTTTGACGAGCCGGGACTGAACACCTACATGCTCCAGGCCGTGAAAGTGTCGCCGCAGCATCCGGTCCTGATCGACAAGTACCTGTCCGACGCGATCGAGGTGGACGTGGACGCCGTCTCGGACGGCCACGACCTGTTCGTGGCCGGGGTGATGGAGCATATTGAGGAGGCGGGCGTCCATTCGGGCGACAGCGCCTGCGTGCTCCCCCCCCATTCGCTCTCGAAGGGGCTCGTGGCGCAGATCAAGGAGCAGACCCGTCTCATCGCGATTGAACTGAAGGTGGTCGGACTGATGAACATGCAGTTTGCCATCCGGCACGGAGATCTCTATGTGCTGGAGGTGAATCCGCGGGCGTCGCGCACGGTCCCCTTCGTGAGCAAGACCATCGGCCGGCCTTTAGCCAAGATCGCGATGAAGGCGATCCTCGGCATTTCCCTTCGGGAGCAGGGTGTGCTGGAGGAGCGGCCGTTGCGCTACACGGCGGTGAAGGAGGCCGTCTTTCCCTTCCGCCGTTTCCACGGCGTGGACACGATCCTGGGACCGGAGATGAAATCGACCGGGGAGGTGATGGGAATCGACCGGGAGGTGGGGCTCGCTTTTGCCAAGGCGCAGGCGGGCGCTGGCGGTCTGCTGCCGATGAAGGGGCGGGTCTTCATCAGCGTCCGGGACGCGGACAAGCCGTCCGTGGCGACGCTCGGCCGCGCGCTGGCGGGGATGGGGTTCGAGCTCTGCGCGACGCAGGGGACGTCGTCGGTGCTGCGCGACACCGGCATCCCCGTGATCACGGTGAACAAAGTGCAGGAGGGGCGGCCGCACGTCGTCGATCACCTCAAGAACCGCGAAATCGTGATGATCATCAACACGGTCGGCGACAAGCAGTCGCAACTCGACTCCTATTCGATCCGGCGGACGGCGCTGGAGGAGAACATCGCCTATTACACCACGATGGCGGGCGCGCGCGCCGTCGTGACGGCGATCGCGGCGCTGCGCGACCACGGGTTGAGTATCGCGGCGCTGCAGGATTATCATCACTAGGCCATGATGAGCGCCGGCGTGACCATGTGGCGATCCGCCGGGGGCGGAGCGCGTGAGGGGGAGGCTCCCTCGACAGGGACAGATTTGAAATCTGACCCACAGGGAGGGGGGGGATGATAGCCCCCATCAGAGAGAGGGCGGGATGATGCGCACACCGATGACCAGAGAAGGCTACGACCAGCTGCGGAGGGAACTGGAGCGGCTCAAGAAGGAGGAGCGGCCCCGCGTGATCGCGGCGATCGCGGAGGCCCGCGCGCACGGCGACCTGAGCGAAAATGCCGAGTACAGCGCGGCCAAGGAGCGGCAGTCGTTCATCGAGGGGCGGATCGGCGAGATTGAGGCGAAGCTCGCCAGCGCCCAGGTCATCGAATCGACCGGCTCGACCGAGACGGTCGTCTTCGGCATGACGGTCGTCATCAAGGACATCAATGCCGGCAGCCACAAGACCTACCGGCTGGTCGGGCAGGACGAGAGCGATCTGCAGAGCGGCAAGATCTCCGTCCAGTCGCCCGTGGGCCGCGCGTTGATCGGCCGGCGGAAGGGGGACACGGTCGAAGTGCAGACACCGGCCCGCCTGATTATTTACGAGATCATTGAGATCCGCATTTCGTGACCGCGCCTGAGGAAAGGTCCTGCGCCGCGCCCTCATGCCAGGGCCTCTGGCTGGGCCATTGGCGGCTGGCGCTGCATTTGGTGCTGGGCACGCGCCGCCTGGGTGTGAACAACCGCCCGGTGGAATCCTTCCGGTCGTGGCTAAACCGGCCGCTCTTCGGGTTCGGCTGGGGCGTGATGGCGACCCCTTGGCGCTGGCCCGCACTCTGGCATATCGCCCGCTTGCGCATGGAAATTGCCGGGTTTTTTCCTCCCTCGCAATGATGATCTCTCTTGACCCCATCGCCGGATCGATTGAAGACGGGGGGAGATGCTCAGCTCCCCCCGTGCCCCCCCATCGCCGTACGCGAGTCAGCGCATGACTGTACGCCCCTTGCCTGGCGTGTATGTAGATAGCCTCGTGTTGGCCGATCCTGACTTCGCCGCACGCTTATCATGACGACTCATCCTTCACTGAATGTAACGCTCGGCAAGCTCGAGTTGAAGAACCCGATCATTCTTGCCTCGGGCACGGTTGGGTACGGCGAGGAGTACGGCCGGTTGTTTGACCTCGGCGGGTTGGGGGCGATCACGGTCAAGGGACTGTCGCTCAAACCCAGGGCCGGCCACCCGGCCCCGCGGCTGTGCGAAACGCCGGCCGGTCTGCTCAATGCCATCGGCCTGCACAACGTCGGCTTGCAGGCGTTTCTGACCGACAAGTTGCCGTTCCTTCGCCGGCAGAATATTAAAGTGATTGTCAATGTTTTCGGTGAAACTATAGAAGAATATGTTGATTTAGCTGAAGCGCTCAGTCGAGCCGATGGGGTGCATGCGCTGGAGCTGAATATCTCCTGCCCCAACACCAAGCGGGGCGGACTGAGCTTTGGCTCGGACTTGGAGGCCACGACCGCGCTCGTCGCCGCCGTCCGAAAGGCGACGCCGCTGCCGCTGTTCGTCAAGCTGTCCCCCAATGTCCCTGACCTCGTTCCGTTTGCGAAGGCGTGCGAGGCGCAGGGGGCCGACGGGCTGTCGCTGATCAACACCGTCCGGGGCATGGCGATCGATGTCGATACGCGGCGGCCCAAACTGACGACCGTCGTCGGCGGCCTCTCCGGCCCCGCCATCAGGCCGATCGCGGTCCGGATGGTCTGGGAGGTGACGCGCGCCGTGCGGCTGCCCGTGATCGGCATGGGCGGAATCGCGGCGGCGGATGATGCCATCGAATTCCTTCTGGCCGGGGCGAGCGCGGTGGCGATCGGCTCGGCCAATTTCGCCGACCCTGCCGTGTCACTCAAGGTGCTGGCCGGCCTCGAACGGTACCTCCTCCGCCACCGGGTGACCGACGTCCGCCAGCTGATCGGCGCGCTCGTGATCGATTCGACGGAAAATCAGCGCGGCTAGTTCAAGATTCCGATGGCTCGACCACTGATCACCTTTATGAGCGATTACGGCCTGGAGGACGAGTACGTCGGCAGCGTCAAGGGCGTGCTGTTCGGCCTCTGCCCAGGGGCCTCGGTCATCGACCTGACCCATGAGATCGAGCCGCAGGACGTCGAGGCGGGCGCGTGGCTGCTGCGGGCGGCGTTTGAGTCGTTCCCCGACGGCACGGTGCATCTGGCAGTGGTCGACCCCGGCGTCGGCGGGCCGCGCAGTGCGATCGCCGCGCGCACGCGGCGCGCCTTCTGGGTCGGGCCTGACAACGGCCTCTTCTCCGGCGTCTTCGAACGTGACGGACCGGCCGTGGTGGTCGAAATCGACCGGAAGCGGTGGTTGAGACCGTCGCCTGCGGCCACTTCACACCCCCGGGTCGCGGCGCTGGCCGCCGCCACGTTCGACGGGCGCGATCTCTTCGCGCCGGCTGCCGCCTGGCTGGCGAACGGACGGCCGTTGCGCTCGTTGGGACGGCCGCTGACGCGGTGGATGCGCCTGCCTGAAGAGACGCCGCGGTCGGTCCGGGTGCTGGGTTCGATCAAGGGGCGGGCCGGCCGGCCGACCTCCCGAGGAAGAGAGCGGCGCGAATCGTTCAGGCTCCAGGGAAGGGTCGTCCGGGTCGACCGTTTTGGGAATTTAATCACGAACATCACCGTCGAGCAGCTGACTGGCATCGTCGCGTCACGCCGGACGCCGCATCTGACGATTTCGATCGGACGGCGCCGGCTTGATCTGTTTCGCTACTATGAGGAGGCGGAGTGCGGCTCCGTCGGGGCGCTGATCAACAGCTCCGGCTATCTGGAAATTTTCGGCGCCCACGGCAGCGCATGTGAGCGGGTCGGCGTGGGAAAAGGGGCGATTGTGACGGTCGAATCCGTCTCATGAGGATCGGCATGACGGGCGGGGAGACGGATCTCGGACCTCACCGGTCGACCACGGTCCGCCCCATCCGCCGTCTATTTCTGGCGGCGTGCGCGGCGGCATTGGGCTTGGCGGCATCCGGCTGTCCCGGAACGGGGGAAGTTGCCGAGGGGCCGTCGCCGTTTACAATGGGATTGGAGAAAACTTTGTCGACCGATCTGTCCGTTCCGTCCGAATCCCCCGCCGTCGCCTGGGACGGAGATGAATTCCTCGTGGTCTGGAGCGGCCGACGCGCGTCGGGGGCCGATCTGTTCGGCGTGCGGATCGCACCCAACGGCGAACCGATCGATCAAACGCCAAGGCCGGTCATTACCGCGGCGGGCAATCAGCTCCACCCGTCGCTGGTCTGGGGCGGTGACAGCTACTTGGTCGTCTGGGAGGATGACCGGAGCGGGTTGAGCCGTGTGTACGGCGCGCACGTGTCGTCGAAGCTCGAGGCGTCCGAACCCAACGGATTTCTGCTCACCACGGATCAGGATGAGCAATCGGCGCCGCTGGCGACCTGGACGGGCAGCGCCTTTCACGTCGTCTGGACGGAATCGGCGGGCGGCGCGGACGGTCTGGAGCTCTACGGGACGATGGTCGACCCCGAAGTCGAATCGACGGCGACCCACGGCATGCCGCTGGCCGTCGGCACCGGAGACCAGTTCCAGCCGGTCGTCGCTTGGGGGCCGACTGGCGGGTTGCTGGTTTGGAGCGACAATCGGACCAACGGCACCGACGCCTCACTGACCGATCTGTATGCGACCCGTCTCGACCTGCACGGACGCCGGGTCGGTCCGGACAATCTGCTGGTCACCGGCGCCTCCGGATCCCAGACGCTGCCTGCCGTGGCGTGGGACGGCCACCAGTTCGATCTTGCCTGGATGGATCAACGGCAGGGCAGCAATCTCATTTACGGCGCAAGAATCGACACCGCGCCGACCCTATCGCACGCGCTTCGGGACCCCGGAGGAGTGGCGATTACCTCGGGCCCTTCTCAAAACGGTCCGCCGGTGCTGGTGTCGCTGCTCGATCAATTTTCCCCGTCTCTGGAGGGGAGGGTGGCCGGCTTCTGGAGCGAGAGCGGCCGGGAGCAGCAGTTGGTGGTCGGGCGGGTCTGGACGAGCGGATTCGAGCCGATGCCGAAAATGACGGGACCGGTCGCCTACGTGCTGGCAGAGACCGTTCCGCGGTTGCAGGCGGCGGCGACCGGCCGCGGCGAAATTCTGGTGGTCTGGGAGGGAGCGTTGCCCGGCAGCGGGACCACGACCCAGATCATTGCCAAACAGCTCGAAGTGAAAGAGTAAACCGTTTCGCTTCGCTCCCCACGCCGCAGGGACTTGCACCCGGAAACGAGGCGCTGATTCGGTCATTGCCAATTGGCTCGACGTTTTTCGATGTCCTTTAGGGCACGGGTGGTGTGTCGATTAACTTGGTAATTAATTCGGACCGTCTTCTGACCCGCGTTTTCTCGAAGACATCGTGCAGATGATCTTTTACGGTTTGTTCACAGATAGCAAGTTTCCCCGCGATCTCTCTGTTTGAAAGCCCCTCCAGCACAAGGGCGGTGATCTCCTCCTGCCGCCGGCTCAATCCAAAACGACCCAGCCTGGTCCTCAGCCTCACGCGCTCAGACACTGGCTCCAACAGGAGAATCTTTGAGTAGAATCTTCGAGACAACCAATTGGAGTGTTTTGAATGTGGATGTGCTCCGGGGGATCGGCCGGCGCTGCCTCTTCTCGTCACGGCTCGAACGAGATAGTGACCTCGATCCGTTTTAAATACCACTCCGCCAGCGCCCAATTCCGCCTCAGGAATGGTGGCAATGGGTTTCCCGTTGAGCGCCAGCCTCGCTTTCTGGTTTATGTAGCTGGGCCGGCCATCCGATCCGACCACGATCATCCCGATGTCCTGGCATTCGGAAATCATTTCAAAGAGTCTCACATTATTCAGTGCTTGTGACAAATGGGGAGCGAGCAGGCTGAGCGTCTCCTTCTCGTGGCTGGTAAAATCGCGCCCCATTTTTCCGCGGGAGATTCCGTCTGAACCGGTGGGGGTGCCTTGAGCGCCTGGTCTGGCGCAGATGCAATACAACACAGGAATTTGCGGGAGCGCATTCCGGCCGTCATCTGATTTGGCTTTGTGAAGGAGGGTCACGAATTCGGCATATTGTGGCGATCTGTTGACGCACTTCCAGATCCACCCCTTGTTGGCAAGCGGATCCAGCGGCGAGAAATAGAGGACATATTGGAGAATCTCTTCCGGCTGGCAGGGGAAGAGGAAATTTGACTCAATCCGAAACTGCCCCGTGAGGGTGTCGGTCGGGACCAGCACCGCCCATGAGAGACCAAGGGTCTGTTTCAACCATTCACAGGCCGCCTGCAGCAGGTCATTTTGATCTGAAAAGGTATAAAGAATATCGATAAATTTGAGGAGGTGCTGATACTCAACGGCGGACAAAGCCATGGCCCCCTCATGTATGCGGTGTGACACACGTGCAGCGCCTCCAGTTAATACAATTGACAATCCTTTGTCAATAAGTTTAGCCAAATTCCTACTAATGTAGGATGAGGCGCGGGTTCACAATGAGATGCGTTGATTTCATCCTTTTGCCTTGACTTCCCACGCCCGCTCGACCCACTCTTTGAATCGCCTGGCAATTCTCCGCTCGCGTGCAGGGCGCGTCAATCAATGCCCATCCTGATCCTTGTATTTCGTGAAGAATCATTCTTGCTTATTAGCGTACGGGGCCCCACGCAGTTGACAATCTCCCACCGGTCAGACTAGGCTACCTGGCAATTGAGTCCTGCCATGCGGAAGAAACTCTATATCCAGACCTACGGCTGTCAGATGAACGAGCACGATTCCGAACGGATGGCGGGGCTGCTGGCGCCCGACGGGTATACCGTCACCGACCGGATGGACGAGGCCGATTTGATCCTGATGAATACCTGCAGCATCAGGGACAAGGCCGAGCAGAAAGCCTTCAGTGAATTGGGCCGCATTCGCGAGCTCCATCGGAGGAGGCCGGAACTGATCGTCGGCGTGGCCGGCTGCATGGCGCGCCAGGAAGGCGCCGCGCTGCTCGAACGCCATCCCTGGATCCGGCTGGTCTTCGGCTCCAAGCAGATTGACCAGCTCCCCAGCCTCCTGCGCGAGTCGACCGGCAGCGGCCGGGCGGTGATCGCGGTGGATGACCCGGGCGGGACCGCGCCATCGCTCCCATCCCATCGCAAGCCTGGCGTCCGCGCCTGGGTCTCCATCATGGAAGGGTGTGAGAATCGCTGCAGTTTCTGCGTCGTACCCCACAGCCGGGGGCGGGAACGGAGCCGGTTGAGCGGGGAGATTGTGGAAGAGGTGAGGGGGCTGGCCCGGCAGGGTTTCAGGGAGGTGACTCTCCTGGGGCAGAATGTCAATTCCTACGGCCGCACCTCATCGGAAGGGGTCGATTTTGCCGAATTGCTCCGCCGGCTGGATGGAATCGAGGGATTGGACCGGGTGCGGTTCACCACCTCTCATCCATCGGCGGTGACCGACCGGATGATCCGGGCCATGGCTGAATTGCCCGCCGTCTGCGAGCACCTGCATCTGCCGCTGCAATCCGGCTCAGACCGGATATTGGAGCGGATGAACCGGGAATATACCACTGAGGACTACAGGCGGCGGATCGAGGCGCTCCGCACGGCGGTGCCGGGACTGACGCTCACAACCGACATCATCGTCGGCTTTCCCGGCGAGACGGAGGAGGATTTTGGGCTGACGCTGAAGGCTGTTGCCGAATTCGGGTTTACCGGCCTGTTTGCCTTCAAGTATTCAAAACGGCCTCATACCCCCGCGCTGGCATTGGACGGTCACTTGGATGAAGCGGTCAAGTCGGCCCGATTGCACCGGCTGCTGGCCCTGCAGCAGGAGCTGGTGGCGGCGCGCCAGCGCTCCCTCGTCGGCTCGAACCAGGAGGTGCTGTTCGAGGGGGCGAGCCAGTCGTACCCCGGCCGACTCTTCGGACGGACGCGGGCGAATGATCAACTTCATGTGGAAGCGTCTCTCGCCATGGTGGGACGGCTGGCCCATGTGATTGTGACTCAGCGCCGGGCCCATCGGCTTGAAGGCGCGCTATCGGCTGTATGAATGAACGATTGTTCAGGTTGGTCGACCGGCTGGTCGCTGTCTGGCCCTTTCTGGCGTCGCCGTTGGCGGCATGGATCGCCTGGCTTGGCTATGCCGGTGTGATCTTTTATCTCTCCTCCAGGCAATTCGGCCCGATCCTGGCGGGATTGCCTCCGAACACCGATAAATTGATTCATATGGTCGAATACGCCGGCTTTGGCGCGATCACGTATCATGCGGTGAGCACCGCCGGGTGGGCGCCTCATAGACGCTGGCGCCTCATTCTCGTGATCATGATTGGCATCGCCTACGGCGCCAGCGATGAGTTTCATCAAATGTTTGTGCCGACGCGTGATTCGGACGTGCGCGATGTCATGGCCGATGCCGTCGGCACCGCCATCGGCGCGTGGCTCATGGCGCATCTTACGTCTCAATGGAAGGCGCCGAACAGGACCACTTCGCGCGAATCGATTGAGAAGTGAAGAGTTTTGCTGCCTAATTCTTCAGCACTTCGCTCAAGACGGCCACGGACGGGGG
Organism: Nitrospiria bacterium; assembly: GCA_035517195.1. Lineage (GTDB taxonomy): Bacteria > Nitrospirota > Nitrospiria > JACQCE01 > JACQCE01 > JACQCE01. The sequence goes on along the minus strand of DATIZH010000003.1, from coordinate 47,753 downwards.
CCGGATGAATAATCCACAGAGTTAGTCACAGTTAATTCACAATGATTGTGGATAAGTATCTTCTTCAATCCGCTCCAGATACAGTTTGGCCTGCTCGCAAGCCATTGCGGTGCCGAAGAGCATCAGTTCATCGCCCGGTTCCAGCGTCGTGCCTCCGGCCGGTATGAACGGAGTGCCATTTCGGATGATCGCGGTGATCACGCATTCCGATAAGGGTTGGATGGCGGCAAGGGGCCGATGCGCGAACGGCGATCGAGCGGGGATGATCGCGACGACATCCGTCATCCCCGCGGTCTGCAGCCGTCGTCGCAACGGCGCGCCAGCGTCCTCAGGCGCTTCAAGGCTCAGGGTCGCCAGCTGTTGGGTCAGCAGCTCCATTCTGGCTCGCAGCCGTTCGATTTGACCCGACACACGAAGCACTTCCGGATCGTCGGCTGGAACCGTTTCGCCCTGGGCCTGAATGATTGTCCCCGCCGCAGGGCTGGAGATCAGCGCCAGTTCAGAAACGCGCCGGCCAAACTCGCGATATTGGATCAACAGCTCCCGGTTCAGCTCCCAGAGGTCGATTCTAAGCCGCATCAGTTGGACGGCACGATCGGTTCGCGTTGCGACTTCACGAAAGGCCGTCGTTAACCCGGCCCATCCGGCCTTCAGTTGTCGTTTGTTGAAGAGTCGCGCGGCCATAGTTCGGGCAATATTATCTACTCATTGACCTGAGGCTGCAAGACTCAACTGCAATGGCCGGTCTGTCAATGGGCGGCGGACTTAACCGGCGTGGCTCATGAAGATCGAGACGTCCAAACCATCGGTCGGCGCCTGGGTTTGCCTTATTTTTACTGTTATGTCGGATAAGGACTATTATGTTAAATTGCACATCGGTCGACTTAAACAGTTTTTGTAGGCTTTGAGCCCCTGATTGAATGCTCTTCCCCCGCCTGTAATCGCTTGATGTTTTCACTGTGACGGACGATCACCAACACCGTCAGCATCGTGCCACAGGCAATGGCGATCCAGTTGGACGTAAACAACGCCATCGTCACCGGCAACACGAGACTGGCCACAATTGACGCCAGCGACACATAGGAAGAGACCGTCAGCACCACGCTCCACACGCCCAATATGATCAACCCCACCCATGGCATGGCGATGAAGAGACCTCCCAGAGCCGTCGCCACCCCTTTGCCGCCTTGAAATCTCAGAATCGGTGAAAACATATGGCCGGAGACGGCGGAGAGCACAGCCGCGCAGTCCCAGGCAGGATCCGCCCCCCCGTTCAGATGGCGGACGATCCAGACGGCCGCTGCGCCCTTGCCCACGTCGCTGATCAGCGTCAGACCGGCGGCCCACCGGGATGAGACTCGAAGCACGTTGGTAAAGCCGATGTTCTTGCTGCCGGCTTTCCTCGGGTCGATCCCGGCGATGGCCAACGACCAGATGACCCCAAAGGGAATGGCGCCCAGCGCGAAGGAGGCGACGAGACCCATGGCGGCGGTCGCCGGGTGCGGAGGAAGGGGCTCCACGGGCCGATTACGGCCCGCTTTTATGCGGACTCAGGAGAAGATGACCGGCCCGGATGGCATATTGCCCGCCTGAGATCAGCGCCAGCAACACGGCCGCTGCAAGTGAGGTGCAGCCGATCATCCACAGGGTGTTATGACCAGATGAATCAGTGAGAAACAGAAAAGTTATCCCAATAACCTGAAAGAGCATCTTGAACTTTCCCATCCCTTCGGCCGCCATCACCACGCCGCGGGTTGAGGCCATGGCCCTCAGGCCGGTCACGGCGATTTCCCGCCCGATGATCAGGATGGCCACCCAGGCCCACAGTTTGCCCGCCTCCACGAGAAGCAACAGGGCGGCCATGACGAGCAGCTTGTCCGCCACCGGGTCAAGCAGTTTGCCCAGGTTGGTGATTTGCGATCGCCGCCGTGCAAGATAGCCGTCGATAAAATCGGTCGCCGAGGCGATCAGAAAGGTCAGGGCGGCCAGTCGCTGGTGGTGCTCGATGGGCACATAGAACAGTCCGACCAGCACGGGAATGCAGGCCAGACGGATGCCCGTCAAAAGATTCGGAAGATTCAGGAGTTGGTCCATCGATGGAAGTTGCTAGGTGAGGTCTGTCAGTCACATCGACGCGGAGGCGTCTCACACGGCTCGTTTTCTTTTTGGAGCAAGCTGGCCGGCCAGCACCAGCAGATCGGTCACTTCCCTCACGGCGCCTTCCCCGCCGGCGCGGCTGGTGATCCAATGAACGGCCCGGCGGACCTGGGGCGCCGCCGAAGCGACGCCGACTGCCAATCCCGCCCGCGCGAGCACGGGCAAATCGGGCAGATCGTCCCCCACATAGGCGACTTCGTCATCGCGGAGCCGGTGCGCTGACAGGATCCGCTCGTAGACCGGCAGCTTGTCGTCGACGCCCTGGTACACGATCGTCACGTCCAGCTCCTTCGCCCGCCGCTCCACCGCCGCCGAGGCCCGGCCGCTCAAAAACCCGACCAGACACCCCGACGCGCGAAGTTGATTGATCCCGAATCCGTCATGGATGTGAAACGCCTTCAATTCCCGCCCGTCGGCGTCGTAGATGATCCGGCCGTCGGTCAGCACGCCGTCGACATCGAGCAGGAGCAGCCGGATCGGTCTGGCGCGGTTCAGCAGCGAGCGGGGCGGCGCCCCGTGCCCGCCGCCGAGCTTGAACGAAATGGGCGCCATGCTAGACCACGCCCAGCTTCAAGAGATCGTGCAGATGCAGGATGCCCTCCACCTGCTGCCTGCGATCGGTTACCACCAGCACCAGGATCGAATGCTCCTCCATCACCTGCACGGCCTTGGCGGCCAGGGCGTCGCGTGTGATTGTTTTGGGCTTGGCGGTCATCACGTCCTCCGCGGTCAGGGCGAGGGCGCCCTCCGGCGTGCGCTGAAGAAGCCGGCGCAGGTCTCCGTCCGTGACGATGCCCGCCAGCCGGCCGTCCGGTCTGCAGACGGTCGTGCAGCCAAGCTTTTTCGAGGTCATCTCCAGGATGACATCCTTCATGGCCGTCGATGGCCGGACACGCGGAATGGCGTCGCCCACGTGCATGGCATCCTCCACCCGCAGCAGCAGCCGCCGTCCCAGGGCGCCGCCGGGATGCAGCATCGCGAAATCCTCAGACTTGAAGCCCCGCCGCTCCATCAACGCGACGGCGAGCGCGTCTCCCATCGCCATCGCGGAGGTCGTGCTTGAGGTGGGAACGACATTCAACGGGCCGGCTTCCTCGGTCACGGACACGTCCAGGACGACATCGCTGTATTTGGCCAGGGTGGACGAAACATTGCCGGTCAGACAGATCAGCGGCGCTTTGAGCCGCTTGATCATGGGCAGGATTTTCACCAGCTCGTCCGTCTCGCCGCTGTTGGACAGGGCGATCACCACGTCGCGGGCGCCCAGCATGCCCAGATCGCCGTGAATCCCCTCGGCCGGATGGAGAAACAACGCGGGCGTGCCGGTGCTGGCGAGCGTGGAGGCGAGCTTCTTTCCGATGATTCCCGATTTGCCCATGCCGGTGACCACGACCCGTCCTTTGCATTTGACCAGCAGATCGATCGCCTTCAGGAACTGGTCGTTCAATCGAGAGACCAGGGATTGAATGGCCTGGGCTTCCACCTCCAACACGTGCTTGGCGAGCGTGATGAGACGATTACGATTTGTCATCATCTCGCCCATTATGGTTTGAGGACGCTTCGGTGGAGTGCTCATAGCTGCTGTCCTTCGGGTCGAACGGCCGCCTCGATCGCCTTCACCTGCCGCAGCAGCCCCTCCAGCTCGGCAAGCGGCACCTGCGTCGGGCCGTCGCTGAGCGCCCGCGCGGGGTCGGGATGGACTTCCATGAAGAGCCCGTCGCAACCGGCCGCCACGGCGGCGCGCGTGAGCGTCGGGATGAACTCCCGCTGGCCGCCCGAGCTGGTGCCCTGCCCGCCGGGGAGCTGAACGCTGTGGGTGGCGTCGAAGACCACCGGATAGCCGAAGCGCTGCATGATCGGAATCGACCGCATGTCGGCGACCAGGTTGTTGTAGCCGAAGCTCGAGCCCCGTTCGGTCAGGATGATGCGCTGATTGCCCGCGGCCTCGATCTTCTTGACGATGTTCCCCATCTCCCAGGGGGCGAGGAACTGCCCCTTCTTGATGTTGACCACCTTCCCCGTCCGGGCCGCGGCCACGACCAGATCGGTCTGCCGGCAGAGGAACGCCGGGATCTGCAAAATGTCGAGCACCTCCGCCGCCGCATCCACCTCGCCCGGATGATGGACGTCGGAAAGGAGCGGCAGGCCGAAGCGCGTCTTGACCTCGAGCAGCAGCTTCAGGCCGGCGATCAATCCGGGCCCGCGGAAGGAATCGATCGCGCTCCGGTTGGCCTTGTCATAGGACGATTTAAAAATCACCGGGATCTTCAACCGTTCGCCGAGTTGTTTGAGCGCCCCGGCCGTCTCCATGACCACCTGCTCGTTCTCGATCACGCAGGGACCGGCGATCAGAAACAACGGCCCTCCCCCGCCAGCCGAAATCGCGCCGATGTCAACCGTGCGGGTCGTCACGAAACCTACCGCCTGGCCCGCCGCACGGACGCGGCGATGAACTCGCGGAAGAGCGGATGCGGCGCGAGCGGCTTGGAGCGGAACTCCGGATGGAACTGGGTGGCCAGGAACCAGGGATGATCCTTGATTTCGACGATCTCCACCAATTGACGCTTGGGCCAGACGCCGCTGACGGTCAGCCCCGCCTTCGTGAAGCGCTCCAGATACCGGTTGTTGAATTCAAACCGGTGTCGGTGGCGTTCGTCCACCCGCGTGGTTCCGTAGGCGGCCGCGGCCCTGGTGCCCGGTGTAAGACGGCAGGGGTAACTGCCCAGCCGCATGGTGCCCCCCTTGTCGGTCACGTTTTTCTGTTCCGCCATCAGATCGATGACCGGGTCGGCGCATTTCGGATCGAACTCGCTGCTGTTCGCCTTCGGCAGCCCGACCACATCCCGGGCGAATTCGATCACCGCGCACTGCATGCCGAGGCAGATGCCGAAGAAGGGGACGCCGTGTTCGCGGGCGTGCCGGATCGCCGCGATCTTGCCTTCGATGCCGCGCTGGCCGAACCCGCCCGGGACGAGAATGCCGTGCACCTTGTCGAGCGGGCTCGCGTCCCGTTCGAGCCCTTCCGCGTCCATCCAGTGGATGTCGACCTTTACGCCGTTGGCGATGCCGCCGTGGGCGAGCGCCTCGCAGAGGCTTTTATACGAATCCTTCAATTCGACGTATTTGCCGACCAGTCCGATGCGCACCGTGGCTTTCGCCTCTCGAATCCGCCTCATCAGCGTTTCCCACGGTTTCAGGTTCGGCTTCGAGGCCGGGAGCCGAAGGCGGGCGACGATCAGATGGTCCAGCCCTTCCTGATGAAATTTCAGCGGCACGTTGTAGATGCTGTCGACGTCCTTCGCCGTGATCACGGCGCTGGGCTCGACGTTGCAGAAGAGCGCGATCTTCCGCTTCAGGTCGGCGGGCAGGTCACGGTCGGTCCGGCAGAGCAGGATGTCGGGCTGGATGCCGATCTCGCGCAGCTTGTTGACGCTGTGCTGGGTCGGCTTGCTCTTCAACTCCTCGGAGGCCTTCACGAAGGGCACCAGCGTCAGATGGAGGTAGAGGATGTTCTCCCGGCCGAGGTCGAAGGGGAGCTGGCGGATCGCCTCCAGAAACGGCAGGCTCTCGATATCGCCCACCGTGCCGCCGATCTCGACGATGACCACGTCGCAGTGGTTCCCGGCCGCGCGGATGCCGTGCTTGATCTCATCGGTGATATGCGGGACCACTTGGACTGTTCCGCCCAGATACTTCCCCTGGCGCTCCTTGGTGATGACGTCGAAATAGATTTTGCCGGTGGTCAGGTTGTTCTTCTTGCTGGTGACGACGGAGGTGAACCGCTCGTAATGACCGAGGTCGAGGTCCGTCTCGGCGCCGTCCTCGGTGACGTAGACCTCGCCGTGCTGGTAGGGATTCATCGTACCGGGATCGACGTTGATGTAGGGATCGAGCTTCAAAAAGGTGACGTTCAATCCGCGGCTTTCGAGCAAGGCCCCGATCGACGCCGAGGCGAGCCCCTTGCCCAGCGACGACACGACGCCGCCGGTCACGAAGATGAATTTCGGCCGGCGCGTGTGCGCCGCGCGCCGCGCGGAGGCGGAGGTTCGTTTACCCGCGGCCATGATAAGCGGCCTCCGCAGCGACCAGATCGTCCGGTGCGTTCACCTCGACCGTGCCCTCGTCGACCTCCACCACCCTGATCCGGTAACCGTGTTCCAGCGCGCGGAGCTGCTCCAGCTGCTCGAGCTGCTCCAGCCGGCCGGCCGGCAGCTTGGCAAAGGTTGTCAGAAAACTCTTTCGATAGACGTACAACCCCAGATGATGAAAGTAGACCCCCGGCGGCAGCGGATCGGCGGCCGCCAGATCTCGCGCCATCGGAATCGGCGATCGGGAAAAATAGAGCGCGTCTCCGTTCCGGTCGGTCACCACTTTCACAGTATTCGGCGACTGGAGCTCGTCGAGCCGGGTCATCGGCCGCTTGAGCGTGCTCATCATCACGGCCGGGTCGTCCAGCAGCGGCTGGCGCGCGGCCGCAATCAGCCTCGGGGGGATCAGTGGCAGGTCGCCCTGCAGGTTCACGATGATGTCGCTGGCGATTGCGGCGGCGGCTTCGGCCACCCGGTCCGTGCCACTCTGGCAAGCCTCGCTCGTCATCATCACCTCTGCGCCGAACGCCGTCGCCGCGGCCGCGACGCGACCGTCGTCCGTCGCCACGATCACCCGGTCGATGTCGGGCACGGCCGTCGCCCGCTCCCAGACGTGCTGGATCATCGGCCGGCCGGCCAGCGGCGCGAGCACCTTGCCGGGAAACCGGCTCGACCGGTAGCGGGCCGGGATGATGATGGCGCAGCCCATATCAGTCCGCCCCTCCGAGACGGTGCAACGATGCGCGGAGCTCCCGCCGGTCGAGGGTGGCGGTGCCCACCTTGCCGACCACCACGCCCGCGGCGGCGTTGGCCAGCATTGCCGACTCGCGCATTGACGCTCCGCAGGCGAGGCCCAGCCCCAGCACGGCGGCCACGGTATCGCCCGCGCCGGTCACGTCGAACACCTGCTGCGCGACGGTGGGGATGGCATGGTACCCGCCGTCGCGCTCAAAGAGCGCCATCCCCTGCTCGCCTAGCGTAATCAGGACCGCCTCCCCATCCAGTCGCTCCAGCAGGTGACGGCCGACCTCCATGAGATCCTCCGTCGATTTGACGCGGCCCGTGGCGATCTGCATCGCTTCGAGATGGTTGGGCGTGACGACCGTGGCGCCCCTCATCCCGTCGAAATTGGCCACCTTAGGATCGGCCACGACCCTGACCCTGCGCCGATTGGCCGTCTGGATCAGCTCCTTCAACAGCCCTTCGGTGAAGAGGCCCTTGGCATAATCCGAGAGCACCAGACACTGCGCGCCGGTGAGCGCCCGCTCCACGCCGGCGAGCAATCGCTCGCGCGCAGGCCCGGGCGCCAGCGGGCGGCGAACCTCACGATCGACGCGCATCATCTGCTGTTGCCGCCCGATGATCCGCATCTTCACCGTCGTCGGCCGCCCGGCGTCGACCACCAGCCCGGCCGGGTTCACGCCCTGGGCCGTGAGCAGCGCGCGAAGCCGGCCGCCGGCCTCGTCATCGCCGATGAGGCCGCACACCACGGCCCGACCATCAAGGGTGCTGACATTGTGGGCGACGTTGGCGGCGCCGCCTAGCCGGTATTCATCTTCGTACACGTCCACCACAGGCCAGGGCGCCTCAGGCGAGATGCGGGTCACGTGGCCCAGCAGATAATGATCGAGCATCAGGTCGCCGACCACGACGATCGAGGCGGAGGGAAATTTTTCGGTCCAGGCCGACAGGGCCGAAGGGGCGGCGCCGTCCATGCGTCGAGACGTCATTACCTCACCGCTTTTCCGATCCGTTCCCAGCGGACCCATTCGCCGTTCCCGTCCCAGGACCAGTAGATGAGAAATGCCTTCCCCTTGATCTTGTTCTCCTTCACGAAACCCCAAAAGCGGCTGTCCAGGCTGTGATCGCGGTTGTCGCCCATGACGAAGTAGGAATCCGCGGGCACGGTGACCGGTCCGAATTCGTCGCGGGGGCGCATCTCCGTTTCCGGCGTCACGCCTTCCTGGTGCACGGCGTAGGGCTCGATCAGCGGCGCGTCGTTGATGTAGACCTGCCGGTGGCGGACCTCCACCCGGTCCCCGGGAAGACCGATCACGCGCTTGATGAAATCCTTGGTCTCATCCTGCGGATATTTGAAGACGATGACGTCGTCCCGGTGAGGGTGGGTCATGGGTATCAGTGTGAAGTCCGTGAAGGGCACCTTGACGCCGTAGATGAATTTGTTGACGAGGATGTGGTCGCCGATCAGCAGCGTCGGGATCATCGAGCCGGACGGGATCTTGAACGCCTGGACGACGAATGTCCTGACCACGAGCGCCAGGACGACTGCGATCAGAAACGCTTCGACGTATTCACGAACGCGCGATTTCTGGTCGGTCATGGCGTTGTCGCGCCCTAGACCTTGGCTTTCAACAGCGCGAGGAACGCTTCCTGGGGCACTTCGACCCGCCCCACCTGCTTCATCCGCTTCTTGCCCTGTTTCTGTTTCTCCCATAGTTTCCGTTTCCTCGTGATGTCCCCGCCGTAGCACTTGGCCGTGACGTTCTTCTTCATGGCGGCGACGGTTTCCCTGGCGATGACCTTGTGGCCGATGGCAGCCTGGATCGCCACCTCGAACATCTGCTTGGGAATGAGCGTCCTCATCTGCTCGACCAGCTCCCGGCCCCGCTGATAGGCCTTGCTCTTGTGTGTGATGAACGACAGCGCATCGACCCGCTCGCCGTTGAGCAGCACGTCGACCCGCACGAGCTCCTCGGGCTGGTACCCGGTCAGTTCATAGTCAAGCGACGCGTAGCCGTGGCTGATCGATTTGAGCCGGTCGTGAAAATCGAGGATGACCTCGTTGAGCGGCAGCTCGTATCGGATGATCGCCCGTCGGCGGTCCAGATAGCGGACGTCCCGTTGGACGCCCCTCCGCTCCTGGCACAGCGCGAGCACGGGACCGATGCTCTCCTCCGGGAGCGAGATGGTGGCCATGATCACCGGCTCCTCGATCATCTCGATGTGCTGCGAGTCGGGAAAGTTGGCCGGATTATGCACCCAGCGTTGTTCACCGTCCATCAGATGGAGGCGGTAGTTGACCGTCGGCGTGGTGCAGATGAGCGGGATGTGGTATTCCCGCTCCAAACGCTCCTTGATGATGTCCATGTGGAGGAGCCCCAGAAAGCCGCACCGAAAGCCGAATCCCAGCGCCAGCGACGTCTCCGGCTCGAAGGAGAACGAGGCATCGTTGAGCTGCAGCTTCTCCACCGCCTCGCGCAGTTCATCAAATTGCCCGCTCTCGGAGGGGTAGAAGCCGCAAAAGACCATCGGCTTGACCTCCTGGAAACCCGGGAGCCGGGCGGCCGCTGGCCGGTCGGCATTGGTCACCGTGTCGCCGACCTTGGCGTCCTGAAGGTTTTTCACTCCGGCCACCAGATAGCCGACCTCGCCAGAGGAGAGCTGCTCCTGCGGCAGCCGTTTTGGGGTGAAGACGCCCAGTTCCGTGACGAGCGACTCGGAGCCCGAGGCCCAGAGTCGGATCCGGTCGCCCACGCGCACCCGGCCGTCGACAAGACGGATGAGCATGATCACGCCCTGGTAGGCGTCGAACCACGAATCCATGATCAGCGCCCGCAGCGGCTCGTCCGTGTGATCCAAGGGCGGCGGGATCCGCTCGATAATCGCCTCCAGGATCTCGGCGATGCCGATCCCCTCTTTGGCGCTGGCGAGAATCGCCTCGTCGCCGTCGATCTCCAACAATTCTTCCAATTGGCGGCGGCACCGGTCGGGATCGGCGCTGGGCAGATCGATCTTGTTGATCACCGGGATCAGCTTCAGCCCGTTGGTCTGGGCCAGCTGGGCGTTGGCGATCGTCTGCGCCTCGACCCCCTGGCTGGCGTCGATCAGGAGCAGCGCCCCTTCGCAGGCGGCCAGGCTGCGGGACACCTCGTAACTGAAATCGACGTGGCCCGGCGTGTCGATCAGATGCAGGCGGTACGACTGGCCGTCGCGCGCTTTATACGTGAGTCGGACGGCGTGGGCCTTGATGGTGATCCCGCGTTCCCGCTCCAGCTCCATGCTGTCGAGGAGCTGGTCGCGGGCCTCCCGCGCCGTGATCGCGCCGGTCAGTTCGAGCAGCCGGTCGGCCAGAGTCGACTTACCGTGATCGATGTGGGCGATTATGGCAAAATTTCTGATGGGTTGGGTCATTCAGTCATCGGCCCTGCCCGCCCTGTGATCGGCTGATTGTCCGATTGGGGACCGAGCCGTGGCCCTTTGGAGACCGTGGTGCAGGCGAGCCGCCACCGACATGGATTATAAGGGCGAAGCGAGGATATTGTCAAACTTTTTCAATCGGTTTTATCGTGACAAATCAGCCCGATGATTGACAGTCCATGGAATCCTCTGCTATCGTAGCGCCTTCGCGTGCCGAGGTAGCTCAGTCGGTAGAGCAGCGGTCTGAAAAGCCGCGTGTCGGCAGTTCAATTCTGCCCCTCGGCACCACTTTTTCCCCACTACGATACGTTGATCACCCCATACGCGTTGTCCACCGTACGAACTGCCGACCGTGTCGGCAGCTGACGCCCCACCCGAACAGCTTGGTGGGGCGTCGCCCGAGAGGTAGAAAGATAATTGGAAATCGCCTGCCTTGTCTGCCAAGAACGCAGAGTCGGCAGGTTCTGCGGGCTCAATTTTGCCCCTCGGCACCACTTTCTCCCACCACGGTACGCTGATACCCCGTGGCCTCGGGCCAAGCCCCTCGGCACCATTATTCTTCCGCCACGGTTACGTTAATCGCCCGATACGTGGTATGCTCCAGACGAACTGCCGACCGTTTGAACACACTTACACGCTGGTGGGCATGTGCAAATACATCGATTGGAGTCCCAGTCGTCCCGGTCCGGTGAAGCGGTTCATCACCAGATTCATTGCACCCAATAAGCCGATCGAAAGCCGTTGAAAATTTGTTTCCATGGTGACGGTTGAGTCTTTATACAGCCATCCCCCCGGCTCCACATCCAACTGTTCATACGGAGCAAGCACCTTTTCAAACACGTTTCCGTACCCATGCAACCACAAGATCCCATCGCCTGATGCGCCATGAAACTTATCGATGAAAAACCCCGTGCCGCCGAACAACATATTCGAGATTCCTTTGACACGCTCGAATGTGTAATCGATGTTCTGGGTTGCGGCAAGAAATTGATGCTCCCTGACATGCAGTTCCTGACCCTGCTGAAGATGCAGGGCGATAATGTGGCCGACACCGTCCCTGCTGAATGCGATCTTCCCATGTCCGGTGGCTTCCGTCACAAAAATCTGCATGCCCGCAAGCATCCGTTTGAATGTCCCTTTCATTGGCTTGAGCCCTATCTTGATCCCCCAGTGTTTCCACAACAAAATGTGATGCTCAAAATAGACTGAATGTCCCGATACGAGATCAACGGTCAATACCGGAACCAGTTCCCCTTCCATATGATAGGTGACGCCGGCAAACGTTTCGCTCTGAGCACCGGTCGGCAGCAATCGAGGCGGATCCATAGGCCGTTCCATAGCGCCTCCATTCTTCACGGGCAAATCAACGTGGGATACAGTAAGCAATCTACCACCCTTTCGGTTCGCGTCAAATCAGGGAAGACCAGGATCAGGAATGTCTTGTCACGCTTGCAATGCTTGACACGGATGAGACGGGATACCGTGACGGCTTGGCTTCGCCGACGGCTTAGTTCCATTTTCACGCCTGTCGACGTGAAGCGCCACTCTGCCCCTCGGAATTCTGTTGACCTGATACCGGACCCAATTTGCGAGAGACTCGGGCCAAGCCCCTCGGCACCATCTGTTTCTCGACACGTGCGACAATCGCCGTCCGACTCGTTCCCGCAATTGTGACCACTTTGTGCTCAATCCGCCCTTGCGATTGACAGAATTAACCCCCCGCCGATAGATTTGAAATAATGACCTACACCGAACATCAGCAGGAAGAGTTCGTCCGGCAGATGGCCAGGAAATGGCATTGGGTACTCCTTCTCACCAGCCCGTTTGTCGTAGTATGTATAATCGAAATAGTCCTTTATTTCATCGATATGATGGAGGGACGTCTGCCACCCCTAGTGATCCAGATTTCTCTAGGTCACTCTTCGTAGCATTTTTTGGCTTGTTTTTGATGAATATTGTCCTGATATTCTCTATTGGCGATGCCCCGCCTGCGGCTATGGATTGTGGATGGGAAATTTATCGTGGAGGGAACGTTTATTGGTATACGCCAGCTTTGGATTGCAGAGGAAGAGGAAAAGAGGTTTACCACAGCCAAAAAATGTAAATCCTAATTTGTACCAATGGCCCCCGACCTGCCGCTGTGGTGCAAGATTAAGATAACGCCACGGTGTTGTGACCACTTTGTGACCACTTCACGCTGATTCTCCCTGATCTATCAGCCCGCGTGATTCCGGTTTATCATCGATCAAGTCATTCTGGGTCATGGTGAAGGTGTCGTCAGAATTGTCTTCCCCTCCCTTACCTGTAGTCCGACGTCCACCTCGGTTAAATGAAGTCCTCGACCATTCTATTGATCGGATCGATTTGCAGCGTCACCCGTGTCCCATTCGTCACGTCGAGGAGTCTGGTGGCCGCCGCATCCTTCACTCTATAGGTCTGGGTTACCCCTTTCCCCAGATCGAGCGTCAGCACTCTTCTGACAGGATCATATTGTTCGACCGTTCCCACAACCACGCGGACCTTCTCGAGTCGTTTCATGGCTCCTGGAGAGGCCCCGGCGATATCGATGATCATGTTATTCGCATCGAGCTCCAACTCCAGGTGACTGCCCACTTTCACCCCCTTGATCTTTTCCCGGTTGACCTGTTTGAGGCTGAATTCACGGATGGTTCCGATGTCCGTTTTCAGCATGACCGCGTTGTCCGTAATGGATTGCACGACCCCCCTGATAAACAGGTGTCGGTCGACGCCGGCCCGCGATGGATAGACCGCGGGGGCGGAGGAAAATCCGACCAGCATGAGAGAGACGACACCGATCACCGCACACAGTCTCAAGCCGTTCAGTCGCATCACGATGCACCCTTCTCTCTGATTGTTCCGACCATTTAGGTGTGCTCAACCCTTACTCATAGGATGCCGACGGCACGGTGGCCCGTTCCGGGTGTGGACCACCGCGCCGCCGACGCCTCAGCCTGAGGGGGAGCTGAGGCTCTACAATCGGTTCGACGGCGAAATCGTTGTCGACGTGCCTGCCCCGCCGCATATCCGAGGCAAACCGGCCGAATCGGTCCTTCAGTGCGGCCGTTTTCACCGGCCTCTTCTGACGCCTCCCGTGGCCTGCCGCGCCGATCCGGAGAGGCGTCGCTCTTGGGCATGGGACAATGGCCTTCATTGACGTTCAGTGCTCCGTTGAAGACATTCATGCACGATGAAGCACCTCCATCCTGTCGTGAATGGCATCGACCCCCGGCACGAGCGCGACCAGCTCGTCTGCCCGCCCTTTTTCATCGCGATGATGGACAATGCCGTGTAACGACACGTCCCCTTTGACGATCCGGACCCGCAAGTCCCTGATCCGCAGAGTGGGATTCTCGAGAAGATCCGATCTGATCTCCTGATCCAGTTTGAGATTCCGGCTCACGGTCGGCATGACGTGAATATTGTCTTGGATGGCCTGAGTCCCATGGGTCGCCATGGCGAGCAGTTCGGCCTCTCCCATTTCATCGCCTGTGCGGACCGTTCCGCCCAGTTTCACTGTGCCATGATCCACGATCACTCTGACGTGATCCAGGTCGAACAGGGCATCTCTTTCCATCTCAGATTCCAGGGCCGTCTTGATCCAGCGTTCACTCGGCGCGTGAGGCAATCCTGGAGGGTTTGACATGGAGAGCCAGGCCAACAGGAGCACCGCGACAGCACTGACCACGGTCAATTCTTTCATGATTCATCACTCCCCTCACCAGGAGAGGCGCTTGCTGATGCTCGGTCCCACAGCGGTCCTTTCCGGATGAACAATCCCAACCTGAAACAGAGCCTCTGATCCATCTGTAGACACCTTTCTAGAATGCAATTCCTATGCTAAAGCATGATCAATAGGGCCATTCGTCATGAACCCCATAATTTGTCAGCGATCTTGTTTGATCGAATTACTCGACCAGTGTGATGGGCCTGAATTATTTGCCGAAGCAAGTCAAGATGTGTCGGGCGATTTCCCCTCAATATTGGGAGTAAATTCCCTGCCGTGGGACGGCAGTCTGCCATTGAACGACAACTGGACGAAGCGTAACCTTCGGTAGGGCACCCCCCAGATCCCTGGCCCGATCGTTGAGCTCCTGCACCACATGACGATGACCCTCCCCAATCCGCCGGTCGCGCCACGATTGCAGCCCGCCCACGTCAGCGACAAGCGTCACGAGGTCATTTGCTATAATGAAAATCTTGTGGGACGCGAGATGAGCACGGAAGGTCCTTCTATACGCAAGGATGTGAATCCCATCAACGAACGCGTGTTGTTGCTGGTCCTGGCGGCCGTCCAGTTTACGATCGTGCTGGATTTCCTGATCATGATGCCGCTGGGCCCGCAATACATGCGCGTGTTTGCCATCACGTCGGGACAGTTCGGTCTGATTGTGTCCGCCTACGCCGTCAGCGCGGGGTTGTTCGGGATCGCCGCCGGATTTGGCCTGGACCGGTTTGATCGCAAACAGGCGTTGTTATGGCTCTCATTCGGATTTACGATCGGGACGTTCCTCTGTGCCTCGGCGCCGAGCTATCCGTTGCTGGTCGCCGCCAGGGTGGTCACGGGCGCCTTCGGAGGCGTGGAGGGCGCGCTGATTCTGGCCATTATCGGCGACGTCATCCCGGATGAACGGCGCGGCGCGGCCATGGGCATAGTGATGTCCTCCTATTCCGTGGCGTCGATTTGCGGCGTGCCCATCGGACTGGCTCTGGCGTCACAGTTGAGCTGGCACGTCCCGTTTTTCATCCTCGGCGGATTGTGCTCGGTCATCCTGGTGGCGGAAGCCCGCGTCTTGCCGCCGTTGCGCGGTCATTTGCATCATGCCCGAGGGCAGCACCCGGCGGCGCGGGTGCTGTCCGTCATGATGCACGCGGACCATCAGAAGGCGTTCCTGTTCATGGCCGCCCTGACCAGCTCCAGCTTCGTCATCTTCCCCTACCTGAGCGCGTATATGGTCGCCGATGTGGGATTGACGGAGAAGCAACTGCCGTTCATCTACCTGGCGGGCGGTTCGTGCACGATCTTCAGCATGAATCTGATCGGGCAATGGGCGGATCGAGCGGGGAAATTGCGCGTCTTCACGCTGATGACACTCTCCACCGTGCTCCCGATTCTGACCCTGACCAATTTGCCCCGGGTGCCGCTCTATGCGGCGCTGGCCACCTCAACCGTGTTTATGATTTGCATGTCCGGGCGATTTGTGCCGGCGATGGCGCTGATGACGTCAAGCATCGAATCCCGCTATCGCGGCGGATTCATGAGCATCAATTCCTCCGTCCAGCAGTTCTCGTCCGGATTGGCGGCGTATCTGAGCGGACAGATCATCGGTCAGGCACCCGGCGGGGTCATGACCCACTTCCCCGCCATTGGCTTGCTCTCCGTGGGGTGTGGATTCACCAGCATCTACCTGGCCAGATTTTTGAAACTGTCTGATGACCAGAGGCTGTCCGACGGCTCTCCCTTAGAAACACCGCCGGCCTCGCCCACCGTGTAAGGAGCCCCGGGGAACGTCACTGGCCTCCGAAGAACGGCTGCCCAGATCGGGATGACAGGCATTCAATTGGCTTCCGGATCCCAATCTCATACTGATTATTGTCGGCACCGAGTCTGTCTGTGTGATTCCCGCTCATGGAACTCGTCCGTCCGGCGGTTGTATTCCCGCCAGAAGCGGTCATTCTCTGACCGCGCAACGCCGTCAAACAGCGACTGGATCCGTTGCTTCCCCTCCTCCACGGTTGAGACCGACCAGGGCTGCGCGGAGGTGGGCAGGTCCAATTGTTCAATCCCCGACCTCAAGCGCTGGGTGTAGATGC
This sequence comes from Nitrospiria bacterium, assembly GCA_035517195.1. Taxonomy (GTDB): domain Bacteria; phylum Nitrospirota; class Nitrospiria; order JACQCE01; family JACQCE01; genus JACQCE01. Next base: position 31,518 of record DATIZH010000003.1, on the reverse strand, counting down.
CGAGAAGCCAAGTAAATGTCCGGTAGTGCTCATGTTCATGGTCCATGATTTCGTCATACCGGCACGATCCCTTCGGGTATTCCTCGGCTGCATAGATCGTTAACGATGTAACGGTAATGTCGGCGTCTATTTTTGTCACCCACACGCAGAAGGACGATCGGGTCGTACGCGCAGTCGCATCACCGCGAATAAGAAATTTCACTCCCCGCGCCGAAAACGCTCCCTCGGAGTCCGGCTTGCCTGTCAGTTGTTCTATCTCTGCCCGGGTCTTGGATGAATCTTCCTCATACAAGGGAATGTGTTGCGTGAGCCGCACGTCAATCACAGGGTCTGGATTGTCGCCGACAGGCGGGCAAACCGTCACAGCGCGGGCGTTTGGTTCAGTCGCCCATGTCCACACCGGCAGACAGCAGAATATGATGAGCCATTGTCTCGATACGGACATGATGTTAGCGTAATCTTGCTCCGCAGTTGCAGGTAGGGGGCCACCAGAATAAAGCATTCACGTTACAAGGCCGAACACGGCTGCAACGAATGACACAACGCCGACTCTTTCCACCATCAAATTCTCCGGCCCTCCCTTCACCCCAATGCACATAACGACCAAACCGAGAATGATGACAGCGATGAATGGCTAGAAGAGAAGATTCGCCCAATGCCATTACTCAGCCATCTGCCGGACGAATCACTCCTGCTGATGCTCGGTGTAGGTCACAAGTCCAAGACTATCGGCGGGGGTCGGTTCTGTCAAACCTGAAGCAGGATAGAAGACGCGACAGATGTCATCGTGGTTGCGGAGAGTCTCGAAGACCTGGCTGTTCTCTTATCTTCGAAAGAATGTAGAGGGCGGCGACAAGGACGGCGATGACCAGCGTGTTCATGCCGAGATCGGACAGATAGGCCACCAGCAGGTCCTTGTTGATGTTCCCCTCAAGAAATGAGATGTAGGATCCGGTGGCCAGAATTCTTCGGATTGCGGCGATGATGCCGATATACAGGAACGGTTCCAGGAGGAGGATATGGCTCTTCAGGTAATTCAAGATGGTCTCCAGGACTTCCAGAATGATCAGGATCAGAAGGGCGTCATTGATCAGGTTGACAATGGCGGGCAGCACGCCGCGGGAGAGCCCGTGAAAGAAGCCGATCCAGGCAAAGACCAGTGCCACGACAGCGGCGATCAAAAAGGAAACTGCCACTAGTATGTAGACTCCCTGGCCGATGCGCGCGATCCACACGGGGAACTGCCGCATGCTCTCATCTTTCGTAAGCTGCATCTGTGGAAGCTGATCGGGCATGAAGGTCATTCCGAGCGCGTAAGCAGGCCTGCAGTCAGCAAGATGACCTGATGCTCTACACCAAGGCTACGCCATACGCCCATGGAAATGCAAACATCCCTGCATGCAGAATAGTGTGTACCGTGGTCGATGCCGGCAGCGGTCCGTGTTGCCCCGCCCTGTCACAGTCCGATTTTGATTCTATCCATCGTATCGACTTTGTCCATCAGCCGTTCGAGCGATCCTCGCCTGCATACGGGCATTCTTTGATCAGAAAATCAGGCGGTTGTGATCACAGGACATTTCCCGGATCCTGGACCGGTAACTTGACAATCATGCGCCACGCACTACACTTACAATAGATCTGTGGTGGACAGACCATGGCGGATTTACACGGCGAACACACGACCATGCTTGGATGGGAGCGACGCGTTTCGGGTCTGCTCCATCTGCTTCGCCTTGATCACATCAAGCGGAAAATCCTGGTCTTTTCCCTGTTGGCCACGCTCATTCCGGCGTTGAGCATGGGCACGCTCTTTTATGCCTATGCCAAACGGTTTCTTACGGCCAAAGCCACGCAGGAGCTCAACGACGTCACCGCGCAAAATGTCCGGGAGCTCGACATTTGGTTGAAAGAACGGATCTATGAAGTCCGGGTGTTTGCCAGTTCGTACGAAGTGTCGGAAAACCTGGACGCGGTCACCCATCAGAACACGGACCGAGTTAGAACCGAGAAGGCGCTCCACCGGCTGAACGATTATGTCAGTTCGGTCGGGGACAAGTTCAGCGACTATGAGGAGCTGTCGGTCCTTGATGCAAACCTGCGCACGGTGACCTCCAACACCAACCGGCGGAATCCGGTGCGCCTGCCCCAGAACTGGCATCGACGGGTCGACAGCGATGTCCCGATCATCGAGCCATCCTACCGGGATCAAGGCCTGAACAGGATGGTGATGCTGCTGGCCGTCCCCATCAAGGCTCATAGCGGTCGATTCCTGGGGATGATGGCGCTGAAGCTCAACTTTAACACCGTCGAGGAGATCCTCGGCCATTCCACGCTCGGAAAAACGGGACAGATCTATCTGGTTGCGGAGGACGGCGCACCGATCGCCGGCTCCAAGCTCAACTCGACCCCGCTCGGGACACTCAAATCCCCGGTGACCAATGCCAGCCGTTCCGGAACACAATTGGTGTTCTACGCGGACGGCCAGGGTCACAACGTCATCGGCACCATGAAGCGGATGACGCAGTTGGGATGGTGGGTCGTCGCCCAGATCGATGAACGCGAAATTTACGCCCAAATCATGGAAGCCCGGCTGCTGACCGTCGCAATCTGCGCCGGACTCCTCCTGGTCATCGGCATGGCGGCCTATCTGCTGGGTCTGACGATTGTACGACCCCTTGACCGCTTGTCCCTCGGGGCCGCACGGGTGTCGTCGGGCGATCTGGAGGTGCAGCTCCCCGTCGTCAGCCGAAGCGAAGTGGGATATTTGACCGAGGCCTTCAACGCGATGGTGGCGCGGTTACGCCAGAATCAGCAGGAGCTGGCTTCCGTCAATGCCAAATTGACTGAGAACAACAGGGCGTTGGATCTCCTTTCCAGAACCGACGGTCTCACCGGGTTGTACAATCGGAAGCATTTCATGGAGGTGCTGTCCGGCGAGGTGGCCGGGGCGGCGCGCCGCGGACGCTCGTTTGCGGTGATGATGATCGACACGGATCATTTCAAAAAATACAACGACACCTTCGGCCATCTCGCGGGAGACGCGCTGTTACAGCAGATCGGTCAGATCATCAAGCAGTCCCTGCGAAGCGTCGATGTGGCGGCGCGCTATGGAGGCGATGAATTCATCACCCTGCTTCCTGAGATCGACAAGGAGCAGGTGCTCGCCGTCGCCGAGCGCATTCGCAGTCAGGTGACGACGGAAACCCTGAGCCGCGCCGTCGACGGGGTCGTGGTCACCACCAGTATCGGGCTGGCGGCCTATCCCGAACACGGGCTGACGCCGGAAGCCATGATCGCCAGCGCCGATCAGGCGCTCTACCAGGCCAAGGAGAGCGGTCGCAATCGTGTGGTGATCGCCTGCGGCCATCCACAACCGACGTGAGTCGTGCGACGCACGAAGAGTGGAGCGTCTGCGGAAGGTGAAGGGAATGTGAAAAACGCTTATGGCTTGTTTGATCTGCCAGCGATCAAACTGTAGTGAATCCAGCCGCGCCGTCCATCGTCCGTTGCAATATGCACCCAGACTCCCCGGTACGAATATCCGACCAGCTTGTCGCCTTCCTGCAGCACGAATAAAATGGGTGCCTCGAGATCCGGCTCCTTCCTGACATTGGCCTGATCGTTCGCACGGAGCGGGATGGGGATGTCAAATGTCACTTCCCCGGCCAGCAATACAATATTCTGCCGGATTTGCAGGCGGTCCTGATCTTCCTTAATCAGCGATTTTGCCTGGGCCGCCAGATAAAGGGCCCCGCCGTAATTTTCCTTCTTTAATTCCTGATTGCTTTTATATAATAAGGCTTCAGCTTGGTCTAACCCTGCTGGACTCGTCGCACCGACTTTTGTTTTGATGGCTTTCAAGGCGATCTCCCCTTCAGCCAGGGTTGAAGCCGCCTCAGCCTTGCTTTCCAGGCTTTGCAACATCGCCTTGGTACGCACCACCTCCAGGGTGGCTTCATCAAGTTTTCTGCCCAGTTCAGCCTTTTGGGCGTCCTGCTCGAGAAGCTGCAACCGGGTCAAGGCCAGCTTTTCATCCATCTCCCGGTTGGCGGTCCGTTCATGTTTCAACGACTTCTGCAACTCCTGCTCGGACAACGAGACGTCCGGCTGCCAGCCGGGAAAGCCGGCGCATCCCGCGAGCAGACCTCCGGCCGTCAGCAGGATCCACACGCGAATGAGATGGGTGTGATTCATGGATGAACAGGTCTACACCGTGTGCACGGATTTAAGATAGTGCATGTTCGGCATGCTGTCAAACCGGCCGGCGACATGAGCCCCCGGTCCAGACGCGGCTTGACAGCTTCCGGTTTATCATTTATCTTCAGAATCAGTAGTGGATGCCGTGCATCATTCGATCACACCCGCAACGATCACCAAAGTCGCCCATGACGGTGCCTGCGTCGCGCATTCGATTGTCGTCGGACTGTGTGGTCGAACCAAGGTATGACGGAAGGAGGCGGTATGTGGAATTGGAAGGAAGGACGTGACGAGAGGCCACCGGCGAATGCGGTCACCGGTGATGACCACGGGACGCACCACGAACCAAGGAGAACAACCATGACGCAGTCCGCCCTGATCGGACAATCCATTCATTTTAAAGGTGAGTTGACCGGCAATGAAGATTTGACGATCGACGGCACCGTCGAGGGGAAAATCGACCTCAAGGAGCACCATTTGACCATTGGAAAGAGCGGGCGGATCAAGGCCGATCTGCACGCCAAGTCGATCATCATTCACGGTGAAGTCACCGGCCAGGTTACGGCCGATGAAAAGGTCGAGATTCAGGCCACCGGACGACTGCAGGGCGACATCTTCTCTCCGAGGCTCTCCATCGCCGACGGCGCCCACTTCAAGGGCAGCGTCGACATGGACCGCAAAACGGAATCCATCAGGACCGCGGTGACCCATGACGAGAAGATCGTCGTGCGGCCGCCCCAGCGCGTGGCGTTGCCCGTCTAAGGCTGCGCCCGCCGTTTGTTCATGTGACTCACCCGTTGCCGCCATCGGTCGCGCGCGCGGGATCTCAGCCGCCGTGGGCGAGACCATCGAACGTCCCGCTCCAGGCAGGATCGAGGTTTCCGCGCCATTCGACCAAGAATCTGAAACGCCTGATCGACGGACTCGCCCCCTGTCCGGCGCCCCACCTGCTCGATCTGGGGCGGCTGTGCGATCAAAATATCGAGTGGCTGATCCATCACCGTTGCAAGGTGACGGTGGACGATCAAATCTCGTCGGTGCGGCCCCCGCCGCCCTCTCCGCCCGTGACCGCACGCCCCTCCTCACCCTCCCGTCGGAGTCCACACGGTCCGATCTCGCTGCCATCGGCCAAGGAGCCCCCCGCCGGGGTCTCGCTCAACCTGCAGCAGACGGCGGAATCGTTCGATGCCGTGCTGTGCTGGGACCTGCTGGATTATTTCGATGTGTCGGGAGCGCGGCAGGTGCTGGCCCAGCTGGTCGCGCTGCTCAAACCCCGCGGCTTTTTGATGGCCATGTTCAACTGCGATCACGCCGCCGTCAGGATGGCCGTTCGATACAGGATTTCGGGGGCCGATCAACTGGAGTATGAGCCGCTGCCGCTCGTCCCAGTGCCGGGACGGGCCTACGAAAACCGGGAGATCCAGGAGCTGTTCGAGCGGTTTGATCTCATCAACTCCTGTTATCTTCCCAACCAGATGCGGGAAATTCTCGTTCAGAAACGGGCCTCCCAGGCCCGTCGTGCGTAGCGCGCCCCATTTTTGCGCGTTTTGTTTTCCTCGGATATAGTTACTCTTGACATCGCCGGTGTGTCGCATCTCGGGTTTGAGCGGACGAGAAGGAGGGAGCGCGATGGCGTCGACTTATGACATGTGCCAGAAATGCGCCCGTCTGTTTGAGCGGGGCGCCGCGTGCGGGTGCGCGACCCCCGGCGGCCCCATCCTGACGGGGCCCTCTTCACCGCAGGCGCCTGTCCCCCCCGACGCCGCGCGCTCATCAGCTCCCCCCCAGACGAACACGACCATCGAGAGCGCCGAACCCAATCCCGTTCCTTCCCGGTCCATGGCGGGGCCGCAGGAGGCACATACCCTCTCCTTCCACGGCAGCGGCGGCTCGTTCTTCGGCATCCACGTCACGAATATGTTGTTGACCGTCCTGACGCTGGGCATCTATTACTTTTGGGGCAAAGCCAAGGTGCGCCATTATCTGTACGGCCAAAGTGAATTCAGCGGCGACCGCTTCGCCTATCACGGCACCGGTCGTGAGTTGTTGTGGGGATTTCTGAGGGCCACCGTGGTGTTTGGCGGCCTGTCGCTGTTGGTCAAGACCGCCCCCTTGTTGCCCGGCGGTCTCGCCGTGAAGATCGCCGCGGTCCTGGTCGCGTATCTGCTGCTGTTCCTGCTGATCCCATTCGCCGTTGCCGCGACGCGCCGGTACCGCCTGAGCCGCTCCTCCTGGCGGGGCATCCGCTTCTCGTTCCGCGGTTCGATCGCCGATTTTGTCCGGCTCTATCTCAAGGGGATCGGCCTCTCGATCTTGACCCTCGGCCTCTACTATCCGTATTTCGTCGCCCGGCAGCAGAAATATCTTGTTTCACACAGCTATTTCGGCAATGCACGATTCCGGTTTGACGGCGAGGGCCGCGAGCTGCTGAAGATCTACTTCGCGTGGTTTGCGCTTCTTTTTCTCTCGGGCCTGCTGGCGGGCGTCCTGACTCCCCTGCTGCTCCGGCTCGGTGTCGTCGGCCCAAAGCCCTCGGCGTTGATTCCGCTGGCCTTGCTGCCCATCGCCGGCGTCGGCTGGTTTTCGTTTCAAGCCAACAAGCAGCGTTACGTGTGGAATCACACCCTCTTTGGCTCGGCCCGATTTTCCGCCACGATGACCGGGGGACGGCTTCTGGGGCTGAAACTGGGTAACGCGTTGCTGCTCGTCCTGACCCTGGGTTTGGCCTGGCCCTGGACGATGGTGCGGAATGCCAATTTCCTCGTTCGACACCTTGCCCTTGAAGGTGCGCTCGATCTGGCGGCCATCCATCAGGAAGCCCAGCCTGCCACGGCGCTCGGCGAGGGGTTGGACAGCTTGATGGACTTGGACGCCGGCTTCGCCGCCTGACCCGTGATGGGCCGACCATGACGTCATCGGTCTGGCACGGCGCCTACTTCGACGGCCGCAGCCCCGCTCGAGATCAGGCGGATATCAGGCTGATGTCCACGGGGCTCGAAATCCGGTTGTCGAACGGCTCAACACACTGGTGGAGATACCGGGACATTCGTCAAACACAAGGGTTTTATGCCGGCGAGGAGATCAGGCTGGAGCGGGGCGAGTCGATGGCTGAGACGCTGGTGATCGGCGACCAGGCTTTTCTGGCGGCGCTTCACGAGGCGGGAGCGGAGGCGGTCGGCCGCTTTCACAATCCCGCGCAACGACCCTGGCGCATTCGACTTGTCATCTGCGCCGCTGTTCTGGTGGTTGCCGCCGCGGCGGCGGCCTATCAGTGGGGCATTCCCGCCCTGGCGGCGGCGGTCGCCCCGCACGTCCCCGTGTCGTGGGAGGAGCGACTCGGACAGGGCGTCTTGGAGCAGTTGGCCGCGCCGCCGCTGCAATGCCGCGCCCCCGATCAGACCAGGATCATCGACCAGATTGAGGCCCGGCTGCTGTCAACCCGCACAGACCAGCCCTTGACGTTCCGGGTGATCGTCATTGACGAACCGATCGTCAACGCAGTGGCGGTTCCAGGCGGCACCATCGTGGTCTATCGCGGTCTGCTCGACAAAACCAAAAATGCGGAAGAACTGGCGGGCGTGCTCGCGCACGAAACGCAGCATGTGTTGTTGCGTCATACCACCCAACAGCTGCTCCAGCAGGCGTCGACCGGGCTGCTGATCACGGCGATGACGGGGGACGCGACCGGCGCGGCCGCCTTCGGTCTCAGAAGCGCCGCCATGATCGGGATGCTGCGGTACAGCCGCGAACACGAAGCGGAGGCCGATCTGGAAGGCATGAAGATGCTGCTGGCCGCGGGCGTCGACCCGCACGGCATGCTCACGTTCTTTGAGACACTCAAGCAGGACGGAGCTGATGTGCCTGATGCCCTGAAATACTTGAACAACCATCCGCAAACGGAGGCACGCATCCGCACGCTCTCCCGCTATGCGCAAGAGCATCCGATCAACGCGGCCCCTTTGTTTCCGGAATTTGCCTGGAAGCGGATGCGGGATGTCTGCGGCAGGACGCCCGCCCGGAACGCCTCCTGACCGTCGCCGCTTATCAGCCGCGGATCGCGCGACCGGATCAGCCTGATGGGGACCCCCCGCCGGTCAGGACGAATCATCTGTGGGTCTCAATACGCCGCGGCGCGAATCGACACGATCAGGATCACGGCCTGGATGGACCATCCAATCAGGCAGACGCCGATCGCCCGCCACGTGCTCCGGTAATCGAGCGCCTGCCTCACGGCAATCACCATGGCGACGAGCATCCAGACCGCCGCGCCCAAAAAGAGGACCTGATGCGCGACATCGGGAAGACCGGGCACGACCCCCAGCACGCGAATCAATCCTGGCGAGCTGGAGAATCCGGTCGTCCGCAGCAGCTCGCCGATGTTGGACTGGGTCTGCGGCTCTGGCAGGACGTGCACGCCGATCCAATAGGTCATGACGGCCCAGATCGCCCATCCGATCAGGGCGACGACCATGTTGACCGCGATGAACGCGACGTTACTGACGTGGCCGATCGTTCCGATCCCCGCCGCCAGTCCGGCGAGCATCACCACGCCCAATGCCTGCCAGGTCGCGCTGTGATCGGCTTCCACCTCTTCGTACAGCTGGCTGTCCAGCCACGCCGAACGGATGATCCGGGCCAGGTAGGGAGTGTGCGGCGGGGCCTCCGCGGGTTTCACCGTTTCAGTCATCGCATGCGCTCCATGATCTGTGCGGGCCCCAGCGACTCGGATCTCCGTCATTTGGCGGCCCGGTCGCCGTGCCCTCGTCATTCGCCAGCGGGCCACAGCATAGCCAACGGCCGTCATGTTGTCAATGGCGCCGGATTATGGCGCGGATCGTGACGGGAGAACGCGGCAAGGCCGGCCGTGCAATTTCACCGATCATCCCCTATAATGGCGCCGTGTCGCTCAGTCCCCGCATGCTCCGTCTGGCGCCCTGGTTCATCGGCGCCGGAGGGCTCCTGCTCTTTACCCTGGGCCTCGACGATCGCGATTTCATCCACCTGGAGGCGCGCTTCGCCCTTTTCGCACAGGAAATGCTCAGGCATGGCGTCAGTCCGTTCCCGACGACGTACGGCGAGCCGTATCCCGATTACCCGGCCACCGGCACGATCCTGATCGATCTGTTCTCCTTGGCGGCGGGCCGGGTCACGACGCTGTCGGCGGTCCTCCCCACCGCCGCGGCGGCCGCGATGACGCTGGTCTTCACCTACCTGATCGGCGCGCTCCATTCCCGGCGCTGGGGATTTTACGCCGTGCTCCTTGAACTGAGCACCTATCAATTTCTGGCCGCGGCCCGGTCCGTCTCGCTCGACCCCTTCGTCGCGATGGTCACAGCCGGGTGTTTCTACCTTGCCTATTCCGCCGCGCTCCTCGATCAACCGGGGCGCTTGTGGCTCATGCCGTTCGGTCTGTCGCTCGGATTTGCCATGCGCGGCCCCATCGGCTTGATCCTTCCGGCCGCCCCGGTTATCGTATTTTTCCTGATCGAACGGCGGTGGAGCCGACTGGCGTTCATGTCGGCATTGTCGCTCGGTCTGCTGGTCGTCTGGACCGCCGGCCTGCTGGCCGCGGCGCGAGCCCAGGGGGGCGAGGCGTTCGTCCGGGAGGTGATTCACCAGGAAGCGATCGGACGGATGGCCGAGGCGACCCGCCACCCACCGGTCTATTTTTATCCCGTTCACGCGCTGGGTGCGTTCTCGCTCAGTTTTCCCGTCGCTGTGTTGATGGCGGCGTCCGCGTGGGGAATGCTGGTCCGACCTGCGACGATCGAGTGGCGGCTTGCGCGCCATCTGGCCGCCTGGATCGTGGTGATCACGGCGGGTCTCAGCATTCCCAGCAAACAGGAAATCCGCTATCTATTGCCGATCGTCCCGGCGGCCGCGTTGCTGGCGGCCGCGTTGCTGGCCGACGCCCCGGCGTCGAGCCGGCTTCAACGGGTCCGGCAATGGGTGATCCGTCTATTTCTCCTGATGCCCTGGATCGGTGTGGTGGCGGTTGTGGCGGCCTGCAGCCTGCCGCGCGTACGCGCGCTGCTGCCGGATCGGGCCCATCCGAGCCTGGTTGCGGTGCTGCTCGGAGGAATAGCCGTGATCACCCTGGTGGGTCGGCAGCGAGCCCGTGATGACGTCATCCGCGACGCGGTCACGGTCGCTTTGGGCGTCACCGCCTTTGTGGCGGTGACGATTCTGATCGTCGAACCGGTCGCGATCGAGCTGAACAGCGTCACGCCGTTTGTGGATCAGGTCCGGTCGCGCCGGCCCGCCGCGGCGCCGATCGCCTTCTACAAGATCGAGCCCGACTCCTCAGACATCAAATTCATGGCCGCGCTCGATGAGCCCATTCGCCCCCTGTTCATTCAGACGGTATCTGAGCTTGCCTCGCAGGCCCCCGATGCCGTTGTGATCGCCGCCCGCGACAACTTCGACGCGCTGCCACCGGAGGTCAAGGCGCGCGTCCATCTGGTGGCCGAAGGCCGGATCGCGCGCTCGCACTGTGTCGCATTTTCTATTGAAATGCGGGGGGAGACGCTATCTCCCCCCGCAGCCGTTGATTAAAGTCAGGGGGAGGAAGCGGAACCTCCCCCTAATTTTCATACCGAGACGATCTCTCCCCTCACGCTCCTCCATTAATTATTAGACACGTGAGGTACGCCACGCCTGTACTCGCGAATAGAGGGGAGAGCAGCACTTCCTGGTCTGTCTCGAGGCTCGGAGCACTGCGATATGACGATGAACAGGGGCCGAGCATCGATTTGACATGCGAGCGATGAGCACATCATGTGCGGGCGATGGGGGTTGTCAGGGGGAGCTGAGCACGCTCCCCCTGACTTAGATGACTTGCATTTGCCTTTGGAATCACGGATACTGATATTCAATTTTTGAGAGGCGCGTGGGAGGGAATTTCGTGAAATATCTACCAATCATTCTGCTGGGCGTGTTGTTGAACGCGGGCGCGCAGTTGCTGATCAAGGAAGGCACCCGCCGCATCGGGTATTTTGAATTCAGCTGGGTCAATCTGATCCCCGTCGGCCTCCAGGCGGCCGCCAACCCCTTCATCCTGGCCGGACTCGCCTCGTACGTGGTCAGCGTGGTTGTTTGGATCATGGTGCTCTCTCGGGTGGACGTCAGCTACGCCTATCCGATGCTGAGCGTCGGCTACATCGTCAATGCCGCGGCCGCCGCCTATCTCTTTCAGGAGGAGGTGTCGATGATTCGCGTGAGCGGGATCGTCACCATCATGGCCGGGGTCTACCTGATCACCCGAAGCTGAGCCGTGAGCGGTTCCGAGCAAGAGTTTCTTCCCTTTTCCCGGCCGTCCATCAGTCAGGCGGCGATCGATGAGGTGGTGGCCTGCCTGCGGTCGGGCTGGATCACGACAGGCCCGCGGGCGGCGAAATTCGAATCGGCCCTGAAGGACTATCTGGGCGCTCCCCACGTGCTCGCCCTCTCGTCGGCCACCGCGGGGCTGCACCTGGCGCTCTTGGCGCTCAAGTTGGAGCCGGGGGACGAGGTGATCACCTCGCCGCTGACCTTCGCGGCGACGTTCAATACCATCGTGCTGGCCGGCGGCCGGCCCGTGCTGGTCGACATCGAACCCTCGACCTACAATCTGGACGTCTCGAAGATCGCCGACGCGATTACGCCGAAAACCCGCGCCATCGTCCCCGTCCATTTTGCCGGTCTGCCGGTCGACCTCGATCCGCTCTACGCGCTGGCGGCGGAGGAGGACATCCGGATCATCGAAGACGCCGCCCATGCGATCGGCTCCGAATACCGCGGCCGTCGGATCGGCTCGTTTGGCGACACGCAAGTCTTCAGCTTCCATCCCAATAAAAACATGACGACCGGAGAGGGCGGCGCGGTGGCGACGCGCGACGACGCGCTGGCGAAGGCGGTCTCGCTCCTTCGCTTTCACGGCATCGACCGGGAGGCGTGGAACCGGTTCGGTCCCAAGGGCCAGCAGGAATATGAGATCGTGACCGCCGGCTACAAATACAACATGATGGATCTGCAGGCGGCCCTCGGCCTGCACCAGCTGGCGGAGCTGGACGCGTTCATCGCGCGTCGGACAGAGTTGGCGCAGCGCTATCAGATGCGCCTGAACGGCTGGCCGCAGTGGACGCTGCCCTCCGCGCCCGGATTCCCCCATCGCCACGCCTGGCACCTCTATACGCCCCTGATCAATTCGGAGACGGCGGGGATGGATCGTGCGGCCTTTATCCGGGCCATGCAGGACCGGCAGATCGGCATCGGCCTGCATTACCGCGCGGTCCACCTGTATCCCTATTACCGGCAGACGTTCGGATTCAAACCGGGGGATTGCCCGCACGCCGAATCGGTCGCCGACCGGATCGTCAGCCTCCCCCTGTTCCCCGGCATGACGGACCAGGACCAGGACCGCGTCATCGACACGATGGCAACGCTCTTCGCACGGGCGTGACGATGCCCCCCCCCGAGATCAGCATCGTCATCCCCGTCTATAATGAAGAAGCCGTGCTGGAGGAGCTCTTCACCCGGCTGACAGCCGTCATGGACGGCACGGGCCAGTCGTACGAGATCCTGTTCACCAACGACGGCAGCCGCGATCGTTCGGGATTCCTGCTGCAGTCGTTTTATCAGCGCCGGCCCACGCATGTGCGCGTCATCGATTTCAACGGCAATTTCGGCCAGCACATGGCCGTCATGGCGGCACTCGAACTGTCGCGTGGCGACGTCGTGGTCACGCTCGACGCCGATCTGCAGAATCCGCCCGAGGAGATTCCCAAGCTGCTGGCGCTGATCGACAAGGGGCACGACGTCGTCGGCGGCTATCGTCGGAAGCGGCAGGATACCTGGTTTCGGCGGTTCGCGTCGGCCGTGCTGAACGAGATCCGCGAGCGGATCACCCACATCCGGATGCGGGATCAAGGGTGCATGCTGCGCGCCTACCGCCGGCAGATCGTCGAGCAGATCACGGCCAGCGGGGAGACGTCGACCTTCATTCCGGCCCTGGCCGTCAGCTACGCCGCCTCGCCCGCCGAGGTGGAGGTCGAACACGCGGCCCGGGCGGCCGGCGTTTCCAAATACCGGCTCTATGACCTGATCCGGCTGAACTTCGATTTGATGACGGGGTTTTCCGTTGTGCCGCTGCAGTTGTTCACGATGTTCGGCATGGCGGTCTCGGTGTTCAGCGCGCTGTTCGTCGTCTTTCTCTTCATCCGGCGGCTGGTGATCGGTCCCGAGGCGGAAGGGCTCTTCACGCTGTTTGCCATTCTCTATTTCTTTGTCGGACTGGCCATTCTGGGCCTGGGGCTCATCGGGGAGTACGTTGGCCGGATCTACCAGGAGGTCCGGCGCCGCCCCCGCTTCGTCATCCGTCACGTGTATGAGCAGCCGGAAGCCCCATAGCCCGCTTTCCGCCACGCTCGTGATCTTTGCGTATCACGAGGTCGGCTATGAGTGTCTCGACCTGTTGATCGGACGGCGGGAGCCGATTGCGGCCGTCTTCACCCACGAGGACAATCCGAACGAACAGATCTGGTTCCGGTCGGTGGCCGACCTGGCGCGCCGACACGGAATCCCCGTCCACACGCCGGCCTCGGTCAATACGCCGGAATGGATCGCACACATCGATTCGCTTCAACCGGCATTGATCTTTTCCTTTTATTATCGGAATCTGATCTGTCAGGAGATCCTGGATCTGCCCCCGCTCGGCGCCTTCAACATCCACGGCTCGCTCCTGCCCAAATACCGCGGACGCGTGCCGGTCAATTGGGCCGTCCTGCATGGTGAAAAGGAAACGGGGGTGACGCTTCATTACATGGTCAAGCGGGCCGACGCTGGCGATATCGTCGACCAACAGGCCGTCTCCATCGGCCCGACGGAGACGGCGCTGGATGTGTTCCGCAAGGTGACCGCGGCGGCCAGGGTTGTCCTTGAACGGCAGATCGATGCCCTCAAACAGGGTCGGGCGCCGCGCCGCCGGCAAGTCGAGACGGAGGCGACCTACTTCGGCGGACGGAAACCCGAAGACGGCCTGATCGACTGGACGCAGAGCGCGGCGGCCCTCTTCAACCTCATCCGCGCCGTCACCCACCCCTACCCCGGCGCCTTCACGATCTCATCCGGGCGGCGCCTGTTTATCTGGAAGGCCAGACCGGTCGCCTCCTGCCGTGGGGAAGCGGGTGCGGTCTGCTCGACGGCGCCCCTACGCATCACGACGGGCGACGGGTGTCTGGAGATCACGGCATGGCAGTGGGAAGGCGAGGCCGAGCACACTGACGCGGCGGCCGCGCCCCCTCCTCACGGCCTGAGACTCGGCCAGCGGCTCGGCGAGACCGCCGCGCATCGTTCATCACCGGCCTCTTCATGAAAGGAGTGTCCGCATGGCTCTTCGTGTCCTGATCCTCGGCGTCAACGGCTTCATCGGCAGCAGTCTGACCGAGCAGATTTTAAAGCAGAAGGATTGGGAGGTCTTCGGCATGGACATGGCGTGCGACAAGCTGGAGCCCTGCCTGGGACGGCCGCGGTTCCATTTCGTCGAGGGTGACATCACAATCAACCGGGAATGGATCGAATATCACGTCCGCAAATGCGACGTGGTGCTCCCGCTGGTGGCGATCGCGACGCCCGCCACCTACGTGCAGGACCCGTTGCGCGTGTTCGAGCTCGATTTCGAAGCCAACCTTGACATCGTCAGAAAGTGCGTGCGGTACAAAAAACGCGTGATCTTTCCCTCGACGTCTGAAGTCTACGGCATGTGCGCCGACAAGGAGTTCAGCGAGGAGACCAGCAACCTGGTGCTCGGCCCGATCAACAAGATGCGGTGGATCTATTCTTGCAGCAAGCAACTCCTCGACCGGGTGATCTCCGCCTACGGCCAGCAGCAGGGGCTTCGCCACACCCTCTTCAGGCCATTCAACTGGATCGGCCCCAAGCTCGACAACATCCTCGAACCGAAGGAGGGCAGCTCCCGCGTGCTGACCCAGTTCATCGGCAACATCCTGCGCGGCCAGGAGATCCGTCTGGTCGACGGCGGCGCCCAACGGCGCAGCTTCACCTATATTGACGACGGCATCGACGCCCTGTTGCGCATCATCGAGAACCGAGACGGCTGCGCCGACGGACGGATCTTCAACCTCGGGAACCCGGCCAACGACGTGTCGGTCAAGGAGCTGGCCGAGACGCTGATGGCGCTGGTCAAGAGTTATCCGAAATACGCCCCGCTCGCGGACCAGACCAAGCTGGTGACGGTCAGCGCGAACGACTACTACGGCAGGGGCTATCAGGATGTGCTGACGCGCGTTCCATCGATCAAGAACGCTGAGCAGTATCTCGGCTGGAAACCGACCACTGATCTCAAGACGGCGCTGCGCAAAACGCTCGATTATCACCTTGGCCGGCCGTCGCAGGAGCTGGTCAGTTAAGCACGCCGCGCCGGCGGACCGGATGGCTGGACCACTGCTTGTGATCAAGGTCGACGTTGACACCGATCGCGGGACGCGGCTCGGTGTGCCCGCTCTCCTCAATCTCTTCAAGGAATTTGCCATCCACACCACGTTTTACTTTTCGCTGGGGCCCGACAACACCGGTCGTGCCGTCAGGCGCCTCTTCAGGCTGGGTTTCTTTGGCAAGGTGGTCAGGACAAATGTCGTCGGCGTCTACGGCGTCCGCACCCTGCTCAACGGTGTGCTCTGGCCTGGACCGCACATCGGGCACCGGAACGAGGCCGTCATGCGGGCCGCGCGCGACGCCGGCCATGAGGTCGGCATCCACTGCTACGACCATATCCGCTGGCAGGACGGTCTGGCCGCGATGTCCAGGGAGGAGGTCTATGCCGAGTTCAATCGTGCCCGGAAGGAGTTCGAACGCATCTTCGACAAGCCGGCCATTACGGCCGGCGCCGCCGGCTGGCAGGCCAACCGCCACAGTCTGGCCGCCTACGACGACGCGGGATTGAGCTACGCCAGCGACGCCAGGGGCGACCGTCCCTTCTTCCCCCGATCCGACGGGCGTGTCTTCAAGACGCTGCAGATTCCGACCACGCTGCCGACGCTCGATGAGGTGTTGGGGCGGCCGGACTATCCTCCCGGCTCCCCTCCCGACTATGCCGATGGCCGTTTGATCGATTGGTATTGCGGCCGGCTCGATCCGGTCCGCCCCAATGTCCTGACGATCCATGCGGAGCTGGAGGGCATGAGGCATGCGCCGTTGTTCCGCGCCTTGCTGAGACGGCTGCTGGCCGTGCCGGTGACGTGCGTCACCCTGGGGCAATTGGCTGAACGGCTGCTTCGCAAGACCGAGGCGCTTCCCGTGCTCGAACTGGGGATGGGACGGATCGATGGACGATCGGGCACGGTGGCCGTGCCCCTGACGCCGGGAGCGTGAGGGGGAGACGATGGATCAGTTGCGCGAAGACATTCTCAACGCAGAAACGGTGTTCGCCGGCAGGTACGTGACGGTTGAAGTCCGGACCGTGCGGCTGCCGGACGGCCATCGAGCCACGAGGGAGATTGTCTCACCACCCAATGCGGTGGGAGTGCTGGCTCTTGATCGGGACGGCGGGGTGCATTTGGTCCGCCAGTTCCGCTCGGCGCTGGGGCGGGCGATCCTGGAGATTCCTGCCGGCATCATCGACCGTGGTGAATCGGCCGAACAGACCGGCCGGCGCGAGTGCGAAGAGGAAACCGGCATGATTCCCGGCCGGCTGACGCGGCTGTGCCGCTTTTACCATTCCGTCGGATTCTCTACTGGCCATATCGAACTGTACCGTGCCACTGACTTGTCGCCTTCGGACAACCGGCATGCCGAGGCCGGCGAAGTGATCGAACGGGTGGTGCTGCCCTTTGAGACGCTTCAGGGGATGGTCGAGGCCGGGGAGATCGTCGACAGCAAAACGATCATTGCCGTGCTCTGGCATCTGCGGTCTCTTGACTCCGCGGACAAGTCGCCCTTACCATAGGCGTGCCCCCGGGCCAGAAAGGAGTGTTCCAACATGCATCGTCTGGTGGTAACCGGTGCGATCTGTGCCGGCGCGCTGTTGTCGTTGCCCGGCTGTCTGACCACGGCGGGGATCGACGGCGATTCAAGGTCCGGCCGCGTCGAGGTGATGAACGCCGACCGCGCAACGGTCTGGGCGTCGCTGGTGCAGCAGCTCGACGCGCGCAATGTCCAGTTGTTGGAAGTCGATCGCGACCGGTGGTGGCTGCGCACCGATTTCATCTATTTCCGACCCATGGAGTTTGGCGAGCCGGTGCTGGCTGGCAAGAAGGTCATGGGCGACTATGTCGATGTGGTCGGCGGACGGTACCGGCTGATCGTTCAACTCTCGGAGGCCGGCTCGGGCACGTCCGTTCGAGTCTCGACGGAGCTGCAGCGGCTGGAGAAACGGCCGGGCACCCCGCAGGTTGAGCCCTCATTCTCCCTCGATGCGTCGGCCGGACGGGGCTACGTTATCGGGGTGCCCCAACCATCCAACGGCGTCATCGAGCGGCACTTCCTTGGGGAGCTGAAAGCAGCGGTCGGCGCGGAGCCCAAGGGGCCCGCCCCCGCCCCGCCCGGGCGGCAACGCGATTGACGGGCCGGTCAGGGGGCGTGGGAGGATTCGTGGGGGGCGAGGTAGGCCCAGAGCGCGGGATGATCCTTCTGATCGATCGGCGCCGGGAACTCCACGCCGGCTATCGTGGCGTCTCCGAGCGTGGCGCGCCAGCGAATCGTGCCGCGGAGTGTCTCATGCAGCGGCCGCCCCTGCCGGTCAAGAAATGTCAATTGAATGGTCGCATCCTGGCCAATCATCAGCGGCTCCTGACAGTACAGTTCCAGTCCGCCCCGGCCGACGGTGCCGACAAAGGCGAACAGATCGGATCTCTCTGCCGACGGCAGGGAGATTTTCGCCACAGATTTGATCGTCACCCGATGGTAACGCCGTTGTTCCACGGGGCCCCCTCCGACCGGACCGATGATGATCCGATCCCGACCATTACTTCCGGAACATCGTTTGAAACGCCAGTCGGCCGTCCGTCAGCTGTGCGGTCAACTCCCTGATCACCGCCCGCGCCTCCTCCCCGGTTTTTTGGAAGGTGGCGTGCAGTGGTTTCTGTGGATTGAACCGCCCGTCGACGCTTGAGAGAAAGATCGCCGTCTCATACCGGATGTCCGGCGGCGGACAGGCGTGACGATACCACCTGGTGTACAACCAGCGCCTGAACCGCCCCCAGCGAACCTGGGAGACGATAAAGACGTACCCCCGCCACGGCACCACGGCCACCCTGGTCGTGAGGAATCTGACCGGTAGTGCCGTCTCCGTGCGGTTCTGATTCTTCGGGCTGTGGAGGGGCTGATCCGGCCCGTGCAAGGCCATGATCGTCGACGTTAACAAAGTCCCTCCCCCAAGTCAACGGCCGGCCTGGGTGGTCCGACGGTCGATGCGGCGATCCATCCCATCGCATGGTGTTGCCATCGCATGGTGTTGCCATCGGATGGTATTGGATGATGCGGGCGGATCAGATGGAGACGCCCCGGCCGGCGATCGATCACCCTCGGGCTATTCGAACAACCCCAACTGGGGACTCTCTTCAGGCAACAGCGGGATCGGATACCGGTCGCTGAAACACGCCGTGCAGAAGGAGGGATTATTCACATCGACGACGGCCCGCAGCATGCCTTCCAGGCTGAGGTAGTGCAGGCTGTCGGCGGTGATATAGTCGCAGATCTCCTGAATGGGTCTGGCCGAGCCGATCAACTCCTCCCTCGTGGGGGTATCGATGCCGTAATAACATGGCGCAATGATCGGTGGGGAACTGATCCGCATGTGCACTTCCGTCGCGCCGGCCTGGCGGATCATTTTGATGATTTTCCTGCTCGTGGTGCCCCGCACGATCGAATCGTCGATCACAATGACGCGCCGGCCGCCGAGGACTTCCCTCACCACATTCAGCTTAACCTTGACCCCGAAGTGACGGATCGTCTGCTGGGGCTGGATGAAGGTGCGGCCCACGTAGTGGTTGCGCACCAGGCCCGTTTCATACGGGATCTTCGCTTCTGCGGCGTAGCCGAGGGCGGCCGGCACGCCGGAATCGGGCACGGCGATGACGACGTCGGCGTCGATCGGCGCCTCTTTCGCCAGTTCCCGGCCCAGTTGTACCCGGATGCCGTACACCTCACGGCCGAAGATCTGACTGTCCGGTCTCGCAAAATAGACATGCTCAAAGATGCAGGGCGCGTGCGCCACCTGGGGAAACGGGGTGTAGGAGAAGAGGCCCTTGTCGTTGATCACGACTACCTCGCCGGGTTTGACGTCCCGGACGAACTCAGCTTCGATCAGATCGAAGGCGCAGCTCTCCGAGGCCACCACCCAGGCGACGCCGTCCGGCCGGCTCGATTTCAATCGCCCCAGCGACAACGGCCGGAGCCCGTAGGGATCCCTCACGGCCAGCAAGCACTCCTCGGTCAGCATCAGCAGCGAATAGGCGCCCCTGAGCCGCTGCAGGCCGTCGATCACCCGCTCCAGGAACGTCCTGGCGTTCGAATGGGCGATCAAATGGACGATCACTTCGGTGTCCGTGGTCGACTGGAAGATGGCGCCGTACGCCTCCAGTTCGGCCCGAAGGAGGCCGGCGTTGATCAGGTTGCCGTTATGGGCCAGCACCAGCGTCCCGAGCGCGTAATCGGCGACCAGCGGCTGAACGTTTTTCAGGCCGCTGCCGCCGGCCGTCGAGTATCGGTTGTGGCCGATCGCCGCCTGGCCGATCAGCCTGCGCAGCCGATCCTCCGTGAACAGCTCGTTGACGAGACCGATGCCCTTTTCGACATGGAATTGGCTGCCATCGTACGAGACGATGCCGCTCCCCTCCTGGCCGCGATGCTGGAGCGCATAGAGACCCAGGTAGGTCAGGTTGGCCGCCTCCGGGTGGCCGTAGACGCCGAAGACCCCGCACTCCTCGCGGAGTTTGTCCGGATCGATCAACGTCATTCCGTCTCCCCCATCTGCCGGGGCAAACCGGCGCGCCACGCCTGATGCAGGGCTGTCAATTCAACATCGATGACGGGACGGCCGTCCGGTCCCGCCGGAGGGGTGATGGATGAGGACGGCGCAGGGCCGGACGACAGGGCAATCGTCAGGCGCGTGCCGCCGACGCGGCCAATGACGGTCCAGGGGGCGGAATAAGAATCCAAAATATTACGTGCAGTTTCCATCATATTTTCTTGAATCGTCAGGATTATTCTTGACTGCAGTTCGCCGAACAGCACCCCGTCGGCCCTGAGGCGGCCGGAATTCGGAATGGTCACCGAGGCGCCCACCCCGCCCGTGCGGACCGGGGTGATCGTGCCGATCGCCGATTCGGCCAGCGCCACGGCGAGGCCGCCTTCGGAACAATCGTGAGCGGAGCGGACCGCGCCGGCGGCCATCAAGGTCCGGCAGGCCTGTTGCACAGCCAGTTCCTGATCCATGTCGATGTCGGGCAGCAATCCCCGTTCCTGGTGATGAATGAGCCGCAGGTATTCACTCCCCCCCAGCGAGTCTCCCACCGGGCCCACTAACAGCACCAAGTCGCCGGCTTCCTTGAACCATGGCGTCACGACCCGCTCCAGGTGATCCAGCAGGCCAATGGTGCCAACCACCGGCGAAGGATAGATCGGCTGGCCGTTGGTCTCATTATAGAGGCTGACATTGCCGCTGACAACCGGAAGGCCCAGACGCCGGCAGGCGTCGGCCATGCCTTCCACACAGGCCGCGAACTGCCACATGGTTTCCGGCTGCTCGGGGCTGCCGAAATTCAGGCAGTCGGTCACGGCGACGGGAACGGCTCCCGCGCAGGTGACGTTTCGCGCCCCTTCCATGACGGCGATCGCGCCGCCCAAGTAGGGGTTCAGCAGACAGTACCGGCTGTTCCCATCCACGGATAGCGCGATCGCCTTGTCGGCATGCCCGATGCGGACAACCGCGGCGTCGGCGCCTGGGGGGACCACCGTGGCGGTGCCCACCATGTGGTCGTATTGCTCGTAGATCCAGGCTTTGCTCCCCAGCGCGGGGCTATGCAGCATCGTGGTCAACACCTTCGTCAAATCACCGGGCACGGGCATCACCTCCAACGGCAGCGACTGCAGCAGCTGCACGTAGGCCGGCGTTTTCATCGGGCGTTCGTAGACGGGCGCGTCCTCGGTCAGAGCCCTGACCGGCAGGGAGGCCACCGGAGTCCGGTGCCAGAACAGCTCCCAGCGCCCCGTGGCGGTCACCTCGCCGATGGCCGCCGTTTCCACGTCCCACTTGCGACAGACCGCTTCGACCTCGGGCACCCGGTCGGGCTCGACCACTGCCAGCATGCGTTCCTGCGATTCAGAGAGGCAGATCTCATGGGGCGTCATCCCCGCTTCGCGCAGCGGCACGCGGTCCAAGTCCAGGTGGAGGCCCGTGCCGGCCCGGCCGGCCATTTCAACCGACGAGCTGGTCAACCCGGCCGCGCCCATATCCTGCAAACCGACGAGCAATCCCTGATCAATCAGCTCCAGGCAGGCCTCGAGTAATTTTTTCTCCATGAACGGATCGCCCACCTGCACGTTGGGCCTCTTGTCCTCATCGCCGGATTGGAATTGGGCCGATGCCATCGTCGCTCCATGGATCCCATCCCGTCCGGTTTTGGAGCCCAGATAGAGCACGATGTTCCCCGGGCCGGACGCGACAGCGCGAAGCACCCGGTCTGCGCGCAGCACACCGGCGCACAGGACGTTCACCAGCGGATTCCGACTGTGCAGGTCCTGCACCACCAGTTCGCCCCCGACCGTCGGAACGCCGACACAGTTGCCGTAGCCGGCGATGCCGCGTACGACGCCGTCGAGCAGCCGGCGGTTCGCCGGATCCTCCAGCGGCCCCATGCGCAGCGAGTCCATCAGTGCGACCGGACGGGCGCCCATGGTGAAAATGTCGCGGAGTATTCCCCCGACGCCGGTGGCCGCCCCCTGATAGGGCTCGATGAACGAGGGATGATTGTGGCTTTCGATTTTCAGCGCCACCGCCCATCCCCCGCCGAGGTCGATCACCCCGGCGTTCTCGCCGGGCCCCTGCAAGACGCGGTCGCCTGTGGTCGGAAATTTTTTCAGGTGCGCCTTGGAACTTTTATAACTGCAATGCTCGCTCCACATGACGGAAAAGACGTTCAACTCGACCTCATTGGGGCGGCGGCCGATCAGCTGCACGATGAGCCGGTATTCCTCGTCCGTCAGATTATATCGGGCCCGGAGTTCCTGCGGCGCCGGCTCGGATCGTTCAGGGGAAGGCGACACGGGGGCCGCCGGATTGGATGATCCAGGGAGACGTCCGGTGTCCAGCCAGTGTTTCAGTCGCTCGAAGAGCATGCCGTTCAAGCGGACAAGGGCTGCAGCCCCGGCTCCGTCGTAGCGGTTCGCGCAGACGCGGCCAGTCCGGCCATGAGGCAACGGCCGTCCGTGCCGCCGAGACGGAGGTCGATCGCTCGTTCCGGATGGGGCATCAGGCCGACCACGTTGCCGTCCGGATTGCAGACGCCGGCAATTCCGTTGATCGAGCCGTTGGGATTGCTGGCCGCATCGACGGCGCCGCCGGCGGCGCAATAACGCAGGACCACCTGGCCGCGTGCCTCCACCTCGCGGAGTGCCGGTTCGGACAGCCAGTACCGCCCTTCGGCGTGTGCGATCGGCAGCGACAGTACCTGGCCTGCCCGGCAGGCCCGGGTCAGGGCGCTGGTCGTCTGCTCGACGCGGACGAAGACCGGCCGGCAGATGAATCGGAGCCCCGTGTTGAGGAGCAGCGTGCCCGGCAGCAGGCCCGCTTCCGTCAAGATCTGAAAACCGTTGCAGATGCCGACAACGACGCCCCCTGCCTTGGCGTGGCGCCTGATGGCCGACATGATCGGGGAGAATCGGGCGATGGCGCCGCAACGGAGATAGTCGCCGTAGGAGAAGCCGCCGGGCAGGATCACCACGTCGCACCCCTGCACGGAGTCGTCCTTATGCCAGAGCGGCACCGCCTCGACGGCAAACGCGCCAAGTGCCCAGAGACAATCCCGGTCGCAATTCGACCCCGGAAACACCACGACACCCGCGCGCATCGATCGCCTCCTTGGAATGCGCGGATTGTAACACAGGGCCGTGGGGTCGGCAAGCGCGCGGGACGTCCGACCGGCCGTGCATCACACGCTGGGGGATCGAGAGCGATGACACATCGATATTCAAAACCCCGCTGGAATGTCGCGCCTCTGACCCGCCAGCGGCGGCAGGGGTCATGAGGTCAGGGCCGCCGTGGTGGGGGCGGCGGCCGGCCCACGCATTGC
The DNA here is from genome assembly GCA_035517195.1 of Nitrospiria bacterium. GTDB lineage: Bacteria > Nitrospirota > Nitrospiria > JACQCE01 > JACQCE01 > JACQCE01. The sequence goes on along the minus strand of DATIZH010000003.1, from coordinate 8,038 downwards.
GTTACCGTCCCGTGGTTGTGGCCGAATCCTTCTTTTGGTTCATCAGGCGAGTGGCGTCCGGATCAAATCCCGGCGCGGCGGAGGCCCCGCCAGGCTGTGCGCTTTCTTCCAGAAGACCCTGCACGCGCTTGACCAGATCGCGATAGAGCATGGCGTGTGGAAGCGAGGCGTCGGGACCGTACAACATGGAGGTCTCCTCCTGGTCATTCCCCTTGTTCTGCCAGCTGGTCACCAGCAGGACTTTCAATCCGTGGTGGCGTTTGCTTCGTTTGAGCAATTCGCACACGTCCATGCCGCTCAGATCCGGCAGGGCGTCCTCCACGATGACGACCGAAGGTTGCAATTGGTCCACCAGGTGCAGCGCCTCCCGTCCCGTCTCCGCGGTCGCCACCTGGATATCTGAAGCGGACAGCAGCTCATTGACGATTTCCAGGCTTGCCTTGCCATGAAACACCGCCACGACACGCGAAGAGCCCGCCTCTGGTTTCGCCGATCCGGCGGCGGGCTGGCGGGACGGGTCGACGACCGTCACGGAAATGGTCAGCTTCAACAGCGAATGACACTGTGTGCACAGGAACTCCTCGGAGGCGTGCTGCATATCCACGGGCATGTCCAGCACGCTCTGGCACTGCGGGCAGCTTAATGGCATGTGTCAGCCCTTTCTTTTCTGTGGCCGAAGATCGGATCGAGACAGCGTGAATCGATCCCGTTCCCGGTCGATGGGGTCTGTGTGGACGGCCGGCAGCATCCCGCGCCCTTCACCGTGTGATCCAGTCCCCTAAGCGGCATCGGTCTCGGGCTCCTGTCCCTCAAGGCGCGGCACCGTGGAGGTGGCCCTGCCGTCGTTCGATGGGGCGCTGTCCAACGCCGTTCCCTGCCCCATTTCCCGATGCACCCGTTCAGCCGCGCGACTGACGACGACACCCTCATCGATGAGGTGTTTGATGCGCTGTAACACCGTGACGTCGTGGCGGCTGAAGCGACGGAACAATTTCGCTCCATGCCGTTCAAGGTGAGGGGTCACCACTCCGATGAGCACCCAATAATCGAGCTGACGATGGGAGATGCCCACCGCCTGGCAGATCTCCTTGGCCCCATAGGGATGGCTCGACTGCGTTGAGATCCTGGACTTCTTTTCGTGTTCGTTCCGCATGATGTCGTGACTGGCCGCAACAACCGGACGTGTTAACAAGCCACAGCTATGTACCAATTGTAGCCGAGATCACGAAAGTGTCAATTTCATGAGAAGTGCCGGGTGGATGTCTCTGATCAGTCAGATGGATTGCCCTGTACTATCAATGAGGAGAATGCATTGCGTTCCAGAAGTCCTGATCATGTCACACCGATCATGTCGTCATCACGGTCGCTGACAACCGGTGAGCAAGCGGTGACCCGCTTGATTCATCCAGCTCGGACGTCAATCTGGATGCACGGTCGAGCCACTCAACCGGCGAGACGGTCACGTCCCCGAAGGAGGAGATGCGACTCCCCGACTCTGAGCACCCGCCCGGGGTTACTCGATCTCGATCCGATACTGCTCGATGGTGGGATTGGCCAGCAGCTGATCGCACATCTTTGAGAGTTGCTGTGCGGCGTCGGCCTGAGAAGAAGAGTCGAGCTCAATCTCGAAATACTTGCCCGCGTGGACCTTAGAGACGCCGGAAAACCCCAGCCCGTTCAAGGCCTGCTGGATCGTCGATCCCTGGGGATCGAAGATGCCCGCCTTCAACGAGACGTATACCCGGGCCTTCATGATTTGGGCGAGGCGGAAGGGGCCCGCCGGCGCGACACGCGCGCCCGTCGCGTGCCGGAGTCAGCCGGGAACAGCCGGGCGAACACGGCGTCGACATGCGTCAGAAACGGCTCCACTGAAAAACACCGGTCAAGTTCGGCCGATGAGAGGCGCCGGGTGATCCGGATGTCGCGCTCGACCAGCGTCCGAAACGGCGTGCCGCCCTCCCAGGCCTTGGTCGCCAGCGACTGAATCAGGGCGTAGGCGTCGTCCCGGCTCATCCCGTCCTGGACCAGCCGCAGCATCAACTGCTGCGAAAAGACCAGGCCGCCAGTCAATTCGAGATTAGCGCGCATCCGGTCGGGATAGACCCGAAGCGTCGAGAGAATCGATTCCATGCGGGCCAGCATGAAATCGAGCAGGATGGTCGAATCGGGCAGGATGATGCGCTCGACGGAGGAATGACTGATGTCCCGCTCGTGCCATAACGCCACGTTCTCCAGCGCCGCCTGACTGTTCGCCCGGACGACTCGCGCCAGACCGCAGAGGTTTTCAGATCCGATCGGGTTGCGTTTATGGGGCATGCTGGACGAGCCCCGCTGCCCCTCGGCGAACAGCTCCTCCACCTCGCGGACCTCCGTCCGCTGGAGATGGCGGATTTCCATCGCGATTTTCTCGATCGACGCGGCGATCAAGGCGAGGGTCTGCATGTATTCGGCGTGCCGGTCGCGTTGAATGACCTGGTTGCTGATCGGCGCCGGCGTCAATCCCAGACGATCGCACACGGCCGCTTCAATGGCCGGCGACAGATGGGCATAGGTCCCCATCGAACCGGAGAGCTTCCCGACGCTGATCGTCGCGCGGGCGCGCGCGAGCCGGTCTTCGTCCCGCCGGATCTCTTCATGCCAGATCGCCGCCTTCCAGCCGAACGTGATCGGCTCGCCGTGCACCCCATGGGATCGCCCCACCATGGGAACACGCCGGTACCGCAGGGCCGTCCGTGACAGCGTCAGGCGCAACCGCCCCAGTTTTGCCGACAGAAGGTCGGTCGCCTCACGCAACTGCAGCGCCAGCGCCGTGTCGAGAATATCCGAAGAGGTGACGCCGTAATGCAGGTATTTGCCGGCCTCCCCGATCTGTTCCGCCACCGCGGAGACGAAGGCGATGACGTCGTGCTTGACGGTCTGCTCGATTGCCGCGATCCGGTCCGCGGAGACCGCCGCCCGTTTCCGGATGATCTCATACGCGCGGCGGGGAATGATCCGGCGCCCGGCCAGCACCGAGCACAGGGCCAGTTCCACGCGCAGCCACAGACCGTACCGGTGCTCGTCGGTCCATATGGCCCCCATCTCGGGCAGTGTATATCTCGGGATCATAATCGTATGGCGATGGGGCCGGGGGTGTGGGGGCATCGGAGGAGCGGCTGCACCGGACGATCCCCCACGATGATATGCCGCAGGGGGAATGCGAGCATCACTCCCCCTGACTCGAGCTCGCGATCTGTGCGAGCGGATTCAGCATCTCGTGGGATCATCGGAGTACGCGTGCGTCCATCTATGCGGTGGCCAATCGTTTCGGCTGCAGCCGTTCTTCCGTTTTGATGAGACGGTCGAGCAGGCCATTCACGAAGGCCCCCGACTCTTCGGACCCGTACCGTTTGGCGATCTCGATCGCTTCGTTGATGGTGACCTTGGCCGGAATTTCCTCCAGATAGAGCAGCTCGTACAGGGCGCATCGCAGGACGTTGCGGTCGACCACCGCCATGCGGTCCACGCTCCAATGATCGGCCGCCCGCTGCAGCATGGCGTCAAGCTCGGGCAAATGATCCAGCACGCCCTGCACCAATCGTTCGGCAAACGGTTTGGCGTCCGGAGCGATATCGATCATCGACGGAAACGCCGTCATCGATGCGGGCGTGACCTGGAGATTGTGCTGTCTGATGACGTCGTATTGGAACAGCCACTGCACCGCGCATTCCCTGGCCTGTCGACGAAGTCCCATGAGTCTTAGCAGTCAGGGGGAGCGATGCGCGTCGGCTCGATCACTGGCGCCTTCGCCGGCGCAGCCTGTGAGGCTCCCTTTACACTCACCCAGACGCCCCCCATTGCCGGGCGCACGAATACCGAATCCCTTGTGGCGGCATCTCCCATTTCACGCTTTCAGGAGCCGGAACAACGTGGCCATTTCGACCGCCGCGAGCGCCGCCGCCCTGCCCCGATCCAAGGGACCCGGTCTGGACCGCTCCAGGGCTTGATCCGTCGTCTCGGCGGTCACGACGCCGAAAATAACCGGCACACCCGTGTCAAGGGCCGCCTGGTTGATGCCTCGCGCCGCAATGTCGCACACGAGCTCGTAGTGCGAGGTGTCGCCCCGGATGACTGCGCCGAGGCAGATGATCGCATCGAATCGTCCGGTGACGGCGAGCCGTTTGGCCGTCAGGGGGAGCTCAATGGCGCCGGGGACATGGACGACCGTCAATTGACCGGGATCGGCCCCTGCTTCTCGCAGGGTGGTCAGCGCGCGATCGAGGAGCCGTCCAGTGACCGCCTCATTGAAGGTGCTGACGATCAGGGCGCAGCGAACCCCCTCGGCGCGCCGATCGCCTCGCAGGACAGGGGGATGGTCGGCGTCATCGGCCGGCATCATCGATTCGTCACACCTTGTCCAGCAGGTGTCCCATTTTCTGCTTTTTGGTCCTGAGGTAATGGACGTTGCGTTCGTGTGGCGTCGACTCGATCGGCACCCGCTCCACCACGACCAGGCCGTACCCTTCGAGTCCGACGATCTTTCTCGGATTGTTGGTCAGAAGCCGGAGCCGTCGAACGCCCAAATCGACCAGGATCTGGGCGCCAATCCCGTAATCACGCAAATCACTTTTGAACCCCAGTTCCAGATTGGCTTGCACCGTGTCCCGGCCGGCGTCCTGCAGGCCGTACGCTTTGATCTTGTTGGCCAGGCCGATGCCGCGTCCCTCCTGATTCAGATAGAGCAGGACCCCGCGCCCTTCCTCCTGGATCATCTGCATCGACCGCTGCAGCTGCTCGCCGCAATCACACCGCCGTGACCCGAAGACGTCCGCGGTCAGACAGCCCGAATGCACCCGGACCAGCACGTCCGCATCGGGGGTGATGGCCCCCTTGACCAGGGCGATGTGCGTGCCGTGATCCAGGTCATTTTCATAAACGAACGCGTCGAAGTCGCCGTGGCGGGTCGGCAGAGTGGCCGATGCCACCCGGTGCACGAGCGATTCACGCTGCATCCGGTAATTGATGAGATCCTTGATGGTCACCATCTTCAAATGAAACCGTCGGGCCAGCGCGGCCAGTTCAGGGCTGCGCGCCATCGTCCCGTCCTCGTTCATGATCTCGCAAATGACGCCTGCGGGGGTCAGCCCCGCCAGGCGCGCCAGATCGACCGACCCTTCGGTCTGTCCGGCCCGTTTCAACACCCCCCCCGTTTGCGCCTTGATCGGGAAAATGTGCCCCGGTCGCGCCAGGTCGGCCGGCGTCGTTCCAGGCGCGATGGCGGTCGCAATGGTGGTGGCGCGATCGGAGGCGGAGATCCCGGTCGTCACACCCCGCTTGGCATCGATCGACACGGTGAACGCCGTGCCGTAATTGGTGGTATTTTCAGTCACCATCGGTGGCAGCTGCAGCTGCGTGGCCCGTTCCTCGGTGACGGACAGGCAGATCAGGCCCCGGCCGTGCGTCGCCATGAAATTGATCGCATCGGGAGTCACCCGCTCCGCCGCGATCACCAGATCACCCTCGTTCTCGCGGTCCTCATCGTCGACCAGAATCACCATCCGGCCGTTGCGGATTTCCTCGATCGCGTCTTCAATCGTATCAAACTGCACCCCTTCCCGCCTGGGGGAGCCGTGATCGGCATGATGATGGAGACGATCTGACATGGCAGGCCCACTATACCCAACCGTCGACGGGGTTGTCAATTTTGACGGGGGGAGATGCTCAGCTCCCCCCGTTCCCCCCATCGCCCATACGCTGCGTACCTCCGATGGGTGTCCGGGATCTGGAAGAGGTAACCCCCACGGATGAATACCTGGGGGACCCGCCTACCAAAAGGGATAAAAGAACCAGAACTTTACCTGCCGTCCAGTATCAGATCAAATAAGTAGTACACCTTACAAGTCGTGAATCGAGAGATTTCAGGAAATTACCGATTAACGAAGGTAATGCTTGCCCCAACATATCAAAAAGACTCTAAACTAAGGGCCAGATATTCCAATCAAATCAATGGGTGTTTCCGTGGGGCAACCAGTTTCAGAAACAACAATATATGACTGGGAGTACGTTAAAATAAATTTGTCCCAGGATTTACTGCATTCCGGGTTTACTATGGCGTCAATTCCCAAAGATCATTGAGCAGTCCCCCAGTCCCCGTGGAACCTAATCCTCTTCCCCCGAAGAGCCAAAGGTTACCGCTGAGGTCCATCCACGAAACGGCACTCTGGCGTGCGCCTGGCACATTTGAGGGGGAGGCGGTACCCTGCATACCATAGACGCCATACTGGTCTCCAACCTCGGCCCCGCTGACCCAGGTCCAACTCGTTCCATCAAAAATCCATAGGTCATTCAGGCCTCTTATCGTCCCCGTAGAATCGTATCCCAAACCCCCAAGGAGCCACAGGTGGTTCTGGCTGTCCATCCACGGAACTGCACTCTCGCGTGCGCCCGGCACATTGGAGGGGGAGGCGGTACCCTGCATACCATAAACGCCATTCTGGCCTCCAACCTCGGCCCCGCTGACCCAAGTCCAATTACTTCCATCAAATCTCCACAGATCGTTCAGAAAAGCTAAGTTCCCCGCAGAGTCGAATCCCACTCCCCCGAAGAGCCAAAGGTAACCGAAGCTGTCAATCCACGAAACAGAGGCAACTCGTGCTCCGGGCACATTGGAGGGATCTGCCATGCCCTGCGTACCGTAAATACCCGCTGGTTGATGATATCGGCCCCACTGATCCATGTCCATTGACTTCCATCAAATTCCCACAGATCGTTCTGATAGCCAGCGTTGCCTGCTGAGTCGTATCCACCTCCACCGAAGAGCCAGAGCTGCCCCTGGCTGTCAATCCACGAAACAGAGGCAACTCGTGCTCCGGGCACATTGGAGGGATCTGCTATGCCCTGCGTACCGTAAATACCTTGCTGGTTGATGACATCGGCCCCGCTGACCCAGGTCCAATTACTTTCATCGAATCTCCACAGATCGTTGAGAGAACCATAGTTCCCCGCAGAGTCGTAGCCATACCCACCGAAGAGCCAGAGGTGGCCAAGATGTCCCTTGCTGTCTGTCCACGAGACAGCGCCTGCACGCGCACCCGGCACATTGGAGGGGGCCGCGATGTCCCGTGTGCCGTAGACTCCCTTCTGGTTGATGAGATCGGCCCCACTGACCCACCTAGCGACTAGCGCCCCGCTGCCGCCAGAACTCCCGCAGGCCGTAAGGACGGAAACAGCTCCGAGCAAGACTATACAAGATATCCAAATGCGGTGCCTGTTCATAGTCAATTACTTTCTTTTGAACACATGGATATGGGCATACACGGGACTTGGCTAGTTCAGAGAATCTAACGGTGGCAACTAAAACGCATTCAATTCGTTGTTGACCTTCCTGTGACTATTCGATTCGCAATGATTTGTTTTTGAACCCCTCAGGAGACTACGCCAAAACTGCTTATAAATTAATGATCGGTTAGTCGATAAGAGAACAGGGTTTCTGAAATAAGTGAAGGGATGTTAGCGATTTCAAATTGAAATGTTGGAAAAGAGAAATAGCAGAAGAATCACGCTTTCCGGAAGAAGTCATTACAGTATCTTCCCTGATTGAGATAAGGAAGGATGAGGGGGACCGGCCGGCGAGGAAGGGGCTTACTTCCGAAGAGGGTTATCAGGGGAGGATCGAAGGGCGCTTCGCCGGTACAGCCGGTGAGGGTCGGACCTGAGCACGAAGCCATGGCCTTTGCCATGGCCGTGTCGAAGCACCTCCCCCTAATTTCAATAACGAGACGATAATTTCCCCCCGCAGCCCTGTCTATTAAAGTCAGGGGGAGACGTTATCTCCCCCTGACTACCCCCATTGATTTTTGGACTCAAGATATACGCAGGAGCAATTCACGCCGGTTATCAGCGGGGTAGCGTAAATCCGATGGCCGGGGCGTGTGGGCGGCAGCCTCCACAGTTGATGCCGGGAAAAAGCGGCACTCTCCCCCCATTCGAGCGAGCGGCCTCAGCCGCGACGCAGATGAATTAGGGAGACACTATCTCCCCCCGCGGCCCCGTCGATTGG
>DATIZH010000002.1:0-11902 GCA_035517195.1 Nitrospiria bacterium | reverse complement strand
GACCATGTAGCGCGAGCAGTACTGCTCCGTGCAGAGGAACGACCCGCCCCGGTGGACGCGTTTTTTCTCTCCGGGTTCGGCCGGATCGAACGACGAATCGGGCCCCTTCGGATTGCGCGCCACGCCGCCCGTAGCGGCCAGCTGCGCGTAATAGTCGGGCCGGTACCAGTCGCTCGTCCATTGCCAGACGTTGCCCGTGATGTCATAGAGGCCATAACCGTTCGGCGGATATTGTGCCACCGGCGCAATGCCGGCGTAGCCGTCCGCACCGGTGTCCTTGTCGGGGAAGTGGCCCTGATTGGTGTTCGCCATCCATTTCCCGTTGGGCCGGAATTGATCGCCCCAGGCGTAGGGCTTGCCCATCAGACCGCCGCGCGCGGCAAATTCCCATTCCGCCTCGGTGGGCAGCCGTTTGCCCGCCCACTTCGCGTAGGCCAGCGCATCTTCATAGGCGATTTGGACGACCGGATACTGTTCCTCTCCCTTGATCGAGCTCTTCGGACCGAAGGGATGGCGCCAGTTCGCCCCGTTCACGTACGACCACCATTGCAGATAATCGTCCAGGGGCACGGGATGATCCGGAGGGGAGAAGACGACCGAGCCCGCCACCAGACTTTCCGGCGGTGCGTCCGGAAAATCCTCCTGCTTCGGCGTCCGCTCGGCCACCGTGACGTAGCCCGTGGCCTTGACGAACTTGGCAAATTGCCCGTTCGTGACTTCGGTTTTATCTATCCAGAAGCCGTCGACGTAGACGCGGTGGATCGGCCGGGAATCGTTCGTCGCGTTCATCCCCACGTCGTTCATGTCCTTCCCGACCGGATCGGCCGCCCCCATTGAAAACTCGCCGCCGGGGATCCAGACCATCCCCTCAGGGGCCGGGCCCGGCGGCTGTCCGCCGTTCACCACGGTCGCTTGGAACGAGCCGATCACCGAAGAGGACGACGCTCCTGTTGCGTTGTGCGCATCGGCAGTCGCCAGGAGCAGAACCGTCACGGCGACCATGCGGATACCGGATCGCTTCATCGCACGCCTAACTCTTCATACCATCCTTGGTATTGGGCCGGGCTTCAGCTTCCCCGTCTGATCATTGCGGCATCGGCTGGAGCCAACCCTGGGTGATGAAATATTGTTCCAGATCGGCGGCCACGCCCCTGGCCAGCCGCTTGCCGTCGCCTTCAACAGAATTCCAGTCCAGCTCGCCGCCAGCCTCCATCGTCCCGCTCACCAGCGTGGAGACGAGGAGATGGCCCGCGATCGCGCCGACGCCCATCGTCTCGGCCATGCCCGGCTGCGCCAGGCCCTCGGCCTCCCCGCGCATGGCCTCAACCTTTTTCATCCCCTCAGGCGTCAGATCATAAAGCTGCACCCTTGCCCGCACGCTGGTCCGCCCTGCGCCCAGCCCGATCACGATCCGCTCCGTGCTGTTGCCTTCGTCGATGGAAAAGAGCTGTCCTTTGACCAACAGGGTGCGTCCATTCTTCCTCTTTGGCAGACCCAGGGCCCGCTCCACCGGAAAGCCGTACCCCTGGATCGCCTTCACCAGCTCCTCCGACATGACATTGACCACCGTATGGCCGATCTTGATTTCCTGCGCGGTGCGCGCGGTAAGACTGCTCTCGTGTTCAATCTGGGCCTTGAGATCAGCCCCCAACCCCTGGTCCAGCTCGACCTCATCGGGCGTCACGGCAAAGTCATAGACCAGGATGCGGTCCGGCCTCGGCGCCTCGCCGCCGCCTCCACCGGTGACTTCCACGCTGGTCGGCGCGCAGGCCGCCACTGAAAGGAGCAGGATGGCGGAGAAAACGGCGCGTGTGTCCATCAGCCATCTCCTCAACCGATTCAATGTTTCGGCTCTTCTACAAGGATCGCCACCGCCTCGGTGTAGGTGATGTTGACGAGATCGCCGACGGCCACCTTCTCCAGCTTCTTCGGATCGCGTGCCTTCACGGTCAATGTATTTCCCTCCGGCCCCTTCAACGTGACCGTCTGGGCCGTCTTGTCGATCGCCGTGATCGTGGCGGTAATGGTGATGATTCTCCCGGCGGCGCCCCCCGGTTTTTCTCCCGGCTTGGCCCGCGCCAGGGTCTCGGCCGTCGTGACGCCCGGCGAGCCTTCACCGGCCTTCGTCACGTCATAAGCCAACGACTGGTAGTAGGTGACCGTGACGTTGTCGCCCACCCGGACCTGCGGCAGATTGCGGACCTGCTCGCCGGCGTAGACTTCGACCGTCGAGCCGTCGGCGCGCTCAAGAGTGACAATGCGCGTGTTCAGGTCGACCGCCTTCACCTTCGCCGTGACGGAGACGACATTCTGGCTGATGGTGCCGCTGACCTTTTCATTGGAGAAATAGGCGCATCCGGCCATTCCGAACAGCATGCAACTTGCCACCAGCGCCGCACTGAGCATCCCTCGTGTCATCATTTTCCATCTCCCTTTCGGTGTGTTCATACTGGAAGACTCCAATCGAAAATCAACAGACGGAAACCGTGCACTTCGAGATCCGCCCATTCACTTGTTGAATCGCCGGCGGCCGCCAGTTCCCCTCGTCCGGCGGAGACGCCGCGGGCCGCATCACCAACGACGCGGCCCGCGCGTGTTGTCCCAATCGACGCGCGATCAGTCGCTCGTCGCCTTCTCCATCATCGCCGCCTTGAGCTTCTTGATGTCCTCCGGCGACAACTGCGGACGGTCCACCTTGATCGTCAGTTTGTCGAGCTTGGCGGTCAGGGGGAAGGGAGGCTGGTAGTCTTCGTCGTTGACGCCCGTCAGCGTGTCCGAGCCGATGTCAAAGCTTTCATCCCACTGCAGGATCATCGGCAGGGTCCGCTTCATCTCCTTGGTGTCGACCGCCTTCCCGTCCACCTTCAGCGTGCCGGTGCCGGGCCGCCCGAGCCCGCTGAAGTTGTTGAAGGCCAGCGTTCCGACGCCCAGCCCGTCATATTTGAAATCGAACTCGACGGTATGCTTCCCGGGCGTCAGCGCTTCGGCTCCCTCCCACTTGATCCGTTCGAGATCAAGCAGGTTCCACAGGAAGACCGGCTTGCCCTTGAGGAGGTAGAAGCCATAGCCGCCAAACCGGCCGCCCGAGGTCAGGATCATCCCTTCGCCGCCCTGCGGCACGTCGAGATCGGCCGTGATCGTGTAGGATGAATCCAGCAGCATCGGCGAGTCGCCCTGCGGCAGGCCGGTCATCGTGCGCGTGTAGACGAATTCCGTGCGGCCGGCGGTGATGTTCGGCCGCGGCGCGACGATGCGGGCCGCCACCGACGCGTCCATCGGGAAGACCTCGTGTTTCCTGGCCTGCTCGATGAACAGCTGCTTCATCTCCTTGACCTTCGCCGGGTGCTTGGCCGCGATGTCCTGTGATTGGCTGAAGTCCTTGGTCAGGTCATAGAGCTGCAGCACCTGGTTGTTCAATGGATCCGTGTTGGCCGGTCCAAAGGCCTCCCACGGCGCGCGATTCACCTTGGTGCTCAGGATCCAGCCGTCATGATAGATCGCCCACTGGCCCATCATTTCGAAGTATTGCGTATGGTGCCGGGACGGGACATTGGCGTTCTTCTTGTCGAAGGTATAGGCGAAACTGGTGCCTTCGATCGGCGCCTGCTTGATGCCGTCCACATATTCGGGCGCATGGATCTTGGTCTCCTCGAGGATCGTGGGCACGACGTCGATGACGTGCGTGAACTGCTGGCGCAGGCCGCCCTTGTCCGTGATGCGGGCCGGCCACATCACCGCCATGTTCTGGTTGGTGCCACCCAATCTTGAGGCGTTCTGTTTGAACCAGTCGAACGGCGTATCGAAGGCCCACGACCAGCCGGCCGACATGTGGTTGTAGGTCTTGTCGGTGCCCCACACGTCATAGAAGTATTTGAGCTGATCCTCGACCGGCACCGGGACGCCGTTGAAGAAGGCGACTTCATTGGGCGTGCCGAACGGACCGCCCTCGGCGCTGGTCCCGTTGTCGCCGTTGATGTAGATGACCAGCGTGTTGTCAAGCTTGCCCATGTCCTCGACCGCCTGGATCAGGCGCCCGATCTCATGATCGTCGTAGGCCACGTAGGCGGCGAAGACCTCGGCCTGGCGGATGTAGAGCTTCTTCTCGTCCGCGGACAGATCATCCCAGTTCTTGAGCATCTCCTTCGGCCAGGGTGCCAGTTGGGTGTCCTGCGGAATGATGCCCATCTTTTTCTGGTTCTCGAAGATCTGCTCGCGCAACGCGTTCCACCCCTTGTCGAACAGGTGCATGTCGTGGATTTTGCCCACCCATTCCTTCGTCGGGTGATGGGGCGCGTGCGTCGCGCCAGGCACGTAATAGACGAAGAACGGCTTGGACGGGTCGATCTGGTTGAGCCGTGTGACCCAGTCGATGGCGTCGTCGGCCATCGCCGTGACCAGGTTCCAGGTCCCTGGCGGCTTTCCGAGGAACGGATAAATCTGCGTGGTATTTCGGAACAGGTTCGGCTCCCACTGGTTGGCGTCGCCGCCGACGAAACCGTAGAAGTACTCGAACCCCATGCCGGTCGGCCACTGGTCGAACGGTCCGGCCTGGCTGGCCTCGAAGGCCGGCGTGTTATGGTCCTTGCCGAACCACGACGTGGCGTAGCCGTTCTCGAGCAGAATCCGCCCGATCGTGGCTTTGTCTTTTGGAATGATGCTGTTATAGCCGGGGAAGCCGGTCGACTGTTCCGAAATGACACCGAAGCCCACCGAGTGATGATTACGGCCGGTGATCAATGCGGCGCGCGTCGGCGAGCAGAGCGCGGTGGAGAAGACGCGGGTGTAGCGCAGTCCGTTCTGCGCGACACGATCCATGGCCGGCGTCGGGATGACGCCGCCGAACGTGCCCGGCACGCCGAAGCCGGCGTCGTCGGTCATGATGAGCAGGATGTTGGGCGCGCCCTTCTGCGGCACAATGCGTGGCGCCCACCAGTACTTCGACTTCAGAGCGTCCTCCTTGATCACGCCGCCGAATTTCGGATCAGGCGGCGGGAGCTGCTTGCCGGTGATGGTGGTGGTCGCACCCGGAGAGCCAAGCGTGCCGGTGACCTGCTGAGCTAGCGCGGACGGCGCGCTCGAGAGCGAAGTGAGCGCTGCCATCAGGATTAACGATCCAAACCATGGTGATTTCATCTGCACTTCTCCTATGAAGAAATTTTGAGGCAATCCGTCAGACCGTGCCCTAGGCGCTCGGCTTCACACAGTCCGTTTTCTGGCTGTACGTGCACAATCGGTAGATCAACAGCTCATTCCAATAAGTGAAGGCATTCTTCACGTCGCCCCAGGAGCTGAAGACATTTTTATCAAACAGCTTCAACGTCCCAGCCCGGGCGTCGCCACCGGCCGCCAGCAATTCTCCCGTTGCCCCGTCGGTGATCTTGACTTCGATATGAACATCGCCGGTAAAGGCCGGCTTGCCGGAGGCAAAGGACCAGAGGGTATTCAGCGCCCTGGCCTGGGGAACGATTCTGGAGATGAAGGCCAGTCCGACCCTCTGGGGCTGACCATGAATGATCGCCGCCTGAATACGCAAGGTGTCCGGCCCGAACTTGTCGACCATATCATAGCCCGCCTTGGAGAGCTGATCGCTCAGCTGGGCCGTTTCGCTGTCGGCCAGCTGGACCAGATCGTTCCGGTCGTCGATCGACATGGGATGGTTCGGATCATCCCAGATCGTGATCGGCGCCAGCAAGATTTTGTGGTAGGAGGCGATGTTGAGGTTGGGTTTAATGTAGATCAGGATGACTTGGTGCACCCCCTGCACATCCTTGCCGGGCTTGAGCAGGGAGCGGTACTCGCCGAGGAAGCCGGACGGTTCCATGGTCCGCATCTGTGTGGTGGCGGCGCAGCCGCTGAGCACGGCCACGGCCAGGATCAAGATCACGAGTTTTCTCATCTGAGGCTCCTTATACGTGGTGGAAGGTCCGTTCGTTAAAACGCCTTGATCGCAAAACTGAGGCTGACCCAGTCGCCCATGAAGGTGCTCCGGGCCGCGTATTCATGCAGATAGCGGACGTTGAAGGCGAAGTTCGACGGCACGATGGCAAACCCCGCCTGGCCGCCCACCGCGTGCACCTGGCTGCGTGAATCGCTCCCGGCGCTGCCGCTGTCGCCCGTCACCTGGAGGTTGTCGTAGCCGGTCACGCCCACGGAGATGAGGCGCGATTCATCCTTCGTGACCGGCAGGAACTGGTTGACGCCCCAGTTCAGCACGAGACGCTGGCCCTGCACCAGATCGATGTTCTGCATCTTGCTGTTGATCTCCCAGGTGAGCGCCGCGGCGGCCGCCGTCCCCTTGTTGTCAAAGGGATACCACGCGGTGCCCACTTGCATCTGATTGGTCCAGTAGCCGAGCCCCACGTTGCTGGCAGAGGGTGCGGTGACGGTAAAGGGACCGACGTTGACCTGATTCGTGCTGTATTTGCCCACCGGCGCCCAGAACCCTTCGCCGAATTCGACATCGAAGTGCTTGAACGCCCAGTCGAGCCAGATGGGCTGAAAGTACATGTCGCCCCAGGCGTAATTGGCCTGATCAAGCGACGCCTGGTTGCCGAGGATTTCGCCGCTCAATGCCGCGCTGATGTTGATGTTGGAGACGGTGGGCATCATGAAGGCGCCGATCTGGGCGCCGAGAATTTTCCAGGGCGTCACCCAGATGAAGGTGGGGATCAGCGAGATGGCGTGGAGATTGGCGTCGATGGCGACCGGCACGCCCGGCCCCGGCCCCGGATGGATCGTGATGCTGCTCACGCTGCTGCCGCCCGCTCCTTTGAACGAGTCCGTGTTGTAGTAGGGGCTGTACTGGACGTAATACAAGCCCGATTCCGGCTGGAAAAAGTCCAGGATATTGGGAACCGCAGGAGCGTAATGGCCGATCCCACCCGCCTGCGCGACAGAACACAGAGACAACACCACGGCAAGGCTGATCGCCGTTCGGATCAACATTCTCATGATTCGGTTGGGATCATGACGTGTCATTCAAAGCCTCCTTTCACGCACAGCCCTCGATGGGTCAAGGAAGTCTAGTATAGCGATCGATGGGGTGGCGGAACACTCGTAAAAGTACTTGGTTTTTGCATAGAAAATACGAGCTATGTTCAGGATGAACGCCGCGGGACCTTGTGACGGGGTCCTCATGAGGCAATCACCCCGTGTTTGATCGCATAGAGAACCAACTGGGCCTGGCTGTGCAGGTTCAGTTTCTCCATCAGCTTGAGCTTGTGGAATTCCACCGTGCGTGGAGAGATCTTCAGCAGGGAGGCGATCTCCTTGGCGGAGTGGCCCTCGGCCGAAAGCTGCAGCACTTCCCGTTGCCTGGAGGTCAACTCGGACGGCCCGCTGACGGAGGCGGGCTTCTGCATGATCCGCTGGAGCACCTCCCTGGCGATCATGGGCGTCACGTAGAGCCGTCCCTTGACCGCTTCCCGGATGGCGGTGAGCAGTTCGGAGGAGGCCGAATGCTTCAACACAAACCCTGATGCCCCCGCCTCCAGGGCGCGGGTGACGTAGGTCACATCCGGGTGCATCGTGAGAAAAATGATCCTGGTCGGCGTCTTGGCCTTTTTGAGCTGGAGGGCCGCATCGATGCCGTTGAGCAGGGGCATCGAAATGTCGACCACGGCGACGTCGGGTTTGAGCCGTTTGACGGCCTCAACCAGCGCCCGGCCGTCCTGCACCGCGCCGACCAGATCACAATGGGGGGAGAGGAGCGTGGTCAACCCCTCCACCACGATCTTGTGGTCATCGGCCAGCAATACCCGGGGGCGTTTCACAGTCGGTGGTGTCCGTTCAGGATAAACGGAGGAATACTGTAGCACGGCGGCCGGCTCCACGATACTCGTAAAGTTACCTGTTTCCCTGCCGGCGATTACCGGGGTGCGTTCGGCTCCAGGCAGACGCCTCCCGGCATCCAAACGGGAGCGGGCCTGCGCCATGAGGGCCATCAGACGCCTTCACCCCTGTCAGCGATTGCCGGATCATCGTGCGATGAGCGGAACGGAACCCTGACTTCGATCGTCGTTCCCGCTCCCGGACTGGACACGATGGCAAGCTCCCCCCGGAGCAACTGAACCCGTTCCCTCATGCTTGCCAGGCCGAGCCCGCCACGGCCTTTCGCGCCCTCCGGATCGAAACCCTCGCCGTCGTCCCGGATGGACAGCAGCAAGTCCAGTCCGTGCGCGCCGAGCGTCACGTGCGTCCGGTCCGCCCTGGCGTGCTTGGCAATGTTCCGCAACGCCTCCTGGGTGATGCGATAGAGCCCCAGCGCGACATCCTTGGAAACCGGCCTGGACAGCCGGGTGGCGAAACACTCCACGGAGACACCCTCGCGCGCGGAGAACCGGTCGCACTCGGACCTGATAGCATCGACCAATCCCAGGTCGTCGATGATCGACGGATGCAGCCGGCGGCTCAAATCGTGAACCTCGGTCGACAGGGCCACCAACTGCTGCTTGATCTCGACTAGTTGATTCAATACGGGCGCAGACATCGGATATGGTTCTCCCTCGAGCACGCCCACTTCGATGGCGGCCGCGGCAAGACGCTGGCTCAGATCGTCGTGCAGCTCCCGGGCCAGCACGCGACGTTCCTCTTCTTGAGCGGCCAGCAGCTTGCCCGCCAGCGACTGCAGATCGCTTTGGCTCACCCGAAGGGCCGACTCGCTTCGCGCCAGCGCCTCTTCCGCGCGTTTGCGGTCGGTGATGTCGATGCAGGCGCCGATGTAGCCGACGAAGCCGCCGCCGGGCAGATACCGTGGCGTGCCGTGATCCAGCAGCCAGCGATACTCGCCGTCGGCCCGCCGGAGCCGGTATTCGATCTTGAATTCCTCGCGCGCGTCGAAGGCGGTTTCGTAGGCCGTCACGCAGCCGCGCAGATCATCCGGGTGGACCCCTTCCGCCCAGCCGTCGCCCAGCTCCTGCTCCATTGCGCGGCCGGTGAAGTCCAGCCATCCCTTGTTAAAGAAATTGCAACGCTTGTCCTGGCCCGACATCCAGATCATGACGGGGGCCGTGTCGGCCATGATCCGGAAGCGCTGATCGGTTTCCCGGAGCGCGTCAGTGGTCTGCCGCAACAACGTCGCATGGTCGTGCTCACGATCGGATGACCGTCGCTGAGTGCGTCTCCGTTCAACGGGCAACATCACGGTCGGTTGACTCCCTCACGTCCCATACAAATCCTCAGAATCTTCGATTGCTCAAGCATTCGTTCACACACCGAACTTCATCATTTTGAAGGGTATTAATTACCAAATTCTCTTGAAAGCAGATATCATGCCACAAATGAGAAACCTGATAATTTCTCAACTTTTCAATCAATTAAAAAGTTAGCACGCCGTAAAAACAACTTAAAATGTGGCAAATTGCCTCAGTTATTCTAATCGTCTGTGGAAATATGGGCTATCGGCGCTCCCCTTGAAGGACTTGATCAATCACACTGAAAAACCATCCAGAGATACAGAGCCCGTCCTGCTGCTGCATGGGATCCTGATCACATGCCGTGTATCAATTTGACGGGGTTGAAGCGCCAAACGGCATTCGTAATAATTTTTTCAGAAATCAACGGGGTTTGGAAGATCCAGCGCACGCCGGCCTGTACCGTCCAGTCAAGGCTCAAATAGGCGTCCTTGTCCACTGCCCCCCTCCGGCTCCAACGAATAGCCCCCAATGGCTGTTCACCAGATAGCCGATCTGGCCTACGAGGTTCAGCGAGCTCTTTCGGTTATTCTTCCAATTCGTGGCCCAAGTCCCTTGGACAAGCGTCCACCACCGGTCGGACAGGATAGTGTTGACGGCCGACTGAATTTGAAGATACCCGACATCCGGCCGGCCGGGATCACCCCCGTACGAGTCGAAGTCCTGGACGAGCACATAGAAAATTGAATGCAGACGGAGCAGCGGGACGGCCAGCGCGGCGGCCGGGCCGATGGTGTACTTGCCCGCGCCCAACTGCGTTTCCTTGGCCGTTGGAAAGGAGAGATCGCCGCCGAGAAACAGGGCGACATAATCGCTGGCATACAGCCGCCCGCCCAGCCGCACCGTCATGTCGCCGAGGCCGTTTGTCGTGCCCGCCCCCGGCGGATCGGCCCACGCATAGGGCAATGTGATCTGCAGGAGGAAGTTGGGCGTGAGCGGCAGCCGGATGACGGCGGTCGCCAGGTCGAGATTCAGCCCCGTCGTGTACACATTGTGTGAATAGCTGAGTTGATAGTAGCCGATGATGGCGGTGGGGTCCGAGCCGGTGGCCGCACCGGCCTCCGACAGGCTCTTTCGTTCTTCGGAGCGCCTCGCCTGCTCATCGGGCTCGGCGCCGGACACTTGGGAATGCTCCGGGCGTTGATCAGGCTTCGCCGGTTCCACGGACGCGTCCGCGACCGACCCGTTCTTGGAGTTCTCTGGGAATTGACTTGAAGATTGATCAAAGGATTGAGACTGGGGTCGCTCGGTCAGTCCCCCGGTTGGCTCCGCCGCAACAGCGACGGCGACTCCGAAGCCAGCCCACACACTGCCAATCAGGATAAAGACTCTGACGCTCAATGCGGGCCATCCTGATTCCCGTTTTTCATTACCCATTGCTCCCCGTCAACATCCGCACGTGATGTCGGCAGAGGACGCCAGAAAGTTCACTCCCTTCTGGAGCGTCGTGTCCCGGTCTATGGAGGAAGCGTCTTCACTTCGAATACGTGATAGCCCCAGGGGGGCAGGTCGAGATAGAGCCCCCGCAACGCAAGGTCGCCGCCGTCTCGATCATAGTCGGCGGGGCTCATCAGATCCTTCAGACACATCGTGCGGCCGGCTAGGTCAGGTAACGGGATCCGGACATAACACTGGCTCTGATGGCCGGCATAGTTGACGGCGATCAGCCGCCGCTGACCGTCACGAGCCTGCCAGGACCAGGCGAGAAAGTCCTCCCATGTTCCATTGCCCTCCCATGCCGGGACACAGTCGAGCAGCTTCCACGCGCCTTCGCGCACCACCGGCTGACGGAGCACCGTCAGGAAGCGATCATAGAACGAATGCAGCGCCGCGTCAATCGGCTCCTGGGGCGCCCGGACCAGATGGGGCGAGATGCGCCTTCTCCGGCCTTCGAACTGTCCCTGATGGAAGAACCGCAATCCCGGAGTGAGAAAGGTGATGACGGCCGCGGCGTGATGCATCTCCGGCGGAAACGTCGCGGCCGCCCTGGGCTCGTCGTGATTTTCCAGAAACCGGGCCATCTTGTTCTGGTAGTTGAGCGCCGCGCGCAGATGGTCGCGGACCGGCCCGGCATGGCCCTCGCGGAGGCGGTCATACAGCCGTTTGTCATAGGTAAAATCGAACCCCTGCTGCTGGAGCGTCCATTCGAGATCCCAGTAGACCTCGGCCATGAAGCAAAAATCCGGGAATCGTTCACGCACGCGCCGGGTTGCGATTGGCCAGAACGGTTCCACCTTCAGTCCCCAGGTCCGTTCGAAGACCTCCGGCAGGACGAGCATCGCCATGTCGCACCGCACGCGCAGCGGATCGGTGAAAAAACCGCGGGGGCAGGGGTCGGTAACCTTGGTGGCGAGGGGACAATTTTGTCATTTGAGCAATCGTTTCAATGCCACGGCATTATTGTATTTTTCATCTGAAGCAGAAAAAAGAAGCGTGACCACCTTTTCCTCCCTGAGTTTTTGTTTCAGGTCCCTGATTTGGCTCTGTTTGGCCTGAAGCTCTTTCTCATATCGTTGCAGAAATTCAACCCATTTTTGAGGATCGTGATTGAACCACTTCCGGAGTTCATGGCTTGGGGCAATGTCTTTCATCCAAAGATCGATTCTGGCCTTTTCTTTTGAGACGCCTCTGGGCCAGAGTCGGTCGACTAAAATTCTGAATCCATCGGTTCTTTCCGCCGCTTCATAAATCCTCTTGAGCTTCATCTTGTA
>DATIZH010000001.1:0-1346 GCA_035517195.1 Nitrospiria bacterium | reverse complement strand
GAACCTTCCGTTCCAGATCATCACGATGTCTTTCCGCATCCAGCGATGGAGCCTGAAGAAGGACTGGTCGGTGCAGATCGAGGGGCAGACGGTCACGGATTCCATGTACGACCTGGACGTCGGGCCGAAGCCGATGGACGTGGTACCCGCGCCCTTGCCGCCACTCTTCTATCCGATACCGCTCGGTCCTGCGTGGGCACCGTACCAGGTGCAGGCTGCGGCCAATGACGCGCTCTTTCCGGGTGAGTGGACGTTCGATACCAATCAGTCCTATGCGCAGTTGGCCGACGGCAGCATGCTTGCCAACCTTCTGGTCACCGGGAAGCTGCCAGTCAACGAGTTCAGCGCCACGGGCGCTGGTGCGCCGGGGATCGGATCGATCTCGCAGTCCACGACGGGTGGGTCTTTGCCAGCCAACGCGACATTGCGCGTCGCCATCTGCGCGATCGACTCGAACGGGCTTCCCTCGGCCCCTTCGAACATTGCCATCATCGGCACCTCGGCGTCCGGGACCGACACGTTCACCTTGGAAGGCGTCACCTGGCCAGCCGTCGCGGGCCTCGTTTCTTACGTGTTGTTCGTCGCCACCCAGGACGACTTGATTTGCGCGCAGGCGACCGGAACGCTGACCGCTGGTTCGAGTGACACGTACACGCCCGGCTCGATCACCTTCGGCGGCCCGGTAGTGCGCTCGACATGGGCGCTGCCGTCTCCATATGTCAGCAAGGTCCGGATCAAGGCCAAACACGAGATCCATGGCGGCGTAATCGGCGGCTCGATCGATAGCGTGTCCACCGGCACGCTCGTCACTGGCTACCTTCAGGCCGCGCCGCCCTCCACAAATCCATCCTGGACGCCCGTGGGCCGCATCATCTCCATCATCGGCAGGCCGGAAGGCGACACGCCGTATTTCAGCGCCAAGATCACGTCCTGGGACCAGACCACCGGCACCATCGGCGTCACGCCTGACCCGAACGGCATCGTCCAGGAAGGCGACTGCTTCGTTCTGCGTTTCACTGCCGATGCCTCGAACACCACGAACCCGACGTCCGTTACCGATTCCGGCTGCCAGAACAACGTCTATCCCAACGGCATGACGCCCGGCGCAGAGGTCGGCAACCTGATCCGGGTGATTCAGGGCGTCTCACGCGGGACGCCGCCGCGGAAGATTGTCGCGAACACGGCGACCAGCCTCACTTGGGATCTGCCGATGGTGATCAATCCCGGCGACGTGTGGATTGTCGAGGAACCGACGTGGCCGTACTCCTGCGACACGACCTCGCTCGATAATGGCAACCCGCTGGCCGTTACAACGATCAACATGCCCACGGGCAATTTCGTGGACG